>NZ_JBXAQU010000007.1:74749-358999 GCF_058807535.1 Bradyrhizobium sp. GW821-FHT12B03
GATCCACCATGGTGTTGATGGTGTCTTTCAGCTCGAGGATTTCGCCGCGCACGTCCACCGTGATCTTCTTCGACAAGTCGCCGCCGGCGACCGCCGTCGTCACTTCGGCGATGTTGCGGACCTGCGCCGTCAGGTTCGACGCCATCGAGTTGACGCTTTCGGTGAGGTCCTTCCAGGTGCCGGCGACGCCGAGCACGTTGGCCTGTCCGCCGAGACGTCCCTCGGTGCCGACCTCGCGCGCGACGCGCGTGACTTCGCCGGCGAAGGCGTTGAGCTGGTCCACCATGGTGTTCAGCGTTTCCTTCAGTTGAAGGATCTCGCCCGAGACGTTCACGGTGATCTTCTTGGAGAGGTCGCCGCCGGCGATCGCCGTGGCGACGTCGGCGATGTTGCGGACCTGCGCGGTCAGGTTCGACGCCATGAAGTTGACGTTGTCGGTGAGGTCCTTCCAGGTGCCGGCGACGCCGGGGACCTGGGCCTGGCCGCCGAGCTTGCCTTCGGTGCCGACCTCGCGGGCGACGCGCGTCACTTCGGAGGCGAACGAATTGAGCTGGTCGACCATGGTGTTGATGGTGTCCTTCAGCTCCAGGATTTCGCCGCGCACGTCCACCGTGATCTTGCGCGAGAGGTCGCCGCGCGCCACGGCGGTGGTGACGTTGGCGATGTTGCGGACCTGTGCGGTGAGGTTGCCGCACATCGCGTTCACGGAGTCGGTGAGATCCTTCCAGGTGCCGGCGACGCCGGGCACGATCGCCTGGCCGCCGAGCTTGCCGTCGGTGCCGACCTCGCGGGCGACGCGCGTCACTTCGGAGGCGAAGGAGCGGAGCTGGTCCACCATCGTGTTGATGGCTTCCTTGAGCTGGAGGATCTCGCCGCGGACGTCGACGGTGATCTTCTTGGACAAGTCGCCGTTGGCGACCGCGATCGTCACCTCGGCGATGTTGCGAACCTGGTTGGTCAGGTTGTTCGCCATCGAGTTGACGCTCTCGGTCAGATCCTTCCAGACGCCGGTCACCTCCGGCACCTGGGCCTGGCCGCCGAGCTTGCCTTCGGTGCCGACCTCGCGCGCGACGCGCGTCACCTCGGAGGTGAACACGCCGAGCTGCTTGATCATGGTGTTGACGATGTTCGCCGACTGCAGGAATTCGCCGCGGAGCGGGCGGCCATCGACGTCGAGCTTGACGGTCTGGAGCAGGTCGCCTTGCGCCACCGCAGCGACCGCACGCGTCACCTCGCGCGTCGGCCACAGCAGGTCGTCGATCAGCGTGTTGACGGAGCCTTCCATGTCGGCCCAGGAGCCGGAGGCGAGGCCGAACTTCACACGTTGCCGGGTCTTGCCCTCGCGCCCCACCACCTGGCCGACCAGCTCGAGCTGCTGCGCCATGCGCTGGTTGGCGGCGATGATTTCATTAAAAGTGTCGGCGATCTTGCCGTCGATACCGAGATAGTCGCCGCTCATCCGGACGGAAAAATCGCCGCTGCGCATGGCTTGCAGCGCGAGCAGCAGCTCCTGTCGGGAATCCGGCTCTGACGTACCGTTGACTCTTGGCTTTGGGACGCGACGACCGGAGCGTGATGCAGATCCGGGTTCGAGGTCGCTCATACTGATTCCCCCGCAGGCGTCGGCCGAATCTCAGGCGTGACGCAATTCATCAAACTAGAGCGTCAGCCAAATTCGAAATCAAGCGCCAAGGTTGCGACGCGAGGAAATGGAACCTGCTTTGCTCAGCCCGACCGCGATAACGACGACGGAGGCGATTGGTTCCACCCGGTTCCAGGAAATTTTGGACCGATTTGCCGTCTTTGCGGTCACGTCGCGGGCTGCCAGTCGACCGGTCAGGCGCCGCATGTGGGTGGCCGCCGGAAGACGAATCGGGGGCTACTTGTCTGCCATCGTACGCTCCACATCCTTCACCTGCGAACGCAGCACTGGCAGTTGGTCGCGGGCAAACCCGGCTAGCGCCGCATTGTCGGGGACTTTCAGATAGCGTTCGAGCAGGGCGATGGTGGATTCGTATTCGGCGATCTGCGCGGCATAGAAGGTTCGGACGTAAGCTGGTCCGTCCGACGTGTCGGGCTCGGCGAGGCTGGCGGCCGCCGTTGTCTTGCCGACGCGCGGCTCGGCACCGATCGCCTCTTGAATGTCCTTCAGGGCCTTGTCGCGTTTCGCCGCCTCTTCGGCACGCAAGGCGGCGAGGTTCTTCACCTCCGCATTGCCTTTCAGGTCGGTGCTCTCCAACAGGCCCTGCTGGAAGCGGCTGAACGCGTACAGGCCGTTGATGACGTCGATCGCCGTCGGCGCGCGGTCGCCCGGCCTTCGCTCGCCGGTGCTGTCGGCAAGAGCTGCGGTGCTGATGAGCATCAGGATGATCGCGACAAGGACTCGCATCGCTATCAATGGCGGATGGCGTGCGAAGTTCCCTCAACGTTACGATGCGGTAAGGACGGTTGCGGAACGTTGGTTCCGTCCCCACGTTTTTATCCATGAAGCAATCTGACATTTTCAGGGACAACGCCGACAACTGCCTGCAGCTCGCCGAGCGTGCCGAGGGCAAACCCGCTCACAGGCGCTATTCGCGCATGGCGGAGGCTTGGATGGCGCTCGCGAACGAGCAGGACTGGCTTGATGGCGAAATCCCGCCCGTCACGGTCCGCACCCGCCAAAGGCAGGATGCCTGATCTCGTTTTCGTGAATCCGCGTGTGAGATCGCTCACGGAATGAGCGCGACCAATCAACGATCATCCGGGAACAGTCGATCGTGCTGATTTTTTGATTCCAGGAGGAGGTTTTGCGATGGCTCCGCGTCTGGCACTTCTCTCACTCGTTCTCGCCTTCAGCGTCTCGGTCGCGTTTGCGACGGTGACGACGGTCCGGCAGGTGCATCAGGAAAATGCGGTGGTCTCGGTGCACGCAGCGCATGGCTAGCGTTGCTCTCTCTTGCGCGCCGGAACATTCGGCGTTCCGGCGCGTAAGCGCTTCGACAGGATCTGGAGAGGCGAGAGGACATCATGGCGCATTCCGACCACGGCATCGTCAAGGACAAGCGGGCTGAGGATCAGCCGCGCGACAAGCAGCGTGCGCAGACCGCGCACAACACGGGCTCTAAGGGCTCGCCGTCGCGTGAAGCGACGCGCGATCCCAAGCTCAACGACAACGGCAAGACGCCGGGATCCGGCGTGATGCCGGACGATTCCGGCGACGCGCCGACCGGTTAATACGCGAGGAACGAATCCCTTCGCGAAGAGTCGATGGATTGCTTTCGGCTGTCATGCCCCCGGTGCGCCGGAAGCAATCTCCAAGGACGGCCCTGGCACCCCACTGTGCCGGGGTCGTTTTTGTTGGTGAGACCGGGGTTCAATCCTCAACGTCGCCCTCGGGCTTGGCGGGCGTGTGTCCTTCAGGCCCGCGGCCAAAGACACCAAACTCGCTGGATTTGATGCCTGCCGGCGTGTCGATGCTTGCCTCGACGCCCGCGGCGGCGAGCCCGAATTTGAGCAGCTCGCGGACCGCCGCAGCGCGTGTCGGCATGCGGTGCTTGAACCGGAAATCATCGACAGCGGCCAGCTCTTCCGGCGAGAGCATGATCTGGAGGCGCTCGGCGCGAAGGTCGTTCATGGTCAATCACACAAAGTGAGTAAGTTGAGTATTTTGCTAAATGCGCCAACTTGCCGGGAGTTCCACAGGAGTCCAAAAAAGCGCCGATTGAGCAAGATATTCAAATAAAATCAATACGTTATGACTTGAAACGATCTCCGCCAAGGCGCATTTAAAGAGAAAGGGAGATGCGCCATGACGGATGAGGTCAGGTTACCCCGCAAGCTTTCCGAGGAACGAGAAGCACCGCAGCCGGTGCGCCCAAGCCACCAGAAGGTCATTGAGCAAGTCGAGCGCTGGGCCAACAGCCCGGGCCTGCAACCACCGAGGACGGACGATGCGAAGACGATCTGAACCCCACACATTCGAGCAACGGCTCGATGCACACAGGCTGCGGCTTGAGCATGAGCTTGCGGGCTTGCCGCTCGGCGTTCAGCGCGATTGCGTTGCGGCTCGCATCGAGCAACTCCAGGCAGCCGCCGAGATGTTTGAATTCCTGTCACCGCAAGGGGCGGCATCGGTCCGCTAAAGCATGATCCGGAAAAGTGTGCAGCGGTTTTCCGAAAAGATCATGCTCAAACAACGACCTAAAGCGCGATGATGATTCATCCCAATCTCATCGCGCTTTAGATCCACCCCGTCGCGTGGCACTGCGGCTCACGGCGTGTTTTGGAACGATCATCTTCAGGCCCGGTTGGTCCCGCACATCGGCAGAGCGGAGAATCGCGATGATGAATCAAGGCGAACTGGACCGCAGCGAAATCGGCCGGCTGATCGGCAGCGACAAGGTCGAGGGAACGTCGGTCTATGGTGCGGATCGCAACAAGATCGGCTCGATCGAACGCGTGATGATCGACAAGGTCAGCGGCAAGGTGTCCTACGCGGTGCTCGGCTTCGGTGGATTTCTGGGCCTCGGCAACGACCACTATCCATTGCCCTGGCAGTCGCTGAAATACGACACCGAGCTCGGAGGCTATGTCACCGGGATCACCGCCAAGTCGCTCGAAGGCGCGCCGAAATATGGCGAGCGCAGCGATTGGAATTGGGGCGACGACGCCGCGGTGCGCGGCATCAACACCTATTACGGCGTTCCCTTCGCGTAGAGCATCACAACGGCGGAGATGCAGGACGCGGGCTTACCCGGCCATCTCCCGTCGTCCCGGCCCCGCATGGACATGCACCTGCTTGGCGTGCAGCACCTCGCCGCATTCGGAGCACACCATCACGGGATCGAACTGCTTGCCGCAGGTCTTGTGCTCGTGCAGCAGCGGGCGGCCGCGCTCGTCGCCCATATGGGTGTCGCCCCAATGCACCATCGCCATGATGATCGGGTAGAGGTCGAGGCCCTTCTGCGTCAGGATGTATTCGTGGCGCTTGGGCGCCTCGGAATAGGGGACGCGGCGCAGGATGCCGAAGCGGACCAGCTTCTTCAGCCGCTCCGAGAGCAGGTGTCGCGTGATCTGCAGCGAGGACTGAAATCCCTCGAAGCGTCGCACGCGCAAAAAGCATTCGCGCAGGATCAGAAGCGTCCAGCGATCGCCGACCACGGCGACGGTGCGGGAAAGCGAACAAGGCTCTTCGTCCAGCGTGTCCCATTTCATGATCCGGTCTCCGGCTTGGCTAGTGAGTCAGAAAAAGGAACTAACTTGACTGATCAACGAAATTCTCACTGCAAATTAGCAGTCGGCCTCGAGATTTGACAGTTCTATTTTAGAACTATAGCCTCCGGCCCAATGACATCCGCACCGGAGGAGGCGACCTTTGCCCAAGCGAAACGCGACAGCTGCCGTCATCGGCGCCGGCGATTTCATCGGCTCCGAGATTGCCAAGAAGTTCGCTGCCGAGGGTTTTTCGGTCTTCGCCGGACGCCGCAACGGCGAGAAGCTGGCGCCTCTGGTGAAGGACATCGAGGCCGCCGGCGGCGAGATCCACGCGCGCTCGCTCGATGCGCGGAAAGAGGAAGAGGTCATCTCCTTCCTCAACGATGCCGACAAGCACGCACCGCTGGACGTTTGCATCTTCAATGTCGGCGCCAACGTCAATTTCCCGATCCTCGACACCACCGAGCGCGTGTTCCGGAAGGTGTGGGAGATGGCCTGCTATTCCGGCTTCCTCGCCGGCCGGGAAGCTGCGCGGCTGATGCTGCCGCGCGGCGGCGGCAACATCTTCTTCACCGGCGCCACGGCCTCCTTGCGTGGCGGCAGCGGCTTTGCCGCGTTCGCCAGCGCCAAGTTCGGACTGCGCGCGGTGGCACAGGCAATGGCGCGCGAGCTTGGGCCGAAGAACATCCATGTCGCCCATCTCATCATCGATTCCGGCGTCGATACTGAATGGGTGCGGCAGCGCCGGCTCGAAGCGCTCGGCCCGAACGCGCTGGATAATCCCGACCTGCTGATGCCGCCGTCCGCCGTGGCCGATTCCTATTGGCAGCTCTATCAGCAACCGAAGAGCGCCTGGACGTTCGAGATGGAGATCCGGCCCTTCGGAGAGAAATGGTGACCGCGGCACGGGACTGCGGCTAGACTGATCCCATACAAACCGAAATCCGGGAGGAAGCCTAAGTGAAGACCGCGATCACCGAACTGTTCGGCATTGAGCACCCCATCATCCAGGGTGGCATGCATTTCGTCGGCTTCGCCGAGCTGGCCGCCGCCGTCTCCAATGCCGGCGGGCTCGGCATCATCACCGGTCTCACGCAGAAGACGCCGGAGCTGCTGGCGAAAGAGATCGCGCGCTGCCGCGACATGACCGACAAGCCGTTCGGCGTGAACCTCACCTTCCTGCCGACCTTCGCGGCGCCGCCTTATCCGGAATACATCGCGGCCATCGTCGAAGGTGGCATCAAGGCGGTAGAGACGGCCGGCCGCAGCCCGGAAGCGTATATGCCCGCGCTGAAGGCCGCCGGCATCAAGGTGATCCATAAATGCACCTCGGTGCGCCATTCCCTGAAGGCCGAGCGGATCGGCTGCGACGCCGTCAGCGTCGACGGCTTTGAGTGCGGCGGCCATCCCGGCGAGGACGACATTCCGAACATGATCCTGCTGCCGCGCGCTGCGGAGGAATTGAAGATCCCGTTCGTGGCCTCCGGCGGCATGGCCGACGGGCGCAGCCTCGTCGCGGCGCTGTCGCTGGGCGCGGCCGGCATGAACATGGGCACGCGCTTCATCGCGACCAAGGAAGCGCCGGTGCATCAGAACGTGAAGAACGCGCTGGTCGCCGCGACCGAGCTCGACACCCGTCTGATCATGCGGAGCCTGCGCAATACCGAACGCGTGCTGAAGAACGCCAATGTCGATCGTCTGCTCGAGATCGAGCGCGCCAAGGGCGACAAGCTCACCATCGACGACATCCACGACCAGGTCGCCGGCGTCTATCCGAGGATCATGCTGGACGGGCAGATGGACGCCGGTGCCTGGAGCTGCGGCATGGTCGCAGGCCTGATCCATGACATCCCCTCCTGCAAGGAACTCGTCGATCGCATCATGAGCGAGGCGGAAACCATCATCCGCAGTCGCCTGATGGGGTTCCTGGACGGAGCGGGTGCGGCGCGAAAGGTCGCCTGACACCGTCAAACTTCTTAACCACGGCGGCACTTGGCCGCTGGAATTGCGCGCGACGCCTCCTAAATAGGGGTAAATTACCTCTTTCATAATCAATTTCAGGAGGCGTCCGTGGTCCTGAAGAGCGTTCCTTTTGCTGTTGCCGTGGCCCTCGTGCTCGCATGGGGCGGCGTGTCGCGCGCTGATGACTACAAGCCTGACGAATTTCTCGGCCTCGACCTGTCCAAGGCCGTGCTGTCACCGAAGCGGCTCGGGCCCGAGACGCAATTTGCGCCTGTCGCGCTGGAGGCGCGCGGCGGCAACGAAGCGCAGGCCCGCGCCGAGCCGGTGGATGTGCCGAAGAAGGTCGTCGCCGAACGCGTGCATGTGTCGGAGCCGAAGGTCGCGCACGTCAAGTCCGCGCAGCCGCGTGGTGCGGCCCGCACCAGGCTCGCGCATCGCCACGGCAATCCGCTGGATGCGCAGGCGAGGGATACCCGCATCCAGACCTGGCCCTGCCGCTCCGGCGGCATCTGCAACTGGCAGCGCTGAGGCTCCTGGATAGTTGGGTTGTGATTGATGTCCGCTGCATTGCCTGAGACGGCGCAACGGGATGATGCTCAATGTCCGATCTCCGCTATCGATGCCTGCTGACGGTCTGCGGTCTGTGTATCTTGAACTTCGTCGCGTTCGTCATTGGCGCGTTCGCGATCGGCGGCGACGCAGTCAATGGCAAGATCGTCGCGGGGCATTTCTATCTCGCAAGCCACGGAAAGCTCACCGAGGTCGGCGAAGCCATGTACAGCTACAGCCTGTGGCACGCACGTAGCGTCTTCGTTACGCTCCCGTTGGCGATGCTGACCGGATACCTCGCGAAACTGGACCAGCAGGCGAGGAAGGCGGCAAGACGCTCGTCCGATGGCCATCAAGTCGGCGTTCTTCCAAATTCACCCTAGGCCCGCCGCCGACCGTCATCCCCGCGTCGCAAAACCGTAGGCCTCGGGTCAAGAAACTGTAAGCCGGGAGTCAAACGGCGCAGGCACCTTCCGTCGCGATTCGACGAAGGTTTTCTGAATGGCAACGCTCCGCGCCGCGCGCGCATGGACCCGGCGGCAGTTCCTGGTCCGCTCCACGTCCGGCCTCGCCTTGGCCGCGCTCGCAAAGCCATCCATCAGCCGTGCCGCCGACCGCCCGCGGATCGCCGGCGGTATCCAGTCCGGCGACGTCTCGGAGGGCTCCGCCGTGATCTGGGCGCGTGCCGACCGGCCCGCGCGCATGCAGGTGGAATGCTCGACGGTCGAGAGTTTCAGGACCATCATTGCAGCGGCCTCCGGCGATGCGTTGCCCGAGGCCGACTTCACCTCAAAGCTATTGCTGAGCGATCTGCCGCTGGGGCAGGACATCTTCTATCGCGTGCGCTTCGACGACATCGCGACCGGCATTGCCGGCGAAAGCCGCGTCGGCCATTTCCGCACCGCGCCGGCAACCGGGCAGTCGATCTCGTTCCTGTGGTCCGGCGACACCGCGGGGCAGGGCTGGGGCATCGACATCGCGCGTGGCGGCTATCGCAGCTATCGCACCATGCTCGACAATCGCCCCGATTTCTTCATTCACTCCGGCGATCACATCTACGCCGACTGCACGATTCCACCTGAGCAGAAGCTGCCCAACGGCGAGACCTGGCGCAACATCGTGACCGAGGAAAAGTCCGAGGTCGCGCACACGCTGGCGCAATTTCGCGGCAACTACAAATACAACCATCTCGACGCACATTTTCGCGATTTCCACGCGAACGTGCCGATGTTTGCGCAATGGGATGACCACGAGGTCACCAACGACTGGTCGCCGACCGGCAGCCACGACGCCGCCGGCTATGAGGACGACGGCACCCCGCGCCTGGTCGCGCGCGCCCGCCGCGCCTTCTTCGACTTCATGCCGATCCGCGACGTCGGCGCTCGGCAGGGGCGGGTCTATCGCAAGATTGCTTACGGTCCGCTGCTCGATGTCTTCATGATCGACATGCGCAGTTTTCGCGATGAGACCTGGAACAAGGGCGACGACCATCGCGGCTGGATTCTCGGGGCCGAGCAGCTCGCCTGGCTGAAGCGGGAGCTGGCCGCCTCGCGCGCGACCTGGAAGGTGGTCGCGGCCGACCTGCCGATCGGCCTGGTCAGCCTCGATGCGGTCGCGCTCGGCAATGGGCCGCCTGACCGGCGCGAGCACGAGATCGCCGACCTGTTGGCGTCGATCAAGCGCGCGGGCGTGCGCAACATCGTCTGGCTCACCGCCGACATGCACTACACCGCCGCGCACTACTACGATCCGAACAAGGCGCAGTTCCAGGACTTCGAGCCGTTCTGGGAGTTCGTCTCCGGCCCGCTGCACGCCGGCACCTGGGGTCCCGGCGAGCTCGACAATACCTTCGGCCCGGTCGCGATGTACCAGAACGGCTGCAGCGCAGCGCAGGGCGAGAACCTCGCGCCGTGCTTCGGCCTGCAGTTCTTCGGCCGCGTCGACATCGACGGCGCGACCGGCGTGATGACCGTGACCTTGAAGGACGTCGACAACCGCGACCTCTGGTCGGTCGACATCGTGCCGCAGCCGCAGGCGCGCCCGGCCGTGGTGGCGCAGCATTCCTAAGGCATGCGCAAGCCGATGCCGCCGCGCACCGGACGGGGCGCGGCCTGCGGAGCCTCCGCGCGCGCATTCATCCAGTCAGGCGCTCGCGGAGCTGCGGGCTGCCGGACAAAGAATTCGCCCTGTTTGGGCGAGCCCGTGTAGGCAAAGCCGTCGGCATGCGCCGGAACTGCGCTGGCAAGGGCTGCCGCTACAAAGGCCATCGTCAAAAGCGTCTTCATGATCGTCTCCTGATTGCCTGCGGCCGGAACGACCGCGATGGTGAGATGCTGACAGGAGAGAGCGATCATCTGAAATGCCGTTTGGCTGTTGCGGCGATGCCCGCCGGCTATCTCGCTAAACTGATCTTGATTTGGTTTCCTTTGGCCGTCGCGCTATGGTGCCGTCCCCCGCCACCTCTTTTCCATCACCGAAGAGTCTGTCCCCGCGGCCTCACCGCGGGCATCTCGCGGGCTGAAATACGTCAGGAGCCTGTTTCATGGACAATCTGAAGACACAGGGCATCAGCATGCCCAAGCTCGGCCTCGGCACCTTCCGCATGCAGGGCGATGCCTGCCGCGCCGCGGTCGAGAGCGCGCTGTCGATCGGCTATCGCCACGTCGACACCGCCGAAATGTACGCCAACGAGGAAGCCATCGGCGCCGCGCTGGCCGCGGCCCGCCTGCCGCGCAGCGAGCTGCACGTCACGACGAAGGTCTGGCACGAGAATTTGGCGCCCGACGCGATCCGCCGCGCCTTCGACGCCAGCCTGAAAAAGCTTGGGCTCGACCATGTCGACCTCTACCTCGTGCACTGGCCGTCCAAGTCGGCGAACTGGGGCGCGGTGTTCGAGACCTTGATGAAGCTGAAGGAGGAGGGGCGCACGCGGGCGATTGGGGTCGCCAATTTCACCACCGCGCTGCTCAAGACCGCCGTCGAGGACATCAGGGCACCGATCGCCTGCAACCAGATCGAATATCACGCGCTGCTCGATCAATCGAAGGTGCTGGCCTATCTCAATGCCAGGTCGATCCCGCTGGTCGCCTACTGCCCGCTGGCGCAGGGGCGCGTTGCCTCGGATCCGGTGCTGGCCGAGATCGGCGCCAAGCATGATGCGACCGCAGCCCAGGTCGCGCTGAAATGGCTGCTCGACCAGAACGGCGTCGCGGCGATTCCGAAAGCGTCGCGCCGCGAGAGCCAGCAGGCCAATCTCGACGCGCTGAAGATCACGCTCGACGAGGCCGACCGCAACAGGATCGCCGCGCTGCCGAAGGACAGGCGCTGCGTCAATCCCGGCTTCGCGCCGGCGTGGGATTAAAAGTCGACGCTGGGCGCACTGTCACCCTCTCCCCTTGTGGGAGAGGGTGGCTCGCCGCGTAGCGGCGAGCCGGGTGAGGGGGGGCTTCTCTCCGCGTGCACATCTCTGTCAGTTTGAATTCGCCGAGAGAGACCCCTCATCCGGCGCTTCGCGCCACCTTCTCCCACAAGGGGAGAAGGAAAAGAGAGCACAAAGAAATGGCCCCGTGAGGGGCCATTTCCATGTTGCGTCGCGCGTTAGTCCCAATGGTGGCGGTGGCCGCTGCGCTTGATCACGACGACCCTGTCGCGATGGTGCCAGCCACGATGCCAGCCATGATCGCGATGCTCGCGGAATTCGGCGCGGGCGCCGTACGGGCCGTGATGGCCGCGCTTGATCACCACCGTCTCCGCGCTCGCCAGCGTCGGCGCCGCGATGACGAGTGCACCGAGCGCTGCAACCACATAACCAAGTTTCTTCATGATGTCCTCCTCCAAACGAATGCAAATCTAAACCGCGCATGCGCGTGAACGTTCCGGAGGAACTGGGAGAGAATTCTGAACGGCTGTTAATCGCAGCGCTGCTGCACGGGCGTCGGCGCGCCCGTGGCGATGTATTTGCCGTCCCTGATCGTGTACGCACCGCGCTCGCCGCGATTGTAGATCGCGCGCAGGCTGCCGTCCTTCGCCAGCAGCAGCCCGAACTCGCGGGTCTGATGCAGCGATGGAAAGTACACCATCACATTGAGCAGGCCCTCGGCATTGACCGTAGCGGACACGACCTCGTTTTCGTCCTTGGCGTCGCCGAAATTGCGTCGGTACATCACCCGGCCGTCCTTCCGGATTTCGTAAGTCAGGAGCGCACCCTTGTCGCGGGCGGGGCTGACGGCGCAATCGACCGCCCATGAGCCGAGCAGGCCCCATCGTTCGACCGTCGCCGCAAGCGTCTCGGCGCCGGCCATGGACGTGAACGCGATCCACACCACGGCAGCCGTGGTCCAGCGGCCCAAACAACGCGTCATGTCCTGAAAAGCCCCGCCTTGAAGAATTCCAAAGTGTAGCATCCGGCTCGCGGTCGTCCACGGCCGCCGCCGATTGCGCGCGAATTTGATCCGCATCAATGAGGCCGGCCGTATCAGGGGTAGGATGGCGGCTCCAGAAGGCGAACGTGGATAGACCAATGCTCAATCAAGTCATGGATTTTGCGGGCGAAGTGCTGCCGGGGAGCTGCGCCGTGCCGCCTTATTCCGAGACCGCGTTTCTGACCGAGCTCGGCGACCGCTTGAGGTCCTCGCGCATGCGCTGCGACCTGTCGCGCCGGGAGCTGGCTCGCCGCTCCGGGATTTCCGAGCGCTACATCGCCCAGATCGAGGCCGGCAAGGGCAACGTCTCGATCGTCCTGTTGCTGCGGCTGGCCTCCGCGATCCACGGCAGCCAGCCCCAGGCGGCCTGACGCTTCGAGGGGGACCGCCATGGGGCAGCTCGTTCTCGCCGCCAAGGTCACCCACGTTCCATCGTTGATGCTGTCGGAGCTATCAGGCAGCCCGTTGCGCGCCGCGCGCGAGCCGGCGGTCAGGTCCTTGCGCGAACTCGGCCGGCGGGCGAGAGAGCGCGGCGTCACCTGCTTCGTGGTGTTCGACACCCACTGGCTCTCCAATTTCGGCTACCACATCAATGCCAATGCGAGGCATCGCGGCTCGTTCACGAGCCACGAGGCGCCGCAGATGATCCAGGATCTGTGCTACGATCTGCCGGGTGATACGCCCCTGGCGCAGGCCATCACTGACAGGGCGGGGGAGGCGGGCCTGAACGTGATCGCCCATCAGGTGGCGAGCCTCGGGCTCGAATACGGCACGATCGTGCCGATGCACTACATGAACCCGGACGGCTTTGCCAAGGTCGTCTCGGTCGCCTCGCCGCTCTTCACCTCATTCGAGGAGAGCCGGATCCTCGGTGAAGCGACCCGCCGCGCGATCGACGAATCCGGCGAGCGGGTCGCCGTCCTCGCCAGCGGCTCGCTCTCGCACCGGCTCTGGCCGAACAAGAAGCTCGGCCCCGAGGCGTGGACATCGGTCGCCAGCGAGTTCAACCGCCAGGTCGATTTGCGCGTGCTCGAGCTGTGGCAGAGCCGCCGCTACCGCGAATTCCTCGACATGCTTCCGGACTACGCCGTCAAGTGCAACGGTGAAGGCGGCATGGCCGACACCATCATGCTGTTCGCCGCGCTCGGCTGGCACGACTATCGCGGAGCCGCCGAGCAGCTGTGTGACTATTTTCCGTCCTCCGGCAGCGGCCAGGTCAACGTGGAGTTTCACGTCGAGGCGTGAACACCGGTTCAACGCGGATCGAACGGTTCGAAGCTCGAATCGCGGCCTACCGACCAGGCTTCCGAATTCGATGGGAAGTACCGGATCAGGGTGACGATCTGATCTCCACTCGACCGATCCTTCCAAAGAAAGCCGTAGGTCCGGCCAGGCGATTTGATTCTTCGTGGTCCCTCAAACTGGTCAGGAGCGATCCCGCGTCTTGCACACTCTTGCTGAATGGCAAGCAGTGCTTCTCCGCGAGCGCTCTCTTCAGTGCTCGTTGCGAAATCCAGGATTTCGGACGCGACGACCACCATGCCAAGAGCGACGAAGATTCCGAGTATCCATCGCGCGATCCGTGCCGCCGCTCTCATCTACGCTTTCGCTTTCTCCACATTGGCGCTGCGGGCCGGCACGCCAAACTCCTTGCGGCACACCTCGGCCAGCACGGCGACGCCCTCGCGAATCTGCTGATGCGTGGGGCTGGCAAAGCACAGCCTGAGGCGTGAGCTGGAATGGCTCTTGTTGGTCGACCATTCCGGCCCGGGATTGATCGAGACGCCGGCAGCGAGCGCGGCCTGGTACAGCTTCAGCGTATCGACCTGGTCGGGCAGCTTCACCCACAGGAAGATGCCGCCCTTGGGCTCCTCGAACTCCGCCGCCGTCCCGAACTGCTCGTTCAAAGCTTCCATCAGCGTGTCGAGCTTGGTGCGCAGCGCCTTCGTCAGGGCCGGCACATGGCTTGCGAAATGCGGCTTGCAATAGGCCGCCAGCACCATCTGCTCCAGTGCGCCGGAGCCGGCATCCGTCTTCAGCGACAGCATCCGCGACATCACATCCCAGGGCGCGACGATGAAGCCGACGCGCAGCGCCGGTGCGATCGACTTGGAGAACGAGCCGATATGGATCACGCCGCCGTTCGGGCTCATCGCATGGATTGCCGGCGGCCGCTGTCCCGACCAGACGAGATCGGCATAGCAATCGTCCTCGAAGATGGGCACGCCGTATTCGGCCGCCAACCGCACCAGTTCGGCGCGGCGGCTCTCCGGCATGATGCTGCCGGTCGGGTTCTGCACGGTTGGAATGGTGTAGATGTATTTCGGCCGGATGCCGCGGCTCTTCAGATCGGCCAGCGTCGCAGCCAGCGCGTCCATGCGCATGCCGTCCGCATCGAGCGGAATGCCAACCACGTTGACCCCGAGCCGCGCCAGGCGGGTCAGCGAGCCCTGGTAACTGTCCTGCTCGAAGATCACGGTATCGCCGCGCGTCAGCAGCGTCGTGTTGACGAGGTCGAGCGCCTGGAGCGAGCCGGAGACGATCATGAGATCGTCGACCGTGCAGTTGATCCCGGCATCGCGCCTCAGCTTGGTCACCAGGAATTCGCGCAGGGGCAGGTAGCCCTGCGGCCCGTGCGCCAGACCGTAGGTGGCAAGCGACCGGCCCTCGCGCCGCAGCACCGCGTTGGCCGCCTCGATCAGCTCGTCCAGCGGCACCTGCTCGGAATCATTGTTGCCGCCGACGAAGCTGTATTTGGCCAGGCCCGTCCAGCGCGCGGAAGGGGCCGGCAGCCCTGCGGGAAACAGGGGCGCGAAATCGAAGCTGGACGTCATGGGAGCGTTCCTCGTTTTGTTCTTGTTGAGCAGCCGGCTTTGCGCAGGCCTGCGTTCTTGTTCCTATCCAACTTGACAAGAGGAGCATATATCAGCGGGGCAGCTTTGCATTGAAAGTATCAAGGATCGGTCAGACGACCAACTTGTCTGCAAGGTCATACCCGTTCGCGGTAATTTGGAATACTTCGCCTTTGTAGCCACGCGCCTCAATAAGGTTCTCACTTTGTAACTGCTCGATTGCGCGGAGCCATTTCGAGAATACTCGATGATTCTCTGCTCCAAACGTCTTTCCATTCGTTTGGATGTGAGCGCCACTCATGTGCTCGACCTTCATAATGAACCCATCATCATCCGCGGCAGCCTCGATGAGGAGTTCTCTCGCTTCAGGTGATAATTCTGGTGGTCGGCCAATACTTATTGGAGCTTGCGAGAGGTCGTTCAGGGCTCTCTCTAGCAGAGACTGCTCGATGTCCTTGCGTATGTTCGTCAGATACTCATGCCCATTCATTTGAATCTGCAGCTCGCGAGCAAACTTGGCTTGAAAATCTGGCGCATTGTCAAATGTAGATATTAGGCCGGCTCCCTCACACCAGGCGCGAAATTTCTGCAGGGCCTCATATTGGGTTAGATTTAGTGCGGCAGGTGCGACTGGAGCGTTTGAAAAATAGACCATTGCTGGTCTACCCGCGGCAACATGGGTCTGGATTTCCTCGACGGTCCCACTCGCCGCGTCGCCAGTTGGTGTCCCCAGCCGTGTCCAAAATATGCCGACCAATAGATCGCAATCTTTCAGGATGCGTTCGTTGATAAGTTGTTGGGGGCGTCCACCTAGGTCGGGGGACGCATGAGAGTCCCAGCCAACGGGAGTTAGGATTGTTTTTGTGGATAGCGAATGGATTGAATTCCAGTCGTTGATGGTTTGCCGAGCAATGTTTCGCTCGGTCAGGACATCGCCAGGCGATGCGATCATCACGGGGATAACAGTTGCAGTGTAAGCCATGATCAGTCCACCGCTATGTTTGTTCTGACCAGCCATAGAGGCCTTGAATTTTGATGACAGGTTTCACGGAGGCTTCCTCAATCGAGTTGAGCCGCTTCCAGTCGCGAGCAATGGTTTCAACGTCCAACAGGCCGACAGTGAAGGCGTTTGTAATCACCTTGCCAGAGAATTCGTCTCTGAAGCCCGATATCTTTGGGACCGGCAGTTGTCCTGTAAAGAGGTGCTGCTCCACATGTAGGGAAACCGACATCTCGACGGGGACGAGCTTCCCGTACCCGTTGTCCATTTGCACTGTCCTTGCTGGAAAGATATCTAGATCTTCGTGAATGCCCGGCTCGATCGGGTAGTCACCTCGGTCCCATCGAGCCGAAGCAGAATCGAGGCAAGTACCTAGGTCAATTCCATTATCGTCGAACGCCTTGACAGCAGAAAAGAAGTCGCCGGCCAGCTTAAATGGGTATGGTGCGGCCATCTGAAAGCGAAACGCCATCCGGGCCTCTCGAAAATCACAGACCGCGGGTATTGTCGGCTTCACCTGCCATTTGTGCGCCCCTGTATCGAAGGGACTGTATAGGTCGAGTTGATAGCCGTCAGCTCGGGTTTTCGCGGATTTTGTGAAGCCTTTTGGGCAAACGAGAACTCCCTTTTGAGCGCCGACGTCGGTCAAAAGGCCATAAAATTCCTCGACCCCCTTAACGTTTACCGGCTTCTTGTAATCCTTGCAGTCGATGATGATACTGATATCGTACTGCCCAACTTTCTCTCTTACGAGGACGTCTATCTGCCGCTTTCGCTTGCTCAAGCGGCCGTCCAAAAGTTGATTGTGGAGCACCTCTGCCTTTGGAGCCAGTTGCCTCTGAATTTCGGCAACCAGGAGTTCAAAGTCTTTATATTTTTCGGCCACCTGTCTTCCCCCGTTGACGATCTCCCTGTTTTTTAGTGGCTGGCGCTGCACGGGCCAGCCTTGTTCTTTTTCTTTCTTGCCAGCCGCCCGGAGGCGGGCCCGCCTTACTTCTTGCCGGCCGTCCTCGTTGGACGGCCCTGGCTGATGAAAGCGTAATGCGCATTGGCGACGCCGCCAACCATCAGGGCCTCGACCACCGGCTCGGCGATTTCGCCGGTTGCCGCCCAGTCGACGAGGAAATTGGCTCCGGTCCCGCCCCGCACGTCGTCGGTCGGAATGAAGATCGAGATGGTGGCGAGCGGCCTCAACGCCACCGGCGCCTTCAGATAGCTTTCGACCTGCTTGCCTGCGGTGTCGAAATAGGCGATGCGTTTGACCACCAGTGCTTGCGTCTCGGAGGCGTTGTGAACGCTCAAGGTCACCGAGAAATCGACGCGCAGCTTGCCCTGGCTCATCGCGACGCTGGAATAGGCCGGCACATAGAACCCGCCGCCGACGGCCAGTTCCTCCTTCGGCAGTGCGGTGAGCGAATCGGCGAAGCTTTGCTCGATATTGACCTTGGATTGCGCTGCGGCCGGCAAAGTGGACGTGAACGGAGCCAGCAGGGCTATCAGCCAGAGCACGATCCGCATGTGACGAATTGCTCGCTTGCCGCGGCGCAACCCGTCTCTAGGGTGCGGCAAAACGGACCCATTTGGCATGCACGAGCTCATTCGCGACATCACACTCTCTATCCTGTTTGCCTGGATGCTGGGGCTAGCAGCCCATTTCTCCCGGCAACCGCTGATCCTGGCCTACCTTATCGCCGGCTTCTGCATAGGTCCATTCGGCGCCGGCTGGGTCCATTCGCAGGAATCGATCAGCGTCATCTCCGAGCTCGGCCTGATCTTCATGCTGTTCATGATCGGCCTGGAGATCGACCTCAAGAAGATCGTGCGGGCGGGAAAGGTGATCCTGTTCGCGGCGGGCGGCCAGCTGCTCGGCGGCTGCCTGCTCGGGGTCCTGTTCTTTGCGGGCATTGGCCTGTCGCTCGGCGGCGGCCGTTTCGATGCGGTCTATCTCTGTATCGCCTGCGCGCTGTCGAGCACCGTCATCATCGTCAAGGTGCTCTACGAGAAGCGCGAACTCGACACGCTGCCCGGCCGCATCACGCTCGGCGTGCTCGTGCTCCAGGACATCTTCGCCATCCTGTTCCTGGCGGTGCAGCCGAGCCTCGCCAATCTGCAAGTGAGCGTCATCCTGCTCTCGATCGGCCGTGTCGCGGTGCTGGTCGCAGCCGCCCTGCTGGTCAGCCGCTATGTGCTGCCGCGCCTGTTCCACCAGATCGCCCGCCGGCCCGAACTGATCCTGCTCGGCGCGCTCGCCTGGTGCTTTCTCGTTGCCGAGACCGCGGAGCGGCTGTCGCTGTCGCGCGAGATGGGCGCGCTGATCGCCGGCGTCTCGCTCTCGACCTTCCCTTACGCGCTCGACGTCACCGCCAAGGTCACCACGCTGCGCGACTTCTTCATCACGCTGTTCTTCGTCGCGCTCGGCATGACCATTCCCGTGCCCGGCCTCTCCGTGATCGGGCTTGCCTTGATGATTGCGCTGTTCACGGTGGTGAGCCGGCTCGTCACGACCTTCACGCCGCTTTATCTGATGAAGCAGGGCCTGCGTGCCAGCCTGTTGCCGGCCCTCAACCTCGCGCAGATCTCCGAGTTCTCGCTGGTGGTGATCCAGACCGGCGTCACCGACAACCACATCGCAGCCGAAACCGCGAACGCGGCCTCTTTCGCCTTCGTGGTGCTGGCCGTGCTCTCGACCTTCGTGATGACCCGCAGCGACGAGATCACCCGCTGGGCGATCGGGCCGCTGAAGCGGATCGGCCTGCGCGATCTCGATCACGGCAACGGCCATGCCGAAGAGAGCCACGAGGGCGGCCATGGCGAGGCCCGTCGCATCGTCATCCTCGGCTTTTTCCGTGCGGCGAGCGCGCTGCTGGCCGAGATCGAACGGCAGACGCCGGTGCTGCTCGAGCAGATCACGGTGGTCGATTTCAACCCCAATGTGTACCAGACCCTGCTCTCGCGCGGCCTGCACGTGATCTATGGCGACATCAGCAATGTCGACACGTTGCTCCATGCCGGCATCGGCAAATCCGAGATGATCATCCTCAGCGTGCCGGATTCGCTGCTGAAGGGCGCCACCAATGCGAAGCTGGTCCGCCATGTCCGCGCGCTGAACCCCACCGCTCTGATCGTTGCGACCGCCGATCTGCTGGCCGATGTCGGCGAGCTCTACGAGGCCGGCGCCAGCTACGTCACGGTGACCCGGCTCAGCGACGCCCACGAGCTGTTTACCGTGATCGAGGCCGCCCAGGCTGGCCTGCTCGCGGACAAGCGCGCCGAGCTCGACCTGCGGCTCGGCGAGCGGCGAGAGGTGCTGCCCTGACGGCGTCCGGCCGTCTTCCTCCCGGGCATTGTGCACCTATATCCCTGGTATCTTCGGTGCAAGCCTGAAACCCGCCGGCGGGGCCGGTCATCAGGCATATGCGGTTGCGTCCAGGACACTAGCGCTTGGGCCCAAGTCCGGCTAAGCGTCCGGCTAAGCCTCCGGCCCATAACCGATAGAGATTGGGAAATGCCCGATACCGTCCAGGAAGTCTTGCAGGCCTTTGCCAGGGGCGAGCTCGTCGTCGTCACCGACGACGAAGACCGCGAGGGCGAGGGCGATCTGATCGTCGCCGCCTCGCTCTGCACCGCCGAGAAGATGGCGTTCATCATCCGCCATACCTCCGGCATCGTCTGCGCGCCTGTGACGACCGAGGATGCGCGCCGCCTGCGGCTCGATCCGATGGTCGCCCACAACGATTCCGCGCACACCACCGCGTTCACGGTCTCGATCGACTACAAGCCCGATGGCGGCACCGGCATCTCCGCCGAGGAGCGCGCTTCGTGCTGCCGCGCGCTGTCCAATCCCAATGTCGGCGCCAACGACTTCGCCCGGCCCGGCCACATCTTCCCGCTGATCGCCAAGGACGGCGGCGTGCTGCTGCGCTCCGGCCATACTGAGGCGGCCGTCGACCTCTGCAAGCTCTCCGGCCTGCCGCCCGTCGGCGTCATCAGCGAGCTGATGAACGACGACGGCAGCGTGATGAAGGGCGAACAGGTCGCCCGCTTCGCCGCCCAGCACAAGCTCAAGCACGTCACCATCGCGGACATGATCGCCTACCGTCAGGTGCGCGAGAAGCTGATCGAGCGGGTCTCGACTTTCGTCACCGAAAGCCCGATCGGCCCCTTGCAGGGCTATGCCTACCGCTCTCCGTTCGATTCCATCGCCCACGTCGCCTTCGTCTATAACGGCGTCGGCGACGGCAAGAACGTGTTGACGCGCTTCCACAAGCCGAACATCGTCAAGGACATCTTCACCGGCCACAAGCGGATGGCGGCCGTGCTCGAGCATTTCAAGACGTCCGGGCGTGGCGTGCTGGTCTATTTGCGTGACGGCGCCGCCGGCGTGCCGGTGGCCCCGCTGCCCGACGAGACGTCGACGGAGGCCGACCGCAACCGCCAGTGGCGCGAGATCGGCGTCGGCGCGCAGATTCTGCGCGATCTCGGCGTCACCTCGATCCGGCATCTCACTTCCTCGGTGCACGACTATAAGGGCCTGTCCGGCTTCGGCATCGAGATCGTCGCCAACGAGCAGCTCGAAATCTGACGACGTCGTTTCCGGGCTCGTGCCGTTGCGCCCCCCGGAATGACCGAAACCAGGATGCAATTGCACTTGTTGCCGTGGCACTTTACTTTGTCGGGCAATTCTTGACGGAACCAGATGCGAAAGGACGTTTCATGAGCGTGCGCCCTCAGGCCAAGGACAAGCCGGCTGCGGCTTCTTTCCAGTGGGACGATCCGTTCCTGCTCGATGAGCAGCTCACCGAAGACGAGCGCATGGTGCGCGACACCGCGCGCGCCTACGCCCAGGACAAGCTGCTGCCGCGCATCACCAAGGCCTATCTCGAAGAGACGACCGATCGCGAGATCTTCAACGAGATGGGCGAGCTTGGCCTGATCGGCATCACGCTGCCGGAGGAGTATGGCTGCGCCAATGCGAGCTACGTCGCCTATGGCCTCGTCGCGCGCGAGATCGAGCGGGTCGATTCCGGCTATCGCTCGATGAACTCGGTGCAGTCCTCGCTGGTGATGTACCCGATCTACGCCTATGGCGACGAGAACCAGCGCAAGAAATATCTGCCCAAGCTCGCCAGCGGCGAGTGGGTCGGCTGCTTCGGCCTGACCGAGCCGGACGCCGGCTCCGACCCGGCCGGCATGAAGACCCGCGCCGAGAAGGTCTCCGACGGCTATCGCCTGACCGGCAGCAAAATGTGGATCTCGAACGCGCCGATCGCCGACGTGTTCGTGGTCTGGGCCAAGTCGGCCGCGCACGACAACCAGATCCGCGGCTTCGTGCTGGAAAAGGGCATGAAGGGCCTCTCCGCGCCGAAGATCGGCGGCAAGCTGTCGCTTCGCGCCTCGATCACCGGCGAGGTCGTGATGGACGGCGTCGTGGTTCCGGAAGACGCGCTGCTGCCCAACGTCTCCGGCCTCAAGGGCCCGTTCGGCTGCCTCAACCGTGCCCGCTACGGCATTTCCTGGGGCGCGCTCGGCGCGGCCGAGGACTGCATGCATCGCGCCCGCCAGTACACGCTCGACCGCAAGCAGTTCGGCAAGCCGCTCGCCGCGACCCAGCTCGTGCAGAAGAAGCTCGCCGACATGGAGACCGAGATCGCGCTCGGCCTCCAGGGCTCGTTGCGCGTCGGCCGCCTGATGGACGAGGGCAAGTTCGCCCCCGAGATGATCTCAATCATGAAGCGCAACAATTGCGGCAAGGCGCTCGACATCGCCCGCGTCGCGCGCGACATGCACGGCGGCAACGGCATCTCGATCGAGTATCACGTGATGCGCCACGTTCATAACCTCGAGACGGTCAACACCTACGAGGGCACCCACGACGTCCACGCCCTGATCCTGGGCCGCGCGATCACGGGCATTCAGGCGTTTTTCTAAGCCGGCGCACCTCGGCATGGAATGCAACTGAACTCTCCAATTGCGTCATGGCCGGGCTTTGTCCCGGCCATCCACGTTCTAGCTGGAGAGAAGAACGTGGATGCCCGGCGCAAGGCCGGGCATGACGAAGTCAGCAAGGTATGAGCAAGCCATGTCCGACAACGACGATGTCCCGTTCAACCGCAACTTTCCGCTGAAAGCCGGCGTCGTCGAGGAGGTCCGCCCCGGCGTGCGGCGCGTGCTCTGTAACAATCCGAGCCCGTTCACCTTTACCGGCACGGTCAGCTACATCGTAGGCCAGGGCAACGTCGCTATCATCGATCCCGGTCCGGACGATGCGGCGCATGCGGCGGCGCTGCTCGATGCCGTGCGTGGCGAGACGGTGAGCCACATCTTCGTTACCCACACTCACCGCGACCATTCGCCGAACACGGCGCGGATCAAGCAGGCAACCGGCGCGCCGGTTTATGCCGAAGGCCCGCACCGCGCCTCGCGCCCGCGCTTCGAGAGCGAGAAGCACAATCCGGAATCAGGCTCCGATCGCGACTTCGTGCCCGATATCAGGATCGCGCATGGCGACGTCGTCGAAGGCGACGGCTGGCGTCTGGAGGCCGTGGCGACGCCCGGCCACACCGCCAACCATCTCGCCTTTGCCTGGCCCGAGCGGAAATTCAACTTCGTCGGCGACCACGTGATGGGCTGGTCGACCTCGATCGTGGCGCCCCCCGACGGTTCGATGATCGACTACATGGAATCGCTCGACCGGCTCGCTGCGCGCGAGGAGGATCTGTATTTCTCCGGCCACGGTCCCGAAATCCCGGATGCCCCGCGCTTCGTTCGTTTCCTGATCCGCCACCGCAAGGCGCGCGAGGCCTCGATCCTGCATCGTCTCGCCAAAGGCGAGGCCGACATCCCGACCATGGTGCGCGCGATCTATATCGGCATCGATCCCAGGCTGACGACGGCCGCAGGCTACTCCGTGCTGGCGCATTTGGAAGATCTGGTCGCCCGCGGCGTGGTGGCGACGGATGGCGATCCCGTGATTGGCGGGACGTACCGGATGGCGTAGGAGCGAATGGCGAATGGGGAGTAGCGAATAAGTGCTTTCCACTCGCTATTCGCTACTCCCCATTCGCCAATCTCACTTCTTCACCGTCTTCGCCGGTGCCTTCGGTGGCGCCACCGGGGTTTTCTTCACCGGCTTGAGCGCATCGGCGTCCGCGGCGGTGTTGAGATCGTCGATGAATTTTGTGACGCGGGCGGCGTTGCTGCCGAGGTCGCTCTCGAAATAGCGCGAGGCGGAGCGGATATCGACGCGGGAATCCTCGCCGTCGGGTACGACCCGGATCGAGATGTCCTCGCGCAGGCCCATGATCGGCGAGCGTGCCACCGCCTCGATGCGGCCGATGCGGCGCGGCGGCTGCGGCGCGCGCTCGTCGATGACGAGCCATTTGCGCTTGTTGACGAGCTGAAGCGCGATCGCATAGGCGCGGTCGACCGGGATCTCAAGCTCGATCGGCTCGATATCCGGATAGAACTGGCGCTGCTGCTCAGCCGAATAGAGGCCGGCATAGACCGCAGTGTTGGCGCCGTCGCCGGCGCGCAGGCGCGCCAGCGCGTCGAAGCGGGGCGGGTCGATTGGATCGGTGGTGATATCGTGGATCGCCGGCAGCTTGCGGTATTGCAGGCCGAGATAGGCGGGGTAGGCGAGGATCGCCCCGTCGATCAGGAAGGCGAGCAGGATGCGCGCCATGCCGCGCGAGCCGTTCTGCCAGATCGCGGCAAAGCCGGCGAGGCCGAACAGGATCGAGAGCGCCGCGATCGCGAGGCCGCCGAAGAAGGTGACGAGCGCCGGCTTCGGCTCCAGAAAGCCGAAGCGAACGACGATGATCGACACCACCACCGCCACCACCGCGAACACGGCCAGATTGCGTGCCCAGCTCGCGAGGCTGGACACGGGCTCCGTCTGATAGGGCGCGGAAAACCTGCGGGCCATACTTGTTCCATCACCGATTGTGGTCGCCGGTTGAGGGGGCAATGGGCGACGGGCGGAAAGCTGACCTAGCGCATTTTTCGCAGCGCTGTGAAGCGGTTTATCCCCACTTTGGGGCCGTCTGCCGGCGCCGGAGCGGTCTTTGGTCGCGGGTCGAACCATCGGCCTCGGACAAGCCACCAAAGGTGGGTGAAACCGTATGCAGGAATCGGCCGTGGCCGACAAAGGCAGCCGAAAACATTGCCGCAACGACGATAGTCGAGGACAGGATTCCGCGAGGCGGCTGTTCTGGCTCAGAGTGACCATCCTCGCCGCATTCTGTGTCGGGCTCCTGATGTGCCCGGCGCTGTGGATCGGGCCGCGCTCCTATCCGGAGGCGCCGGTCTGGTCGATACTGCCCGGGATCGAGGGCGTCGCGGCGAACGGTCTCTATGCCGCACTCTTCGTGCTGGCGGTGCTCGCCGTGGTGGCCCCCAGAGCCCATTGGTCCATTGCCGGCTTCCTTGCCATCGTCGCGGCATTCTGCGTTGCCGACCAGACGCGCTGGCAGCCCTGGGTGTTTCAGTACAGTTTCCTGCTCGCGATCGTGGCGCTCGGGCGAAGCGGCCGCACGGATCCGGGCGGCGATCAGCAAACGCTCAACGCGGCCCGGCTGGTCGTCGCGTTCACCTACATCTTTTCCGGCCTGCAGAAGGTCAATCCCAACTTCGTGGAGAACGATTTTCCCTGGGTCGTCACGCCCATCACCGGCCTGTTTCCGGCGCTGAGCGGCATTCTCGGCGCTTTCGGATTTGCGGTCCCCTTCATTCAAGTGGCGTTCGGCGCAGGCCTGCTAACCCGGCGTTACCGCCGCGTATCGCTGGTCACGGCGGTGGCCATGCACGTCTTCATCCTGGCGATGTTCGGTCCCTTCGGCCTGAACTGGAACAACATCGTCTGGCCGTGGACCGCGACGATGGCCGTCTTCGACGTGCTCTTGTTTTCAGGGGATGCGGAGCTCTCCTGGCGCGACGTGGTCTGGAACGGACGCGGCATCGGTCATGCCGCAGCCGTGGCGTTGTTCGCCGTGTTGCCCGCGCTGAGCTTCTTCAATCTCTGGGATTCCTATCTGTCGTCCGCGCTCTATTCCGGCAATCTGACGGAGGCGCAGATCTATCTCAGCGATCAGGGCGCGGCATCGACGTCGAGCAGCGTCAGGTCACGCGTGGTTCACACCTCTCCAAATACCAATGTGCTGAATCTTCAACGCTGGGCGATCGAAGATCTCAACGTGACGCCCTATGCGGAAACCCGCGTCTTCAAGACCATCGCCAGGGATGTGTGCGGCTCGTTGCGGGATCGCAACCAACTCGTGCTCGTCGTGAAGGAGCAGCGGATGTTCTTCAGCCGGCCGGAGGCGGGCTTTCGCTGCTCGCAGTTGTGAGCGCAAAAAAGGCCCCTGCGGGTAGCGCAGGGGCCGCATGGCGGATACAGTTTCGATGGTTGGACCTACGCCGCCGCGTTTGGGAAGCGGTAATCCTTGAACTGGTCGCGCAGCGCCGTCTTCAGGATCTTGCCGGTGGCGGTGTGCGGAATGCCGTCGACGAAGGCGACGTCGTCGGGCATCCACCATTTGGCGATCTTGCCGTCCATGTATTTCAGGATGTCCTCGCGGCTGGCCTGCTGGCCCTGCTTGAGCTGCACGATCAGCAGCGGCCGCTCGTCCCATTTGGGGTGGAACACGCCGATCACGGCGGCCTCCGCCACGGCCGGATGGCCGACCGCGAGGTTTTCGAGGTCGATCGAAGAGATCCATTCGCCGCCGGACTTGATCACGTCCTTGGAGCGGTCGGTGATCCGCATGTAGCCGTCCTCGTCGATGGTCGAGACGTCGCCGGTGTCGAAGAAGCCGTCCTCGTCGAGAATGTTGGTGTCGACCCGGTAATAAGCCTTGGCGACGGCGGGGCCGGAGACCTTGAGTCGGCCGAAAGTCTTGCCGTCCCAGGGCAGCTCCTTGCCGGCATCGTCGGTGATCTTCATCTCGACGGCGAAGGGCGCGTAGCCCTGCATCTGGAGGACGTCGAGCCGGGCATCGCCGGTCGCGTTCTGGAACGGCGGCTTCAGCGCCGCGACGCTGCCGATCGGGCTCATCTCGGTCATGCCCCAGGCGTGGCGGACGTTCGAGCCCATGTCGAGGAAGGCCTTGATCATCGAGCGCGGCATCGCCGAGCCGCCGCAGATCACCATCTTCAGGTCCGGCAGCTTCAGATGGTTGGCGGTCATGTGCTGGAGCAGCATCAGCCACACCGTGGGAACGCCCGCGGTATGGGTCACCTTCTCGGTCGAGAGCAGCTCGTACACCGAGGCGCCGTCGAGCTTGGCGCCGGGCATCACCAGCTTGGTGCCCTGCGAGGGCGCGGAGAACGCGATGCCCCAGCTGTTGGCGTGGAACAGCGGAACCACCGGCAGCATCGTCTCGGAGGCGCTGGTGCCGAGCGCGTCGACATTGTTCGCCATCAGCGCGTGCAGCACGTTGGAGCGATGCGAATACAGCACGCCCTTCGGGTCGCCCGTGGTGCCCGACGTGTAGCACATCGCCGCTGCCGTGTTCTCGTCAAAGTCCTTCCATTTGAATTTACCGTCGGCCTCCGCGATCCAGTCCTCGTAGGCCACCACATTCTTCAGCGTGGTCTGAGGCATATGCGCCTTGTCGGTGAGCACGACGTAGCGTTCAACGCTCGGCAGCTTGTCGGCGATCTTCTCCAGGACCGGAACGAAGGTGATGTCGGTCATCACGATGCGGTCTTGCGCATGGTTGATGATCCAGGCGATCTGCTCGGGGAAAAGACGGGGATTGACGGTATGGCAGATGGCGCCGATCCCCATGATGCCGTACCAGACCTCGAGATGGCGCCAGGTGTTCCAGGCGATCGTTGCGACGCGGTCGCCGAGCTTGATGCCGTCGCGCTCCAGCATCTGCGAGACCTTGAGCGCCCGCTTGTGGATCTCGCCGTAGGTGGTGCGATGGATCGGTCCTTCGACCGATCGCGTGACCACCTCCTGCTTGCCATGAATCCTGGCGGCGTGTTCGATGATCCGGTGGCAGAGCAGGGGCCAGTCTTGCATCAAACCAAGCATTCAGACGTTCCTCCAAGAAGTCGCTGGACGCGTTATCGCTCTCAGCGTTGGGCCAAAGAATTGTCATGAGTTTTAGCCTGCCGGACTTTCGCCGCAAATGGTCTTGTCGCGGCTATATGTCCGCCGGCGCGGCAATGGTTACCGCCGCGCTGGGGCTAACGCTTGTGCTGGCGGACCGGGCGGAGGCGCGAAAATATGCTGCGCCGCTCGATATCTTCGGCTTTGGTACACCACGGCCGCGCGCGACGGTTCATTCCGCCAAGATCCCGCTACCGAAACCTCGCCCCGCGGAGGCCCCCAAGGCACCGGACGAGGCCGCCCCGGAGGCTGACGGCAGGCCGACCCCTGACAAGCCGGGCGCCAACAAACCCGCCGAGGCCGCGCCGCCGCCCGAGAAGCTGGCATCGGCCTGCCGGCTCGCGCTGACCGAGGAGATCGCGGTCGCGCCGTCCATTCCGGATATCCGCGGTCCCGGCGCCTGCGGTGGTGAGGATCTGGTGCGGCTGGAGGCCATCGTGCTGCCGGACAAGCGCAAGGTGGCGGTCAAGCCGGCGGCCATCCTCCGCTGCACCATGGCGTCCGCGATCGCCGATTGGGTGCGCAAGGACATGGTGCCGCTGGCCACGAGCCTCGGCACGACCATCAGCGATCTCGATAATTTCGACAGCTTCGAGTGCCGCGGCCGCAATCGCGTCGCAGGCGCCATGCTGTCCGAGCACGGCAAGGCCAACGCCCTCGACGTCCGCGCCATCAAGCTCGCCAACGGGCAGTCGATCGGCCTGACCGACCGCACCCTGTCGCGCGAGGTGCGCGAGCGCGTGCTGCATTCGGTCTGTGCGCGCTTTTCCACGGTGCTCGGTCCGGGCTCGGACTGGTACCACGAAGACCACATCCATCTTGATCTCGCACAGCGGCGCAACGACTACCGGATCTGCCAGTGGAACGTCTGGGATCCCCTGCCGCAGGTCGCCCCGCTGCTGCCGGCGGAGCGGCCCGAGGAGGCGCCGCCGCGCGAGGTCGCGGCCAAATCTGAGACGAACAAGCCTGAGGCAAAGGATGGAGCCGATGACGAGGGGGCTGAGAAATCCCCCTTGTCTGCGGACAAGTCGGCTGCCGATGGCAACAAGGCTCAGCCGCACAAGCCGGCAACAAAAAAGCGCCGGTAAAACCGGCGCTTTTGGATATCAGAGATCAGGAGGCGATCAGTAGCTGCCCGCCTGGCCAGTTCCGCCGGCGCCAAGCGCCAGCCGCGAATTGTAGGGCGAGTCGCCGTGCTTGGGCTCGAGCACCACCACGATCGTGCCGACCTTGACGCGATCATAGAGGTCGATCGCGTCCTCGTTGGTCAGGCGGATGCAGCCCGACGAGATCGAGGCGCCGATATATTCCGGCTGGTTGGTGCCGTGGATGCGGAACAACGTGTCTTTTCCGCCGGAATAAAGGTAGATCGCGCGAGAGCCCATCGGATTGTCCGGGCCGGGCGCAACATAGGTCGGCACGCCCAGGCGTGAAATTTCGCCCGGGGTCGGATGCCAGGCCGGCCACTCGGTCTTGCTGCCCACCTTGGCGATGCCGGACCAGGCCATCGCCTCTTCGCCGACGGTGATGCCGTAGCGGATCGCCTTGCCGCCATCCTGCACGTAGTAGAGATAGTGGTTGTCGGAATCGACCACGATCGAGCCCGGCGATTCCTTGCGGTGGTAGTCGACGATGGCGCGGCGGAACGGCTCGGCGACCGGGGTGTTCTCGTACCGGACCTTGGCGAGGAGTTCCTTGTCCTTCGGCTTGAAAGCCTTGCTGTCGGTCGCTTCAAAATGAGTGGCCTGCATGCAGCCCGACAGCATCAGGCCTGCGGCCAAAATCCCCAACTTAACTTTCAGCGACGACATGGTTTGGTTCCAATCAAAACAATACCGCGCGGGAAAGCCTGAGCTTGGCGCCCAAGTTCCTCGACTCCGTTAATCCCATTATCGTTGAAATCTGCCACAATTCCAGCACTCAAGGTCTTTTCCCGCGCTGCAAGACCTCAGCTGTGGCTTTTTTGCCGCAAGTTTTTCAGCTTTGAGCGGGTTTTGGGGCAAAGTGGGCCGGAGTGTCGATTCTGTGCCACGGTTGGGCCACGGCACCGCCACAAATGCAAACGCACCGTTAATGTGCTTGTCATCATGAACTTGTCAGAATCGCGCTAAGGGCTGTCAGTCTGTCGCAGGCCCCAGCTGGAGTTGTGCATGTTTTCTGTGTTCGTTCCCTCCGACACCTCCCTCAAGAAGGCCGTCGTCGACGATCTCGCGACAGTGCCGGAGCATGCGGTGTGGATCGACCTGTTCAACCCGACTGCGGCCGAGGATAAGGCGGTGGAGCGGCTGGCGGGGATCGCCATCCCGACCCGGGAGGACATGCAAGAGATCGAGATCTCCAGCCGCCTCTATATCGAGAACGGTGCGCGCTACATGACGGCGACGCTGATGTGCCATTCCGATACCGACATGCCCCGGACCACGGCGGTGACCTTCATCCTCGGCGACCACCGCCTGGTGACGGTGCGCTACGATCAGCCAAAACCCTTCGCGCTGGTCGAGGCCAAGCTCGCCCGCGCCTGCACCCCGTCCATCACCGGCGAGATGGTGCTGATGGAGCTGCTGGACGCCGTGATTGATCGCTGCGCCGACATTCTGGAGAAATGCGGCGCCGACATCGACCAGGTCTCGCACGACATCTTCGAGCCCGAGAGCGAGCGCCACGGCCACGCCAAGCAATATTCCCAGATCCTGATCTCGATCGGCCGCAAGGGCGATCTGACCTCCAAGGTTCGCGAGAGCCTGGTCTCGATCGGCCGCGTCGTCGCCTTCCTCTCGGCGGTGGTGGAAGGCGTAAAATGGTCGAAGGACATGCGCGAGCAGCTCAAGACCATGCAGCGCGACGTCGCCTCGCTGACGGATCACGCCTCCTATCTCTCCAGCAAGATCACCTTCGTGCTCGACGCCATGCTCGGCGTCGTCAATCTCGAGCAGAACAACATCATCAAGCTGTTTTCGGTCATGGCCGTTGTCCTGATGCCGCCGACGCTGATCGCCTCGATCTACGGCATGAACTTCAAGGCGATGCCGGAACTCGAATGGGCGCACGGCTATCCGTTTGCTCTGGTGTTGATGCTGATCGCCGCGATCGTCCCGTACTGGATCTTCAAGTGGAAGAAGTGGCTGTGATAGCTACCGAGACCTTACGGCGTTCGCAGAGACACGGTGAATCGTGTCGCAGAATAGAGCGGGATTGCGGCCGTGTGGTGATGCGTGCTCGCCGCCCCAATTCCTCCGGTAAAATTTGAGCGGTGGGCTGAACGTTTGCGCGAAACTTGTCTGCGATAAGCAGTGCGTAGCCGCGAGGAACAGCCATGGTTGAAAAACACATAACGTCGCCCCGCAACGTCATCGATCTGGCGAACTATCGTCAGGTCCTGGCGAGCGGCAAGGCGTCGTCGATGTCGGCACGCATGTGCCGGCACTGTGGTGCTCCGCTGCTCGACGGTGAGAACGACGACGACTGCTCGACTGCATTCAGCACGGCCGCTCCGCGGCCGCGCGACAGGTCGCGTCGGATTCGAATCGATTGAGGAGCGGAAGGTAAGGGCGATCCAGGTCTTGCGGCGGCTTTGTCTGGATCGCCTTGCTTCCCGCCTTTCGGCAAATCAGCCCTAGCGTTTCACGATCTGCGCCGTCGAGACGATGGTCTCGGCGATCACGCTGTCGCGGCTGAAGAACGCAAGGTGCTCCCTGACATCGCGCAGCATCGCCTCGACATTCTCTCCCAATGCGTCCGGCGAGGACGAAGAGTAGGTGAGGGTGCGTCGTGTCAGGTCCTCCACGCTCACCGTGTGGCTGGTCTCGACCGTGACAAGTTCGGTAGGCTGAAAGGGACTGCCGCGAAAGAACGCGGGCAAGTCGCGATGGGTGCGCGTGCCTCTGCCTGCCTCCTCCCAGAGCTTGGCCGGCGACCAGCGGCGGCGAACTTCGTTGTAACCATCGAGCCAGGGGTTGCGGCCGTCGGTGGCTGAGAACGAAGCGCAGATCGCTATCGCGCCGTCGCGCGCGACCAGCCCATCGAGGCGTGCGAGCGTCGGCTCGCGATCCATCCAGTGCAATGCGCGGCCGATCGCCACTACGTCGAAGCTGCCGATGTCGGGGGCAAGCGTCTCGGCCTTGCCCTCGATCAGCGTGAGCGCGTGACCTGCGCTCGCGGCCGCGCGTTGCGCCGCATCGAGCATTGCAGGTTCGGGGTCGACGCCGACGAGGTGGCCGACATAGGGGGCGAAGCCGAGCGCCAGCAGGCCGGGTCCGGTGCCGAGGTCGATCAAGCCGGATCGTTTGGAGAGGCTGAGCTGTTCTGCGACGCTACGAAAGAACTCGTCCGGGTAAGGCGGCCGCAAATGCTCGTAGAGTGACACAGTGCTCGCGAACCGGCCCATGCTCTGCGTGCCTTGCCTACACGTGCTGGCCGCCGTTGATGTGGATCTCGGCGCCGTTGACGTAAGAACTGGTCTCCGTGCACAGCACATAGATGATCTTGGCGACCTCGTCGGGCGTGCCGAGCCGGTGCATCGGGATCTGCTGCTCGACGATCTTCTCGGTGCCCGGCGACAGGATCGAGGTGTCGATTTCGCCCGGCGCAATCGCGTTGACGCGCACGCCGACGCGGCCGAAGTCCGAGGCCATTTCGCGTGTAAGCGAAGCCAATGCGGCCTTCGAGGTGGCATAGGCGGCCCCCGCGAAGGGATGCACGCGCGAGCCGGCGATCGAGGTGACGTTCACCACCGAGCCCTTGGCCGTCTTCAATTCCTCGATCAGCCCGCGCGCAATCATGATCGGGGCGAAGAAGTTGACGTGGAAGACATGCGTCCAGGTGTCGAGGTCGGTGTCGACCGAGCCGAGCCGCGAGCCGCCGGGGCCCTTCGGCGAGATCGCGGCGTTGTTCACGAGTGCGTGCAGCATGCCGCCCTCGAGGCGGTTGCGGATTTCGGAGATGGCGCGCGTCGTGTCCCTGGGATCGGCGAGGTCGACCTGGATGTGGTCCTCGGGGCCGGCGTCCCAGGGGCAGTCCTCCGGGAAGGGATGCCGCGAGCAGGTGATGACGCGCCAGCCCGCCGAGGAGAAGCGGATCACGGTGGCATGGCCGATACCGCGGCTCGCTCCGGTCAGGAGTAGCGTGCGTCGCGGTGCGTTTGACGAATGCGGCATGAAGGTCTTTCAGGTCGGGGCCTAAGGATACATCCGCGTCTTGGACCACTTCTGGCCGGCCGCGTCACGGCGAAATTCGATGCGGTCGTGCAGGCGGAATGGGCGATCGTGCCAGAACTCGATACGCACCGGGCTGATGCGCCAGCCGCTCCAGCCCGGCGGCCGCGGCACCTCGCCAATGACGTACTTGGCCGCGACCTTTGCGATGGCCTGTTCGAAGGCGAAGCGGCTCTCCAGCTCCTGCGACTGCTTGCTCGCCCAGGCGCCGATCTGCGCCTGCTTGGGACGGGTGGCGAAATAGGTGTCGGCCTCGGCGTCGGTCACCGGCGTCACGTTGCCGCGGATGCGGACCTGCCGGCGCAGCGACTTCCAGTGAAAAAGTAACGCTGCCTTAGGGTTTGCGGCGAGTTCGCGGCCCTTCTGGCTGGCGATGTGGCTGTAGAAGACAAAACCCTCGGTATCGAAGCCTTTCATCAGCACCATGCGCACATCAGGCAGCCCGTCGGGATCGACGGTCGCGAGCGCCATGGCGTTCGGATCGTTCGGCTCGCTCTTGATCGCCTCGTTCAGCCAGGCCTCGAACAGCGCAAATGGCTCGTCGGCGGCGGTGAAATCACCGGATGTTAAGGGTGTCTGGTGTTTCATCGAGGTCGTGTCGGTCATGTCTGGAGTCCGAGTTGCGTTTCGCGGCCCAAAACGCGTTGTTGTCCGCTACCGCCCTATATAGGGCATGGGGACGCGTTGGCCTATCGGCGATCCGGCCGTCCGGCTTTGTCATGACGGTGATCCTGATCGGGGTCGGCGCCGGCGGTTGCAGCTTTTCCCGCAATGACGGCAGTGCCTATGCCAAGGCCGACGACAGCGACCTCACCGGCTCGATCGTGCGGCAGAGGGACACCGCGCCGACCGAGACCGATCTTGCCTTTGCCCGCAACGCCGCCTCCGACGTGCTCAGCAAGGGCGACAAGGATTCCAGCCAGCACTGGGAGAATCCGGAGACCGGGGCGCGTGGTTCGGTGACGCCGATCGCGCAGTCCTACGCCGCCGAGGACGGCCGCAGGTGCCGCGACTTCCTCGCGAGCTACGTCAACGGCAACACCGAAAGCTGGCTCCAGGGCGCCGGCTGCCAAAGCAGCCGTGGCCGTTGGGAGATTCATACGCTAAAGCCGTGGCGGAGCTAGGATTCGGCCGGCAATCCCAGTTGCAAAAATGCCACTCTCTCCCCACATGGATCGCAGGTGGGGCGGGGAGCCCTTTGGACAATTCGATTTCTTGAAGGAGACGTGACGGATGCGCGACCCCTATGAGGTCTTGGGGGTGCCGCGGAGCGCCAGCGCTGCCGCGATCAAGAGCGCCTATCGCAAGCTTGCCAAGAAGCATCATCCCGACAGCAACAAGGACGACCCGAAGGCCGCCGAGCGCTTCTCCGAGATCAATTCGGCGAACGAGATCATCGGCGACGAGGACAAGCGCAAGCAGTTCGACCGCGGCGAGATCGACGCCGACGGCAAGCCGCGCTTCCAGGGTTTTCCGGGCGGCGGCGGGCCGCGTGGCCGCGCGGGCGGTCCCGGCGGGTTCGAGAGCTATACGTTCCGCTCCGGCGGTGGCCCCGGCCAGGGCGGCGGCGCTTTCGAGGACATCCTCAACAGCATGTTCGGCGGCGGGGTGCGCGGCGCGCGGCCCGGGGCCGGCGGCGCCGGGCAGTTCGAATTCGACACCGGCGGGATCGGGCTCGATCTCGACGTGAACGTCGCCATGAGCGTCTCATTGGAAGAGTCGGTCAAGGGCAGCGAGAAGCGCGTCCGGCTGCCGACGGGCAAGGAGCTCAACGTCAAGATTCCGGCCGGCGTGTCCGAGGGCCAGCAGATTCGGCTGCGCGGGCAGGGCGAGAGCGCCCAGGGCCATCCGCCGGGCGATCTCTTGATCACCATCAGCATTGCGCCGCATGCCTATTTCAAGATCGAGGGCGCGGATCTCAGGATCGACCTGCCGGTCACACTTTACGAGGCGGTGCTCGGCGGCAAGGTCCGCGTGCCCACCCTTGGCAATGCCGTGGAGCTCTCGGTTCCGAAAAACACGTCCAGCGGCCGCACCTTCCGGCTGAAGGGCAAGGGTCTGCCGAAAGCGGGCGGAACCGGGGATCTCTTCGTCACCGTCAGGATTATGCTACCGGACGGGAACGACGCCGAGCTTGAAGCATTGATGGAAAAGTGGCGGGACCAACACCCCTACAATCCACGTAGCGGGCTTGGCTAGGGCGAGATCGGAATTGAAGGGGTTCTCCTAAGGTCTACGGCATCCTCTTTGCAGATGATGCTCATCATATGCCTGAGGCGTGGTAGCGCTTCATGTGCTCGACGTGTCGGCTGTCCGGCGGGGCAGCCGATAAAAAGGTGCGGCCTCGAGAGGGGGACCAGCGCGGTACCAAAAACCCCAATCGAGGCCGCCCGCGTCGATCGGCGGATCGAACGCTGCTCATTTTCGCGTGATCATCCGGTGCGATAATGAGACGCGCCGATGTCTTGATTCCAAATTTTCAATGACGGAATCGAGGCACCGCGCTCGTGCGGTTGTCTAGGTGCCGTTTTTCTCTGCCTGGTCGTAGACGGCCTGCGCCACCTTGGTCAGCCGGTCGCGGTCGCCGCCACCGCTGACGACATAGCCGACGCCCCGTTCAGCCCAGAACAACGCACCGTCCTTGTCCGTCCTGGCGTAGCGCATTTGCGTTGCACCATTCTCGGTCTTGGCGGTGTAGATCGTGTACCGCTCGCCCGAGGCGCCCTCATACATCAGGAACGACGCAGGCCCGCTCGGCCCGGGCAGGAGCCGGCCGCCGACCAGCTTCAGTCCGCTGGCCTCCAGGTTCGGCGCGAACACGGTCCAGCCGCAGCGCCTGGTCAGCCAGGCCTGGAGATGGTCCCGCTCGTTGCCGCCGACCTCGACGGGGTGGCGGACCTCGACGACATAGAGGCGATGGGCGTCGAGTGCGTCTGCCGTAAAACTCTGGAAGGTCGAGGGGGCGTTGGCGGCGCCATGCGCGATCCAGCCGGCGGTGCCGCCGGCGACGAAGGCGACCAGCACAGCCGCGGCGGCGCCATAGAGCCATTGCCGGGGGCGGCGCTCCAGCCGCTCGAGCTCCAGCCGCGCCGGCACCGGCTCCTGGGCGACGCCGTCGTAGCGGGCGTGCAGCATCTCGGCCATGGCGCGCCAGGACTGCACCCGTTCGGCATCCTCAGGATGGGCGGCAAGCCAGGCCTCGACGTCGGCGCAGCGCTCGGCCGGCAATTCGCCGTCGACATAGGCGTGCAGCTCGTCCTCGGTGATGGGAATATTGCGGTCGTTCATATCGGTCGTCTCTGGCTCTGCGGCCCAAAATATCCTTCGTGACCCAACTTCGCCCGCTTCTTTCGGCGGCGGGCGGACGCTGCGCGATGCATCAATCCTGCCATCATTTCACCCGCCTGAGCGCCGGGCGCTCGCCCTCCAGCGAGGCTTTAACGTGGGCACGGGCGCGTGCCAGGCGCGACATCACGGTGCCAATCGGCACGCCCTGGATGTCGGCGACCTCGCGGTAGCTCATGCCCTCCAGCATCACCAGCAGCAGCACCGAGCGCTGCTCTTCGACCAGCGTTGCCAGCGCCTTCTCGATGTCGCGTCCCTCGGCTTCGGTCCCGCTGGCATCCGGGTTGTTCTCGGTCAGCTGCATGAATTGCGGCCGCCTTGCCAGCGAGCGGCGCCGGTTCTTGTTGAGGTTGGTCAGGATCGTATAGAGCCAGCTCCTGACGTCACCTCCGAGGAACAGGCGCTCCGAACGCAGCGCCCGCACCAGCGTATCCTGCACCAGATCGTCGGCCGCATCCGCATCGCGCGTGAGCGCGCGGGCGTAGCGGCGCAACGCCGGGATCATGGCTTCCACACTCTGGCGAAACGCACTCATTGCGGTCTTGACGTCCTGGTATCAGGCGCGAGCGCCTCAACGATCATAACACCCGAACGGAACGGCTATTCCGGCGCTCGAAACAGCGTTAACGCCGCGGATTAGGACTGTACCGCGATGGAGGGCTGGTGTACCTCCAGACCCTAACGAGAGCTCGACGGGACGTTAGCAAAATGGCGCAGAATTCAGGTCTGATGCAAGGACTGATGCAGGGCAAGCGCGGGGTGATCCTCGGCGTTGCCAACAACCGCTCGATCGCCTGGGGCATCGCCAAGGCATGCCACGCCGCCGGCGCCGAGCTCGCCTTCACCTACCAGGGTGATGCGCTGAAGAAGCGCGTCGAGCCGCTCGCTGCCGAGATCGGCGGGCTTGTGCTCGGCCATTGCGACGTCACCGATGCTGCGACCATCGACGCGGCCTTTGCGGTGCTGCAGGAGAAGTGGGGCAAGATCGACTTCCTGGTGCACGCGATCGCCTATGGCGAGCAGCTCGACGGTCGCTACGTCGACACCACGCCGGAGAACTTTTCCAAGTCGATGCTGATCTCCTGCTACTCGTTCACGGCCGTGGCGCAGCGCGCCGAGAAGCTGATGACGGACGGCGGCTCGCTGATCACGCTCAGCTATTACGGCGCCGAGAAGTGGATGCCGCATTACAACGTGATGGGCGTGGCGAAGGCGGCGCTGGAGGCCAGCGTGCGCTATCTCGCCGCCGATCTCGGCGAGAAGAACATCCGCGTCAACGCGATCTCGGCGGGACCGATCAAGACGCTCGCCGCGTCAGGCATCGGCGACTTCCGCTATATCCTGAAGTGGAATGAGAACAACGCGCCGCTGCGGCGCAACGTCTCGACCGAAGACGTCGGCGGCAGCGCGCTGTATTTGCTCTCCGATCTGTCGCGCGGCGTCACCGGCGAGGTGCATCACGTCGATTCCGGCTATCACGTGCTCGGCATGAAGCGCCCGGACGCGCCGGACATCTCGTTCGGCGGCAAGGACTGACGTTTACCTGGAATGCCCGCGCCCACGATCTACTACCTTCGCCATGGCGAGACCGAGTGGAATGCGCTCGGCAGGCTTCAGGGCACCAAGGACATTCCGCTGAATGCGCGTGGCCGCAACCAGGCGGTGCAGGCCGGCGGCGTCTTGGCCGATCTGTTCAAGCGCGACGGCCGCGACAAGGCGGCGCTGGCTTATGTGTCGAGCCCGCTCGGCCGTGCGCGAATGACCATGGAACTCGCCCGCGGCAAGCTCGAGCTGCCGGTCGCAGACTACGCGCTCGACGATCGGCTGCGCGAGATCGACTACGGCGCCTGGGAGGGGCTGACCCTGGCCGAGAGCGAGGCGGCCGATCCCGATGTGTACGCCAGGCGCCTCGCTGACAAATGGACGGTGGGCCCCGCGGGCGGAGAGACCTATGCCGACGTGCAGGTCCGCGTCCGCGCCTGGCACGATCAGCTCCGGACCGACACGGTTGCGGTCGCCCATGGCGGGACCTGCCGGGCCCTGATGGTGTCGCTCGGCCTGGAGACGCCGGCCAGCGCCGCCGAGCTCTATATCGAGCAAGGCGCCGTCTACGTGTTCCGCGACGGGCGGCTGGAGAAGTATAGTTAAGCCGTGCCGCCGTCCTTCCGGGGCGGTGCAGCGGGTTTGACCCCCGGCCCCCCGCGCGTTACCACACGCCGGAACCGAGCGAGCACCAATGTCCTTCAACACCTTCGGCCACATGTTCCGCGTCACCACCTTCGGCGAGAGCCATGGGGTGGCGATCGGCTGCGTGGTTGATGGTTGTCCGCCGATGATCCCGCTCACCGAGGCCGACATCCAGGGTGACCTCGACCGCCGCAAGCCGGGCCAGTCGCGCTTCACCACCCAGCGTCAGGAGCCGGATCAGGTCAAGATCCTGTCGGGCGTGATGGCGCATCCGGAGACCGGCGTGCAGGTGACGACGGGCACGCCGATCGGCCTGCTGATCGAGAACACCGACCAGCGCTCGAAGGACTATTCCGAGATCAAGGACAAGTTTCGCCCCGGCCATGCCGACTTCACCTATGAGGCCAAGTACGGCCTGCGCGACTATCGCGGCGGCGGCCGCTCCTCGGCGCGCGAGACCGCGACGCGCGTCGCTGCCGGCGCCGTCGCGCGAAAGGTGCTGCCCGACGTGAAGGTGCGCGGCGCGCTGGTGCAGATGGGGCCGCACAAGATCGACCGCGACAAATGGGACTGGGACGAGGTCGCCAAAAATCCGTTCTTCTGTCCGGACAAGGACAAGGCCGCGTTCTTCGAGGCCTATCTCGACGGCATCCGCAAGAGCGGCTCCTCGATCGGCGCGGTGCTGGAGATCGTCGCCGAAGGCGTGCCGGCCGGCCTCGGCGCCCCGATCTACGCAAAACTCGATTCCGATCTCGCGGGTGCGATGATGACCATCAACGCCGTGAAGGGCGTCGAGATCGGCGCCGGCTTCGGCGCGGCGGAGCTCACCGGCGAGGAGAACGCCGACGAGATGCGCACCGGCAATGACGGCACGCGCTTCCTGTCCAACCATGCCGGCGGCATTTTGGGCGGCATCTCCACGGGCCAGCCGATCGTGGTGCGTTTCGCGGTCAAGCCGACCTCGTCGATCCTCCAGCCGCGTCTCACCGTCGATCGCCAAGGCGCCGACACCGAGATCTTCACCAAGGGGCGCCACGATCCCTGTGTCGGCATCCGTGCGGTCCCCGTCGGCGAAGCCATGATGGCCTGCGTGCTGGCCGATCATTTCATTCGGGATCGCGGCCAGGTCGGGCGATAGAGGCAGCGAGGTCTTCACCTCCCCTCCGGGGAGAGGTGAAGAGCCCGCGGATGACGCTTCGTGTCGCGGTACTAGCCCACCGCGCAGCTTGACGTCCCCACAACTTCGTCCGCAAATGCGGACATGCAAAATTCCGAGATCCAGCGCATCACCAACTGGCTGATCGACGGCGCGAGGTCGTCCGGAACCCCTTCCGAGATGATCGCCGAGGTCTGCGAGCATCTGGTCGCGGCCGGCCTGCCGCTGTGGCGGTTCGGTATCTTCATCCGCACGCTGCATCCCGAAATCTTCGGCCGCAATTTCATTTGGCGGGAAGGTCAGAAGGTCGAGATCGGCACCGTCGATTTCGAAATCCTGGAGACGCCTGAATTCGCCAGAAGCCCGCTTCGGATCGTGTTCGAGGAGGGGCTGGAGGTCCGGGGACGGATGGACGATCCGGACAGCAAACGTTTTCCGTTCCTCGACGACATGCGTGCCGAAGGCGTCACCGACTATTTCGCGGTACCGATGCCCTATCTCGACGGCTCGATCCACGCAACGAGCTGGGTCACGCGACGTCCCGGCGGTTTCAGCGACGACGACATCGCGGCGATCCGGACCCTCGTGGCGCCGCTCGCCCGCGTCAGCGAGATCATCAGCCTGCGCCGCACCGCCGAGATGCTGCTCGACACCTATGTCGGTAACCGCGCCGGGGCGCGCATCCTCGGCGGCCAGATTCGCCGCGGCCACAACGACACCATGCAGGCCGCGATCTGGCTGTCGGACCTGCGCGGCTTCACCGCGCTGTCCGACCGGCTGCCGGCCGAGACGGTGGTCGAGATCCTCAATCAGTATTTCGACTGCCAGGTCACCGCGATCCGCGGCCATGGCGGCGAGGTGCTGAAATTCATGGGCGATGGCCTGCTCGCGGTGTTTCCGATCGACGAGTATGTCGGCGATGCCGCGCATGTCTGCGCACGCGTGCTGGAGGCGGCCCGCGAATCTCGCGCGAGCGTCGAGGCGCTCGCCTTTCCCGTCGACGACGTCATCGAGCGCTTCCGCTTCGGCGTCGCGCTGCACGTCGGCAACATCCTCTACGGCAATATCGGCGGCGGCAACCGGCTCGACTTCACCTGCATCGGCCCCGCCGTCAATCTCGCTGCACGGCTGGAGAAGATCGCGGGCCGTCTCGGGCGAACCGTCGTGGTCTCGGAAGTCTTCGCCAGCGCCTGCCGCCACGACTGGCGTGAGCTCGGCGAATTTCCGATCGCGGGATTTTCCAGGGCGCAGCGCGTGTACGGGCTGGCGGAGGAAGCGCCGGCGGTGATGGCTTGAAGCACCGAGACCGCCTATGACCGTCGAATTCCGCCAGATCGAGATCGCCGACACCGATGCCTTTCGCGCCGCCGTCGATATGGTCGCCCGCGAGCGCAAATACATCGCGCTGGCGGAGGCGCCGCCGATCGAGCAGGTCCGCGCTTTCGTGGCGCGCAACGTCGAGCGCGGCTACCCGCAGATTGTCGCCGTCGCGGGCGGCACCGTGGTCGGATGGTGCAACGTGCCGCCGGCCAGCCGCGCGGTCTCGGCGCATGTCGGCGATCTCTTCATGGGGCTTCTGCCGGATTTCAGGGGCAGGGGCTTTGGCGAGAGGCTGCTGCGGCAGGCGATTCAAGCCGCGGACGCGTTCGGATTTCGACGCATCGAGCTCGGCGTGTTCGCGACCAACACCGCCGCGGCAGCGCTCTATCGCAAGGTCGGGTTCGTCGAGGAAGGCACCAGGCGGATGGCCATCCTGGTCGACGGCATCTATCACGACGAGATCATCATGGCGCGCCTGAAGGGATAGCTTGAGACGGCGCGGCCTATTCCTCCGGCTCCGTCGTGAACAGCAGCGGGTAGCCCTTGGCGCGGCCGGCATCGGTGGCGCGCGTCGCCTTGGTCTCGGCGACATCCTTGGTGAACACGGCGACCACGCAGGCCCCCAGCTTGTGCGCGGTGATCATGACCTTGTAGGCCTGATCCTCGGTCATGCGGAATTCGGCCTTGAGGATCATCGTGACGAATTCACGCGGGGTGAAGTCGTCGTTGATCAGGATGACCTTGTGCAGCTTGGGCCGCTCGACCTTGGTCTTGGTCCTGGTTTTTGGCTTGCTGACGGTGTCGTTCATTCCGCCTCCCGGAAACGGCGGGCTTGGGTTCCAGCCGCAGCGTTAGCCCGCGGCCTTCTCACCATATTGCAGGACCTGCACCTTCTCCAAGGTGATCAGCCCGCTCGACATCATGCCATCCAGGATGGGCAGGAATGCGTTGATGTTGTCCTCGCTGTCGACGATCTCGATCAGCAGTGGCAGGTCTTCCGAGAGCCGCAGGATTTTCGAGGTGTGCAGCCGGCTCGACTTGCCGAACCCCATCGGGCCGCGCAGCACGGTGGCGCCGGCGAGGTGCCGCTCGCGCGCCGTCATCACGATCGCTTCATAGAGCGGCTTGCCGTCGAAATGGTCGCTCTCGCCGATGAAGATGCGGAGCGAAACAGCCTGATTGGGAATTTGCATGGTCAGCTCCTTTTCAAGCGGTTGGTGCGGCTCGCCAGCATATGGCCGGCCCAGACCGACACCAGCCAGCAGACGACCGAGGACGCGACATAGGCGAGCGCGGTGTATTTCATGCCGCCATGGAACAGGCGAAAGGTCTCCAGGCTGAAGGCCGAGAAGGTGGTGTAGCCGCCGCAGAATCCGGTCATGACGAACTGCCGGTGCTCGGGCCGTGCCAGCACGCGGCCGTCCGGGCCGGTCAGCGTCGCATAGAAGCCGATGATCAGCGAGCCGGTGGCATTGATGAACAGCGTCGCGAAGGGAAAGCCTGGTCCGGTATCGAGCGCGAGCCCGACCAGATAGCGCGTCAGGCCACCGACGACGCTGCCGGCGGAAACCCAGGCATAGAGCATCGCGCTGCGCCAGCGGTCGGAGGCGGGAGCGTTCATCGGCCTCTACCCTCCAAGACTGTCGGCGAGGAAGAAGCCGCAACTGACGGCGGCGAGGCACAGTCCGACCGAGAAGGCGACGTTGCCGAGCGCGTGCATGGGTTCGCCGTTGCGGGCGAGCGTCAGCGTTTGCAGGCTGAACGAGGACACCGTGGTGTAGCAGCCGAGGAAGCCGGTCACAGCGAACAGCCAAGGATTGGGCGAGGCGAATACCGAGCCGGGATGGGTCGCCAGCGCACCAAAAATGCCGATCAGGAAGGCGCCGGTGACGTTGATGGTCATGGTGCCCCACGGAAACGTCTCGCCCAGCCGCCGCGCGATCGCGCCGGAGACGAAATAGCGCGCACAGCCGCCCAGCACGCTGCCGATCACGATCGCGACCATTCCGCTCAGCACGACGAACGACCTCCCATCATCATTTGTCCTCCGCTGCCAGCCCATTCCCGACAGCGAGCAGCCCGGCGAGCGCGACCAGCGCGAAGCCGAGCCCTGCGAGGAACGTGCCGGCCGGACCGTAGGCGTCCCACAGCGCACCGGCGATCACGCTCGCGGCCAGCAGTGCAAGGCCCGTGAACAGGTTGAAATAGCCAAAGGCGGTGCCGCGCAGGCTTGGCGGTGCGGCGTCGGCGACGAGGGCCGAGAGCAGGCCCTGCGTCAATCCCATATGCAGGCCCCACAGCACGACACCGAGCGCGAGGCCGCCAAGGCTCGGCAGCAGCGCCAGCGCGAGATCGGCGCCGGCGAGGAAGACGAGGCCGAGCGCGAGCAGGCCGGTCCGGTTGATGCGGTCCGACAGCACGCCGGCCGGATAGGCCGACAGCGCGTAGACGATGTTCATCAGCACCAGCACCGCCGGCACCCACATCGCATTGAGGCCGATGTTCTGCGCGCGGAGAATCAGGAAGGCCTCGCTGAAGCGCGCGAGCGTGAAGACGATTCCGACCGCCACGACGCGCCAGTAGACGGCGCCGAGCTGCCGCATCGCGGCGGTATTCAGCGGATTCTTCGCGGACTCCCGGCTCGGGTCCGGCTCCGGTTCGTTCACCGCGAACGCGATCAGTCCGAAGGACAGAAAGGCGGGCAGCACAGCCACCCAGAACACAGCGGTAAAATTGTCGGCCGTCCACCACATCAGGCCGATCGCCGCAAGCGGCCCCACGAAGGCGCCGATGGTGTCGAGCGATTGCCGCAGGCCAAAACTCGCGCCACGCAGGCCGATGGGAGCGATATCGGCGATCAGCGCATCGCGCGGCGCGCCGCGGATACCTTTGCCGACCCGGTCGATGAAGCGCGCCGCCACCAGCCATCCGACGCTGGGCGCGACCGGGAACAGCGGCTTGGTGAAGGCGGCCAGGCCGTAGCCGAGCGCGGCCAGCATCTTGCGGCGTCCGAGCCAGTCCGACAGCGCACCGGAGAATATCTTCGTGATCGAGGCGGTCGCCTCCGCGACGCCCTCGATGAAGCCGACGGTGAGCGTGGAGGCGCCGAGCACGGTGACGAGATAGACCGGCAGCAGGGCGTGGATCATCTCGGACGAGATGTCCATCAGCATCGAGACGAAACCGAGCACCCAGATTCCCCTGGGCAGCCCCGTACGCGCAGCATTCGGTGTCGTCGTCGTCACGCCGTCTCCCGGTCTCCGCTTCAGGCAACAAAAAACCCGCCAGCGGCGGGTTTGTCCATGCTCCCGCCAAAGGCATAGGCTCAAAAATTGCCTCACCTCAAGCAGGAGTCATCAGCCCATTACGATCAGCGACCGCCGGGCGGTTGTCGGGGGACTCCATCCCCATCTGTGCGGTCAGCCTAGCATGGAAATCGCGCCGGACAAGTAGGCGGGGCGCTCCATCCACGAGTCGTCATTCCGGGGCGATGCCCGGCGTCGAGCCCGGAATCTCGAATTTCCAGACGCGCAAGGGGCGCGCCGGAGTTCTCGATTCGCGAGCCCGGGACCGACGGTGATCGCGCGCGTTCCGATGTCATTGCGATGGCCAAACGACGGCAAGTCGCCGCGACGACGCAAATTCCTAACTTGAATGTGAAGCGCAAGCGATCTTCGCACTTTGCGGCAAGGCGTTTGCATGTCACCATCGCGTCATACGACGGGAGACTGCGATGCGCATGCTGTTCTCGATCGGGGCTGTGCTTGTGGCCGGCGTGCTCGCCGGAGGGGACGTCGCGGGCTTGGCGGCACCTGGGCCCAAATTTGAACCGCCCAAAAATCAACCGCAGCGGCTGGCGATTGACAGGGATGCGCAGACTGTCGATGTCGAGCTGATCCTTGCGGTCGACGTTTCCTACTCCATGGACATGGACGAGCTCGCGATCCAGCGCGAAGGCTATGCGCAGGCGATCCAGTCGAAGGAGTTCTTGCAGGCGCTGAAGCTCGGTCCGAACGGCCGGATCGCGGTGACCTATTTCGAGTGGGCGGCGTCCAGCGACCAGAAGATCATCATTCCCTGGCGGCTGATCGACGGACCGGAGACCGCCGACGCGGTCGCCGCCGAAATCATGAAGACGCCGATCCGGCGCGCCTCGCGCACCTCGATCTCCGGAGCGATCAATTTCGCGATGCCGCTGTTCGACGAAGATCCCTATCGGGGCTTGCGTCGCGTCATCGACATCTCCGGCGACGGTCCCAACAACAATGGCGGCCCGGTCACGGTGGCGCGCGACGCCGCGCTCGAGAAGGGCATCGTCATCAACGGCCTGCCGATCATGGTCAAGGAGCCGTCCTATTCGACCATGGATATCGACAACCTCGACTATTACTACGAGGACTGCGTCATCGGCGGTCCCGGCGCCTTCGTCATCACGATCAAGGACCGCGACAAGTTCAAGGAAGCGATCCGCACGAAACTCCTGATGGAGGTCGCGGGCCGCACGCCGGAGCGTCCCGTGATGCGCGTCGCCGACAAGGAGCCGCGCGTCAATTGCATGATCGGCGAGAAGATCTGGTCGGATCGCTGGGGCCGCTAGTGGCGGTTGGGACCTTTCGCCTCATCTCGCCCGGCGGTTGAACTTAACTCCTCGTTAACCGGTACGTGGCCCTAATCAGACGGTTTCTGTTTGTTTCCAGTCAGCCTCCTGACATTGCCGGCTGCGAACGAACGAATGCGGGTTTGTCAAACCTGTCTCCGAGCACCCAATGGCCATCGTCACGTCGAGCACCAGCCAGATTTCGCCCGCCAACGAGCGGCTGTATCACCAGAGCGCCCTGCTCGGTGACTGGAAGGGCAATTGGGTGGGAAACAATCAGCCCGTCGGCTTCAAGGTCGTGAACATCAGGGGTAACCGGGCGCAGGTCGAGTACACCCATAACGGGCACACCGAGCGCGGCTTTGCCGAGGTTCAGGGCACGCTCATCACCTTTGGCGGGGTCACGGTCGGCACCAAGGACGGCAAGAACATGGTGCTCCTGTTCTCCTTTGGGGGCGCCGGCAAGCAGACCGCCAATCTCGAGAAGCAGGCGCCGCCGGCCTCCGACAGCCGCCTGATGGGAAGCTGGGGCGGCTATTCCAGCGACAACGGCAAGAGCGCGAGCTTCAAGGTGCTCTCCATCGACGGCAAGGAAGCGCAGGTCAGCGTCACCACCGACGGCATCACCCGCCAGGGCACCGGCTACGTCTACAAGAACGTCATCATGTTCGGCCAGGCGCAGATTGCGACCGACGACGGGCAGAACGGCAAGATCATCTACCAGGTCGGCACCAAGTCCTTCATGGTGCCCGTGACGAAATATCCGCCGGCGGATTCGTCGTCTTCGGTCGACAAGACCGCCTGAACGCTTCGCGTTCCCGGCACGCGCGGCGGCCCGCCGCGCTCACCAGTTCGGTGCCCGCTTCTCCACGAATGCCTTCAGGCCCTCCTGCGCTTCATCCGACGTCGCAACGTTGCAGAAGTCGTCCACGGCGCTCGCGATGCTGCGCCGATAGTCGAGGTCGATCTGGCGCATGAAGGCGGCCCGGCCCATCCGCAGCACCGCGGCCGATTTCGCGGCGAATTGCGCCGCAATCTTCAGCACCTCGGCCTCGAGCTCCGCATCGGTGACGACGCGATTCACCACGCCGAGCTCGCGCGCTTCCGCGGCGCTGAAGACCCGGCCGGTGAACAGCAGCTCGAAGGCGCGATGGCGCCCGACGATGCGCGGCAGATGTGCGTAGTGGATCGCGGGAATGACGCCGACGTCGATCTCGGGATAGCCGAACGTCGCGCTTTCGGATGCCAGCACCACGTCGCAGGACACCGCCATGGTCATGCCGCCGCCGCGGGCCGCGCCGCCGACCGCGGCGATCGACGGCTTTCCGAGCGCGTATTGGGCGTCGTAAAGGTCGATATAGAGCGCCTGGAGGAATTCGCGGATCTGGCCACCGGATTTGCCGAGCAGGATGTCGAGGTCGAGGCCCGCCGAAAAGCGCCTGGCAATCGCGCTCGCCAGCACGACCACGCGCGCATCCGGATCGTCGGCGGCGCGGCGGAGCGCGGCGACCACCGCGCGAATGACCTCGAGGCTCAGCGCATTGACGGGCGGGCGGCACAGCGTAATGCGGGCGATGTTGCCTGTGCGTTCGTAAGTGACGGGATTGTCGGATGTCACCGGGGTCTCCATGTTTTCAGGACGTCAGCAGCTTCGTCGTCAACTCCGTCATCCTGAGGTGCGAGCCGTGGGGCGCGGCGCGCCTCACGCCGCTGAAGAAGCGGCCACCTCAGGGTGACGGTACCGGAGTTGGGCTCGACGGCCCGGTCCATTCGCAAGTTCAGAGCGGGGCGTTTGCTGTTTCTACTTCGCGGCCAGCGGCGGCAGCGGGGGCACGCTGTCGTTCGGTGCTTCCGCCTGCATCGTGATCAGCGTCATCGAGACCAGGTCGTAATAGCCGATCAGGCCGATGATATCCATGATGCCGCGCTCGCCGAACTTCTGTTGCGCCGCGCGGTAGACGTCGTCGGAGACCTTCTTGTCGCGATAGAGCGCCATCGCGAGGTCGTAGAGCGCGGCCTCGTCCTCCTTCATCGCCTTCGGCCGCACGCCGTTCGCGATGTCCTTGGCGACTTCTGGATCGAGGCCGGCCTTCATCGCGAGCGGATAATGCGCGAACCATTCATACTGCGCCGTCCATTGCCGTGCGGTGATCAGGATGGCGAATTCGCTGAGGCGCGCCGGCAGCGACGAATTCCAGCGCAGATAGTCCGACATCGCCGAGAGTTTTGGCGCGAGCTCCGGATTGCGGATATAGGCGCGGTAAGGCGGGTTGGTGAATTTGGCGTTGCGCGGGGGCACGGCGATCGCATCCGCCCATTCCTTCTGCGGCGGCGTCAGCTCGTCCGGCTTCAGCGGCACGAAGCGGGTCGGCTCGCCGGCGCGGGCTGCTCCCGAAACCGTCACAATGAGCAGCGCAGCCAGCGCCAGACCGAGATATCTCATCGTCATCCTCCCATTCGGCGGACTCACGCCGCCTTGCTCGATCGCCAGCTTACGTTGCGGCGCGAGTGAGGCAAGGATGCCGGCGCCGGGCGGGGCTGCGGCATTGGCATGGCCGTATGCCGTAGCCACGCGCCGGCATGGGGAAGATCAGATCCGTGCCTGCCTCACTGGCATTCGCGCCATCCGGAGGGTATAATTTGCGAAGTTTTCGACGGAAGCCTGAATGTCCAGCCTTGCAGGTTCTTGCGGTCTCGCAGCTCTCTTCGCCGTGCTTTGCCTCGGCGGAACGCCCGCTCATGCGCAAGTTGCGCCGCTCCGGTATTTCATACCGGGCGGATCCTTCGGCTTTGGCGACAGTGCCGGCCAAGGCTCCGACGCTTATGGCAACTTCCCAAGCTTCGATGCCGGCGGGCGCACCAATTTTGCGAATGGCTTCTTTGTCGGCAGCCAACGCGGCAACCTCAATTGGAGCGGCCTCGGCCAGGCGGGACTGGCCGGCAATTTCAGCGCGCTCTCCTATGATAGCTCGCAGTTCGGCTACAACACCAAGACCGCGGGCGGCATGCCCGTCACGTTCTTTGCCGGTTTCGACACGCTGAAATACGGCAACGGCATTGGCAGCTCGCTTGCGCCGCTCACCTCCGGCGCCGCGCCCGGCTATAGCGCGTTCGCGGGTGTCGAATTCAAGCCGATCTCCAACCTCAGCCTGTCGTTCGGGGCCGGGTTCATCCAGCAGGATTCGAGCCGCATGGACAGCGATATCAGATCGAACATGCTGCCCGGCGAGTCGCCGGCGTTGAGCGGCCTTCGGCGCTAGAACGACTGCGCAGACCGCATCACCGTTTCCGGGGCGCGCCGCAGCGATTTCGGCAGATCCGGCCCGGCTCCGAAGCGCATGATGATATCGGGACGCCGCTCACCCAGTCCGAGCCAGGTCGCGAATTGCGGCCTTAGTGCCGCCACCTCGACCGGCTGGTTGATGAAGGAATATTTGAGCCCGAGCGCGGTCGCCTGCAGGCCGAACCGCTGGCACGCACGGCCGACCGCAATCCAGTGCGACATGTCGCTACGATCAGCGGCGAGCACCACGACACCCGCGGAGCTGTCGAGCGCGGCGCGGTATTTCTCGTTCTCGCCGCTTGCGGTGAAGAAGAACGGGAGGAGCGGCCGCGCGAGCCATGCCGGCAGGGACGGGTTTCCCGAGGCGCGGGAGAACAGCCCGTCCATGGTCGCGACCGCATCGGTCTCGTTGAATCGCATCCAGCTCACGAGCTCGCGCATGAAGGCCTTGTCACGCATTTGCGCGGCATTGCCTTCGAGCACGTAGTCGGCCATTTTCGCGACGGCCGCGCGTTCGGTCATCAGGATTGCCGAGACGTTCGGCTCCCGGCAGGCGTTCTCGAGCTGGCGCAAGGCGTCAGGTGCCACCGGCTTGCCGTCGAACGGGGCGCGGGTGCTTTGCCTGAGGGGAATCGCGTTGACCAGCGCCGACGTTTCGGGGCGCGCTTGCTCCAGCGCGATCACGATCCTGTCGCCATCGACGATCGGTTTGGCGCGCCAGCCGAGCGCCGATGCCGCGAGGACGAGGTTCTCGGCGGCGCAGCCGAGGCTGACGAAAAGGTGGTGATCGTCGGGGTCGACGGCTGGACAGCGCCGCGTGAAGTCCGGCGCGATCGCGATTTCGTTGCCGTGGACGGAAAAGATCCACGGCTGGGTGTTGTGGCTGTTGGCCGCGAGCGTGGCAAAACGTACGAGCTCGCGGTCCCGCGGCACCGGTTGCAGCGGTGCCCGCGACGCTCGCACCGTGTCCTCATAGGTCGCCGGCGCAGCAGCCGAAGGGCGGGCGGCGATTGCCGCCGCGGAAAGCCCGAGCGCGCTCGCCATGAGTTGTCGCCGGTCGATCGCCATCATCCGCTCCACGGCCCTTTCGCGCGCTGCTTCTAGCGCTGCCGGACGCTCGGGCGGTTGACCGGTATCAAGGTTCGGATCGGCTCCGGATCAATTCGGTGAGGAGCCCGCTGCAGCCGTCCCTTGAGGCTCGCGGCTACCTTACAAACCGCGCCACCAGCTCGACATGCGGCGTGTGGCGGAACTGGTCGACCGGCACCACGGTCTCGATCCTGTAGCCGCCATCGATCAGCAGCCGTGCGTCGCGGGCAAAGGTTGCGACGTTGCAGGAGACCGCGACGATGACGGGCACCTTGGCTGCGGCGAGTTTTAGCGCCTGGGCCTGCGCGCCCTGGCGCGGCGGATCGAACACCACGGCGTCGAAGTCGCGCAGCTCCTGCGGCACCAGGGGGCGGCGGAACAGGTCGCGGGGCTCGGTCTTGATCGGCTTGAGCCCCGGCGTGCGCGCGGCTTTTGCCAGCGCAGCGACTGCGCCGGCGTCGTTGTCATAGGCGGTGACGCGCGCCTTCTCCGCGAGCCGCAGCGCGAACGGCCCGACGCCGCAGAAGAGGTCGAGAACCTCTTTGGCCTTGCCGATACGCTCCGCGACGAGAGACGCCAGCGTCTCTTCGCCCGCCACCGTCGCCTGCAAGAACGAGCCCGGCGGTAGCGTGACTTCAGCGCGGCCCATCTTCACCGTCGGCGGCAGGCGTTGCAGCACCAGCTCGCCATGCCGCGTCAGCCGCGCCAGGCGATGCTGCTCGGCAACGCGCGACAGCGCCGTGACGAGCGGCGTCGGCAGCGGGCCGGAGCCGCGCACGTCGACATCGAGGCCGTTGGTCGTCGCGGTGACCTGGATATCCAGCGGCTTCGTCACCGGCATTTTGGACGTGAGCGGCTCGGCCAGCGCCCAGGCGGCATCGAGCGCGCCGTCGAGCGCGGGATCGAGGATCGGGCAGCGATGGATCGGGATCACGTCGTGCGAACTCGCCGCCGAGAAGCCGACCTTGAGGATGTCATGCGTGCCGAAGCGGCCATGCAGCGTGACGCGCCGGCGTCCCACGCCATGGGCATCGACCAGCGGTGCCACCGCGCAATCGATGCCGGCCTGCGCCAGCGTCTCGACCACGATGCCGCGCTTCCAGGCGTGATACGGTTCGGTTGCCCAGTGCTGGATCGCGCAGCCGCCACAGACGCCGAAATGCGGACAGAACGGCGCGACGCGCTCGGGGCTTGCGACATCGATCGCGAGCAGCTTGCGGCGGTCGGGATGGTTTCCCACGACATGGTCGACCTCGACGGTCTCGCCTCGAAGCGTATAGGGCACGTAGATCGCATCGCCAGCGTCGAGTGCGACACCGTCGCCGCGATGGCCGACGTGATCGATCGTCAGGCGCTCAACCACGGCGCGCGCCCAGGAAGAATTCGATATTGCCGTCGCCGCCGGTGATCGGCGAGGGGAACACCTCGATGTCGGTGCAGCCGAGCGAAGCCGCGAACGTCGCGATGTCGTCGCAGATCTCCTGGTGCACGGCGGCGTCGCGGATGATGCCTTTCTTGTTATGCTTCCGCTCGGCTTCGAATTGCGGCTTGATCAGCGCCAGCAGGCTCGTCGGGGCGGCCGCCAGCGACAGTGCCACAGGCAGCACCGATTTCAGCGAGATGAAGCTGACGTCGATGACGACGACGTCGGGCCGCGCCGGCAGGCGCTTGCCGTCATAGGCGCGAATGTCGGTCTCCTCCATCGACACGATCTTTGGATGACCGCGTAGCGAGGGGTGCAACTGGCTGGTGCCGACATCGATGGCGAATACCAGGCTCGCGCCATTGGCCAGCAGCACCTCGGTGAAACCGCCGGTGGAGGCGCCGACGTCGAGGCAGACATGATCCTCGATGTCGATCGGGTAGCGCTCCAGCGCGCCGGCGAGCTTGACGCCGCCGCGCGAGACATAGGGGTGCGCGGGCTCGGCCTGGATCACCGCGTCCTCGGCGATGGTCTCCGACGATTTTGCCACGGGCTTGTCGTTGGCGGTGACGAGGCCGGCCTCGATGGCCGCGCGCGCCCGCGCCCGGCTTTCGAACAGGCCGCGCTCGACCAGCAGAACATCTGCGCGCTTGCGGGCAGGGGACATAATTTCTCCGGGAGCGACTGATGCGCTTACTTAGCGATCAATCGCGCGGCCGCCGTCCGGACGCAAGTCTCGAACGCGGCAAGGTCATGCCAGACGTCGATGGGCATCGTGACCGGGGTTACCAGCGGGCAGCCGTGCAGCTCCAGCGCATGGATCATCATGAGGTTGTCGACGAGCCCAAAATCCTCGACCGTCAGGCCCTGCGCATCGACCAGCCGCCCGTCCTCGGAGGTGACGTCCATGAAGCGGCCGACCCGGTCGGCATAGACCGCGCCGTCATTGGAATAGGCCAGGCAGAACTTGCGGCGGCCGGCCATGTAGCCGAGCTCGTAGACGGTGCCGGGATCGGCGCCGGCGCCGCGGAACGGCGTCAGGTTCGCGATGATGGCATCGGCCTCGTCCATCATCGCCTCGTTGGCGCAAAAGATCTGCCGCGAGGTGTCGGATGCGGTGAGGTCGACGGCGTTGTCGAGAGGATAGAGGCCGGTCAGCCCATGCGCAGCGCAGATATCGACCTTGCGCCGGCCGATCTCGACCGCGTCCGGAAGGAACACGTCGGGGCCTGCCAGATAGATCTTCATGGAGCCAAAGCCGGAAAAGTTTGGATCAAGGTGCGAGCCACATTGTGTGCTCTGCTCCCTCTCCCGCTTGCGGGGGAGGGTTGGGGAGGGGTATCTCCACAGGCGAGAACCCCCGAGAGGAAAAAGCCCTCACCCGGATCGCCTTCGCGATCCGACCTCTCCCGCAAGCGGGAGAGGTGAACCCAATCAGGCCAGCTTGACCGTCTCGGTCTTCACGTCCTTGCCGAGCGCTTCGAACACCTTGGCGACGATGCCCTTGGCGTCGAGACCGGCGCGGGCGTACATCGCGGCCGGCGTGTCGTGGTCCTGGAACACGTCGGGGAGCACCATCGTGCGGAACTTGACCATGCCGCTGTCGAGCGCGCCCTGATCGGTCAGGAACTGCGCGACATGCGAGCCGAAGCCGCCGACCGAGCCTTCCTCGATCGTGATCAGGATCTCGTGGTCGCGGGCGAGCTTGAGCACCAGCTCGGTATCCAGCGGCTTCATGAAGCGCGCGTCCGCGATCGTGGTCGAAAGGCCGTGCGCGGCGAGCTCGTCGGCCGCCTTCTCGCATTCGGCGAGACGCGTGCCGAACGAGAGCAGGGCGATCTTGCTGCCCTGGCGGATCATCCGGCCCTTGCCGATCTCGAGCGGAATGCCGACCTCGGGCATCTCGATGCCGCGGCCTTCGCCGCGCGGATAGCGCAGCGAGCTCGGACGGTCGTCGATCGCGACCTGGGTCGCCACCATGTGCACGAGCTCGGCCTCGTCGGCCGCCGCCATGATCACCATGTTGGGCAGACAGCCGAGATAGGCGTTGTCGAACGAGCCGGCATGCGTCGCGCCGTCGGCGCCGACGAGGCCGGCGCGGTCGATCGCGAAGCGAACGGGCAGGTTCTGGATCGCGACGTCGTGCACGATCTGGTCGTAGCCGCGCTGGAGGAAGGTCGAGTAGATCGCGCAGAACGGCTTGTAGCCTTCGCTCGCCAGACCTGCGGCAAAGGTCACCGCGTGCTGTTCGGCGATGCCGACGTCGAAGGTGCGGTCCGGGAACGCCTTGTTGAAGATGTCGACGCCGGTGCCGGACGGCATCGCCGCGGTGATGGCGACGATCTTCTCGTCCTTCTGCGCTTCCTTGACGAGGCTCTGGCCGAACACGTTCTGGTAGGCCGGCGCGTTCGGCTTGGCCTTGGCTTGCGTGCCGGTCGCGACGTCGAACTTGACGACGGCGTGGTACTTGTCGGCGGAGGCTTCCGCCGGGCCGTAACCCTTGCCCTTCTGCGTCACGACGTGGACCAGGATCGGACCTTCCTCCATGTCGCGCACGTTCTTCAGCACGGGCAGGAGGTGATCGAGGTTATGACCGTCGATCGGGCCGACATAGTAGAAGCCGAGCTCCTCGAACAGCGTGCCGCCGTCCATCATGAAGCCGCGGGAATATTCCTCGACGCGATTGGCGCGGTTGGCGAGGATTTTTGGCAGCCGCTTGTTGATCTGCTTGGCCGCCTCACGCAGCGTGCGATAGGTCTTGCCGGAATACAGGCGCGACAGATAGGCGCTCATGGCGCCGACCGGCGGCGCGATCGACATGTCGTTGTCGTTGAGGATGACGATCAGGCGCGAGTTCATCGCACCCGCGTTGTTCATGGCCTCATAGGCCATGCCCGCCGACATCGCGCCGTCACCGATCACGGCGATAACGTTGTTCTTGCCGCCGGACAGGTCGCGCGCCACGGCCATGCCGAGGCCGGCGGAGATCGAGGTCGAGGAATGCGCCGCGCCGAACGGATCGTAATCGCTCTCGCTGCGCTTGGTGAAGCCGGACAGGCCGCCGCCGGTGCGCAGGGTGCGGATGCGGTCGCGCCGTCCGGTGAGGATCTTGTGCGGATAGGCCTGGTGGCCGACGTCCCAGATCAGCCGGTCGCGCGGCGTGTCGAAGACGTAATGGATCGCAGTGGTGAGCTCGACCACGCCGAGGCCCGCGCCGAAGTGACCGCCGGTCACCGAGACGGCATCGATGGTCTCCTGCCGCAACTCGTCGGCGACCTGGCGAACCTGCTCGATCTTGAGCTTGCGCAGATCTTCCGGCGTCCGGATGGTGTCGAGAAGCGGCGTCTTACTGTATGCGTTCACGGCGATTTCCAATTTGTCAGCGCCGGAAGGTCGTTCCGGTGCGCGATGGGTTTGCACAATATCGGCGCAGCGCGAGTCCTTAAACCGTCGGAGCCACCTGCATGGGGCCAGGCCCCGTCTTCAAGCTTAGGTGAGCTTAAGTGCGCTCCGGTTCAGTCTATGTGATCCCTGTCACTTAGATCGGCTTCGTCCGTCCCAGCCAATTTCATTAGCAATTTGAAGCGCTTGTCGTTGGTAATCGATGCCCACGCAAGGCTAACAAAAAGCCACACTCCGCGCAGCTTTACACCAAAGCTTGGGCCAAAGCCAACCCGCTGGGCCGATTACGGGCATGCAGCTGCAACCGGCGGGCCAGATTGGTTAACCCTAGCGCCGGCGGGGAGGTTCCCGGCTTGCCTGGTTCCTCGGCAGGATTTTGGGCCGGAGGAAGGCTATTTCCGCTCGATTCCCGGGGCCGAACGGCTTCAGCGAGGGAACTCTTGGGATCTCTGCGCGGCCACTCGCGCCCATGGGCACACGCAGCAGCATGCGATCATGAAAAATTGCAGGCGTCCGATGCCCGAAAGGGGCTTCGGTGGTCGTCCCCTACTGGACGTCGAGCGGCGCGGTTCCAGTGGCCTGGCCACTGGCATCGGTGGTGATCTTGTCGACGCGCGCTTCGGCCTGGCGCAGCAATTCCTCGCAGCGGCGCTTCAGCGCTTCGCCGCGCTCGTAGATCGTCACGGATTCCTCGAGCGGCACCTTGCCGTCCTCGAGCCGCTTCACGATCGTCTCGAGTTCCTCGATCGCGCGCTCGAAGGTGAGCCTGGAGACGTCGACTTGGGTATTTTCGGCCATATCCGTTTCCGATTGCCCGATTCGCTTCACGTCAGAGAAAGCAGCGTTTTGCGGGCTTAATGTGGCGGGTCCGTCTAAGCGCCCATCAAGGCGCCGACATGCGCCGTAACAGATTCTTTCAGTCCTTGCAGGTCATAGCCGCCCTCGAGCACTGAAACAACGCGGCCGCCCGCGGTCTTGTCGGCAAGGTCCATCAGCTTGCGCGTCACCCAAGCATAATCCTCTGCGCGCAAATTCAGCGAGGCCAGCGGGTCGCGGTAGTGTGCATCGAAGCCCGCAGAGACGATGAGGAGCTCGGGGCTGAATTTTTCGAGCTGCGGAAGAATCAGGTTCTCGAACGCGGAGCGGAATTCGGGGCCGCCGTCTTCGGATGCCAGCGGCGCGTTGACGATGGTGTCGTGGTCGCCGCGCTCGCCCTTCGCGCCAGTGCCCGGAAACAGCGGCATCTGGTGTGTCGAGCAGTACATCACCGTCGGGTCCGACCAGAAGATGTCCTGCGTGCCGTTGCCGTGATGCACGTCGAAATCGACGATGGCCGCGCGCTGGATGCCGTATTTGCGCTGCGCATGGCGCGCGGCGATCGCGACATTGTCGAAGAAGCAGAAGCCCATCGGCTTGCCGATCTCGGCATGATGACCGGGCGGGCGCACCGCGACGAAGGCGTTGCGGTGTTCGCCATTCATCACCGCTTCGGTCGCCGCCACCGCGCCGCCGACGCCGCGCATCACCGCTTCCCACGTGCCCGGCGACATCGAAGTGTCGCCGTCGATATAGACGAGGCCGCTGGTCGGCGCGACGTGGCGCAGCTCGGTAACGTAATCCTCGTTGTGGCACAGCGTCACGAGATCGAGATCGCCCTCCGGCGCCTGGTCGCGGACCAGGAACTGGAAACGCTCGTGCGACAGCGCTTCCTCCACCGCGCGCAGGCGGTCGGGCCTTTCAGGATGTCCCGGCGGCGTGACGTGGTCGAGGCAGGCCTTGTGGGAGAGGAGAAGCGTGCTCATCAGGTCGGGCTCACTGGGGAACGGGCTCTTGACGTCGCTTGGCGCATCCGGCGCCAAAACGCAATGCAAATCCAATCTATGCCCTCCACCGGGAATGGCAAAGGGTTGTCCCGTTCCGGACCGTTTGATCCGGATCAATTCACGCGCAGGATGCGACTCAGCGGCAGCGGGCCGATCGGCCCGTGTGCCCGGAAGAACGCGAACAACGCGTCCGCATCGTAGCCGCCATATTGCGGCGCCGTGCCCTGTTTGGCGACGGTAAAACCGTCGCCGCCGACGGCGAGGTAATCGTTGACCGTGACGCGGTAGCCGCTGCCAGGTTCGATCGGCCTGCCATTGAGCGTCATCTTCTCGGCGGCCACGCGTTCGCCGAACGGCTTCGACGCATCCCAGGTGTAGCTGAACCCGTTCGACACCTGAAGGATTCGCGGCCGCTTCGGATCGAGCCATTGCTGTTCCAGCATGTCCTTGAGCTGGCTGCCCGTCAGCGTCATGGTGACGAGGCGGTTGCGGAACGGCTGGCTCGCGAACAGCTCGCCGAAGGACACCGCGCCGTTCTCTTTCGGTACGATATCGGTGCGGATGCCGCCGGGATTGGTGAATGCGATGACAGCGCTGCCATCCCTGGTGTCCTTGGTCGCGGCAAGTTGCGCGTCCGCGATGACGTCGCCGAGCGCGCTTTCGCCGGCCTCGTTCGGAATGCGTGACAGCGTCTGCGTCACCGATCCGGCCGGCCGGTTGGCGATCGGCGCCGACAGCTTGTCGTAGGCCTCGATCAGCGCGGTCTGCTCGGGATCCCTGGCGAGCGAGGCGTTGGCGACGATGACGTTCTCCGCCTTGGCGCTGACGATGTCGCGGGTTACAGGATCGAGCTTGAGATCGATCGCCGTGACCAGGGTGCCGTATTTGTCGCCGCTGGTGACGAGCCGGCCGTCGACTTGGCAAACATAGGCACGGTGGGTGTGGCCGCTGACGACGACGTCGACGGCGCGGTCGAATTTCCTGACGATATCGACGATGGGCCCTGTGATGGCAGGGCATTCATTGTAGTCGCCTGAGGGCTCGCCGCCCTGGTGGATCAGCACCACGATCGCCTCGACGCCACGCGCCTTCAGTTGTGGCACGAGTGCGTTCACCGTGTCGGCTTCGTCGCGGAATTCGAGCCCGGCAATGCCGGATGGCGAGACGATGCCCACGGTCTCCTTCAGGGTCAGTCCGATGAAGGCGACTGGGATGCCCTCAAACTCTCTGATCTCGTAGGGCGGCAGCACGCTCTTGCCGGTCGCGGTCTCCACGGTGGAGGCGGCGAGATAGCGGAATTTGGCGCCCGTGAAGGGATGCGGTCCCTGGCAGCCGTCGACCGGATGGCAGCCGCCGTTCTGCATCCTGAGCAGCTCGGCCTTGCCCTCGTCGAACTCGTGATTGCCGACCGAGGTGATCGCGAGCCCCATCATCGAGAGCGCCTCGACCGACGGCTCGTCGTGAAACATCGCCGACAAGAACGGGCTCGCGCCGATCAAATCGCCGGCGGCAACGAAGATCGTGTTCTTGTGCCCTTCGCGCAGCTGCTTGACCAGCGTCGCCATGTATTCGGCGCCGCCCGCGGCAACCATGACCTTCTTGGCTCGATCTTCGGGATCGTTGATGCGGATGCCGCCGGGCGGCGGCCGCAGATTGCCGTGGAAGTCGTTGATCGCAAGGATGCGCAGCTCGACGGGCGCGGCGGTCTGGGCAGCGGCGGGGAGGGCGCAGGTCAGCGCGAGAGCGGCAAGGATGGATCGGTATCGCATGGAGGCAAGACTAGTCGTTCGGCGCGAAGATTTCACGAAGCATTGTCCTGAACGTGTTGCGGTAGGACGAGGATTCTATCCCCGGCCACAGTATCGTAGGGTGGGCAAAGCGGAGCGTGCCCACGTCTTTCGCTGTCATCGAGACGGTGGGCACGGCGCAGTTGCGCCTTTGCCCATCCTACGATTCCGGACTTGTGGAGGGAAAGTGCGCCCTACCGCCTCTTCCGGTTCGCGAACGCATTGAAGGCAGCTACGGCGTCGTCCGACTTCAAGCGCTCGCCGAACAGATGGGCTTCCTGGTCGATGCGGCGGGTCAGTTCCTCCGGCGGGGCACGCAGCAGCTTGCGCGAGGTCGCGACCGCCTCGGCGGGCAGCCGGCAGATATCGCGCGCCACCTTGCGCGCCTCGACCTCGGTATGTCCCGGCGAGACCACGGTGTTGACGAAGCCGGCAGCGTGCGCCTCCGCGGCAGTGAAGGTCCGCCCCATCACCAGCATCGCGAAGGCGCGCTGGTAGCCCATCGTGCTCGGCATCAAGAAGCTGGCGGCGCCGACCGGCACCAGCCCGAGATGGATATAGGGTGCGGAGAAGGTCGCCGCGTTCGAAGCGAGCACATAGTCGCAATGGAACAGCATCACGGTGCCCATGCCGATCGACGCGCCGTCCACGGCTGCGATGATCGGCTTGGTGTTGAGCGCGAGCGAATAGAGAAACCTGGCGCCGTTCGACAGCGTCTCCGGCCGCGCCGTGTCGGCCTTCAGAAAATCGTCGATGTCGTCGCCGGCGGTGAACACGCCGGAGCCGCCGGTGATGATCATGCAGCGAATGTCCGGGTTGTTCTGCGCGGTGTCGATCGCGCGGCTCATCTCCCGATACATGTCCTGCGTGATCGCGTTCTTCTTGCCCGGGCGGCGCAGGGTGATGACGCGCGTTCCACGCTCTTCGGCGACGACGATGTTGCCATTCGGCATGATGTCCCCCTGCGGTCGCCGCGCCGCTTGCCGCCGGCGAGTCTCGCGAGCATCAGCCTACATCATCTTGCGGGCGTGCCAATCCGCCAGCTCAACCTTTTCGACGACGATTCCGCTGCTCCTGGCGCATGTCGCGCCGGCTGCGGCGGTATTCGGTCCAGGGAACTGTGACGCGCAGCATGGCGCAGCGGCGTTGTTCGTCATGCGCCGTTGCGCGCCGCAACAAATGGCTACAATGTTTCATTTGAAAAACCGGTGGTTGTGGTGCACGATCATACCGTTCGTGTTCCATTTGGCCGATTGCTCGATTGATGATTGCCGCAACTGGTGTCGACGAATCCTCGGTGCATTATCGCGGCTGGCGTGTCGTGCTGGCCTGTTTCCTGATGGCGTTCTTCATGTTCGGCTTCGGCCTTTACGGCCAGGGCGTCTATCTCGCCGAGCTTCAGCGCGCCCATGGCTGGCCCGGCACGCTGGTGTCCGCGGCCAGCACCTTCTCGTTTCTCCTGACCTCCGTGCTCGTCATCTTCACCGACGATCTGCTCGCTCGTATCGGGCTGCGTTCACTGATCCTGTGCGGCCTGTCGGCGCTGGGCGCATCGACGGTGCTGCTGGCGCTGATGCAGACGCCCTGGCAGCTCTATCTCGCCTACGCGCTGATGGCGGTCGGCTGGACCGGCATGGGCACCGTGGTGATCGCGACGGTCCTGAACTCCTGGTTCGAGCGGCGCCGCGGGCTTGCGCTCAGTCTTGCCTTCAACGGCGCGACCTGTGGCGGCATCGTCCTCGTTCCGTTGCTGCTGTCGCTGTCCGGCAGCATCGGCTTCCGCTTCGCCATGCTGGCGGCCACGATCGTGATGGTGGTGCTGGTGCTGCCGGTGGTGGTCGTCTTCACGGGCTGGCCGGCCGGGACGCCGCTGGCACCCGGTGGACGCTCCGCCGGCGGCACGGCCGCGCCGGCTCATTCCCGCAAGACGCTGCTCGCCAATGCTGCGTTCTGGACCATGGTGCTGCCGATCGCGATCGCGCTCCTGGCGCAGATGGGATTCATCATCCACCAGGTGACGTTCCTCGAACCGCTGATCGGGCGCGCCAGCGCCGGTCTTGCCGTCACCGTCATGGCCGCGATGGCGGTGGTCGGGCGCCTGTCGCTCGGCCTGTTCGTCGACCGGCTCGATCCGCGGCTCGCCTGCGCGGCGTCGATGACGAGCCAGGCGGCGGCGTTGTTCGTGCTCGTGCAGAGCACCAGCCCGACCGTGCTGCTGGTGTGCTGTGCCGTCTACGGTTTCTCGATCGGCAACATGATCACGTTCCCGCCTCTGATCATCCAGCGCGAGATCGGCTCCGCCGCCTTCGCCGCGGCGATGGGCCTGGGGACCTCGATCAGCGGTATCGTCAGCGCCTTCGGCCCCGGCATCGTCGGCCTCGTGCGGAGTTTCACCGGCAATTACACGGCGGCGTTCGCGATGTGCGTGGTGCTGGATCTGGTGGCTGCGGGCATCGTGCTGTGGCGGCCGGGGAAAAGGCTGGAAGATTCGCACACTCTATCACCGTCACCCTGAGGTGGCCGCTTCTTCAGCGGCCCTCGAAGGGCGACGGCCCGGCTGTATCCTGGACGTTCATCCTTCGAGGCTCACCTCACGATGCCTCGCATCGCAAGCCTCGCACCTCAGGATGACGAGACCGGCAGTCAGCCCAGCAGCACCGCGTCCGCCGCCGCGACCGACTCCGCACTTTCCGTCACGGTGCGCTCCAGCGCGCTCGCCTGCACCGTGATGTTCTCGGCGAAGAAGCGCGCGAGCGAGACGTAGCGCGGCGCATCGGCAAGGCCGTCGCCCTTCGCCGCCAGCGCCTCGGAGGCCAGCATGCAGCCGCCGAGCGTGGCGCCGAACTGCTGGAGATAAGGCGTCGCGCCGGCAAGCGCCTCGTTCGGTGCGGACGTGACGCGCTCGAGCAGCCACTTGCTGGTGCGCGTCAGCGCCTCCAGCGCCTCACGCAGCTTTGCGCCCGTGGTGCCGAACGCAGGATCGTTGGAGGTTTCGACCTGCTTGACGATCGCGGCGAGTTCGTCGAGCAGCGCCCACACCGCAGCGCCGCCATTCGCCGCGAGCTTGCGCGTCACGAGGTCGATTGCCTGGATGCCGTTGGTGCCCTCGTAGATCGCGGTGATGCGCGCGTCGCGGTAATGCTGCGCGGCGCCGGTCTCCTCGATGAAGCCCATGCCGCCATGCACCTGCACGCCGAGATAGGCGACCTCGTTGCCGACATCGGTGGAATAGGCCTTGGCCATCGGCGTCAACAGCGCCGCACGCGCGGCTGCGTCAGCGCGGACCTTCGGATCCTTGGCGCGCGTCGAGACGTCGATTGCGACTGCGGTCGCATAGCAGATGGTGCGCGCCGCCGCGGTCTGCGCCCGCATCCGCATCAGCATGCGCTTGACGTCGGGATGGACGAAGATCGCGTCCGAGCCGTCGCCCTTCTTGCCGACGGCGCGGCCCTGCTTGCGCTCCTGCGCATAGGACAACGCCTGCTGATAGGCGCGATCGGCGACGCCGACGCCTTCGAGACCGACGCCGAGGCGGGCCTGGTTCATCATCGTGAACATGCAGCGCATGCCCTGGTTCTCTTCGCCGATCAGAAAGCCGATGGCGCCGCCATGATCGCCCATGGTCATGGTGCAGGTCGGCGAGGCGTGCATGCCGAGCTTGTGCTCGACGCCGCTGGCGAAAATGTCGTTGCGCTGCCCCAGCGAGCCGTCGGCATTGACCATGAACTTCGGCACGAGAAAGAGCGAGATCCCCTTGGTGCCGGCGGGCGCGTCCGGCAGCCGCGCCAGCACGAAATGCACGATGTTGTCGGTCATGTCGTGCTCGCCATAGGTGATGAAGATCTTCGTCCCCTTGATGCGATAGGTGCCGTCGGCCTGCTTTTCGGCGCGGGTGCGCAGCGCGCCGACGTCGGAGCCGGCCTGCGGCTCGGTGAGCTGCATCGTGCCGGTCCATTCGCCGGAGACGAGCTTTTCGAGATAGATCGTCTTCAACTCGTCGCTGCCATGGGCATCCAGCGCCTCGATCGCAGAGGCCGTGAGCAGGGGGCAGAGCCCGAAGGCGACGTTGGACGCGCTCCAGATCTCGGTGCAGGCGGCGTTGATCGCAATCGGCAGACCCTGGCCGCCGAAATCCTCAGGCCCCGAGACCGCGTTCCAGCCGCCCTCGGTCCAGCGCTTGTAGGCATCCGGCCAGCCCGGCGCGGTCGTGACCTTGCCGTCGCTGAGCTTGATGCCGTGCTCGTCGCCGACCTTGTTCAGCGGCGCCAGCACGTCGGTTGCGAACTTGCCGGCCTCTTCCAGCACCGCGGCGACGACGTCTGCGTCGAAATCGCCATAATGGCCGGCTTCCATGGCGGCCTTGAGGCCGGCGCCATGATTGAGCGACAGCAGCATGTCAGAGATCGGCGCGCGGTAGGTCATGGCTCACTCCCGTGGACGGATATTGGCGCCGTATTCCCATGAAACGCCGGAGGTCTCAACTGCCCGGACGCCGGGACGGCTCCGGCAGGGAACGGAGGCCTCGGTCCGGACCAATAATCAATAATATGGAGTGTGGCGTGGCCGATCCCGGGGGCTGTGGTATTTTGCCCCTCCAGGCGGTTGAAATGCCGCGCCGCACCCTATAGACCGGCTGCGACTGAAGGGAATCCGCGGCAGCCAGTTCTTCCGCCGGCCCCGGGTCGCCTGTTGGGGCGTAGCCAAGCGGTAAGGCAGCGGATTTTGATTCCGCCATTCGGAGGTTCGATCCCTCCCGCCCCAGCCAGCGCTTCCGCCCAGCCTTAAGGATCCGGCGAAACCGGCCCGGCCCGGGAGCTGCCGCACAGCTCTGCGTCACGCTGCCGCTTCGCCGGTGTCGCTCGAAACGCGCGCTCCGGATCTTTCGCAGGGCCGGCCGGCGAGGTCACAGCATCGGCTCGAACTGGCAGTGCACCAGCATCTCGGAGACCGAGGCGTTGTTCGGCAGCATGAGCGCGGTCTCGACCAGGCCGGCGATGTCGCCCGGCTGGCTCATCTCGTGACGGGGGATCTCGTCGTCGTTCAGCGTCATGTCGGTGGCGACGTAGCCCGGGCAGATCACTGTTGCGCGAATGCCCGCCGCGCGCCCTTCGCGGCGGATGCCGTGGGTGAGGGCGACCACGGCGAACTTGGTCATCGCGTAGCCGACATTGCTTCCCACGCGCTTTCCCGAGAGCGACCCCAGATTGATGACCCGTCCATGACCGCAGACGGCCAGATGGGGCAGGGTGGCTCTGACGAGGCGGAGGGGACCCTTGACGTTCACGCGCCACATGTCGTCGAGCTCGCTTTCGCCCTCGTCGGAGACGCGAACTTTCGGATTGATTCCGGCGGCGTTGACGATGGCATCGACGCCGCCCCACTTTGCGATCGTCGCGTTCACCCACGCGGTCGGGCTCTTGGCGTCTTCCGCGTCGTAGCGATGCGTCATGAGCCTCTCGCTCTCCGCGAGCCGGCTCGGGTCGCGAAGCCCCGCCGATACGCGGAAGCCCGCCGCCAGGAGCCGATCGACGACGGCGCGTCCGATGCCGCGCGAAGCCCCAGAGACCATGACGATCCGATTGCCGACTTCCAACATCCCAGTCCGTCTCCTACCGGTGAGCCAAGCGCATCGCGAAATGTAAGGGGACGCGCGTGACGACGAGTAACAGAAATTCACTCTGCCGGCATCGGGCGTGCTTATGGCTCGCGAGCCGGCGGCTTCGGCCGGGATATTGGATGTCCTTATGAGGGCAGAACAAATCCGCTCTATGCGCGCCTCGGCCTCCGCACGTAGCTTTCCGCAGCTTTGCCTGACTGCAAAAGAACCCTGCGGATGGGATTTTCGGACTATCGAACGGCGTTGGTGACTGGCGCGTCCTCGGGCATCGGGGCTGCGACGGTTCGGCGCCTCCGCGCGGAGGGGCTGGAGGTTCACGCGCTGGGGCGCGATGTCCGCCGGCTGGCAAGCCTGTCGGCCGAGACCGGATGCCGCGTGTGTAGCGTCGATGTGAACGATCTCGAAGCGTTGACGCGGCTTGCGGCTTCGGCCGCATTCGACGTTCTCGTCAACAATGCCGGCCAGTCGCGACGCGGCAACATCCTGGATACCGCACCTGATGATGTCGACACCCTGGTCGACGTCAATCTGCGCGCGGTCCTGCACCTGACGCGGCTGATCGTGCCTGGCATGGCAAGCCGCAATCGCGGCCACGTGGTCAATATCTCGTCGATTGCCGGCCACTACGCCTTCGGCGAGAACGCGACGACATTCAATTCCTCCGTGGCCTATCACGCGACGAAGGCGGGCATCCATTCGCTGTCGCAGCAGTTGCGCGTCGATCTCTACGGGACCTGCGTTCGCGTCACCGAAGTCTCGCCCGGGCGCGTGGCGACGAGCATCTTCCAGAACCAGAATGCCGCCGACAATCCGGATGCCCGCTTCGTCGGCGGCTTCGAAACGCTTCAGTCCGAGGACATCGCCGATGCCATTGCGTTCGCGGTGGGATCTCCGGCCCGGATGAACGTCGCGATGATCGAAATCGTCCCCACGTTCCAGGTCGTCGGCGAACTACGATTCGCGAGCCGATCCGGGGCCGCACGTTTGAAAGACACGAGAAGTGGAGCTGACAATGCCTGAACTCGCAAACCGCCTCAAGACCGTCAAGGTGTCGGCCTCGGCGGCGATGACGGACAAGGCGCGCGAGCTCCGGGACGCAGGCGTCAAGATCGTCGGCCTGTCGTCCGGCGAGCCGGACTTTCCGACGCCGCCGCACGCGATCGAGGCCGCGCATCGGGCCGCGCTTGCGGGCGATACCAAATATCCCGCACAGCCCGGCACCGTCGCGCTGAGGACCGCGGTGCAGCGCAAGTTCAAGCGGGAGAACAATCTCGACTACGCCCTCGACGAGATCCTGATCGCCAATGGCGGCAAGCAGATCATCTTCAATGCGCTGTTCGCCACCTGCAATCCCGGCGACGAGGTCGTCATTCCGGCGCCGGGCTGGATCACCTATGCCGACATCGTTCTTCTTGCGGAGGCGACGCCCGTCGCCGTGCCGTGCCCGGAGAACAACCAGTTCAAGCTCCGCCCGGCTGACCTGGATGCGGCGATCACGCCGCGGACGAAGTGGCTGATCCTGAATTTTCCCAACAATCCGACCGGCGCGGCGTGCACGCGCGCCGAGATGCGCGCGATCGCCGACGTCATGCTGAAGTATCCCGACGTCTGGATTCTCACCGACGACATCTACGAACACCTCACCTATGACGGTTTCGAGTTCTGCACCATCGCGGAGGTCGAACCGAAGTTGAAGAACCGCGTCGTGACCGTGAACGGCGCGTCCAAGGCCTACGCCATGACAGGCTGGCGGGTCGGCTATTGCGGCGGTCCCAAGGACCTGATCGCGGCCATGAACAATGTCCACGGTCAGGCGACCGGCGGAATCTGCACCGTGAGCCAGGCGGCCGCGGTCGCGGTCCTGGATGGTCCGCAGGATTTCCTGAAGGAGCGCGCGGACATCTATCGCGACCGGCGCGACCTGGTGGTCAGGCTGCTCAATCAGATCCCCGGCATCACCTGCCACAAGCCCCAAGGGGCCTTCTACGTGTTTCCGAACATCGCCGGTTGCATCGGCAAGACCACGAAGGCCGGGCGGCGGCTGGAAACCGATGCCGACTTCATCTCGGCGCTGCTGGAAGAGCAGCATGTCGCGGCCGTGCCCGGCGGCGCCTATGGCATGAGCCCGTACTTCCGAATCTCCTACGCGACCGATACCGAATCGCTGAAGGAAGGCTGCCGGCGGATCGCGAGCTTCTGCGAAGGCCTGCGCTGACCGGGCATCGGGATAGCAAGGGCAGGACTCTCCAGCGGAGGACGAAAGATGCAGTCAGTGGCACTTGCCGATCAAGATCGGAGCATTTTGCCGAACCGATTGTCATAATTGTTCCGAATGCCCCTAAACGAAGATGTTCTTGGCCCCGTGGAATGCCGCCGCATAAGCTCCGTGGAAAGAGGGGTAGGCCTTGGTATCGCGCAGTCCAGGACGGCCAGCGATGACCACCAGCGACGATGCGGTGGCGGTTTTGACTGTTGAGGCTCCACGGGCAGCCCGGCGGGGATCGCGGCGGCGTCTGGCCTTGCCGGTCGGGCTTCTGGCCGTCCCGATGCTGGCATTTCTCACATACTTCTTCTTCTATCCGGCGCTGGGGCTGCTGTTCTCGAGCATCCAGACCCAGGACAGCCGCGGCATCATTGGACGCCCCTTCACGCTCGCGCACTACGCGCGTCTGATCAACGTCGAGCTTTACGCGCGCGTGCTCTGGACGACGCTGCGGATCAGCATCATCACCTCGGTGCTGGCGACCGTGCTCGCCTATCCGGTCGCGCTGGTGATGGTCAAGAGCCGTCCGATGGTGACGCGGCTCATCACGCTGATCGTCATTGCGCCCTTGATCGTCAGCGTGGTCGTTCGTGGATACGGCTGGCAGCTGGTGCTCCAGAACGGCCCGAAGGGCATGTTGAACTGGATCCTGATGACGCTGCACATCGTCGACGCACCGATATCGGTGCTCTACACCGAAGTGGCCGTCGTCATCGGATCGCTGCACGTGTTCTTCCCGATGATGGTGCTGCCGCTGGCATCGGCGCTCGGCAAGATCGATCCCAACCTCGAAGATGCGGCCCGCATGCTGGGTGCGCCATGGTGGAGGGTGTTCCTCCGGGTGACGCTGCCGCTGAGCATGCCCGGCTTCGTGGCGGGCTTTACCCTGGTCTTCTCGCTCACGGCCGGTTCCTTCGTCATTCCCGCGATCCTGGGTGGCGCCTCGGCCGTCATGCTCGGCAATCTGATCGAGCAGCAGATCTTCGTCGTCTACGACTGGCCGTTCGGCGCCGCCATCGCCGTCGTTCTCGTCGGCCTGGTCCTTGCGGTGAATGGCGTCTCGATGTGGCTTCTGGAAGGTCGCCGTCTCAGGAGGCCCGAGTGATGGACGAGCGGTTCTCCGGCTTCGGCGCCTTCATCCTCTACACCATCACCGCCGCCATGATGCTGTTCATCCTGGCGCCACTGCTCCTCGTCATGGCCGTGTCGGTCTCCGATTCCTATTTCGTGACGTTTCCGCCGCAGGGCTTCACGCTGAAATGGTACGCCAAGGTTCTCCAGGACCGCGACTTCCTCGAGGCGATGAGGCTGAGCATCCTGCTCGCGCTCGGCACGACGGCGGGCTCGCTGCTGTTCGGCGTGCCCGCGGCCTTTGCGCTGGTGCGCGGCAATTTCTTCGGCCTGGCGGCGATCAAGGGATTCCTGCTGTCGCCGTTGATCTTCCCGGCGCTGGTCACGGGCCTGGCGCTGCTTCAGGTCCTGACCAAGCTCGGCTCGCAGGATGCGCGGCTCAACCTTCTGATCGGCCACGTGGTCGTGACGTCGCCCTATGTCATCCGCACCGTCGTCACCAGCCTTCAGCTGGTGGACGAGAATCTGGAGGATGCCGCGCGCACCCTCGGCGCGAACCGGCTGACGACCTTCTGGCGGGTGACGCTGCCGCAGATCGCCTCCGGCGTCGCGGCCGGCGGACTGTTCGCCTTCATGGTGTCCTTCGACAATTACCCGGTCACGATGTGGCTGGCGAATTCCGAGTACTCGCCCGTGCCGCTGGTCCTGATGCGGCAGCTCGTCAACGTCTTTGATCCTTCCGTGCCCGCGATGTCGACGATCATCATCCTCATGGCGATGGTCGGCGTTCTCGTACTGGAGAAGTTGGTCGGCCTTCGCCGCGCGCTGGCGGCCTGATGTGCATTGCTAGATGGAGATTGGACTCATGAAGCTGACACGTAGGACTCTCATTAAGGCCGGTGCATCCGCGATTGCCTTCCCGACGATCATCAGCCGGGCGTCGGCGCAGGACGTCAAGCAGCTGCATGTCGGCGTCTACAATTCCGCGCTCGGCAAGCTCATCCAGAAAGAGGTCATTCCCAAGTTCGAAGCCGAGTTCAAGTGCCGCGTCTTCACCATCGAAGGCGCGACGCTCTCCAACATCGCCGCCCTTCGCGCGACCCGCGATACGCCGCGCTTCAGCATGATGATGATGGACGACGTCGGCATTCCCCAGGCCAAGCAGGAAGGTTTGATCGACAAGCTCGACGCCAGCAAGATTCCCAATCTTGCGAAGGTCTATCCGCGCTATCTGTTCGAGGAGGAGTATGGCGTCGGCTTCTCGATCTCGAGCGCGGCCATGTTCATCAATCCGCAGGTGACCAAGCCGCTCGAGAGCTATGAGCAGATATTCGACGCCAAGTATCGCAAGCAGATCCTGCTGAATACGCCCAAGAACACCCAGAGCGTTCTGATGCTCATCGTGGCGACGGCGCTCACGACGGGCAAGCCGCTGAAGGAGGCGCAATACCTGGTCGATGGCGGCTGGGACAAGCTCGCAATGCTCAAGCCGAACGTCCTGACGATCTACGACAGCGAGGCGCAGGTGCTCCAGGTGGCCCAGGGCCAGGCGACGATCGGCGGCATCGAATATTCGAAGGCGATCTATCCGCACACGGCCAAGGGCATGCCGCTCGACATGACGTTCCCCAAGGAAGGCGCGTTCACCGGCATCAACAGCATGACGCTGGTCAAGAACGCGCCCGAGCCCGAGCTTGCCTGTGCGCTGATCAACCGCATTCTGGAGCCCTCGGTCGCCAAGATGCTGTCCGAGCAGACCCTTAGCGCGCCCTCGGTGGGCGGCATCGACTTCAAGCCGGAGACGGCCAAGTTCCTTGCCTATCCCGACACCAAGGCAACCGATCTCGGGCTGTTCACGCCGGACTGGAAGTTCATCGTTCCGCGCCGCGGTCCGTGGCTGGAGCGCTACAATCAGGTATTCACGAGCTAGGGCAGGATGCCATGAGGTCTTCCGAAGTCAGGCTTGACCGCCTCAGCAAGGAATACAACCGCACCGTCGCGGTCGACGACGTCTCGCTCACGATCGAGCCGGGCCACATGGTGGCGCTGCTCGGTCCGAGCGGATGCGGCAAGACGACCTGCCTTCGCATGATCGCGGGGCTGATCCGTCCGACCTCAGGCGACGTCTTCGTCAACGACAAGAAGATGACGGACGTTCCGGTGCATCGCCGCAACGTCGGGATGTTGTTCCAGAACTACGCGCTGTTTCCTCATCTGACCGTCGAGGAGAACATCGCATTCGGCCTGGAGATGCGCGGGATATCCAAGGCCGATGCCGCAAGAAAGGTGGGCGAGGCGCTCAATCTCGTCCAGCTCTCCAGCTTCGGGAAACGCTATCCGGCACAGCTCTCCGGCGGCCAGCAGCAGCGCGTCGCATTGGGGCGCGCCCTGGTGATCGAGCCGGCGATGCTGCTGCTCGACGAGCCGCTCGGGGCGCTGGACAAGGGGCTTCGCGAAAGCATGCAGGTCGAGCTGCGCGCCCTTCAGCGCAGGCTCGGCCTGACCACCATCATGGTGACCCACGACCAGGACGAAGCCCTGACGATGGCCGACAAGATCGTGGTGATGCGCGATGGCAAGCTCGAGCAGGTCGGTTCGGCGACCGAGATCTACCAGCGGCCGGCCTCGAAATTCGTCGCGCAGTTCATCGGCGCGTCAAATCTGTTCGAAGGCCCCGTCGAGCAGCGCGACGGAAGCGGCGCTCTCATTCGTGTATCGCCCGAATTGAGCCTTCAGGTCGATCAGATATCGCCGTCGGTCAGCGAGGCGATGGTCTCGATCAGGCCCGAGGCGATCGTCGTCGAGCGCGCTGGCCTGACCCCGGCGGCAAAACGCGCCAACAGCGTGACGGCCCGTGTCGACCAGGCGATCTATCGCGGCTTCGTCAGTCACTATTACCTCAGGACGCCGAGCGGCGGGCAGATCATCGTGTTCGAGCAGAATCAATCGCAGCAGGCGGGACTTCGATACGCCGTGGGCGAGGAGGTTGTCGCGCGGTGGGAGTCGCCCAGCAATCACGTCATTGCCCGTCACTGAGCTCGGGACGCGCGGCGTCTCGCGGGCAATCGACATCGCTTATACCCGCAGACGAACATCGTCTTGGATCGGTTTCCGCCACTTGGCTAGATCGAGGGTGGCGGCGCCACGGGCGTTGGACCAGCGAGGCCCTTTTGTCGATTAATCAGCCCAGCGCCCCCTTCGTCGGCACGATCGAGAAAAGCCCGAAGATCAGCCTGATCGGCACGCTTGCGATGCTGGTCGAGGCGCCGGGCGACTTTGACCTGATTCAGCAGGGGCGCATCTGGGCCCTGGCTGATGCCGTTTCCGCCTGGCCCAACGTCCAGGAAGCCGTCATTGGCGTCACCAATGTGATGCTCGTATTCGAGCAGCCGCCCGCGGACATCGACATGCTCGGCGCTTCGATCGTCGAACTGTGGCATCGTGTGCCCAGCCGAAAAGCCAGCGGCAAGATCATCGAAATTCCCGTGGTCTATGGCGGAGAGCTCGGGTTTGATCTGCCGGCGGTCGCAAGCCGCGCCGGGCTGTCCGAGCGCGAGGTCATCAGGATCCACAGCGAGGGCGACTACACCGTCTGCGCCATCGCGAGCTCGCCGGGGTTCGGCTACCTCCACGGTCTCGATCCGCGCATCCACATGCCGCGCAAATCCGTGCCGTCGCTCAACATGCGCGCAGGCTCGGTGACCATCGGCGGGATGCAGACCGGCGTCGCGGTGCTGACGAGTCCGAATGGGTGGAACGCCATCGGGTGGGCCTCGGTCGCGATGTTCGACCCGACGTCCGTACAGCCCTCGCTCATGCTCCCGGGCGACCGTGTCAGGTTCAGGATCGATCGGATCGAGCTGTGATCGAAATATTGACCAGCCCCGCCTTCAACACCATCCAGGATCTTGGCCGCCACGGCGCGCGCCGTTTCGGCGTGAGCGCCTCTGGCGCCATGGATCCCGTCGCGCTTGCGGCCGGCAACGCACTGCTCGGCAATGACGACGGTGCCGCCGGTATCGAGATCCAGACCTTTCCGTTCCGGGTGCGCTTTTCGGCCGACACCGCGTTTGCGCTCACCGGCGCCGATCACCAGTCCACGCTGGCGGGATCGACCGTCCGACCGTGGTGGTGCACGCGGGCGAAGGCGGGCGACATTCTCGCGATCGCCGTGCCGCGGCGCGGCGCGCGCGTCTACGCGACGTTCGGCGGCGGCATCGATGTTCCGCGCGTGCTCGGTTCGCGCAGCACGCATCTCCGTGCCGGGTTCGGCGGTTTGGAGGGGCGCACCTTGCAGGCGGGCGACGTCGTGCCGATCGGGACTGCGTTCGGCAAGAACAACGGCCGCTTCGACTTCGGCGTCGCGCCGCCGGACGTCGCGATCGCTGGTGCAGCTCCGGCGGATGACCGTGTGCTGCGGATACGCGTCATGCGGGCCGGGGAATATGATCTGTTTTCGGAGACGATGCAGACGAGGTTCTGGTCCACGACCTGGAAGATCAGTGCCCGGAGCGACCGGGGCGGATACCGCCTCACCGGAGACAAGCTGACATTGGACGCGCCGGTCGAGATGCGCTCGCATGGCGTGGTGGCTGGCGTCGTGCAAGTGCCGCCGGGCGGCGAGCCGATCATCCAGATGAGCGACGCCAATACGGCAGGCGGCTATCCGAAGATGGCGGCGGTGATCCAGGCCGATCTCTGGCGCCTCGGCCAGGCAGCGCCGGGTTCGCTCATTGCCTTCAGCGAGGTCAGCTACCAGGACGCGGTCGCGGCCATGGTTCCCGTCAACGATTACCTCGCGAAGTTGCGCGCGACCGCGGATCTCTATCGAGCGCTTTAGAGCATGATCCGGAAAAGCGTGAAGCGGTTTTCCGAAAGGATCATGCTCAAACGAAAGTGGACGTCAACAAGAACAAGAGCAGGGTACGAACATGAAAATCGGCATCAATTCGGACATGGGCGAAGGTTTCGGCAATTACAGCATCTGCGACGACGAGGCGCTGATGGGCATCGTCTCGTCCGCCAACGTGGCCTGCGGCTTCCACGCCGGCGATCCCATCATCATGGATCGCATGGTCCGGCTGGCGAAGCAGAAGGGCGTCGAGGTCGGCGCCCATCCGGGCCTGCCGGATCTGCTCGGATTTGGCCGCCGGGTGATCCAGATGGACGCCGCCGAGCTCGAGAAGCACATGGTCTATCAGATCGGCGCCTTGCAGGCGATCGCGGCCAATGCCGGCCACCGCGTGACCCATGTCAGCTTCCATGCCGCGATGGGCAACATGGTCAATGCGGCCCCTGACATGGCTGACGTCGTCGCCCGCGCGATTGCGACCATCAATCGCGATTTCATCGTGTTCTCGCAGCCTGACGCCGAGATCGTGCGCGCCGCGCGCAAGGTCGGCCTGCGTGTCCTGACGCTGTTCCTGGCCGATCGCGCCTACGACGAGAACGCCCATCTGGTGTCGCGCAAGCTTCCCAATTCCGTCATCACCTCGACGGAAGCCGTGGCCGAGCGGGTCAAGCGGTTCCTGGACAGCGGAACGGTGCAGACCATCGAGGGCAAGTCGATCAAGATCGAGGCGCGCTCGATCCTGATCCACAGCGACACGCCCGGATCGGTCAATCTCGCCGGCACCGTGCGCCGGGTGATCGAGCAGGGCGGCGGCGAAGTCACGCCCGCGACCGTCCTGCTCAACTGACCGGGCCGCTCCCGGCGAGCGGACGGATGCGCACGATCGGTGTGCCGTAGCCGATCATGGCGCCGGTCTCCGCGATCACGGCATCGACGGTGCCGGCGGCTGGTGCCACGATGGGCGCGTACAACAATCCGATCTTGACGAGGCCGACGATCGCGCCGGCCTCGATGCGCTGGCCGGGTGCGACGAACGGCTTGTCGCGCCAGGGATGGGCCGCAAGGAAATGTCCCGCGACATCGGCTTTCGCAATGACGGAATGGTCCGTCGCAGGAGCGGTCGCGGCGGCAGACGCCGGTGAGCCAGCCATCCGGGCGCCGGTGTCCACGACGAGCTTCAGGGATTGTCCGGGCACCTCGATCTCGATCGTGTCGACGCCGGACCTTTCCAGGATCTGCGCCAGACGCTCGATATCGGTCAGCTCGATCGGCATGTTCTGCTCTCCTCGACAAGGCGCACATGGGTCCTGAGCCGATCGAGATAGGCGGACATCTCGGCCTCGGCTTCCAGCGCATCGCTGTAAGCGGTCTGCTCGAACCGCAGCTTGCCGCCGAGCCGCGCCTGTCCGACGCGCCACAGATCGGCGCCGATCACGGTCGCGATCTTCGGATAGCCGCCGGACGTCTGCGCGTCGCGCATCTGGATGATCGGCTGTCCGTTCGGCGGAATCTGGATGACGCCGGGGACGATGCCGTGCGAGCGCTTCTCGATCGGCGCCTTCGGCTTCACGGCAGGGCCTTGCAGGCGGTAGCCGTAACGGTTGCTCTGCGGCGTGATCTTCCAGCTGCTGGACCAGAACAGCTCCTGCGTGGCGGCGTCGAACCCGTCATACTCGCCGGCGATCACGACCCTGACGATGGTCTCGCCCGCGGCAGCGTTCGGCCGCGCGAGCGTGATCCCGGCCGGTTCGACGCCGAGCTCGCCGATGATCGCGGTTGACGCGGCGCAGGGCAGGATGTCGCCGGGCTGGAGCGGCCGTCCGTGCAATCCGCCGAACTCGCCGCGAAACTGCGTGCTGCGCGAGCCCAGCGCCATGGGCACGTCGATGCCGCCGTCGACGGTCAGATAGAGTCGTGAGCCGCGTGGCATCGCCGTGACGGTCAGGATATCTCCGGCGCGGGCATGCGATCGCCACCATGGCGGGATTGCGCGTCCTGCGATCTCGGCCTCGACATCGGCGCCCGTGAGTGCAAAGGCCATGTCCCGGCCGAAACGGAGGCGGAACGGCATCATCGGGATCTCGATGCCGGCGGCGTTCTCGTCGTTGCCGAGCAGGATGTTGCCGGCGCGCAGCGCAACGTCGTCCATCGCGCCCGACGTGCCGACCCCGAAGCGATACTGGTCGAAGCGGCCGAGATCCTGGACGCTGGCGGGACCCGTGACTGCCAGGATCTCGATCACCGGATCACCTGCTTGATCTCGAAGCGGATGGTGTCGCCCGGCGCCAGCGCGGCCGGCGTCGGCCAGGACGGATCGAAGAACGTCCAGCTCGTGTGCCCGATGGCGTGCCAGCCGCTCGGCCCGGGCGATGCGGAGACACCCGTCTGCGATCCACCGATGGAGACCGAGCCGCCCGCGGAACGCTGCAGCGGCGTCTGCCGCCGCGGCATGGTGATGCGCGGGTCCATCCCACCGAGATAGCAATAGCCGGGATGGCTGCCGAGCGCGAACACCGTGTAGAGCGGTGCGGCATGCAGCGACACCACGTCGTCGACCGACAGGCCGCAATGATCGGCGACGGACTGCAGCTGCGATCCGATCTCGCCGCCATAGGTGACCGGCAGCCGGATCTCGCGGCCGCCGATCACGAGGCCTTCCGCCGCGTCCCAGCCGTCGTTGAGCGCGGCGATCAGGGTGTCGAGCTCGCGCGGAGGGGTCTCGAAGGTCAGCATCAGATTGGTGATGCCGGGAATGGCCTCGCGGATTCCCGGCCATGTCGACGCGGTGGCGGCCAGCGCCCAGATGCGCCGCTGATGCGGCAGGTCGAACGTTCCCGGTGCCTCGAACAGCAGGGCTGATGTCCCGAGCAGGCTGATCCGCGGCCGGTCAGACGACGTCATTGCGCGGCCACCCGCGCATTCATCCAGTGCTCGAGATGATGGATGTCGTAGCCGCCGCGGCAGAACGCGGGATCGGCGAGGATCGCCTGATGCAGCGGCACATTGGTCCGGATGCCTTCGGCGCGCAATTCGGACAGGGCGACGCGCGCACGCGCCAGGGCCTCGTCGCGGGTGCCGCCATGGGCGATCAGCTTGCCGATCAGCGAATCGTAGTGACGGGGAACGGTGGCGCCGGCCGTGACGTGCGAATCGATCCGGATGCCGATGCCGCCCGGCACATCCCAGCGCGTCACCGTGCCGGGCGAGGGCGCGAAGCTGGTGGGGTCTTCGGCATTGATGCGGAATTCGACCGCATGGCCGACGGGCGCGATGTCGCTCTGTGAGATCCCCAGCGGCTCGCCTTGCGCGATGCGGATCTGCTCCCTCACGATGTCGATCCCCGTCGTCATCTCGGTGACGGGATGCTCGACCTGGACGCGCGTGTTCATCTCGATGAAGAAGAACTGCCCGTCCTCGTAGAGGAATTCGAAGGTGCCGGCGCCGCGATAGCTGATCCGCCGGCAGGCTTCGACGCAGCTTGCGCCCACCTGCGCGATCAGCGCGCGATCGATGCCGGGCGCGGGAGCTTCCTCGACGACCTTCTGGTTCCTGCGCTGGAGCGAGCAGTCGCGGTCGCCGAGCCAGAGATGATTGTCGTGCTGATCGGACAGCACCTGAATCTCGATATGGCGGGGCTTTTCGAGGAATTTCTCGATGTAGACCGCAGCGTTCCCGAAGGCCTTGCTGGCTTCGGCGCGGGTCAGCGCCAGCGCCTCGTCCAGCGCGCCCTCGCTCCGCACGATCCGCATGCCACGCCCGCCGCCGCCACCGGCGGCCTTGATGATTACAGGATATCCGATGTCCCGCGCGATCGCGCGCACCTCCGCCGGATCATCCGGCAGCGCGCTGTCCGGCCCGGGTACGCAAGGCACCCCCGCCATCCGCATCGCGCGCTTGGCCGCGACCTTGTCGCCCATGGTCCGGATGCAATCCGCGGGCGGGCCGATGAAGGTGAGGCCGGCGCGCGCGACCCGGTCGGCGAACTCCGCGCTTTCGGAGAGGAATCCGTAACCCGGGTGAATTGCCTGGGCGCCGCTGGTCTCGGCCGCGAGCAGGATCGCCGCCACGTTGAGATAAGTGCTGCTTGCCGGCGCCGGTCCGATGCAAAGCGCCTGGTCGGCAAGCGCAACGTAGCGCGCATCGCGGTCCGCTTCCGAGTGAATGACGACCGTCTTGAGACCCATCGCCCGACAGGCGCGCTGGATGCGAAGCGCGATCTCGCCGCGATTGGCGATCAGGACCTTGTCGAACATCAGGATGAACCCGCAGGGCCGATCCGGAACAGGGGCTGCCCCGCTTCGATCTCGTCACCGTTCTCCGCGAGGATCGCCAGCACGACACCGGGCGCCTCGGCGGCGATGTCGATGAAGGTCTTCATCGCCTCGATGATGCAGATCTTCTGCCCTGCCTCGATCCGCGTGCCGACCTCGACCAGCGGCGGCTCGTCCGGCGCCGCGGCCCGGTAGAACACGCCGTGCATCGGTGCGGGCACGAGGATGTCGGTGGTCGCGTCGGGGGCAGGGCTCTCCCGGTGATCAGGGGCGGGAGCCTCAACGCTGCTCCCGCTTGCAGGGTGTGCGGGGACCGCGGGTGTCCCCGCAGGCGCACGCTTGAGGATGCGGATGCGGGTGCCGTCCTGTGTGAGGTCCAGCTCCGCGATGGAGGAGCGCGCAACCAGATCCACGAGTTGTTCGATCTTGGGGAAGTCCACAGTCACGCTCCGCGTTGACGGCCTGTCGAGTTCGCGGCGTTCATGCGTCACTCGGCCGACGGCCGGCTCTTCTGTGCAAAATTGAGGCCGCCGACGACCTGCTGGGTCGGCAGCACTTCCATGAAGGCGACATTCATGCGCGCCGGCGATCCAACCGCGAAGGCGATCGAATTGGCGATGTCCTCGGGCTGGAGTGCATCGTAATCGTCGAAGAAGCGGCGCTTGGCTTCGGCCAGATCACCCAGCAGCCGTCCGAACACTTCCGTCTCGACCCGGGCCGGCGATATCTCGGTGACGCGAACCCTGGTTCCGTAGAGATCGACGCGCAATTGCTGCGACAGCGAGTGAATGCCCGCTTTGGTGGCATGATACACGGTGTTTCCGCCGCCAAACGCGTAGTGGCCGGCGATCGAGGAGATGTTGACGACATGGCCGCGGTCGCGGCGCGCCATGCCCGGCACGACGAGCCGCGTTAGATGCAGAACGGCGCGCAGATTGACGTCGATGAGCGCGTCGACGTCCTCCGGCGTGGTGTCCAGGATATTGCCGCGCCGGGACTGGCCGGCATTGTTGATCAGGACGTCGAACTCGGCCGATTGCGCCAGTGCCGCAAGCGCGTCGAGGTCGCTGATGTCAACGGCGCAGGGGCGGCATCCGGTCTCCGCGGACAAGGCGCTCAGGCGCGTGGCGTCGCGGGCCACGGCGTAAACTTCGAGCCCTTCCGCACGCAGGCGGCGAACCGTCGCAGCCCCGATCCCCGAGGATGCGCCCGTGACCAGGGCCGTTCGATAGTCCGAAAATCCCATCCGTGAGGGCTCCTCTGCTACCGTCCAACCCGCTGGTGGCGTCGGCTGCAACGCGAGCGGCGGACGAGTGCAGCACTACCTATAGGCCCCTCGGGTTCCCAGTGGTAAGAACAATTCCTTCTGATCCCATAGCTTCAGCCTATTGCTGCTGCATGGCTCCCTGTCTGGATATCCGGAGACGCCGTATTGGATACGAAACGTTTGGAGGCCTTCATCAAGGTCGTGGATCTCGGCAGTATGACGAGCGCGGCGAAGGTGCTGAATGTCGCGCAGCCGGCCCTGAGCCAGCACATTGCGAGCCTGGAGGCGGAATTCAAGTGCAAGCTGCTCGATCGCAGCGCCCGCGGGGTCAAGCCCACCGAGGCCGGACGAATCCTCTATCGCTATGCGAGGTCGATCCAGCGGCAGATCGAAGAGGCGAGGCGCACCATTCTGGACAACAAGCCGGAGTTGACCGGCAACGTCACCATCGGCCTCGCCCCGCTCAGCTCGGCGGCATTGCTCGCGACCCCGCTCCTGATGCAGATTCGCGAACGCTATCCCGGCATCGTGCCGCACATTTACGACAGCTCCGGGATCATGCTCAGCGAAATGATGCTGAAGGGGAGCATGGACATCGCTGTCCTCTACGGCGATCGCCCGGTGACCGGTCTCGATTACAAGCCGCTGATGCGCGAGCATTTTTATCTTGTCGCGCCCCGCAGCATGTATCCGGAACAGATGCCTCCGGAGGAGGTTTCGGCGGAGGAGGTCGCGCAATTCGACCTGCTGCTCCCCTATCGGGAATCCTTCCTGCGACAGACGGTCGAGCGGGTCTGCGCCGAGGTGGGGCTCCGCCCGCGCATCGTCGCCGAGATCCACTCCCAGTCGACCCTGTCTTCGGCGATTGCAGCCGGAGTGGGGGCTGCCGTGCTCCCGATCTCCATCGCAAAGGCATTGCCGAACCTGGATGAACTCTGCATTCGGCGGATCAATGCGCCGTCGGCCTCGCAGCAGATGTCGCTCTGCATCTCCGATAACGCTGCCTTGTCCGATGCCGCATTCGCCGTCTACAAGATATTGCTCGAGATCATCGTCAAGACCTGGGGGCCGTTCGATTTCCCGCCCGGCACGACGACCATCGCAGAAGGTCCCCCGACATCGCCTCTGGACGGTCAGAAGAACGAGCCATAACGAAACGCGATGTGGCAATCCTAAAATCTGAAATTCTCCGACGTGAGACGGTCGACTATCTCAGGTGAAGCGCAGATTGCGGACCCTCGGAGGGACCATGGTTCACGTCGTCAGAACATTCGATCGGCCTGGTGCAGACCTCGTCGAGCGCATCAAGCAGTTTCCTCCGTCCACCCTGCACGAGGCGCAGGGTCGATCGGGTGCGCTGACCTCCCGCATCAAGCCGATCTATTCCGGGATGCGCGCCTGCGGACCGGCGCTGACGGTGAGCTGCCATCCGGGCGACAACATGATGCTGATCACCGCGATTTCGCTGGCCAAGCCAGGTGACGTGCTCGTGGTGAGCGCGGGCGATCATCCCGAGCAGGGCGGCTTCGGCGAGGTGCTGGCGACGGCCTGCGTCGCCAAGGGCATCGTCGGCCTGGTCACGGATGCCGGCGTTCGCGATGGCCTCGCGGTGCGCGCCACCGGCTTCAACGTCTTCTCCTACGGCCTTTGCATGAAGGGCACCGTCAAGGAGACCCTCGGCACCATCAATCAGCCGATCGTCATCGGCGGCATCGCCGTCCGTCCCGGCGACATCGTAAGTGCCGATGACGACGGCGTCGTGATCGTGCCCAAGGAGAACATCGCCGACGTCTGCGCCAAGTCCGCGGCGCGCGAGGACAAGGAAGCCGGCGTGATGAAGGCGCTCAAGGCCGGCGGTGACATCCTCGAGCTGTCCGGCATCGGCAAGGTGCTGGAATCCAAGGGCTGCACCTTCGCCTGAGCGGCATGCGCCGCAGGCGAGCAACAACGCGCCGCAAGCGAGCAATGACAGGACAACCAGTGGCAGCCATTCTCGGCTCGGGCGAGCATCGCTACCGCGTCGTCGACAATTGGGCGAAGCTGCCGGATGGCTGGCAGCTCACCGACGTAGCCTCGGTCGCGGTCGACAGCCGCGATCGCATCTACGTCTTCAACCGCGGCGCCCATCCGATGGTGGTGCTCGACCGCGACGGCAATTTCCTGCGCAGCTGGGGCGAGGGCCTGTTCTCCCGCGCTCATGGCCTGCACATCGACGCCGATGACAATCTCTACTGCACCGACGACGGCGACCACACCGTGCGCAAATGCACGACCGACGGCAAGGTGCTGCTGACGATCGGCGTGCCCGAGAAGCCGTCGCCGTTCATGAGCGGCGATCCCTTCCATCGCTGCACCCACACGGCGCTGTCGCCCAAGGGCGAGATCTACGTCTCCGACGGCTACGGCAACGCCCGCATCCACAAATTCACCCCGGACGGCAGGCTGATCAACAGCTGGGGTGCGCCCGGCACCGACCCCGGCCAGTTCAACATCGTGCACAACATCGTCACCGACGCCGATGGCTGGGTCTATGTCGCCGACCGCGAGAACCATCGCGTGCAGGTGTTCGACGGCAACGGCAAGTACGAGACGCAGTGGAACAATCTGCACCGGCCGTGCGCGCTGTGCTGCTGCGGCGGGGCCAGGAGCCCGACCTTCGTGATCGGCGAGCTCGGCCCGGCCATGCCGGTCAACCGCAAGGTGCCCAATCTCGGCCCGCGGCTGTCGATCGTCGATGCCAAGGGCCAGCGCATCGCGCGGCTCGGCGGCGAGGACGGCCCCGGTCTTGCGAGCGGCAAATTCCTCGCGCCGCACGGCATCGCGCTGGATTCCAGGGGCGACATGTATGTCGGCGAGGTCGGCGTCACCGACTGGAAGACCAATTTCCCGGACGAGGACATGCCGACCGTGGTCCGCACCTCGCGTTGCCTGCAGAAGCTCGAGCGCGTGGCGGACGTTCCCCGCTAGAGGCCCGCTCAGCCCTGGCGGCGCAGAAATCCCGTGATCGTGACCTTGTCCCAGATGCCGGCCGCGGCGAAGGGATCTGCGCGGTTGAAGGCTTCGACCTCGTTGCGGCCCGGCGCCTCGATCAGGAACAGGCTGCCGATCATGGTCGCGCCGTCGTCGGAGACGAGCGGCCCCGACATCACGATCTTGACGCCGAAGCGCGAGGTGTCGCTCAGGAAAGCCTTGTGCGCGTCGTAGTTGGCGAGCCTGGTCGGCAGCGCGCCGGCGCGGTCGATGGCGTGAATGGCGAACAGCATGATGTCTCCGTGTTCTTACTTCGGTTCTTGGGACGGCCGCAGGGGCGGCCGTCCGTGTTTGTCGTGATCGGTTGATCTACTTGCCGCCGAGCTTGCTGGCCTCCTCGAAGGTCGGGCAGGTCCGCTGCTCCAGCGGCACGTCGAACGGCTGGTAATTGTCCTTGGTGATGACGGTCGGCTTCAGCACGATCTCGGCGATGACGGGCTGGTTGCGCAAGGAGCGGATCGCCATCATGGTGCCGAGGCAGCCCTGCGCAAATCCGTTGTAGTCGCCGCTCGCCAGCAGCTTGCCGGACTTGATCGCGTCGATCGCCTCCTTGGTGCCGTTGATGCCGATCACCTGCGCCTTGCGGTTGGCGCCGTCGAGCGCCTCGATCGCGCCGACCGCCATGGCGTCGTTGGCGGCGAGCACGCCGTCGATCTGCGGATTCGACTGCATCAGATTCTCCATCACCTGGAGCGCCTGGAGCCGCTGATAGTTGCCGGGCTGCGAGGCCAGCAGCTTGGCGCCTGCGTTCTCCTTCAGCGCGTCGTTGAAGCCGCGCACCCGGTCGACGTTGGTCAGCGAGCCCTTGACGCCCTCGATGATGACGATGTTGCCCTTGCCGCCGAGCGTCTTGAGCAGGAAGCGTGCGGTTTCCAGCCCGAGGCTGTAATCGTCGGCGCCGACGAAGGAGAGGAACTTGCCGCCCGCGGAGCGGTCGGTGATGTTGACGACGGGGATCTTGGCCTCGTTGATCTTCTCGACCCCCGGCACCATCGCCTTGTAGTCGACGGGCGTGAAGACGATGGCGCTCGGTTTCTTCACCACGACATCCTCGATCTGGCTGAGCTGCTCGGGGATCGAATCCGGCTTGGTCGGAATGTACTGGAGCGTCTTGGCGTTCAGCACCTTCGCCATGTTGTCGGCGCCGACCCGCACCGTCTGGAAGAACGGGTTGGTCTGGTTCTTGGTGAAGACGGCGATGGTCTCGCCGTCGGCGCGGGCCTGTGTCGTGAACGCGGCAGCCACCAATAGCGGTACTGCCAGGTAACCCAGTTTCTGTTTCATGTTGCCTCCATCCCTCATTTTGCTTGTTTGACGTCTTGAGAACTCATTGCGCGCGGCGGCGGGTCTTCATGTCGAGCCAGACCGCGAGAATGACGATGATGCCTGTCACCAGCGGCTGCCAGTTGGCGCTGACCGAGAGCAGATTCATGCCGTTCAGCACCAGCGTCAGGATCAGCGCACCGATGAAGGTGCCGAACACGGTGCCGACGCCGCCGAACAGCGAGGTGCCGCCGATCAGCACGGCCGCGATCGCGGGCAGCGTCAGGCTTTCGCCGATATCGGCCTCGGCCGAATTGAGCCGCGACAGGAAGATGATCGAGGCGAGTCCCGCCATGGTGCCGGAGACGGCATAGACCAGCAGCAGGCGCCGCGCGACCGGGATGCCGGAGAGGCGCGCGGCGACCGGATTGGCGCCGATCGCATAGATCTCCTGGCCCCAGACCGTGCGCTGGGCAAACAGCGTTCCGATGCCGAGGAACACCAGCAGCAGATAGACCGGGATCGGCAAGCCGAACAGATAGCCGCTGCCGATCTGGCGGAAGCCGGCCGGAAAACCGTGAAGCGTCTCGCCCGCCATGTACCAATAGGTGAGGCCGTTCAGCACCCAGAGCATGCCGTAGGTGGCGATGAAGGAGGGGATGCGCAGCGCGGTGACCATGACGCCGTTGAGGAGCCCGACGATGCCGCCGCAGGCAAGTCCGGTGAGGATGCCGAGCGCGGGCGAGCCGGTCTTGTGGATCACGGTCCCCGCGATGCAGGCCGACAGCGCGACATTGGCGCCGACGGAGAGATCGAGACCGGCGGTCAGGACCACGAGGGTCAGGCCGGAGGCGATGAAGAAGGTCAGGCTCGCTTGCCTCAGCACGTTGAGGATGTTGCCGAGGCTCAGGAAGGACTCGCTGAGCACGGCGAGCACCGCGCAGATCAGCAGTGCCGCGAGCAGCCGGTAGAACAGCTGGATCGCGTCCTGCGACAGGAAGGAGCGGGGCGGCACGATCGCCTCTTTGGTGATGTCGGTCATGCGCGGCTCCGCAGGCCGTCGAGGAACAGGGCGACGATGACGAGGACGCCGACGCTTGCGACCTGCACCGAGGATGGCAGCGAGATCAGGTTCAGCCCGTTACGCAGCACGCCGACGGAGAGAACGCCGAGCAGCGTGCCGAGCAGCCAGCCATTGCCGCGCTCGAAGGAGGTGCCACCGACCGCCACCGCGGCGATGGCGTCGAACTCGAGCCCGAGGCCGGCGGTGGGATGACCGGAGTTCATTCGCGCGGTCATCAGCAGGCCCGCGATGCCGGCCATGGCGCCGCCGATCGCATAGACCGCGATCAGGAGCCGGTTCGGCGAAAGGCCGGCATAGCGCAGCGCCTCACGATTGCCGCCGAGTGCGAAGATATAGGTGCCGAAGCGGGTGTGATAGAGCAGGCCGTGAAACGCGGCGTAAGTCACCAGCGCCATTACGATCGGCACGGGGACGCCCAGCAGCGTCGCCGAGTAGATGTCGCGCACGCTGTGAGGGATGCCGACCACGCTCTGGCCGTCGCTGACGATCAGCGACAGGCCCTGCGCCATGCCGAGCGTGCCGAGCGTCGCCACGAAAGGCGGAATGCCGAGGATCGCGACCAGCCAGCCATTGGCGATGCCGAAGGCCGTGCCGACCAGCAGGCCGGCACCCAGGCCCAGCAGCATCGACTTGGTCGCGAGCGACACGATCGCGACGCAGAGCGAGGTCAGCGTCAGCACCGCGCCCATCGACAGGTCGAGTCCCTCGGTCATGATGATCAGGGTCATCGGCAGCGCGAGCATGGTCAGGATGGTCGATTGCACCAGCACGTTGGAGAGGTTGGCGACCGACAGGAAGCCGGGCGCGATCGCGCTGAACAGCGCGATCAGCAACACCAGCACGATGGCAACGCCGGGAATGCGTTGCAGCGGATTGGGCTCGGAAACGACCGCGGCTTCACGCATGATGCATCCCCAGTCGCACGATGTTCTCCTCCGTCAGTTCGGCTCGTGTCAGGTGTCCCGCGATGCGGCCCTCGCGCATTACATAAGCGCGGTCGCAGACATGGCAGATCTCGACCTGTTCGGACGAGATCATCAGGGCGGCGGCGCCTTCCGCGACCAGGCGGTCGATCAGCGCAAAGATCTCGGACTTGGCGCCGATGTCGATGCCCCGCGTCGGCTCGTCGAAGATGAAGAGCTTCGAGCCGGCCGCCAGCCATTTGCCGATCACGACCTTCTGCTGGTTGCCGCCGGAGAGCAGGCCGACGGTCTGGCGCGCGCTGGGCGTCGCGATGCGCAGTTGCCGGATCAGGCCGTCGGCGGTGCGCTGCGCGGAGCGCTGATCGAACAGTCTGCTCGGGAACAGTTTTCGCAATGCCGACACCACGAGGTTGTCGCTCACCGACCGGAGCAGCGCGAGGCCTTCGCTCTTGCGGCTCTCCGGGATCAGCGCGATGCCGCGGCGTGCGGCGAGGTCAGGCTCGCCGGAGATGCTCTTGCCGTCGAAGATGATTTCGCCGGCGCTTGTGGGATCGGCACCGAAGATGGCGCGCGCGACCTCGCTGCGGCCTGAGCCGACCAGGCCGCAGAGGCCGACGATCTCGCCCCGGCGCACCTCGATGTTGATGTCGGAGATGCCGGTCGACGCGCTCAGGCCCCTGACCTCCAGCAGCAGTTCGCCGGGCTTGTCGGCGAAATTGCGCGGATAGGTCATGTCGACGGTACGGCCGACCATCATGCGGACGAGCTGGTCCGGCGTGACGTCGGCAGGTTTGACGCCGTCGATGCGGCGGCCGTCGCGCAGCACCGTGATGCGATCGCCGAGCGCGAACACCTCGGCCATGCGGTGCGAGATGTAGACGATGGAGACGCCGTCGGCCTTCAGTCGCCCGATCAGCGCGAACAGCAGCTCGGTCTCGTGGTCGGACAGCGCCGCGGTCGGCTCGTCCATGACGAGGATACGCGCGTTCTGGCTGATCGCCTTGGCGATCTCGACCATCTGCTGCTGCGCCACCCCCAGCTTGTCGACGATGGTGGAGGGGTCGATGTCGAAGCCGATCGTGCCGAGCACGCGTTTGGCGTCGGCGAGGATCCTGCGCCGGTCGATGGTGCCGGGGATGCGGCCCTTCGGCTCGCGGCCGAGGAAGATGTTCTGGGCGATGTCGAGATGGGGGACCAGCGAGAATTCCTGGAAGATCACGGCGATGCCGAGCGTCTGCGCATCCGCAGTCGAATTGATCGCGACCTTGTCGCCCTTGTAATAGAACTCGCCGGCATCGGCGCTGTAGGCGCCGCACAGCACCTTCATCAGGCTCGACTTGCCGGCGCCGTTCTCCCCCAGCAGCATGTGGACTTCGCCGGGGTAGACGGCAAACGACACGTCGTCCAGCGCCTTGACGCCGGGAAATTCCTTGCTGATGCCGCGCAGCTCGAGCAGCGGCGTGGGCGAGGTGACCTCGATGGGGAGCGCGTCGCTCATGCCATCTCACTCATGTCTTGGCTCCGCCTGAAAAGATCTTTCCGGGGTTCATCAATCCATCAGGATCGAGCGCGGTCTTGATCGACCGCATCACGTCGACGGCCTCGCCGAGCTCGTCGGCGAGATAATCGATCTTGCCGAGCCCGATGCCGTGCTCGCCGGTGCAGGTGCCGTCCATGGCGATGGCGCGGGCGACCATTCGGGCCTGCAGCGCCTTGGCGCCTTCGCTCTCCGCAGGCTTGGCCGGATCGATCAGGATCAGCATGTGGAAATTGCCGTCGCCGACATGGCCGACGATCGGGGCGGTGAAGCCGTGCGCGTCCGCGTCACGCCGCGTCTCGGTCAGGCATTCCGCCAGCCGCGAGATCGGCACGCAGACATCGGTGATCACGGCGCGCGCGCCGGGCCGCAAGCCCAGGCCCGCATAGAGCGTGTTGTCGCGGGCGTGCCACAGCCGGCTGCGGTCTTCCTGTGCCTTGGCCCAGGCAAAACCATGCCCGCCATGGTCGGCGGCGATCGCCTCTGCGGCCTCGGCCTGCTCGGCGACGGAGGCCTCGGAGCCATGGAATTCGAAGAACAGGGTGGGTGCCTCGCGATAGCCGAGCTTGGCGTAGGCATTGATGCCGCGCATCATGACATCGTCGAGCAATTCGATGCGCGCCACGGGGATCGCGGACTGGATCACGGAGATCGCGGTGTCCACGGCATCATGCAGTGTGTCGAAGCTGCAGACCGCGGCCGAGATCGCCTGCGGCACGGGATGCACCTTCAGCGTGATCTCGGTGATCAGGCCGAGCGTGCCTTCGGCGCCGACGAACATGCGTGTCAAATCATAGCCGGCGGCCGATTTGCGGGCGCGCTTCGCGGTCCGGATCGCGCGGCCGTCGGCCAGCACCACCTCCAGCGCCATGACATTGTCCTTCATGGTGCCGTAGCGCACCGCCATGGTGCCGGAGGCCCTCGTCGACGTCATGCCGCCGATCGAGGCGTCGGCGCCGGGATCGATCGGGAAGAAAAGACCTGTGTTGCGCAGCTCGGCATTGAGTTGCTTGCGCGTGATGCCGGGCTGCACCACGACATCCATGTCGCTGTCGTGCACGGCCAGCACCTTGTTCATGCGCGCGAAGTCGAAGCAGACGCCACCGGCGACAGACGCCGCATTGCCCTCCAGCGAGGTGCCGGCACCGAACGGCACGATCGGCATGCCCGCGCCGGCACAGAGCTTGACGATCTCGACGACCTCCTGCGTCGTCTCGGGGAAGACGACGATGTCAGGCGGCAGGCTCTGATAATGCGACTCGCTCTGGCCATGCTGATCGAGCACGCCGCGCGCAACGCTCGCGCGCGGGCCGATCATGCCCGTGAGGCGATCGGCCAAAGCTGCTGTGCTGACCCGCGGTCCCATCCTTGCTCCCTGTCTGCCCCGATGACGGACTCTTGTCGGTCCGTTAGCGTTGTGGTTCGGCTTAGGCGGCTCTTGCGTTGCTCGCAACCTGCTTCAGGCCGAAATCGTAGTTGAGATGAAAATACTCGCCGTCCACCATGCGACCATCCGGCGCACGCCCTGCCGGGTGGCGGACGAACTCGCGGATCAGGCTGTCCTTGACGCCGAACACCACGTCGCTGTCGAGATATTTGTCGCCGGCGACGAACACGTGAGTCACGAGCTGCTCGAAGCCCGGCGCCGAGATCATGAAATGCACATGCGCCGGACGCCAGGGATGGCGTCCCTGTACCTCCAGCATCTCGCCGACCGGGCCGTCATGCGGGATCGGATAGGCCGCCGGCTTGATCGACCAGAAATGGAAGCGGCCGTTGGCGTCGGTGTGGAAGCGCGCGCGCATCGCGAGATCGCCGATGTCGTCGAGCTGCTGCACGTCGTAATAGCCGTCGTCGTCGGAATGCCAGACGTCGACGATGGCGCCTGCCAGCGGCTTTCCGTCGACGGTCGAGACCGAGCCGGTCACCAGCATCGGATCGCCCTCCATCGGACCCGAGATGTCGGCGCCGCTGTCCTTCTCCGGCGCCGCCTGGACGAAGAAGGGCCCAAGCACCGTCGTCTCGGTCGCACCTTCCGGCACCGGATGGTTGATCGCGTCGACCAGCATGGAGACGCCGAGCGTGTCCGACAGCAGGATGAATTCCTGGCGCTTGTCGTCGCACATGTGGCCGGTGCGGGTCAGGAAGTCGATGCCGTATTCCCATTCCTTCTGCGTCGGCCGCACCTCGCGAACGAAGGCATGGAGGTGGCGCACCAGCGCCTCGCTGACCTCTTTGATGCGCGGATCGGTTGCATCTGCGATCCGCTCCAGCACCGCGTCCGTGATCGTGGTCTCGTTGAAGTTGCGCATAGATGTCTCCGCTGATCAGAGCTTTGGTTCGCCGAGGCCGGACAGCCGCTCGAGATGCTTCACGGTCGCGATGAAGTCGGCCTCGCCGTCGCCCTGCGCCACCAGCGAGCCATAGGTCTCGCGCACCTGCGCCGCGAGCTGCAGTGGCACGCCGACGGCGTGGCCGGCGCCGAGAATGAGATCGAGGTCCTTGGCCATCTGCCTGCAGGAGAAGGTGGACTCGAAATCCCGCGTCCGCAGCGGCGCGGTCTTGTACTTCACCATGGGCGAAGCCACAGCGCTGTCGTCGAGCACCTTCAAAATGTCCGGCCACGCGATGCCGCCCTTGCGCGCCAGTGCCAGGCTTTCCGCCATCATCGCGGCCGACACCGCGATCATCAGATTGACCGCGAGCTTGGCGTAGCGGGCTTCCTCGGCCGGCCCGAGATAGGTCTGGGCGCGGGTGAAGGCGGCGAACAGCGGCCTTGCATTGCCGAAGGCGTCCTCCGGCCCCGAGACGAAGCAGGTCAGGGCGCCGGTGTGAACGATGCTGGCATTGCCGGAGACCGGCGCGCGCAGATAATGGACGCTGCGCGCCTGCGCGGCCGCCGCAACTTCGGTGGAGGCCTCGACGCTCACGGTGCTGGTCTCGACCAGAACGGCTCCGGGCGTCATCGCGGCAATGAGGCCGGCGGAGCCGAGCAGCGCGCCGCGCAAGGCGGCGTCGTCCGGCAGCGACGTAACGACCGCCGCTTTGCCGCTCACGGCGTCGGCCGGTGAGGCGGCAATCGAAATGCCCAGCGTGCGGGCCTCGCTGATCCGTGCCGCGCTCTGGTCGAACGCGGTCACGGCAAAACCGGCCTTGGCGACGAGCACCGACATCGGCAGGCCCATCTTGCCGATCCCGATGAAAGCGACTTCTTTTGCAGCGTCAGTCATTGTTGTTGCCCATTGGCGCCTTCAGGCGGCGCGTCCCTGTCGTTCGATATCCTGCACCAGCCGCCGGCCGGATTCCGCCAGCAGCTCCTTCTTTGTTTCCAATCCCGCGACCAGCAGCCGGCCGTCCCGTTTCGTCCACGCGCCGCCGATCATGACGGCCTCGATATTGGCAAGGCTCGTCTGCATCACCACGGTCGCGACGGGATCGTGCACCGGGACAAGGTTGAGATCGGAGGCGTTGATGATGACGAGGTCGGCGAGTTTTCCGGGCGTCAGCGATCCGATCTGGTCCTCGCGACCGAGCATGCGCGCGCCTTCCGTCGTGATCCAGCGTAGCGCCTCGCGCACGGGGATCGTGGTCGTCGCCGGAATGGTACCGCTGCCCTTGCGCGTGTCCGCATTGTCGAGCGCCCGCTGCATCGACAGCGCGACGCGGGCGGCGGAGAAGAGATCGCCGGCCAGCACGGATTCGAGGTCAATGCCGATTGTCGGCCGCACGCCGCGCTTGAGCAGCCGTCCGGTGATCGGGAAGCCATGGCCCTGGATCATCTCGTTCTCCGGCGTTACCGAGAAGGACACGCCGAGGTCGATCATCCGGTCGAGCAGATCGTCGGGCAGATCGTTGCCGTGGACGATGTTGATTCCGCCGCCGACGAGGCCCGCCGCGATCAGCTTCTCCCAACCGTCAGGCGTCTTGGCCGGTCCACCGCCCTGGTGCATCGATGCGATCAGCTCGAGCTCGCGCGCCAGGCGGAAATCGTGCATGGCGACGTCGAGCGTCGAATAATGCGGACCCAGGATCGCAAGCCCGAGCGTCACGAGGCCGTCGCGGTCGGCGAGGGGGCCGGCGAGCAGCCGCTCGACCTCGCGGCGTGGATGCGGCACTTCCGAGAAATGCGGCTCACCCGGCTTCGGCTCCGGTTTCGGCGAGCCGTGGAAGAAGGCGGCGCGGATGCCGCTCTCGATCAGGCCGCGCACGGCAGCGTCGGTATGATCAGGCGTCGGATTGTTGTGGCACCAGTCGACCAGCGTGGTGGTGCCGGAATTGATCTGGTTCAGCGCGCCGACCAGCGTGGCGATGTAGATGTCGTCGGGCCGGAACACGGTCGCGAGCCCGGCATGCATGCGACGGAAATATTCCAGCAGCGTCCAGTTCGCGGCATAGCCGCGCAAGCCGGTCTGCCAGGTGTGCATATGCGCGTTGATCAGGCCGGGGATGACGATGCGGCCTGTGCCGTCGACGATCTCCGTGTCGGCCGCGACATCGATCGTCGGGCGCACGCTGGCGATGCGGCGGCCCTCGACCAGCACATCGCCGGTGCCGAGGTCGCCGATCGCATCATCCATGCTGATGATGGTGGCAGATTTAATGAGCGTGCGCCGCATCGCTTCAAGCCGCCGCTTTGATGACGACGGGCGGCTCGCCGGCCCAGGCGCGCGCGATCAGGTCGCGGATGGCATTGCGCTCCAGCGGCCGTGGATTCCAATAGGCATTGGTGACGGCAAGGTCGGCCGCCTTGTCGATGCCGCTCTCGGGCATGCCGACGTCGCGCAGCGCCAGTCTTGCCCCCAGCCGCTTCGCAAGGTCGAAAAGTCCCTGCGATGCATCGGCGGCCCCGATCGCGCGCGCGATGCGCGCCATCGCCTCGGGCACCGCGGGCGCGTTGTAGGCCAGCGCATGCGGCAGCACGATGGTATGGGTTTCGGCGTGCGGCAGATCGAAGCTGCCGCCGAGCGTGTGGCAGAGCTTGTGATGCAGCGCCATGCCGACCGTGCCGAGGCAGACGCCGCACAGCCAGGCGCCATAGAGCGCCTCGGTGCGGGCCTCCCGGTCATCGCCATCAGCGGCAATGGCGGGCAGGGCACGCGCGAGCGCGCGGATGCCTTCTTCCGCCATCAGCGATGTCACCGGATTGGTGTCACGCGCATAAAGCGCCTCCACGGCGTGCGCGATCGCATTGATGCCCGATGTCGCGGCGAGACTCGCCGGCAGCGTCAAGGTGAGATCGACGTCGTAGATCACGGTCTCCGGCAGCACGGCCGCATCGCGCACCGTGGTCTTCAAGCCGTTCTCGGTCTGGCCGACGATCGGTGTCATCTCCGAGCCGGCATAGGTGGTGGGAATGCAGAGCTGGTTGACGCCGGTGCGCAAGGCGAGCGCCTTGCCGAGACCGGTGGTCGAACCGCCGCCGAGCGAGACGACGCAATCCGCCTCGCACGCCTTCATCGCGTCGAGCGCCTTTGCGGTGATCTCGACCGGGGTGTGCATGGTGGCGCCGGGGAAAAGTCCCGCATAGAGCGGGCCGAGCGCGGCACCGAGGCTCTTGCCCTGCGCCTCCTGCTGCGGCGTCGTCAGCACCAGGGCGCGCTTGCCGCCGAGCCGCTCCACCTCGGCCTTCGCCGAGGCAAGGGTTCCGCTGCCGAACACGACGCGGCAGGGCAGGTTTTCAAAGGTGAACGAACCGATCATGCGCCGGTCTCTTTGATGGGATAATCGACCTGGAAGCGGCCGATGCGCAAGTCGCCCAGCGCCTCGCGCACGCGCAAATGCTCGGGGTGGGTGGCATAGGCCGCCAGTGCGGCCTGGTCGGTGAATTCCGAGAACAGCACGACGTCGCAGGCGTAGTCGACGGCGCTCACGTCGACGCCGACCTCGATATGGGTGAGGCCGTCGATCCGGCCGCGCAGGCCCTCGAACAGGGTCTTGACCTTGGTTCGGGCAGCGGACCGCTCCGCAGGCGTCTCCCCGCGCAGCCGCCACATCACGATGTGCCTGATCGGGCCCGACATTTCCCTGTTTCCTCGCCTGTCATCTTGCTTCTGTTGACCCCATTTTGGCTTGCGGGATACGGAAATAAAGGCCAATAATTGTAAGTCTCTTTTCCTGTAAGTGGAAAAATGGATCGGCTGCTGCAATTGGAGGTGTTCGCCAAGACGGCCGAGCTCGGCAGCCTGTCCAAGGCCGCCGAGGCCTTGCGCATGTCGAATGCGGCCGCGAGCCGCTATCTCAGCGCGCTGGAGGAGCGCCTCGCCGTTCGCCTGATCGAGCGTAACACCCGCCGCTTGTGGCTGACCGAGGCGGGCCAGGAATTGCTGGAGCGCTCCAGCCGGGTCTTGAGCGAACTGGCGGAAGCCGAGGACATCGTCAGCGATCGCGCGCTGTCGCCGCAGGGCATGCTGCGGGTCACGAGCTCGCTGTCCTTTGCGGTGATCTATCTGGCGCCGATGCTGCCGGCCTTTCGCGCGCGCTATCCGAAGCTCAACATGCAGATCACCACCGCCAACCGCTATCCCGATTTCATCGAGGCCGGCATCGATGTTGCGATCCGGACCCGCGAGCAGGAGCCGGATTCGAACATCATCGTGCGCCGCATCGGCCAGATGCGCCGCGTGCTCGCGGCAGCGCCGTCATATCTCGCGAGCCATGGCGAACCGGAGCAGCCCGCCGATCTCGCGCGCCACAACATGCTGGTCTACAATCTCGCCAACGATCCCTATTCCCTGCGTCTGCGCAGGAGCAGTGGAACGCAGACGGTGCGCATCACGCCGACGCTCGACAGCAATGACGGCCAGGTCATTCGCGGCGCGGCGCTCGCGGGCCTCGGCATCCTGATCCAGCCGCTCTATATCGTGCAGAGCGACATCGCGGCGGGCCGTCTCGTCCCGGTCCTGCTGGATTGGGAGCTGCCTCTGCTCACCATGAACATCGCCTACCAGAACCGTGCCGGCCTGCCGGCCAAGATCAGGGCCTTTTCCGACTTCCTCGTCACCCACATCCGCGAGCATTCGGAGCCGGGGATCTGGATGGACGCGGCGAAGTAAGCGGGAGACTTTCGTGTATCTCGGCATCGATCTCGGCACCTCGGCCGTCAAGACCGTTCTCGTCGACGGTGCCCAGCGCGTGATTGCAAGCGAGAGCCGGCCGCTCGCGACCGCCTCGCCGCAATCAGGCTATTCCGAGCAGGACCCCGCGCAGTGGATCGATGCGACCTTCGCCACGCTGGATGCCCTGAAGGCGACGCATGCCGGCGAGTTGGCGGCCGTCGAAGGCATTGGACTGTCCGGCCAGATGCATGGCGCCACGCTGCTCGATGCGAGCGCGAAGCCGCTACGGCCTTGCATCCTCTGGAACGACGGACGCTCCGCTGCCGAGTGTCGCATCCTGGAACGACGCTGGCCCGCCTTGCGTGCGACGACGGGCAACAAGGCGATGCCGGGATTCACCGCGCCGAAGCTGCTCTGGATCGCGGCGCATGAGCCCGACATCTTTGCGGCGACGAAGCTCGTCCTGTTGCCAAAGGCCTATCTGCGCCTGGTGCTATCGGGCGAGGCCGTCGAGGACGTCTCGGACGCATCGGGATCGCTGTGGCTCGACGCCGCGCGCCGGGACTGGTCGGAGGCAGCGCTGGCAGCGACCGGCCTGTCGCGCGATCACATGCCGCGTCTGGTCGAGGGATGCGCGCCCGCCGCGACGCTGCGCGGCGAGCTCGCGCGGCGCTGGGGCATGACCCGGCAGCCGGTCATCGCGGGCGGTGCCGGCGACAATCCGGCGGGCGCCGTCGGCATCGGCGCGATCCGGCCGGGAACCGCGTTCGTGTCTCTGGGAACCTCGGGTGCCCTGCTGGCACCGACCGGCAGCATCGCCGCCAACCCGGACCGCGCGGTGCATACGTTCTGCCACGCCATTCCGGGCATGTGGATTCAGGCCGGCGCGATCCTCTCGGCCGCCTCCTGCCTCGCCTGGGCCGCGCGCCTGTTCGGCATCACCGAGGCCGAGTTGCTGGCGCCGCTGGGTTCGCGTCCGCAGGCGCCGTCGCCCGTGAGCTTCCTGCCTTATCTTGCGGGTGAGCGGACGCCGCACGACGATCCCGCCGTGCGCGGCATGCTCGACGGCTTGAGCCACGGCACCGATCGCGGGACGATCGTGCAGGCGGTGCTCGAGGGCGTCGCCTTCGCGCTTGCCGATTGCCGCGACGCGCTCGCGGATGCCGGCATCGCGATCGCGGAAGCTGATGTCATCGGCGGTGGATCACGATCCCGGTTCTGGCTCTCGGTTCTGGCCAACGTGCTGAATGTTCCGGTCCATCGCTTTGCCGGAGGCGAGACCGGCGCGGCGTTCGGTGCGGCAAGATTGGGGCGGCTTGCTGTCACGGGTGAGGCAATCGCCACCGTGTGCACGCGGCCGCAGCGCATCGAGACGTTCGAACCTGACACCGGGCTGACCGATGCTTACGCCGAACGGCTTCTCGCCTGGCGCGAACTGTATCGGCCGCGCCACTAGCATCGCCGCGATATCGCATTTCGCTGTGTTCGGTATTGCCCTGTGCCGCGGCCTTTTGTTTAATGCGTGAGCCGCGCTGACAAGAAGATCGAGACGCGGGTGGGAAACGCATTGTGCGCCGGGAGGCACGATGAACGATCCGATCCTCGAGATGCGCGGGGTCTCGAAGTCCTTCTTCGGCATCAAGGCGCTGCGTGCCGTCGATCTCACCGTCTATGCCGGCGAAATTCATGCCTTGATGGGTGAGAACGGCGCCGGCAAGTCGACATTGATGAAGATCCTGTCCGGCGCCTACAGGCCCGATCCCGGCGGCGAGATCCGCATCGAGGGAAGCCCGGTCCGGATCGAAGGTCCGCTCGGCGGCCGCGCGGCGGGCATCTCCATCATCTATCAGGAGCTGTCGCTCGCTCCCAATCTCAGTGTGGCCGAGAACATCTATCTGGGACGGGAGATGTCGCATGCGGGTTTGCTGGCGCGCGGCGCCATGCGCGAGGGCGTCGGCCCCATCCTGAAACGGCTGGGCGCAGACTTCCTGCCGTCGACGCTGGTGGCGCATCTCTCCATGGGCCAGCGGCAACTGGTCGAGATCGCCCGTGCGCTGCATGCGAGATCGAAAATCCTGATCATGGACGAGCCGACCACCGCGTTGTCGGCCGGCGAGAGCGCGCGGCTGTTCGCGCTGGTCCGCCAGCTTCGCTCGGAGGGGCTCGCCATCATCTACATCTCGCATCGCATGGACGAGGTCTACGCGCTCGGCGACCGCGTCACCGTGCTGCGCGACGGCCGGCTGGTCGGCTCGCTCGACAAGCCCGACATCCGCGCCGACACCATCGTTCGGCTGATGGTCGGGCGCGACGTCTCCTCGTTCTACAAGAAGGACCATGATCCGAAGGCGGGGCGGGGACATCCCGTGCTCGCGGCGATCGACATGGCCGACGGCCAGCGCGTCAAGGGCTGCTCGCTCACCGTGCATGCGGGCGAGGTGGTCGGTCTCGCCGGCCTGATCGGCGCTGGCCGTACCGAGCTTGCCCATCTCATCGTCGGCGCGGCACCGAAAACGTCGGGCCGTCTCGAGCTTGAAGGGCGCCCGGTCGAGATCCGGACCCCCGGCGCGGCGCTCGAGGCCGGCATCGCCTATCTCACCGAAGACAGGAAGGCGCTCGGCCTGTTTCTCGACATGTCGTGCCTGGACAACATCAATCTCGCCGTGCTCGGGCGCGATGCGAAGCTCGGCTGGTTCCTGGATCGCGACAAGGCGCGCGAGCGCGCCGACAGGGCCTTCGCGGGGCTCAGCATCCGCGCCGCCAATGTCGGCGTCCCCGCCGGCGGCCTGTCCGGCGGCAACCAGCAGAAGGTGCTCCTGTCGCGGCTTCTTGCCATTGCACCGAAGGTCCTGATCCTCGACGAGCCGACGCGCGGCGTCGATGTCGGCGCCAAGTCGGAGATCTATTCGATCATCGACAATCTGGCCAAGGCCGGCACCGCGATCCTCGTTATCTCGTCCGACCTGCCCGAGATCATCGGCATCTGCGACCGCGTCATCGTGATGCGGGCCGGGCACATCGCCGGCGAGGTCACGCGCGGTCCGCATTTGCCGCTGACACAGGAAGACATCATGGCGCTTGCCACGGGGATGGAGCATCTCGATGCCTGACAATGGTGCTGCGGAGGTCCAGTCCGCCCCGACGGCCACCAACGGTGCCGCCGCAGAGACGAGGCGCCAGCGCGTGAGGGTGCTCATCAGTGCGCTCGGCATGCTGCCGGTGCTGCTGATCCTCTGCATCGGCTTCCATTTTCTGTCCGAGGGCCGCTTCTTCACCGGACAAAATCTCGGCATCGTGTTGCAGCAGGCCGCGGTGAACACCGTGCTCGCCGCGGGCATGACCTTCGTGATCCTCACCGGCGGCATCGATCTTTCGGTCGGCTCGATCCTCGCGGCCTCCGCGATGGCCGGGCTGACAATTTCGAAACTGCCGGAGCTCGGGATGCTGTGGCTGCCGGCCGCCGTTGTGACGGGTCTCGGCTTCGGTGTCGCCAACGGCGCGCTGATCGCGCTGCTCCGCCTGCCGCCCTTCATCGTCACGCTCGGCTCCCTCACCGCCGTACGCGGCCTGGCACGACTGCTCGGGGCCGACACGACCGTGTTCAATCCCTCGATTCCCTATGCCTTCATCGGCAACGGTTCGCTGACGCTGGTTCCCGGCGTTGCGTCGATCCCGTGGCTCTCGGTGATCGCCCTGCTCGTCATCCTGGTCTCCTGGCTGGTGCTGCGCCGGACCGTGCTTGGCGTGCACATCTATGCGGTCGGCGGCAATGAGAGCGCGGCGCGGCTTGCCGGCATCAAGGTCTGGGCCGTGCTGATCTTCGTCTACGGCATCTCCGGACTTTTCGCCGGGCTCGGCGGCGCCATGCAGGCGGCGCGGCTCTATGCGGCCAACGGCCTTCAACTCGGCCAGTCCTATGAACTCGACGCGATCACCGCCGTGATCCTCGGCGGCACCTCCTTCGTCGGCGGCATCGGCTCGATCTGGGGCACGCTGGTCGGCGCGCTGATCATCGCGGTGCTGTCGAACGGCCTCATCCTCGTCGGTGTCTCAGACATCTGGCAATACGTGATCAAGGGCCTCGTCATTATCGGTGCGGTCGCGCTCGATCGTTACCGGCTGCAAGGCTCCGCCAGAACTTAAGGGGCTCGGCCAGAACTTAAGGGGCTCCGCCAGAACATAAGAAAACTCGGCGCGCGCCCGCTCGAAGTGAATTCCGTTGCGGCAACTGGTCTGCCGCGCCGGGGACCAAGACAGACCAGGGAGGAAGTCCATGTTGAAGACGATCATGCTCGCCGGCGCCGCGACGGCGCTGGCCCTGACCACCGCGCCGTGCTTCGCCAAGGAGCTCAAGTCGATCGGCGTCTCGCTGGGATCGATGGGCAACCCGTTCTTCGTCGCGCTGTCGAAGGGCGCGGAGTTCGAGGCGAAGAAGACCAATCCCAACGTGAAGATCACCACGGTCGGCTTCGAATACGATCTCGGCAAGCAGGTCACCCAGATCGACAACTTCATTGCCGCCGGTGTCGACCTGATCCTGCTCAACCCCGGCGATCCCAAGGCGATCGGGCCGGCGATCAAGAAGGCGCAAGGCGCAGGCATCGTCGTCGTTGCGGTCGATACTGCGGCCGAAGGCGCCGATGCCACCGTGACCACGAACAACGTGCAGGCCGGCGAGATCTCCTGCCAGTACATCGTCGACAAATTGGGCGGCAAGGGCGACGTCATCATCGAGAACGGGCCGCAGGTCTCCGCCGTGATCGACCGCGTCGTCGGCTGCAAGAACGTCCTTTCGAAGAATCCCGGCATCAAGGTGTTGTCCAACGACCAGGACGGCAAAGGCTCGCGCGAAGGCGGCCTCACCGTGGCGCAGGGCTATCTGACCCGCTTCCCCAAGATCGACGCCATCTTCGCCATCAACGATCCGCAGGCGATCGGCACCGACCTTGCGGCGCGCCAGCAAAACCGCAGCGGCATCGTCATCACCGCGGTCGACGGCGCGCCCGATATCGAGGCGGCGCTGAAGGATCCGCAGTCGCCGCAGATCCAGGCCTCGGCCTCGCAGGACCCGTTCTTCATGGCGCGGCGGGCCGTGCAGGTCGGTGTCGGCATTCTCAATGGCCAGAAGCCGGCCTCGACCGTCGAGCTGCTGCCTTCCAAGCTCGTGACCAGGGACAACGTTGCCGAGTACAAGGGCTGGACCTCGGATCGATCCCAGTAAAGCGCCTTGCCGGGCGCGCTCGAAACACGACATGACGGGTGGCGTTTGATCGACGCCGCCCGCGGTCTGCAGAGGGGATGGAACGGCGGCAGGCGCCTGCAGTTCCTATCCCGGAGCCGCAGGAGTATCGATATGGTCGAGGAACGCCTTGCGAAGTTGCTGGGGCGGGCTGCAATGGATGTTTGGGGCGACATGCCGCGCGATGTCCAGGAAGCCTTGTTTGAGACGGCCATGAAAGGCAATGCCGGGGATCGCGAATCCCTGGCGCGGTTGCTGCACGACCGTCACCCCCGCACCTCGCATCCCCCCAAGCCGGCGGTCTAGTTCGACGCCAGCGCCGTCTTGGCGACCTCGGCCATCCAGCGCGATGCCACCGGCAGGATCGCGTCGTTGAAATCGTAGCGCGGGCCGTGCAGCTCGGCACCGTCGCGGAGTTCGCCGTTGCCGATCCAGACGAAGGCGCCGGGCCGGCGCGAGAGATAGTGGGCAAAATCCTCGCCGGCCATGCTCGGCGCAAGGTCGCGGCGAACCGGGGCCTGCACGTTTTCCGCAGCGATGCGTGCAAGGCCTGCTTCGGCCGGCGTGTTGGTCACCACGCCGACGCCCATGACGATCTCGGGCGTGACCTTGACGCCAAAGCTCGTCGCCACGCCGGCGCAGATCTCGTCGATCCGCGCGAGCAGGATGTCCTTCACGGCCTCGCGATGATAGCGCAGGGTGCCGCCGATCGCGACGCGCCCCGCGATCTGGTTGCGCGCCGTACCGCCTTCGAGCGTGCACAGCGAGAGCACGGCGGTATCGAGCGGATCGACGCTGCGCGACACGATCGATTGCAGCGCCACGATCAGATGGCCGGCCGCCATGACCGGATCGCGCGTCAGATGCGGCATGCCGGCGTGACCCGCATGGCCCTCGATGGTGATGGTGACGCGCCCGCCGGAGGCCATGACGACTCCGTCATGGACCGCGATGGTGCCGGCGGCAAGGCCCGGCCAGTTGTGGAAGCCGAACACCCGGTCCATCGGAAAGCGCTCGAACAGCCCGGCGGCGACCATCGCGCGCGAGCCGCCATAGCCTTCCTCGGCCGGCTGGAAGATGAAATCGACCGTGCCGCTCCAGCTGGTGTCGGCGGCGAGCAGCGCCGCGGCGCCGAGCAGGGAGGCGGTGTGCCCGTCATGGCCGCAGGCATGCATCACGCCTGATGTCGTCGAGGCGTAGGGCAGGCCGGTGTCCTCGGTGATCGGCAGCGCATCCATGTCGGCGCGCAGGCCGACGCGGCTCTGCGCGGATCCGCGCGTCAAGGTCGCGACGACGCCGTGGCCGCCGATGTCTGACACGAAGGAAATGCCGAGCTCGGTGAGCCTGTCCTGCACGAAGGCGGCGGTCGCCTTTTCCTGGAGGGACAGTTCGGGATGGGCATGCAGATGACGGCGCCACGCGGTCAGTTTCTGGTGCAGTTCGGGTGTCAAGGCAGGCATCTCTCGCAACGTGTCAGCTGCCGCCACCATAGCGGATTATCGCCGCCCCACATCAGGCGCCTTGGAATGCCTCGCGTGCAGCAACATCGTCATGGCCGGGCTTGACCCGGCCATCCACGTCTTGCCTGCTGCACGGAGAACGTGGATGCCCGGGACGAGCCCGGGCATCACGGATTGCCCAACGGCGAAAGCTTCGCCAGCCCCTTCCAGTCGAAGCCGATGCCGTGGCCCGGCCGCGACGGTGCCAGCGCCTTGCCGTCCTCGAGCACCAGCGGGTGCTCGATATAGGTGTCCAGCCCGAAACCGTGGGCTTCCAGATACGACCGGTTCGGGCAGGCCGCGAGCAGGTGCACGGTGATGTCGTGCGCGCCGTGGCTGGTGACGGGCAGGTTGAAGGCTTCCGCCAGCCGCGCGATCTTCATGAAGGCGGTGACGCCGCCGCAATTGGTGACATCGGGCTCGGGATAGGACACCGCGCCGGCGACGATGTAGTTCTTGAACTCCCACAGCGAGCGCAGATTCTCGCCCGCCGCGATCGGTACCCCGCCGGCCTGCATGATGCGGGCGTGGCCCGCGACGTCGTCGGGGATAACAGGCTCCTCCAGCCAGGTGAGGTCGTAGGGAACGAAGGCGCGTGCGGCGCGGATCGCGTCCTCGACCGTCCATTTCATGTTGGCGTCCGCCATCAGCGGAAAGCCGTCGCCGAGATGCTTGCGCATCGCCGCGACGCGCGCGACGTCGGATTTGAGATCGGGCCGGCCGACCTTCATCTTGATGGCGCGAAAGCCCTTTGCGAGATTGCCGTCGGTCTGCGCGAGCAGCGCCTCGACCGACAGATCGAGGTCGATGCCGCCGGCGTAACACGGCACGTGCGCGTCGAAGCCGCCGAGCAGGCGAAACAGCGGCAGCTTGGCGCGCCGCGCCTTCAGGTCCCACAGCGCGATGTCGAGCGCCGACAGCGCCAGCACCGCAGGTCCCCCGCGGCCGCCATAATGCAGGCCCCACCAGACGTGATGCCAGATCGCCTCGGTGTCGTCGGCCTCGCGTCCCTCGGCCAGCGGCGGGATCTCGCGCTTGAGGATGTCGGCGACAGCACCGCCATTGCGCCCGACCGTGTAAGTGTAGCCGACGCCCTCGGCGCCATCGGCATCGCGGATGCGGCAGGTGATCAGCTGGAACGCCGCGATCTCACCATGCGTGGAGTCCGAGAGCGTGACGGGGAGGGGAATCCGGTAGAGTCCGGACTCGATTGTCGCGATGCGTGCCATTTGGCCTCCCTGCGTTTTCTTTTTGTAGGATGGGGAGAGCGCAGCGAAACCCATCATCTTCAATCGGTTGGGCGATGGGTTTCGCTGCGCTCTCCCCATCCTACGCGCTTTGTTGGTTCGTAGGGTGGATTAGCCGTGCAAAGGTGCGAAGCGCATCTGCACGGCGTAATCCACCACTTCCGTCGCCGCGGAAAGCAAATTGGTGGGTTACGCCTTCGGCCAACCCACCCTACGGACTCGACTCACCGCATCGTCGCGAGCTGCACGGCCAGCGCACACGCGCGGTCATATTCGTCGAGATTGATCCATTCGTCGATCGTGTGCGCCTCGTTCTGGCCGGCACCGAAGGTCACGGTCGGAACGCCATGGCGGACCATCCAGTTCGCGTCCAGTCCGCCATTGGCGGCGCGGACATTCGGCGTGCCGCCGACCGCGGACACGGCTTCGATCGCGCGTTTGACGACGGGGAGGTTCTCCTTCATGCGGAACGGATAATAGTCGGTCTCGGCCTTGAACTTGACCTTGCCGGATTTGCCTTGCGCGTTCGTCACCTTCTTGGCCGCCTTCTCGAACGCGGCCTTGTAGGCCTTGGTGATCTCCTTGAAGAATTTTCCGTCATGGCTGCGGCATTCGCCGCGCACATGCACGTAGTCGGTGACGACATTGGTGGCATCGCCCGCCGGGCGGCCCTCGCCGCCGGTGACGGGGCCGACATTGCTGGTGCCCATCCGCGCGCTCGCGCCCTTTCCCTTCACCACCTTGCCGAACCAGCCACCGGCCTTCACGTCGGCAAGCGCGAGCGCCATGACCATGGTCGAGGAGATGCCGCGCTCCGGCGCGACGCCGGCATGCGAGGCGCGGCCGAAAATCTCGACGGTCCAGCGGTCGGCGCCGACCGCGCCGATGACGACGTTGGAAGCCGAGCCGCCGTCATAGTTGAAGGCCATCACCGGCGAGCCGAGCTCGTCGAGCTTGACGTGGCGCGCGCCATAGAGCCCGCTCTCCTCGCGCACGCAGAACAGCAGCGTGATCGGCGGATGGTCGAGCTTCTGCTTCTCGAGCTCGGCGGCCAGCGTCACCAGCACGCCGCAGCCGCAGCGATTGTCGCCGCCGAGCGCGGTCCTGGCCTCGTTGACGATCTTGCGTCCGGATTTCTTCGGCTTGGCGCCGGCGCAGAGCGGCACGGTGTCCATGTGGGTCATGAACATGATGCGCGGCTGGTTGTGCAGCGCGCCGCGGCCGGGCAGGTCGACGATGAGGTTGCCGGTCTCGGTCGGCACCGGAATGCGCGTGTTGGCGTCGTCGAGCCGGATCGCCTTGGCCGGCACGCCGCTCTCTTTCAGCGCGGCGGTAAGCTCACGCCCGATCGCCGCCTCCTGTCCGGTGACGCCCTCGATGGCGAGGAAACGCATGAGACGATCAGTGGCGGCTTTGGTGTCGACGGGCATGAACTTCATTTCCTTGATGCGATGTGCGCGTCAGCATCCCTTGCAGCACGCCGTTGTGCAAGGCTGCCTCGACGCATGAACGGCGGCGCTGCGTTGCCGGGCGTGCATGGTCCCGGGACCTGCAGCGCGAGGGGGGCGCGGGCGCATCCCTGCGGACTTGCGGGATCGCTGGGGATGGACGCTTCGCGCGGACATAATGTGTCTGAATGTTGCTGTCCGGTGACAGCTTCGGCTACGATTCGCCTCTAACCTAGGTTGTTTTTGGCGCTGCGGCACGCCGATGCATGCCGGAAGATCTTTGGGGGCGACGATGCGGATCGCGGCAATTGCGGGAAGTGCCTTACTCTTCGGTACCGTGGCGGCAGGTGCTGCGGATATGGCGGCCAAGGCGAGACCGATGCCGGTCGCCGCGCAGATCTTCAGCTGGACCGGATTCTACGTCGGCGCCAATGTCGGCGGCGCCTGGACTCCCAGCAGCGGCGGCAGCGATGCCGGACCGCTGTTCCCCCCTTTCGGCGTGACGCCCCCGGTCGCGGCCGTGCTGACGATTGTTCCCGGACAGACTGGCACTCTTGCCGGAGACGGACGCCGCAGCGGCGTCATCGGCGGCGGCCAGATCGGTTACAATTGGCAGGTCCAGCAGTTCGTGCTCGGCGTCGAGGCCGACGCGGTCGGCAGCGGATTGAAAGGCGGCAGCGCCACCGCTTCGCGCACCTTTGGTGCCCCGACATTTGCTCCGGCAGTCACGCAGACGGTGACGGTCGATTTCGGCCATATCGACTGGATGGCCAGCTTCCGCGGGCGCGCCAGCGTCACGGTGGACCGGGCGTTGTTCTACGTCACCGGCGGCGCCGCCGTGGCCGAGGTCGGTGGCTCCAAAACCACTGTCGTCAACGGCCCGGGTATCTCCATCCCGGCGGGAACGTTCACGGCAACAAACGGCGGCTCGACCACGCGCTGGGGCTGGACCGTCGGCGCGGGCATCGAATGGGCGTTCACGCCGAACTGGAGCCTCGCCGGCGAATATCGTTATACCGACTTCGGTCGCCGCAGCGTCGCCTTCACCGTTCCCGATGGGTTCGGCGGCGTGTTCGCGACGGGGACGTCAAGCTCGCGGCTGACCGTCGAGCAAGCGACCCTCAGGGTCAATTATCGCTTCGGCGGACCGGTGGTCGCGAAGTACTGATCTCGGCCCCCGGACGGCTTGGATCCGTGCAAGGATGGCGTGAACGAAACGCTCAACCCGTTCCGCGAGCCGGCGACGTATAGGCGATGAAGACCAGCACGCCGATTGCCAGCATCGCTGCCATGAACAGCAGCACCGCCGGCAAGCCCGCGAGCGCGGCCACCGCGCCCGTGAGCGACTGCATCAGCGCCGCGCCGAGGAAGAACGCGAGGTTGATCGCGGCGAGCGCCTTGCCGGCGGTCTGCGCATCGACGAGCTGACGGGACATGCCGAACAGCAGCGGCTGGGCGGAGGTGGCAAGGCCGATGAGCACGAACAGCACGAGATCGTATTGCGGCGGCATCACGGGCACCCCGCGCAGCATCGAGACCAGATAGTGCGGGGCTCCTAACGCCATCAGGGCCAATAGCAGCGCCCCGATCATGTGCGTGCTCGCCACCAGCTCGCGGCGGCGGCCGAGCCTGCGATCGATCATGCCGATCAGGAGGGGACCTGCGATCATCGCCAGCGTGAAGGCGCCGAGCTGGTTGCCGGCCTCGACGCGCGACAATCCCTTGACCTGCATCAGCCACGGCCCGCCCCACAGGCCGCGCAGCACCAGCGAGGTCGCCAGCGACACCAGCGCCAGCGCGATCAGGCCGCGCAGCGGCCGCGACAGGCCGAGCCTGAGCACCTCGATCATCTGTGACAACGGCGAGGACTCGTCCTTGTGCTCCGCCGGCTGGTTCGGCACCAGCACGAACACGGTGAGCGCGACCGCGATGCCGCCGATCGCGGAGATCCAGAACCCGGCGCGCCAGCCGTAAGTGTCGATCACGAAGGCGAGCGGGCTCGACGACAAGAGCATGCCGATATTGCCGATCGAGAGGATCGCGCCCGACCACAGCCCGAAGCGCGCCGCCGACAATTGCTTGGCCGCCAGCGTCATCGGGCACATCAGCATGCCCGAGGTGGCAACACCAAGCAGCAGCTGCCCGACCGCAAAACTCTCCGGTCCCGTCGCAAAGCCCGACGCCAGCGCGCCGAACACGGTTCCCGCCAGCAAGGCGAGCGACACCGGGCGCACGCCGAACCGGTCCATCGCCGCGCCGACCGGAATCTGCGAGGCCGCAAAGGCAAAATGATAGACCGAGGTGAGGCTCGCCAGCGCCTGCGGCTCGATATGGAAATCCGCCGCCATCAGGTCGAGGCTGATCGCGGGGATCGTGCGCAGCAAGGTCGAGAGCATGTGCCCGCAGGCGAGCGCGACCAGCGCGAAGATCAGCGCGCGGGTGGCAGTGCCCGCGTCGTCAGCGGCGGCGGTGGTCATGAGCGTTTCGTCCCGGCAAGCGTTTTGGCCGGGTTACACGATCGGAGCGAGGATGCCAATGGCGGGCGCGCAGACCGGGCGCTCGACGTTCACGTTGACCGGAGCTTCTATTCCGTTGCCACGCCCCGCATCGATGTCGCTGAAACGACGGTTCGGCGTGACGTCGCCGATCGATCAAGCGCGCCTCAATTCCTGCACTCGGATTTGTCGAAGCACAGGTTCGATCGCTCGAGCCTGGAGAAGTCCTCGGTCGCAACGACGACGAGAAGCCCGAGCAGAACGATCGCTGCGATGTTCGAGCGCATGCTGGCGCCGGTCCCGGCGGCGGGACGACCTCGCTCGAACTTCGAGAGATCGAGCATGCGCAGAATGCTGCTGGGCCGCGCATCATCATCCGGATCTCTGCGCGCGTGCGATCGCGTTCGAAAGGGTACGACGTTTCCCCATTGCTTCGGTTGCTCGGCCATCATCTTGCGCCTCGTTCTCATCGAGCAGTGCTTGCTGAATTTCGATGATAGGGCCCGAGTTGAGTCGAGCGTTCGTTAAATTCGAGATTACCGGCGCAATTCAGCGTGATGCCGCAGCAGCCTTTCCATCTCTCCATGTCGTTTCCGTCTGTTTCTGCTTTTCCTCTGCGGGATGTGTTCGATGCGAGCAACGCGTGTCGCGATGAACGAACATGACGGTTTGGACAGATTGTCGCACGCAATCGTTATTTTGCCGTCGGGATTTTGTCCGCAATACTTTCAGCCTCAAGCAACGGTTTGACGCGCAAGCAGCAGGTTCTGCTGATGCAGGCGCAAACAGTTCGAGGACAATCGATTTGATGCGTCGACCGAAGCTCAGCGTTGCGCTGTTTGGAATCCTTGCAGCAGCCGTGCTGGCCTGCGGCCTGTGGTACGTGTTCGTCGGAAGTGTCGAGCCCGTCGCGGCGGCCGCGCAAAGCGCTTCCGACCAGGCCGCGGCGAAGATCCCCGTGACCTCGTTCGTCGTGAAGAAGGCCGACTTTCCCGTGCACACCTATGGTCTCGGTGTCGTCTCGCCGTTCAAGACGGTGACGGTCAAGAGCCGCGTCGATGGCCAGATCACCAAGGTGTTCTTCAAGCAGGGCCAGATGGTGAAGGAGGGCGACCCGCTTCTGGAAATCGATCAACGCCCCTTTACCGCGGCACTCGAGCAGGCGGTGGCGAAGAAGGCGCAGGACGAAGCCACCCTGAGGAACGACCAGTTGAACCTCGAGCGATTTCAGAAGCTCGCGAAACAACAATTCGAGACCCAGCAGAATCTCGACACCCAGCAGGCGCTGGTCGATCAGATGACCGCGCAGGTGAAGGGCGACCAGGCCGCCATCGACAACGCGCAGACCAATCTCGGTTACACCTCGATCAGGGCGCCGATCAGCGGACGAACCGGTTTCCGCCTGGTGGACCCCGGCAACATCGTCCATGCCGCGGATACGACGGGGATCGTCACCATCGCCCAGCTGCAGCCGATCGCGGTGCAGTTCACCGAGCCCGAAGAGCAATTGCAGGCCATCGACAGGGCCCATGATTCCGGCGAGGTGCCGGTGGAGGCGCTGACCTCGGACGGAGCCATGACGCTGTCGCAGGGTAGGCTCGTGATCATCGACAATTCGGTGAACCAGGCCACCGGGACCATCAGCCTGAAAGCGCGGTTCGACAACAAGGACAACGCGCTGTGGCCGGGTCTTTCAGTCACCACGCGGATGCTGGTCGACACGCGCAAGGACGTCATCGTCGTGCCGCAGGATGGCGTGCAGCATGGGCCGGCAGGTCTGTTCGCCTATGTGATCGGCGACAATGGCAAGGTCAGCGCGCGGCCGATCAAGGTCAGTCAGAGTGGCGACGCCAATGCTGTGGTCTCCGAAGGCCTGAACGTCGGAGACAGGATCGTGGTGGCCGGGCAGTCGCGCCTGTTCGATGGCGCGCTGGTCGACGACAAGCCGCAGGGCACGCCGACGGCGGATGCGAGCGCGAGCGCCGCTCAAGCCAAGTCCGACCCCAAGCCCGATACCAAGACCGGATCGGCTGACTGACATGGCTGGCGGCATCTCGGCTCCGTTCATTCGCCTGCCCATCGCGACGTCGCTGCTGATGGTCGGCATCGTCTTCGTCGGGATCATCGCCTATCCGCAACTGCCGGTGGCGCCGCTGCCGGAGGTGGACTTCCCCACGATCCAGGTCTCTGCCAATCTTCCGGGTGCGGATCCCGAGACGATGGCATCCTCGGTCGCGCAGCCGCTCGAATCGCAGTTCGCGCTCATTCCCGGCGTCTCGGAGATGACATCGCAGAGCCAGACCAGCTCCACCCAGATCGTTCTGCAGTTCGATCTGTCGCGCAACATCGACGGCGCCGGGTCCGACGTGCTCGCCGCCATCAACGCCGCGAGCGGGCAATTGCCCAAGAACATGCCGACCCCGCCGACCTATAGAAAGGTCAATCCGGCCGACTCGCCCATTCTCACGCTCGGCGCGACGTCGACGACTCTGCCGATGACGCAGGTGTCCGACGAGACCTACACCAAGCTCGCCCAGGCGATCAGCCATATCAGCGGCGTCGGCCAGGTCGCCGTCGGCGGACAGCAGGCGCCGTCGATCCGCGTCCAGATCGATCCCGCCAAGCTGGTCGCCAAAGGCCTGTCGCTGGAAGACGTGCGCACCCCGCTCTCGGTGATCACGGTCAACAATCCCAAGGGAACGCTCAACGGAGATACCCGCACCTACACCGTCTATGCCAACGACCAGTTCACCAAGGCCGAGGCGTGGAACGACATCGTCATCGCCTACCGGAACGGCAGTCCCGTCCGCGTCGGCGACATCGGCCATGCCGTCAGCGCGCCGCTGGACAATACCCAGTATGGCTGGGTCGACGGCAAGCCGGGCGTCTTCCTGGTGATCTTCAAGCAGCCCGGCGCCAACGTGATCGACACCGTCGACAACGTCATGAAGCAGCTGCCGCATCTGCAGGCGGGCATCTCGCCGGCCATCAAGGTCTCGGTGCTGTCGGACCGCACGCAGACGATCCGCGCGGCTGTGAAGGACGTGCAGTTCACGCTGCTGCTGACGATCGGCCTCGTCGTGATGGTGATCTTCGCGTTCCTGCGCAGTCTCTGGGCCACCATCATCCCGTCGATCACGGTGCCGCTCGCCTTGCTGGGCGCCTGCGCGCTGATGTGGATGGCCGGCTACAGCCTCGACAATCTGTCCCTGATGGCCCTCACCATCGCGGTCGGCTTCGTGGTCGACGATGCCATCGTGATGCTGGAGAACATCACGCGCTATATCGAGGAAGGCGAGACGCCGATGGCCGCCGCGATCAAGGGCGCCGGCGAGATCGGGTTCACGATCCTCTCGATCTCGGTGTCGCTGATCGCGGTGCTGATCCCGCTGCTGCTGATGGGCGGCATCATCGGCCGCCTGTTCCGCGAATTCTCGGTGACGCTGGCGATGACGATCGCCGTGTCGGCCTTCGTGTCGCTGACGCTGACGCCGATGATGGCGTCGCGCTTCCTCAAGTCGCACGACGAGGAGCGCCATGGCCGGCTCTATATGCTCAGCGAGCGGATGTTCCAGGGCCTCGTGGACGGCTACGAGCGCGGCCTCGACCTCGTGCTGCGCTTCCGCTTCGCCACCCTGATGGTGTTCTTCGCGACCATCGCACTGACGGTCTATCTGTTCGTGATCATCCCCAAAGGATTCTTTCCGCAGCAGGACACCGGCCTGATCACCGGGATCGTCGAGACCTCTCAGGACGTGTCGATCGCGGACATGGCCAGGCACATGCAGGCGATTGGCGCCATCGTGCTGAAGGATCCGGCGATCGATCACATGGCGATGCGGATGGGCGGCAGCGGCAATACGCTCAACGACGGCACGATGTATATCACCTTGAAGCCGCGCGATGAGCGTACCGCCTCGGCCGACCAGGTGATCCGCCGCCTTCAGGTCCAGACGGCGAAGGTGCAGGGCGCGCGTCTCTACCTCCAGTCGGCGCAGGACGTGCGCGTCGGCGGCCGGGCGTCCCGGACGCAATTTCAGTTCACCCTGCAGTCAACCGACATGGACCAGCTCAACACATGGGCCCCGAAGCTGCTCGCCAGGATGAAGGAGATGCCCGAGCTGCGCGACGTCGCGTCCGATCAGCAGACGTCCGGTACGACGCTGACGCTGTCGATCGACCGCAATCAGGCCGCGCGTTTCGGGATCACCCCCGACGTGATCGATGCGACCTTGTATGACGCATTCGGGCAGCGGGAGATCGCGACCTATTTCACCCAATTGTCCACCTACTATGTCGTCCTCGAGGTGCTGCCCTCGCTCCAGAAGAATCCGTCCACACTGGAGCAGATCTACCTGCGTTCCCCGACGACGGGGGGCGAGGTGCCGCTATCGGCGTTCACCAGGTGGACCACGGCGCCGGTGCGCCCGCTGGCCATCAATCATCAGGGCCAGTTTCCGGCGGTCACGATTTCCTTCAACCTCGCGCCCACCGTTGCGCTCGGCCAGGCGACGCAGGCGATCGACGCGGTAGAGCGGCAGATGAACGTGCCGGCCGCCGTCACCTCCACGTTCGCGGGTACGGCGAAGGCGTTCCAGGAATCGCTCTCCTCGGTGCCCCTGCTGATCGTCGCGGCGCTGATCGTGGTCTATCTCATTCTCGGCATGCTCTATGAGAGCTACATTCACCCTCTGACGATCCTGTCGACCTTGCCGTCGGCCGGCGTCGGCGCGCTGGCGACGCTCCTGATCTTCCATTTCGACTTCAGCCTGATCGGGCTGATCGGCCTCGTCCTGCTGATAGGCATCGTCAAGAAGAACGGCATCATGCTGGTGGACTTTGCGATCGTGGCGGAGCGGGATCAGGGCCTGTCGCCGGTGGAGGCCATCCGCCGGGCCTGCCTGCTGCGCTTCCGCCCGATTCTGATGACCACGATGGCGGCAGTGCTCGGCGGTGTGCCGCTGATGCTCGGCCACGGCACCGGCTCGGAGCTCCGTCAGCCGCTCGGCTACGCCATGGTCGGCGGCTTGCTGGTCAGCCAGGTCCTGACGCTGTTCACCACGCCGGTGGTTTATCTCTATCTCGATCGTCTCTCGCAATGGTTCAGCCCGACGCAACACGCAGGACAGGATCATCACGACGATGTTGCCGGCAACGACGATCTGGACGTGGCCGAAAAGATCGCCCCGAAGAAGTCCAGGGTTCTTGCAGCGCAGTAACTGATTGACGTTGTCGGCGCGTCGCTCCCCACGACCGCAAAGCCATATTTCAAAATAGCATGGAAATTTTCTCTGCTGCGCCGCTGCCCGCCATGAGCGCCGCCGGCGCATCCGTATTCCCGGATGTTTCCGATTGCATTTGTTCGGACGAATTCACACACTGTGACCCGGAAAAGCCGCGGACGCGCCAACGTCTGGAAGACGGCTTCCGCTTTGGGGAGAGACACCATGCCGGATATTTCATTCGCCACGCGCCGCCTGTTGCTGGCCGGCGCTGTCTTCGGTGCGTTCACGTTGTCTGCCGCGGCGCAGCAGCCGGCCAGTCCGCCCGCCGCCCAGCCGCTGCCTCCGGGTTCCCCCTTGATCGGGCGCCCGGACGGCGAGGCCGCCGCCAAGCTTGCCCCCGTCGCGCCGCCGCCGATTCCGGCGCAGGCCGACAAGCTGCCGCTCGCCAAGCTCAAGGTGCCCGCGGGCTTCAACATCGAGGTCTATGCCTCCGGCATGGCGAATGCGCGCTCGCTCGCGCAAAGCGACAAGGGCACGGTGTTCGTCGGCAGCCGTCTCGTCGACAAGGTCTATGCGATCGCGGAGAAGGACGGCAAACGGTCGGTCAAGGTGATCGCGTCCGGCCTCTATCGTCCGAACGGCGTCGCCTTCAAGGACGGCACGCTCTACATCGCCGAGCTGTCGAAGGTTTCCAAGATCGAGAAGATCGACGATGTCCTGGACAACCCGCCGAAGCCGACGCTGATCTACGACAAGCTGCCGAAGGACGAGGCGCATGGCTGGAAGTTCATCGCGATCGGCCCCGACAACAAGCTCTATGTCCCGGTCGGCCAACCCGGCAACAATGTGCTGCATGACGCCGATCACGGCCAGATCCGCCGCATGAATCTCGACGGCTCCGGCGCCGAGGTCTACGCGGTCGGCGTGCGCAACACTGTCGGCTTCGACTGGAATCCTGAAACCAAGCAGCTCTACTTCACCGACAACGGCCGCGACTGGCTGTCGGAGACGGTGCCGGAGGACGAGCTCAACCGCGTCAGCAAGGCGGGCGAGGATTTCGGCGCGCCTTTCTGCTACCAGGGCAACATCATCGACCAGGAGCTCGGCTGGGGCAAGGACTGCAAGAACTACACCGCCCCGGTGGGCCTGATGGGTCCGCACACCGCGGCGCTCGGCATGCGCTTCTACACCGGCAGCATGTTCCCGAAGCAGTACAAGAATGCGATCTTCGTCGCGCGCCACGGCTCCTGGAACAAGTCGCAGAAGCAGGGCGGTGACGTCGTCCTCGTCAAGCTGAACAAGGACGGGACCGTGAAGTCGATGGAGCCGTTCCTGACCGGATTCCTCGAGGACAACAAGTATGTCGGCCGCCCTGTCGACGTGATGCAGCTGAAGGACGGCTCGCTGCTGGTCTCCGACGACTGGAACGGCGCAGTCTACCGCATCACCTACGGCAAGCAGAAGGTCGCGGCGAAGTAACTCACAACAGGTAGTAACCGTCGTCATTGCGAGGAGCCCGCGACAAAATTGCGAAGCAATTTTGCGCTGGCGACGAAGCAATCCAGACTGTTTCCGTGGAAACATCTCTGGATTGCTTCGCTTCGCTCGCAATGACGGAGTGCGCGGGAAGCGGCCAATGAACAGAACACTCACCGCCGCCGTGGCGCTCGCTTCGCTTGCCTTCCCGGCCAGCGCGGAAATCCACGAGCGCGCCGCGCCGTGCCTGGCCTGTCACGGCGAGCGCGGCACCTCCGAGACCGAGAATACGCCGTCGCTCGGCGGCCAGCAGGCACCTTACGCGCTGATCCAGCTCTTCATGTTCCGCGAGAAGCTGCGCGTGTTCGAGCCGATGAACGAGATGGCGAAATCGCTGACGGACGCCGACCTGAGCACCTTCTCCGACTTCATTGCCACGCTGCCGAAGCCCGCGCCGCCGGCCGATGCCGCAGACGGCGCACGGATGGCGCGCGGCGAAGCGCTCGCAAGGCAGAACCGCTGCAACACCTGCCACAACACCGATTACTCCGGAAAGGAGAACGTGCCGCGCATCGCCAATCAGCGCGAGGACTATCTCGCCAAGACCCTCGCCGAATACAAGGACAATACTCGCCACGGCTATGATGCGACGATGGCGGACGTGATGCAGACGGTCAGCAAGGATCAGATCGCGGAGCTTGCGTATTACTTCGCGCGTTTTCGCTGAGGTCGAGGCACCCGAACGGAGCCAGCCAGGATCACTTGCCTGTGCTCGGCGGCTGATGGTACTTATCCTGATAGCGCCGATTTGACTCAGCTTGCGGGCGCTTTCAAAAATGCAGCTAAAGAGAACCGCTACGCCTGCATCGTCCCGCATCCGGAATGTCGTCGGCCGTCCCGAAGGGGGAGGGCGAGATGAAGTTTGCCGCCATCGCGGATGTCCACGGAAACTGCCCGGCACTCGAAGCCGTGCTCGCGGACATAGCCGCCCTTGGCATCAGCGAGGTCGTGAACCTTGGCGATCACGTCAGCGGTCCGCTGGAGGCGGCCCGGACTGCGGATCTGCTGATCGAGCGGGGCTTTCCATCCGTGCAGGGTGACCAGGATCGAATTCTGGTTGAGCTGTCGCAGGCAGGGATCTCGGCCCGGAGCGATTTCCGGCAGCTCGAACGCAAGCACTTCGACTGGATGGCCGGCATGCCATCCACGCTCATGTATCGGGAGGATGTGTTGCTTTGCCACGCGTCGCCAAGGGACGATGCTGCGTTTTGGCTCGACTACGTCACGGCCGACGGCGCCGTCCGCGCGAGCCCGATCGACGTTGTCGAGGCGGGCGCTGAAGGCATCGATGCCCGGCTCATCCTTTGCGGACACACGCACATCCCGCGCGTGCTGCGTTTGAGGGATCGACGAATGATCGTCAATCCCGGCAGCGTCGGGTTACCCGGCTATGATGGGCGAACGCCTGTTCCTTACGTCGTCGAGACCGGGACGCCTCACGCGTGCTACGCAATTCTGGAGCAGTCTGGAGGATGGTGGTCCGCGACGATCCGATACGTTCCCTATGACACCACGGCCATGGCGGCATTGGCCCGCAAAAGAGGCATGCCGGCCTGGGCCAGCGCGATTGCCACCGGTTGGGTCGACCGAGACAGCTAGACCTGTTTCTGAAGTCGAATTGATATCGTATCGCCTCATGTCGACAGTTCCCGCAGCACCTTGTGCGTCTCATCGAGCAGAGCCTCGATCTGCCTTCGCTCGTTGATCGCCTCCCTTGAAAACAGCCCATGCGTTCGCGCATTCCCGTTGCCCTTCGGCGCGCCGCTCCTCCGCGCGCCGCCGTGCATGCGGCAGCGCGCCTTGCCGTGCGCCGCCGGCGCGCGGCACGTGCCGCCGTTGCGGGTCCTGGCGCCGCAGCGGGGACTGGCCTGCATCGGGCCGGTGTTGCGGGCGTGATGGCCGGTCATAGGCCGGCCCCTTGCCTTGCCTCGCTCGGGCCCGCCTCCGCAACAATCACGTTGGCATGCTGCGTGACGTTGCCCACGATCGCGCGTCCGCCGTCCTGCACCGACAGGTTTTTCACCGTGATCGCGCGCTCGTCGATGTTGCGGTGGCGGCTCAGGGCCTCGACCTGAGCGGCGAAGGTGCGGGCGAGGCGGGCCAATGCGCGTGTCACGGTCTCCTGCTGCGGAAGATCGTCCGTGCAGGCGAGGCGGCAGGCGCAGCGCATCGCCGCCAAATGAACGGAGACCATCTGGGAGACCAGCATGGCCTCGATGGAATCCTTCGGCGCGATGCTCCTGATCGTCGAGATCATGAAGGCGAGATTGGCCTCGTCGGGCTTCTGTCCGACCGCGCTCGCCTTGGCCAATTGCCTCAGCATGCCGTGGAGCGCGTCGCGGTCGACGGCACCGAGCGCTTCGGCCAGCAGCCGCTCGCCGGCTTGCGGGTCGGGATGGTTGATCGCGATGCGCCGCTTGTAGAGTCTCACGCGGGGGTTCACGGCGGGACTGCTACAATCGGTTGCCGCAAGCGGCGAGGGTGTGTGGTGGCTCAGAGATGTCGTCATGGGCTGTGTCCTTTGCCGGCGCAGGCGCGCGAACGAGCGTTCGCTCGTGGCGCGCGGATACGAATTTTTGGATGTCGATGAAGGGCTTACGCGCGACCGTGTCGATGCGCCTGTGGCCGGGGAGGCCGTGCCGCTTACGGTGATCGCGATGATGCCATTCTGCTCCTGTTTTGCCCGACGTGTCAAATGCGATTCGTAACATCCGAAAAAGAATCGCGATCCTGCCCAAGTGCTTGATCTCGCAAGCGCCGGCTTACTGTGCATGGGGTTGTTTTCGCATTTTTTGTTTGGAAGCGGCGTTTGCCTGCCGCACGGCGGAATGCCGACGCGCGAACGCGATTGCGAAATCCCGCCCGGCCGCTAATCATGCCGCTCACACGCGCCGCACCAACAAGCATGCACAAGCGGCGTCGAGGTCTGGGGAGAAAACGAATGCAACGAACGGCTCGCCTGCTCGCGCTCGTCGCCGGGCTCTGCGCGTGTACGCTGTCGACACAGGCCCTCGCGCAGAAATATCCGACGCGGCCGGTGAAGATCATGGTCGGCTTCAGCGCCGGCGGTCCCGTCGACGTGGTCGCGCGCATCATCGGCGACCGCCTGAGCAACAGGCTCGGCCAGCCCTTCGTGGTCGAGAACCGCGCCGGCGCCAACGGCATGATCGCCGCCGAAGGCGTGGCGCATGCGGACGCCGACGGCTACACCATGCTCGCCTGCAACTCCTCCACCATCACGCTCAACAAGACCCTCTTCAAGGATATCCGCTACGATCCGGAAAAGGACTTCGCGCCGCTCACCACCGTCGTCTCTGCGCCGCTCGTGCTGGTGGTCAATCCCGAGAATCCCAGGACTGCCGACATCAAGACCGTCGCCGATCTCGTCGCCGCAGCGAAGGCGAAGCCGGGCGAGCTCGCCTACGGCTCGGGCGGCAACGGCAACCTCGCCCATCTCGCCATGGAGCTGCTCGGCCAGAAAGCCGGCATCAAGATGATCCACGTGCCGTATCGCGGCGGTGCCGCGTCAGAGGTCGGCATCCTCGCGCAAGAGGTGCTCGCGGTGTTCGATCCGCTCTCCGCCGTGCCGCTGGTGAAGGCCGGCAAGCTGCGCGCGCTCGCGGTGTCCTCCGCCGAGCGGCTTCCGGCGCTGCCTGACGTGCCGACGGTTGCGGAAGCCGGCTATCCCGGCTTCGACCTGTCGTTCTGGGTCGGCTTCTTCATGCCGAAGGCCGTGCCCGCGCCGATCCTGGAGACGCTGCACCGGGAGATCGTCACGGCGGCGAAGGACCCGGCGGTCGCGGAGAAGCTCGGCTCGCAGGGTGTCGTCAGCGTGCTCAGCCCGACTGAGTATGCCGCGAAGATCGCGAAGGAGACCAAGGAGCTTGCCGAGGTCGTGGCGGCCGCGAACATCAAGGCGGAGTAGGAGGGCGGCGGAGCGGCAGGCTCCGCTGCACCTCTCCCGCTTGCGGGAGAGGTCGGCGCGTAGCGCCGGGTGAGGGCTCTATCCGCTGGGGGATTATCTTGTTGCCGCAAGACCCTCTCCCCAGCCCTCCCCCGCAAGCGGGGGAGGGAGCGCACCTGTTTCCGTCACAACCATAGAATCTGCTTGCGATAGCCGAGATCGTTCAGCAGCGGCGCCGCCGGTCCCTGATGGAACACGGCGCCACGCTCCAGCGCGAAGACGCGGTCGGCGAGCGCCAGCACGAGGTCGAGATTGTGCTCGACGATCACGATCGACATCTTCTCGCGGAGCTGGTCGAACACTCCAAACAGCTCCAGCGTCACGGCCGGTGCGAGGCCCTCGAACGGCTCGTCGAGCAGCAGCAGGCGGACATTGCCCGACATGGCGCGGGCGACCGCGACCATCTGCTGCTCGCCGCCGGAGAGATAGTCGGCTGCAACGTTCATGCGCTCCTTCAGGCGTGGGAAGTATTGCAGGATCTGCTCCTCGTTCCAGACCACGCCGTCGCTGCCGTCGGTCTTGCGCGCGAGCCGCCCGAGCGCGAGGTTTTCGCGCACGGTCATCCCGGCGAACAGCCCGCGCCCCTGCGGCACATAGCCGATACCGCGGCGCGCGATGTCAGGGGCGGGAAGGCTTGCGATGTCCGAGCCGCGATAGTCGATCGTGCCGGAGGCTGCCGGCACGAGACCGGCAATGGTCTTGAGCAGCGTCGACTTGCCGGCGCCATTGCGGCCCAGCAACGCGACGATCTCGCCCTCGCGCACGTCGAGCGCGGCGTCGCTCAGGATGTGGCTCTTGCCGTAAAACGTGTTGACGCCGCCGAGGCGCAGCACAGTGTCGCGCGCGCGGGCCTCCCCCATGTTGCGCCGATGCTCGACGGCGGGAATGCCCCTGCCGGTGTAGATCTCCTGCACCCGCAAATCGGCCCGCACCGCCCCGGGGCAATCGGACATCAGCACCTCGCCCTGGTTCATGACGGTCACGATTTGCGAGAAGCCGAGCACGCGGTCGATGTCGTGCTCGACGATCAGCACGGGAATGTTGGCCGCGATGTTCTTGACGAGGTTGGAGACGCGCTCGCGCTCGGCCGCAGCGAGGCCCGCGAGCGGCTCGTCGAGCAGCAGCACCTGCGGCCTGGAGCCTAGCGCGATGCCGAGATCGACCAGCCGCTGCCCGCCATAGGAGAGCTCGCCACCCTCGATCTCCTCGATGCCTTCGAGGCCGAGGAATTTCGTCAGCGCCGCGGTCTCGGCGTGTATCTCCGGATACGCGTCGATGTCGTTCCAGATGTTGAAGCGCATGCCGTGCCGCGCCTGCAGCGACAGGCGCAGATTCTCGTAGATGGTCAGTCCGCGAAACAGATTGGTGATCTGGAACGAGCGCGCCAGACCTAGGTGGCAGATGGCATTCGCCGGCACGCCGGCGATGTCGCGGCCTTGCAGGCGGATCGTGCCCTGGTCGGGTGCATAGAGGCCGGAGACCAGATTGAACAGCGTGGTCTTGCCGGCACCGTTCGGGCCGATCAGCGCGTGGATCTCGCCGGCGGCGACCTTGATGCTGGCGTTCTCGACGGCGCGGATGCCGCCGAACTTTCGCGAGACGCCGCTGACGTCCAGCACGGTGCCCTTCAGCGATTCCGGCCGCAGGAAGTCCGGCAGCGGCAGGCCCTCATGAATCTTGCGCCGGCTCATCGCCGCCGATTCTTCAGGCGCGGGACGGAGGTGCCGCATGACCAGCGCGCCGATGCCGACGAGGCCGCCGGGCGAATACATCACGAAGGCCACGAAGGTGAGGCCGAACCAGAACAGCCAGTCCGACGTCCAGATCGAGAACAGTTCGCGGAACAGGATAAAGAACAGCGCGCCGAGCGCGGGGCCGAGCAGGCTGCGCATGCCGCCGATCACCACCATCGCCAGCAGCTCGCCGGCGAACGGCACCGAGACGGCTTCGGCCGAGACCAGATAGTTCAGGAACGCGATCAGCGCGCCGGCAAGACCGGTGACCATGGCGGAGATCACGAACACCGCCAGCTTGTAGCGTTCGACCGGATAGCCCTGAAAGCTCGCCCGCAGCTGGTTCTCGCGGATCGCGACCAGCACATGCCCGAACGGCGAGCGCACCAGGCGCATCAGCATATAGAGCACGGCGAGCCCGATGATTGCGACCACAACGTAATAGTTCATCGCGCTGTCGAAGCTGACGGGGCCGATGCCGCCGCGCTTCAAGCCGCCGAGCCCGTCCTCGCCGCCGGTGACGCTGGTCCAGCGAAACGCGGTGGTGTAGACGAGCGCGGCGAGCGCCAGCGTCAGCAGCGAGAAATAGACGCCGCGCCGGCGCAGGATCAGCATGCCTGTTACGGCCGATGCGACCGCGACGACCACCATCGATCCCAGCAGCGGTAGCCAGATGTCGCCGGGGAAGAAGCGCAACTGGATCAGGCCGGCCGCGTAGGCGCCGATGCCGAACCAGGCGCTGTGGCCGAACGAGACGAGGCCGGTATAGCCGATGCAGAGATTGAGCCCCATGGTCGCGATCGCAAGGCCGACGATCCAGGTGCCGGTGTTTAGCGACAGGCCGAATGCCTTCAGCAGGAAGGGCAGGGCAACGACCGCCGCAGCTGCGATCAGCAGCGGCTTCAGCTTCGCGATGGTCGAGGCTCTCCTCATTCGAACTTCTCGATGCGCTCGCCGAGCAGGCCGCGCGGACGCACCAGCAGCACCAGGAACATCAGGATGTAGATCGAGGCTTCGCCGGCCGCAGGCTCAAAATGGATGGCGATGCCGCGCACCACGCCGACGAGGAGGGCGGCAATGACGACGCCCCAGAAGCTGCCGAGCCCGCCGATCACGACGACCACGAAGGCCACCGTCATGATGTCCGCGCCCATCGCCGGATGCACGGTCGTGATCGGCGCGAAGAAGGCGCCGCCGAGCGCAGCCATGCCGACGCCGAGCATCACGATCGCGGTCATGTAGGGTTGAAGCCGGATACCGAGGGCAGCGACCATGTCCGGCCGCTGGATGCCGGCGCGCACCACGCGCCCGAACGAGGTCTTGTGCAGCAGCAGCCAGATGCCGAGCAGCACCGCGGCGACGACGGCGAGGATCAAGAGGCGATAGCGCGAGAACAGGAAGTCGCCGACGATGACCGAGCCGCGAAAGGCTTGCGGGATCTCGGTCGAGACGGGCGCGGCGCCCCAGATCATGCGGATCGCCTGTTCTGCGACCATCGCAAGGCCGAAGGTGACGAGCAGGCTGAGGATCGGGTCGGCCGTGTAGAAGCGTCGCAGGATGAATCGTTCGAACAGGATGCCGAGCAGGGCGACCACGAGTGGCGAGATCACGACGGAGGAGCCGAAGCCGAGGCGTTTCGTCAGCTCGACGCAGACATAGGCGCCGAGCGCATAGAAGGCGCCATGCGCGAGGTTAACGATCCCGCCGACCGAGAAGATCAGCGACAGCCCGAGCGCGATGAGCAGATAATAGCCGCCGAGCACGAGGCCATTCACCACCTGTTCCAGCAAGAACTCGAACTGCATGTGGCGTCCGCCTTGCTGCGCGATCCCGGCGTCAGGCTTTCATCTCGCAGGGATTCTGTTCCTTGGTCGGATAGATCGTCTCCAGCGGATCGTTCGCCGCGGGGACCGCTTCGCCGAGCACCAGCATGTCCCACTGGTCCTTCATCTGATCCTTCGGCTTCACGGTGAAGGGATAGGCCTCCTGCACCAGCTGATGGTCCCAGGCGCGGAAATAGGCTTTGCGCGCCTTGCCGATGTCGAACTGGGCTTGCTTCTCGAAATAGGCGATCAGCTCAGCGCTATCGGTGGACTTGGTGGTGTTGATGGCCTCCGCCAGCAGCTTCAGCGTGACGTAGTCGATCCAGGCGTGGTTCTCCGGCGGTTTGCCGTACTTCTTCGTGAAGGCGGCGACGAAGGCCTGCGACGCCGGATTGTCCAGCGTGTGATACCAGACCGTCGGCCAGGTGCCGCTGAGATTGCCCGCGCCCGCGGCCCAGGCGTCGCCGGTGTTGAGGTTGAAGCCGACCAGCGGATAGGGGAAGCCGAATTCGGCATATTGCTTGACGAGATTGGTCACCTGGTTGCCGGCGAGGTTGCAGCAGACCACGTCCGGCTTGGCCTGCCGCACCTTGAGCAGATACGGGCTGAAGTCGGTGACATCGGTTGCGATCAGCTCGTCGCCGATCAAATTGGCCTCATGTGCGCCAAAGAACACTTTCGCGGCCTTGAGCAGATCGTGGCCGAAGATGTAGTCGGCGGTCAGCGTGAAGAACTTCTTGCCCTTCACCATGCCCTTCTGCGACAGCGCGGTGCCGACCGCGTTGACCATCACGGTGTTCGGGATGTCGCAGTGGAAGGAGTATTTGTTGCAGTTCTTGCCGCGCAGCGCGTCCGACCGCGCGCCGGTCGAGAAGAACACCTTCTTGTTGCGCTCGGCGACCTGCATGATGGTGAGCGACGAGGCGGACGAAATTTCGCCGAGCAGCACCACCGCGCCGTCCTGCTCCAGCATGCGCTGCGCCTTGGTGGCGGCGGTCGCCGGGTTGATCGAGTCCTCCGAGAGCAGGTCGATCGGCTTGCCCAGGATGCCGCCGGACGCGTTGATCTCCTCGGCCGCAAGCTTCGCCCCCAGCTGCGCGTAGCTGCCGATCACGCCGAGAAAGCCGGTCAGCGGCGTCAGGTGTCCGATCCGGATTTTCTCGGCCTGCGCCCTCACGATGGCAGGAAACCCCAGTGCGGATGCGCCGACGAAGGCGGCGCCCGCCCGTAACAACGTCCGTCGCGGATAGCGGATCATGTCTGTCTCCTCCCGGGTGCATCGCGTGCCTCCCTTCAAAACCGGGTATCCGGTATTGTGAGAGACGTTTTTCTAATGCTGGAGGATAATCCCGAACGCCGTTGCCGGTGTCAACCGGCAAAATCGCCGCCTGCGCGCGGCTCAGGCTTTTTGCGTGAGCGCCTTCTGCGCCGTGCCGTTGGCGCCGAATTCGGCAGAGAGGCGGTCGGCAGCGGCCTGCACGACCTGGGCGCTGGCATGCAGCGCCTGGTTGGAGAGCCGCCAGATCGGGCCGGAAATACCGAGCGCGCCGACCACCTGCCCGGTGAAATCGGTGACGGGCACGGCGACGCAGCGCACCTCCATGTTGAATTCGCCGTCGTCGAAGGCGACGCCGGTCCGCTGCACCTCGGCGATCTCGCGCATCAACGCACCGACATCGCTGATGGATTTCGGCGTCGACGGTTTCAGCTCGACGCGATCGATGAACCGGCGGAGTTGTTCCGGGCGGAGCGATGCCAGGATGATCTTGCCGAGCGCGGTGCAATGGGCAGGGCGCACCACGCCGACGCGATCGGTCAGCTGGAACGCGCCGGGCCCGCTGGTCCGCGCGATGACAACCACGGCATCGCCCATTCGCACTGCAAAATGGCTGCTTTCGCTGGTCTGGCGCGACAGCTCCTCCAGCACGGGCGTTGCGACATTGACCATCTCGATCTCGTCGAGCGCGGATGCGGCGAGCGCAAACAGTGGCCGGCCGATGCGGTAGCGCTTGCTGTCCTTCTCCTGGCGGAGATAGCCGAGCGAGACCATCGTCTTCGCCAGATGAAAGGTGGTCGAGTTGTGCAGGCCGACCAGCTTGCTCAGCTCCGCAAGCCCGATCCCCTCGCGATGACGCGCCACTTCCTCGAGGATCGAGAAGGCACGGCCGAGCGACTGGACGCCGCCGCCCCGCTGCTTGTCGTCGGTCTCGTCGTCGCCATTTGCCTTGGTAGCAGGGACCAGCTTGGCGATCGCGGCCTTGCGTGGGCTGGCAGGCTTCTCGCCGGTCGTGGGCTTGGTACGCGATTTCAAGGACAAGGCCCCCTTCTCGTGAATCGTCATGGCTCCATTCTTGCGAGACTAGCACGCAACGCGCGCGGCCGTCGGCGCGGGGCACTGCGTTTCCTCAAGCGGACAACCTACCACAATATAAATTGACGTACAGCATTATGAGAAATAGGCTCCAGGTGGCCCTGTGATGACCGGCCGCGTTCCCCGCATCGGTACAGAAGAAGTCGTCGGGCCGAGAGGGAGACCGGTTGATGTCGAAAAACATGCTCAATGGCGCCCAGGTCATTGTCGATTATCTGATCCAGGAGAAGGTGCCGCAGGTGTTCGGGCTCTGCGGCCACGGCAACATCCAGTTCATCGACGCGCTGTACGAGCGGTCTTCCGAGATCAAGACGATCTCCGTGCATCACGAGAGCGTCGCCGGCTTCATGGCTGATGTCTATTACCGCGTCTCCGGCCGGCCGACGGCGACCTTCACCTCGTGTGGGCCGGGCTCGGCGAACCTGCCAATCTCGCTCGCGAATGCCTTCCTCGATTCGGTGCCGTTCATGGCGATCACCGGCAACGTGCCGACCAGCCAGTTCAACCGGGGCGCATTCCAGGAAATGTACCGGCACTACCAGGCCGATTTCCCCTCCACCGTGCGCACGATGTGCAAGAAGGTGTTTCAGCCGACGCGTGGTGAAATGGTGCCGCTTGCGGTGCGGCAGGCCTGGAAGACCATGATCACGGGGCGGCCGGGACCTGTCGTGGTCGACGTGCCCTTCGACGTCTTCATGGAGGCCGCCGCCGAAGAGGCGCCGAAGGCGAGCGAGTGGAGCGCCAACATCTCCAGCCGCTGCGGTGCCGACCCTGATGGCGTCGAGAAAGCGGTCGACATGCTGCTTTCGGCGGAGCGGCCGGTGATGCTGGTCGGGCAGGGCGTGCGCTATGGCGGTGCGGCCGACGAATTGCGCAAGCTGGCCGAGCGGCTCCAGATTCCGGTGGCGGCGTCCGCGAGCGGGCTCGGCGCGCTGGACGTCAATCATCCGCTTGCGCTCGGCCTCGTGGCGCGTGCCGGCCATTACCAGGCCAATCACGCGACCCGTCAGGCCGACGTGCTGCTCGCGCTCGGCGTCCGCTTCGACGATCGCACCTCCAGTTCGTGGATTCCGGGTTATTCCTTCACGATCCCGCCGACCAGGCTGATCCATGTCGACATCGATCCCGAAGAGATCGGCCGCAACTACCCCGTCGCACTCGGACTAATGGCCGACGTTCGCACCTTCCTGCGGCAGCTGCATGCCGAGCTCGATCGTCGCGACAATCTCTTCAAGAAATCCGATGCGCGCAAAAAATGGCTGACGCAGATCGACGGCTATCGCAAGGAGTGGGACAGGTTCGTCGCGCCCGGCTTCTCCGACGACACTACGCCGATCAATCCGCAGCGCGCAGCGGCCGAGATCGACAAGGCGCTGCCGGAGGACGCAATCCTCGTCTCCGACATCGGCGTGCACCACAATTGGCTGCTCGGCTTCTGCAAGCCGAAGCGGCCGGATTCGCTGATCGGCTCGATGGGGTTCGGCCCGATGGGCTTTGGCGTGGCCGGTGTGATGGGTGCGAAGTTCGCGGCGCCCGACCGGCCCTGCGTGTCGGTGTGCGGCGACGGCGCATTCTTCATGCATGCCAACGTGCTCGGCACGGCGGTCGAGTACAATCTGCCCGTGGTCTGGGTGGTCTGGAATAATTACGCCTATGCCTCGATCCGCGGGCTTCAGCGCGGCTATCTCGGTGGCCGCGAGCTTGCGACCGATTTCAAGCATCCGGAGACGGGTGCGCGCTACAATCCGGATTTTGCCGCGATGGCGCGCTCGTGCGGCGTGGAGGGCGTGCGGGTGGATCGCGCGGGAGATCTTGGCGAGGCGATCCGTAAGGGCATTGCCGCCAACAGGCCCTATCTGATCGACGTCGATATCGCCGCCGACGTCAATCCGTCCGGCGCCGGCGTCTGGGAATTGCCGGGCCTCGGCCAGAGCAAGGCCGGCATCGGCACGCGCTTCCAGCCGGGCTGATCACGCGGTCCGCAGATCAACAATCAAGACAATATCAGGGAGATGGGAATGACTCTTGCTGGCAGGAAGATCGTCGTCGTCGGCGGCTCCTCGGGTATCGGTCTCGCCACGGCGGAGCTTGCCAAGGCGCAGGGCGCGGACGTCGTCATCGCCTCACGCAGCGCCGCAAAGCTCGATCCCGTTGCCGAGCGATTGAAGGTGACGGCCATTCCGACCGACGTCACCAGTGACGAGAGCGTCGCCGAGCTTTTCCGCCGCACCGGGCCGGTCGATCATGTCGTGCTGACGGCCGCACAGCTTCGCACCGGGCCGTTCAAGACCGTCGCGATGGAGGATGTGCGCGCCACCATGGAAGGCAAGTTCTGGGGCGCCTGGCGCGTGGCGCGCGCGGCGGAGATTCGCCCGGGCGGATCGCTGACGCTGGTCACCGGTTTCCTCAGCGTTCGGCCGCGACCGAACTCGGCGATCGTCAGTGCAGCCAATGGGGCCCTGGAATCGCTCGCCCGCGCGCTCGCGCTCGAGCTTGCGCCGGTGCGTGTCAATGCGGTGTCGCCCGGCGTGATCGATACGCCGATCCGCGCCGCGATGCCGGAGGCGGCGCGGAAGGAGATGCTGGCGAAGACGGCCGCTGCGCTACCGGTCGGCCGCGTCGGCATGGCCGAGGATATCGCGCAGCAAATCGCGAGCTTCATGACCAACGGTTTCGCCACGGGATCGATCGTCTATGTCGATGGTGGCGCACTGGTGAACTAAGGAGGACGAGCATGGCCGAGGAAACTGGCGGCGCCTTCATCCGCAACATCGCCGAGGTGCCGTGGCGCGAATTCCCCAACCATTTTGGCGGCGCGCTGTCAAAACCGCTGGTGATGCCGGAGACCGCGGGCTCGCGCCGCATCGACTACCGCATCTCGATGTACCAGCCGATGGCCTATGTCGCGCGGCATCATCACAAGGTGCAGGAGCAGGTCTATCACGTGCTCGACGGCGAGGGATTGATGGAGATTGCCGGTAAGAGCCATGTCGTACGCAAGCACGACGTGATCTTCCTGCCGCCCGGCGTCGAGCATGCGATCTCGAATTCGGGCCTGACCGATCTCGTGTTCCTGGTCGTGACCTCGCCAGTGACCGACGACGAGAAGCCGGTATGACCTAGCCCGAGGAGCGTTCGCGCGCCGCAAAGCGGATGGCACGAGCTTTTGCACTCTTTCCGGCCGCGCGGGCCGCGATCACGCCCCGTGCCTTGCCGTGGGAGCCGGTATTCTTTCGCAGCAAGGATGCGAACCGCTTGCGTGCACGGTTTGCGGAGAACCGCGCCGCCAGTTGCTCGGCCTTGCGCATGATGGTGACGACCGACGGAGTCAGATTGACCGGAACCCAAGCGACGTCCCTGGTCTTGGACAGGCTGCCGACGCCTTCGCAAGGCGCTTCTCGCGGAAGGTCGATCCGGATTGCGAGAGCCTCTGCGCGCTCGGTCCAGTCCTCGGCCTTGGTGCCCGTGATGATGCGGACATAGTCGCGCGTCTCACGCGGCAGCTCGCTCTCCCGGGCGAGCCACTTCTGGATGCGGCCGGGGCCTGCATTGTAGGCGGCTGCGGCGAGGCCGAGATTGCCAAAGTCGTCGCGGAGCTTGCGCAGGAACTTTGCCGACGCGGGCAACGCCTTCATGGCATCGAAGGGATCATCGAGGCCAACCTCGGCCGCCGTCTCCGGCATGAATTGTGCGACGCCCTGTGCGCCGGCCGGGCTGACTTCGTTGGAACGAAAGCGGCTCTCCTGCCAGAGCAGTCGCGCAAAGAACGGCACGGGAATGCCGCTGGCCTCGGCGGCTTCGCGAAGCGCGTGGCAGAATCGCTCAGTCGGCGAAACCGGGGCCTGCGCGACGGGCTCGACCGCGGGCGGCGGTTCGATCGTCTCCTCATGGGCTGCGCGGGCGTTGGCGAGCTCGATGGCCCGCACGCTCGCGAGGAAGAGCTCCACCACTGGAACAAGCGGGGAGGCTCGGTTGTTCACAAGAACGGCGTGGTCGAAGCTTGATGTTGGCCGGGACGCCGACGGATCGAGGTCGCACATCAGAATCAGAAACGCGGTGCAAGCCGCGACGACAAATCGCATTGCGTGGACAACCTCGAACTGTGGGATGAACGGCCAGCGCTACGCCGGCGATGGGGAGTTCTTAACCGTCCGATTGCGGCGAAGCTGCGATCACATTGGTTCCGTCGGTGTTACTACGGTGTTCCCGAAGAGAAATTTCCCGTGCGGTTGCGGGGATCTGCGAAGCGGGACGAACGAACATGATGCGGTGGATCTTCGGTGCGGTGATTTTGCTGTGGCTCGGCGTTCCGGCTTTCGCGGGCAATCTTGGCGCCGCTGCAGTGAATGACGCTGTGCGGCCTGCAAAACAGCCGGCCGCCGACAAGGTCGATGCCTCCGTTGTGAAGCTTCAGATCCTGCTCGATCGTGCGCAATTCTCTCCCGGCGAGATCGACGGCAAGTTCGGCGAGAACGCGCAGAAGGCGCTGAAGGCATTCGCGGAGCAGAACGGCATCGCGTTCGACAAGGGTATCGCCCCCGAACTGTGGGACAAGTTGAACGCGGCGAGCGAAGGCCCTGTCGTCGTCGACTACAGGATCGGCGATGCGGATGTGAAGGGGCCGTTCCTGAAAGCGCTGCCGGCGAAACTCGACGACATGAAGTCACTGGAGGCGCTGAATTACACCAACCCTCTCGAGGGACTTGCCGAAAAATTCCACGCGAGTGCGGATCTGCTGAGGGCGCTCAATCCCGGCAAGTCTTTCGACAAGGCCGGAGAGACCATCATCGTCGCGAACGTTTCGGTGCGGCGTGAGCTGCCGCGTACCGCGCGGCTCGAGGTCGACAAGAGGAACGGGACATTGAAGGCCTTCGACGGCTCCGGCCGCCTGGTCGCGTTCTATCCGGCGTCAATCGGCAGTCCGGATCGACCGACGCCGAGCGGGACGCTCAAGGTGACCTCGACCAATGACAAGCCGACGTATCACTACAATCCTGAGTACAAGTTCGATAGCGTCAAATCCAGAAAGCCGTTCGACGTCAAACCCGGGCCCAACAATCCGGTCGGCTCGTACTGGATCGGCCTGTCGGCGCAGGGCTACGGCATCCACGGAACGGCGGAGCCCGACAGGGTCAGCAAGTCTGCGTCCCACGGCTGCATCAGGCTCACCAACTGGGATGTTCGCGCGCTGGGCGACAGCGTCAAGCGTGGCACGCCGGTCGTCTTCCTCGATGCTCCGACGGACTCTTCGTCAAGGCCGCAGGAAAGGCCTGCCGCCAGGCGCGCGGCGAACTAATCCTTCGGAAAGTCCTTGCGCATCGCGATCTCGGCGGCATCGCCGGGCGACAGCACGGTCTGATCGAAGGCCGGTTGCGGCCTGGTCATGATGTCGTAGAGCGAGATGCCCTTGATGGGCTTGCCCATCAGCTCGCGGACGCAGTCGGCGAGCGTGCCGTTGTAGACGAGATAGGGCGGACCCCGGTCCTTCTGCCTCTCGCCCTTCAGCGACGGCCACTTCTTCAGTTCGGCCGGCGCGTCATAGGCGATCGGCGATCCCTCTTTGAACATGCGCTTGATCCCGGACGGCTTGGATTGCCGGGAATCCTAGAGCCGCCGGGTAAACACACGTTAAAGAATTCGTTAAAATCAGCCGGCAATGAAGGCGAGCAGGGTGCCGTTGGCCTCGGCCGGCGGAACGCAGATCGCAGGCCCGCTGCGCACCGCAGCCGGGCCCAGTGCCTTCTCGGTCGCCGCGAGATCGCCGCTGACGAGCACCAGTGCCGCGCCGCCGCGCTCGGAGAGGCCGGCGAGGGGCACGCCGGGATAGCGTTTGCCGAGCTGGTCGAGCGTCAGATAGACGAAGTCGGCGCGATCGCCGCCCGAGGCTACGGTCACCGCACCGTCGGCCTCGGTCTTCGGCTCGCGGTCGATCAGGCGCCCGAGGTGCGCGGCTTCCTTCGTGGGCTCGGGCGTTGCAATCAGCGTCTGCTTGATCCGCTTGGCCGCGTTGGCATGCCTCATCAGTTCGGGGATCCACACGGTCTCGCGGGTCTTGTGCTGGCAGGCGAAGATGCGAACGCCGCCCGGTGCTTCCGCGGTCGGCCACATGAAGGTACGGAATTTGGCCGCCGAGACCGTACCATCAGGCAGCGTGACAGGCCGTTCGAAGTCGGTCGGACCGATCGGCTCTAGACCCCGCGCGCGGATTTCCTCTGCGCCGGCGGCGCTATCGATTGCCGTGAAGGCGATGCGCTCGATGCCTTCGCCGTGCCTGTCGACGAAAGCGCGGGCCGGCGCATTGTGCTCGGTCGCGGCCAGCACGCCGAGCAGCTCCATATAGTCCGGGTCGAACATGATGGTGTAGTTGCCGGTGCCCATATGCGCGCTGTGAGTGCCGCGCGGCGAGATCGTGAAGCCGAGCTGCCGGTAGTTCTCGGCGGCCTTGTCGAGGTCCTTCACCATGACTACGGCGTGGTCGATACCGATGACGTTCTTGAGGGCCACTGTGATTTCCCCGCGGCAGGTGCAGATTGGATTTGGACGGCACGAGCGGCCGCTGTCCCCTATCTACGCCGGATAAGCGATCAAGTCATTTTCAAATCGGCGGGAGAAACCGGAATTTCCTTCCGCGAAATGCGGCATCGGCACGCGACGTCAGCGCGCCTGCTCGATATAGGCGGCGAGGATCGCACGCTCCTCGCCGGTCATCTCGGTGATGTTGCCGGGCGGCATCGCATTGGACCAGGCCGCGACGCGGCCGATCAGGCGGATGTTGCGCTGGATGTGCTCGGGCGCGTCGAGCAAAATGCCCTTCGGCGCGGTGACGATGCCGGCCCAGACCGGTTCGGCCGCATGGCACATGCTGCAACGGGACATCACGATCTCCTCGACATTGGCGACCGTGACTGGCGCCGACAGCGCGCCCGTCTTGACCTCGCGCGGGCCGGCCGCGGAGAGGAAGAGGATCGCGATCACGCCCACGGCGGCGACGCCCCACACCCACCACGGCGATTTGCGCCCGGCATGACCCTCGTTGAAGAAGTGACGGATCACCGGCCCCAGCGCCAGGATGATCGCGACGATGATCCAATTGAAGCGCGTGGCGTAGAGCAGGGGATAGTGGTTGCTGATCATCAGCACGACCACGGGGAGCGTCAGGTAGTTGTTGTGGACCGAGCGCTCTTTGCTGGTCTTGCCGAGTTTCGGATCGGGCGCCTGTCCCGCGATCAGCGCAGCGACGATCTTCTTCTGGTTGGGGATGATCAGCGTGAAGACGTTGGCGACCATGATGGTGCCGATGATCGCCGCGATCTGGTTGAAGGCGCCGCGGCCGCTCAGGACATGGGTGAAGGCGTAGGTCAGTGCGACCAGGAACAGATAGCCGCCGATGGCGAAGGGAAGCTCGCGTTGGGCAAGCCCGGTGCGGCAGGCGACCTCATAGAGCAGCCATGCCAGCGCGAGGCTACAGAAGCTGAACAGTCCCGCCTGGAATGGCGTGAGGTCGAGGATCGACTTGTCGACCAGGAACAGGTCCGCCTCGAGATAATACACCACCACCATCAGCGCGAAGCCGGACAGCCAGGTGGTGTAGGCCTCCCATTTGAACCAGGTGAGCTCGTCCGGCATCTGGCTGGGTGCAACCAGATATTTCATGATCCGGTAGAAGCCGCCGCCATGGACCTGCCAGGCTTCGCCTTGCACGCCGTCAGGAAGGTCAGACTTCGGCTTGAGGCTGAGGTCGAGGGCGATGAAATAGAAGGAACTGCCGATCCAGGCGATCGCCGCCACCACGTGCAGCCAGCGAAGCAGCAGGCTCGCCCATTCCGATATGATGGATCCCCACATGATCACCCCATCAGGTGCGACACAAATGCCGCAGCTTTGATGACCGCAACCGGCGGCCGTGCCCTTACAATGTGTCGCACCGATCAACGGCATTTTCCAGTATGATGGATCGCGGCCGATGCACATCGTGCGGGCATGAGCTGACGTGGGATTCGGCAGGCGGTTGACCCGCCGCAGAGTGATTGCGGGTCGATCGGTGTCGATAGTCGAGACGTGCAGGCCGGGAGGAAGACGACGTGAAGAACTGGATACGGTCCGTGGCGATACCCGTGGGACTGCTGATCGGCACTTCGACCGGGGCACAGGCCGAGCCGGTGCTGCAAGGCAAGGAGGCCTATGGCAATTGGCAAGCCGACAAGCCCGGCACGATCAGGCTGATCCGGCCGCAGGATCTGGTCAGGCCCGGCGCCACGCCGTCGGTTGCGAGTTCGTCGCGCGTGGTGCCGCGGCCACCGGAGGCTTCGCTTCAGGTGCCGGCAGGCTTCAAGATCGAGCTGTTCGCCGAAGGCCTGCGTGCTCCACGGATCATGCGTGTGGCGCCGAACGGCGACGTCTTCGTCGCGGAGACGCGGGCCGGCAATATTCGCGTGCTTCGTAGCGGTGAGGGCGGCAAGGTCGCGACCAACGAGGTGTTTGCCGGCGGCCTGCGGCAGCCGTTCGGCATCGCCTTCTTTCCGACCGGCGACAATCCGCAATGGGTCTACGTCGCCAACACCGACAGTGTCGTCCGCTTTCCCTATCAGGCGGGCGACATCAAGGCGCGCGGCAAGGCGGAGACGGTCGTCGCAAGTCTGCCGCATGACGGCGGCCATTCCACCCGCGACATCGTCTTCACGCCCGACAACAAGCGCATGCTGGTCTCGGTCGGCTCGCTCAGCAACGTCGCCGAGGGGATGGGCACGCCGCCGGGCGGGCTGGACGCGTGGGCGAAGACGCAGCCGCTGGGCGCGGCCTGGGCCAGCGAGACCGAGCGCGCGACCGTGCTGGCCTTCAGTCCCGATGGCAAGGAGCGGAAGATCTACGCCACCGGCATCCGCAACTGCGTCGGCCTTGCGCTTCAGCCCCAGACCGGCCTGCCCTGGTGCTCGACCAATGAGCGCGACGGCCTCGGTGACGATCTCGTGCCCGATTACGTCACGAGCGTGAAAGAGGGGGCGTTCTATGGTTGGCCTTGGTTCTACATCGGTAACAACGAAGACCCGCGCCACGCCGGCGCGCGCTCAGATTTGAAGGACAAGGTGACGGTGCCGGATGTGCTGATCCAGCCGCATTCGGCCTCGCTCGGCATGACCTTCTATCAAAGCACGCAGTTTCCCACGGAGTATCAGGGCGACGCCTTCGCCGCCGAGCACGGCTCATGGAACCGCTCGAAGCGCACCGGCTACAAGGTGATTCGCATCCGGATGAAGGACGGCAAGCCGACCGGAGAGTATGAGGATTTCGTCACGGGCTTCGTGGTGAGCGACACGGAGGTGTGGGGGAGGCCGGTGGGCGTTGCTGTGGCGAAGGATGGATCGCTGCTGGTGTCGGAGGATGGCAACGGCACGATCTGGCGGGTGACGAGCGCGCCGCGATGACGCTGCACCCTCGCCCCTTGTGGGAGAGGGTGGCTCGGCGCGTAGCGGCGAGACGGGTGAGGGGTTCTCTCCGCGAGTCCATCTTGCAATGAGTTTGCCGACGGAACCCCTCATCCGGCGCTTCGCGCCACCTTCTCCCACAAGGGGAGAAGGGAAGGGGCGTGCTTGCGGAGCCTATCCCCGTCTCACACTCGCTCCGCCATCGACCGGCAGCGTCACGCCGGTGATGAAGTTCGCCTCGTCCGATGCCAGGAATAGCGCGGCGTTCGCGACGTCCCAACCCGTTCCCATCTTCCTGCGCAGCGGCACCTTGCTGTCGCGCTCGGCTTCGACTTCGGCGCGGGTCTTGTGCCATTCGCGGGCGCGGGTATCGACGGCCATCGGCGTGTTCATCAGACCCGGCAAAATGACGTTGGCACGGATGCCGTATTCGGCGTTCTGGTAGGCGAGCTGCTCGGTGAAGGCGATCATCGCCGACTTCGTCGCCTTGTAGGCGACGTAAGGGTAGGTGGTGATCGCGGCCATCGAGGAGATGTTGATGATCGCGCCGCTGTGCTGCGCGCGCATGATCGGGATCACTTCCTTCGCCGCCAAAATGCAGCTCTTCAAATTGATGGCGACGACGCGGTCGAACGCTTCTTCGGTCAACTGAAGCAATTCGGCATCGCCGCCGGACAGGCTGACGCCGACATTGTTGTGCAGGACGTCGATCCGGCCCCAGCGTGTCTGCGCGTCCTTGACCATCGCCTTGATGTCGGCGCCTTTCGTCACGTCGGCGTTGAAGGCTGCGGCGGTGCCGTTCTTCTCGGCGATCATCGCGACGGTTTCCTGGGCCGATTCCAGGTGATGGTCGACGCACAGCACCCGCGCGCCCTCGCGCGCAAAGGTGAGTGCCGTGGCGCGGCCGTTGCCCATGCCGTCGCCGGGGCTCTGGCCGGCCCCGACCACGATGGCGACCTTGTCCTTCAAGCGCATCTCGGCTCACTCCCTGGATCGGTCCATCTCGTTATTTTCGTGCAGATTAGCAATCGACCCGACCGGAGAGAAGGGCGCGGCGCCTGCGTTCATGTCATTGAGATCGCATGGAATTGCATGCTGGCGGCCGGCCCATCGGGCACGACTGCCCGTTGCGGTCCGGGAACCGTTCCGAAGTCACGGCGTTTGTTGCGGAGCCTTTCCCGCGCTAGGCTCTCTCCGGGGCTTCCCAACGCCTGTGGCTTGCCGATGAATCTGCTTGATCCACAAGGGCCGGTCGCTGCTGCCAACAGCACCATCCTGGTCGATTCCGTCTTCATCATGCTTGCGATCGTGGTGCCGACCATCATCGCCATCCTGGCTTTTGCGTTCTGGTTTCGCGCCTCCAATCCGAAGGCGCGCTTTCAGCCGGACTTCGTCTATTCCGGGCGCGTCGAGATGGTGGTGTGGGCGATCCCGGCACTCACCGTGATCCTGCTCGGCGGCGTCGCCTGGATCGGCTCGCATCAGCTCGATCCCGCGGCGCCTGTGCCGGGCACCGGCAGTCCGGTGCGCATTCAGGCCGTCTCGCTCGACTGGAAGTGGCTGTTCATCTATCCGGACCAGCGCATCGCCACCGTCAACACGCTGACGGTGCCGGCCGGCGCCGAGCTGAATTTCCAGCTGACCTCGTCGAGCGTGATGAACACCTTCTTCATCCCGCAGCTCGGCAGCATGATCTACACCATGAACGGCATGGTGACGAAGCTGAACCTGCGCGCCGACAACGAGGGCAAGCTTCAGGGCCTGTCGGCGCATTTCTCCGGCGACGGCTTTCCCGACATGATGTTCGACGTCAACGTGATCTCGCCGCTCGCCTTTCCGGATTGGGTGGCGACCACGGCGAAGTCCGATGCCGTGTTGAACGAGGACAGCTACCGAAAGCTGATGCAGCAGGGCACCGAGAAGGGCAGGCTGGCCTTTCGCCTGGAAGATCCCCGCCTGTTCGACCTGATCGCGACCCAGCATATTCCGCCGGGACCGGGACCGGAGCTCATCTCCGATGCCGGCCGGCCGCACAGTGGAGGCCACGATGCTCGGTAAGCTCGACTGGTCGGCCATTCCATTCGATCAGCCAATTCCCCTCATCGCCGGCGCCGTGGTGCTGGTCGCAATCCTTGCCGTGCTGATCTGGGTCGTGGTCAAGGGGCACCTGCCTTATCTCTGGCACGAGTGGATCACAAGCGTCGATCACAAGCGCATCGGCGTCATGTACATCCTGCTCGCCTCGGTGATGCTGCTGCGTGGCGGCAGCGACGCCATCATGATGCGGATCCAGCAGGCGGTGGCCTACCAGTCGCAGGGTTATCTGCCGCCGGAGCACTACAACCAGATTTTTTCGGCTCACGGCACCATCATGATCTTCTTCGTGGCGATGCCGTTCGTGATCGGCCTGATGAACCTCGTCGTTCCGCTCCAGCTCGGTGTGCGTGATGTCGCTTTCCCGACGCTCAATTCGGTCGGCTTCTGGCTGACCGCGACCGGCGCCTTGCTGGTCAATCTCTCGCTCGTGGTCGGCGAGTTCGCGCGCACCGGCTGGCTCGCCTTCCCGCCGTTGTCGGAATTGTCCTATTCGCCGGGCGTTGGCGTCGATTACTACGCCTGGTCGCTCCAGATTTCCGGCGTCGGCACACTCGTTGCGGGCATCAATCTCGTCACGACAGTGCTGAAGCTGCGCACCAGGGGTATGAACTATCTGCGCATGCCGATGTTCTGCTGGACCACGCTGGCCTCCAATCTGCTGATCGTCGCGGCGTTCCCGATCCTCACCGCCACGCTCGCGATGCTGCTGCTCGACCGCTATCTGGGCTTCCACTTCTTCACCAACGAGGCCGGCGGCAACGTTATGATGTTCATGAACCTGATCTGGGCCTGGGGCCATCCGGAGGTCTACATTCTCGTGCTGCCGGCGTTCGGCATCTTCTCCGAAGTGGTGTCGACCTTCTCCGGCAAGGCATTGTTCGGCTATCGCTCCATGGTGCTCGCCACCATGGCGATCTGCGTCATCTCCTTCATGGTCTGGCTGCATCATTTCTTCACGATGGGCGCCGGCCCCGACGTCAACGCCATCTTCGGCATCGCCAGCATGATCATCGCGGTGCCGACGGGGGTGAAGATCTACAACTGGTTGTTCACGATGTATGGCGGCCGCATCCGCTTCGCGACCCCGATGCTGTGGGCGGTCGGCTTCATGGTCACCTTCATCATCGGCGGCCTGACGGGCGTGCTGGTCGCGGTGCCGCCGGCCGACTTCATGCTCCACAACAGCATGTTCCTGGTCGCGCACTTCCACAACGTCATCATCGGCGGCGTGCTGTTCGGCGCCTTCGCCGGCTTCGAATACTGGTTTCCGAAGGCCTTCGGGTTCCGCCTCGACGAGCGCTGGGGCAAGGCCGCGTTCTGGTTTACCTTCCTCGGCTTCTACGTCACGTTCTTGCCGCTCTACATCGCCGGCATGTTGGGCATGACCAGGCGCCTGCAGCATTACGACGTTGCGGCCTGGCGGCCGTGGATGTTCATCGCGGCTTTCGGCATGCTGATCCTGACGATCGGGGTGATCTGCCAGGTCATGCAGCTCGTCGTCAGCATCAGGAACCGCGAGGCCCTGTGCGACCGCACCGGCGATCCATGGGACGGGCGCTCGCTGGAATGGGCGACCTCGTCGCCGCCGCCGGTATTCAACTTTGCCTTCCATCCCGACGTCCGCGGCGAGGATGCCTATTGGGACATGAAGGCCAGCGCCCAGCAGCAATCGCTGGAGCACGACGAGCCCGAGTATCATGACATCGAGATGCCCCGGAACTCGCCAACCGGTTTTACCTGCGCGTTCTTTGCCACCATCATGGGCTTTGCGCTGATCTGGCACATCTGGTGGATGGTGATCCTGGGCGGTATCGGCGCGTTCGCGACCTTCGTCGTGTTCGCCTGGCGCGACCATGACGAGTACGTCATTCCCGCCGACGAGGTCGCCCGCATCGACCGCGTCAATCTCGAGGAGCGGCGCAGTCTCGTCAGCATGGCGGGAGCAGTCTGATGTCGATGACCGCAACAGTCGGCCGCGCCCATGCCGATCCCCATCACATCGGGCTCGTGATCGAGCATCCCGGCCCCGCGCCGAAGCGGATCGTGACTGCGTACGGCTTCTGGGTGTTCCTGCTGTCCGACATCGTGATGTTCTCCTGCTTCTTCGCGGCCTATGCGGTGCTGGTCAGCCAGACCGCCGATGGCCCGAAGGGTTCGGAGATCTTCGAGCAGCGGAACGTCGCGATCGAGACGGTCTGCCTGCTGCTGTCGAGCTTCACCTGCGGCATGGCCAGCATCGCGGCCGACGTGCGCAACCGGTTCTGGTTCTATCTCGGCATGGCCGTGACCTGTGTGCTCGGCGTGATCTTCCTCGCCATCGAGTTCCGCGAATTCGCCGATCTCGTCGCGCGCGGCTATGGCCCGTCGCGCAGCGCGTTCCTGACGGCATTCTTCTCGCTGGTCGGATGCCACGGCCTTCACGTTTCCGCCGGGGTGCTGTGGCTTCTCACCATGATGGCCCAGGTCTTTGCCAAGGGCTTTCGCGCCGATGTGTTGCGGCGGATGACGTGCTTTGCGCTGTTCTGGCATGCGCTCGACATCATCTGGGTCGGGGTCTTCTCCGTCGTCTACCTGCTTGGGAGTGGCGCATGAGCGATCAGACGCACATCGAACATGACCTCGCGCCAGGTGAGGAAGAGCAACACGGTGTCGGCGCGCGCATCCTCGGTTACGTCGTCGGCCTAGCGCTCGCGCTGCTGCTCACGGCGACGTCGTTCTTCATTGCCGGCACCGATCTGGTCTGGCAGCCCTCCATCCCCGTCGCGCTGATCGTGCTTGCGATTGCGCAGATGGGCGTGCATCTCGTGTTCTTCCTGCACATCACCACGGGGCCGGACAACACCAACAACGTGCTGGCGCTGGCCTTCGGGCTGCTGGTCGTCTTCCTGGTGGTCGGAGGCACCGTCTGGATCATGGCGCATCTCAACCAGAACATGCCGCCGATGGATCAGATCATGCAAATGCATCGCTAGTGCGAGCATGAATGCGGAAGCAGGGCGCACAAAAAAGAAGAGCCGCTTGTTTGTGACAAGCGGCCCAAGTCTAGGGAGGAAACGCCCAAGCAAAGCAATCCAAGCCGGACTGCTGCCAAGGAACGCTCGCGCAAAGCGCTTGCGTACGCATACAAATGCAGCAACTCCCGACGGAGTTCAATTCCGGATCAATACTGTCTCCGGCTACCACTCACGGCTGCGTGAACGACTTGTTCACTTTGGCCGGCGGCAATTATAGGCCTTGCGGAAGCCGGCGGCCTGGGCGTCGTCCTCCGAGCAGAACCAGCGGTCCGGCTTGGTGGTCGCCGGATAGCTTGGGCAGCCCCGCAAATGATAGATGCCGATATTGCCGGTAACGCGTGCGCGCACCGCGAGCTTGCCCTTGATGCCGCAACTGGGCGGCATCGTCAGTTCCTCCGGGAACAGCACGGCACGGATTTCCTTGTCGCGGTCCGCCCGGCAGGCAGCGCCGAGCAGCGCGCCGTCCTTCTTGCCGGTCCGGAATTCCTGCGGTGCAACAAAGCAGCCCTTCCAGATTCCGGCCGAGGCCGTCTTGGCTTCGGCCGCCGCCGGCTTGACGTTGGCCTTGATCGGCTCGCGTGCGATGGCGAAGCCGAGCTTGACCAGCTGCTCGTTCAGGCTGGCCTTGTCGCCCTCGGCCGTGCAGATCGCACGGTGGCGTTTGCCAAAGCTCTTCTCCGGCCCGACATCGTCACAGCGGACCGTCCGTTTGCCGATCAGCTTGGTCAACTGGTCGCGGGCCTCGATGCCGCAGGTCCAGGGATCCGCGTGATCGTCGATGCAGACCTGGTCGAGCTCGGGAGCGTCGACGCCGTCGAGGCGATAAGTGACGTCGCCGAGCTGGATGGAGTTGGCATCCCGGACGGTCGCAGCGGCGGTCAGCGCGGAAGCCGGGCCGGAGGTACCCAGAAAGCCGGACAGAGCGAGAAACAAAACAAGCGCGAAAGCGCGGGCGGCAGCAAATGAATTCCTGAAGGACATGCGGTCTCGCTATCGATGGCTCTGACGCCTCGTTCCTAGCATCCGGATGGGACGATACCAATGGTCTGCGCCCTGCGAAGTGCGACATTCGCCCGCCAGCCTTTACTCGCCGGGCACTCTGCCCCTATCGTTCGACGCTGTAGACAAGCGTGCATAGCCGAATCGCCCGGGAAGCGGCGAGGGCGGGAGGACAATGCTTCGATGAAAGACCCCGTGGACGTCCTGATCATCGGCGCCGGCGCGTCAGGCGCCGCGGTGGCGTGGTCGCTGGCCGAGACCAAGATGCATATCCTCTGCCTGGAGCAGGGCGGCTGGATGAACCCGGCGGAATATCCCAGCACGGGCCGCGACTGGGAGGCCAAGTTCTACGGCGAGTGGTCGTCGAGCCCCAACGTCCGCGGCCGGCCCGAGGACTATCCGATCAACGACGACAATTCGCCGATCAAGGTCGTCAACTACAATGCGGTCGGCGGCTCGACGGTGATGTACACCGCGCACTGGCCGCGGCTGCATCCCTCCGATTTCAAGGTGAAGACGCTCGACGGCGTCGCCGACGACTGGCCGATCGACTACGACGCGCTGACCCCGTTCTTCGAAGAGAACGACCGCATCATGGGCACGTCGGGGCTGTCAGGCGATCCGCTGTCGCCGCTGACGCATCCGCCGATGCCGCAGCAGCCGATGGGATTGTCCGGCGCGATCATCGGCAAGGCCATGAACAAGCTCGGCTGGCACTGGTGGCCGTCGGACACGACGGTCGCGACCACAGACTATGAGGGCCGCGCGCGCTGCATCAATCTCGGCCATTGCACGCCGGCCTGCGCGCAGGGCGCCAAATCCTCGACCGACATCACCTATTGGCCACAGGCGGTCCGCGCCGGCGTCGAGCTGCGCACGCATTGCCGGGTGCGCGAGATCACGACCGACGAGAACGGCATGGCCACGGGCGTGGTCTATTACGACAAGGACGGCGTCGAGCAGTTCCAGCCGGCGCATGTCGTCATCATCGCCTGCAACGGTGTCGGCACGCCGCGGCTGCTCCTCAACTCCGCGTCCAGCCGCTTCCCGAACGGTCTTGCCAATTCGTCGGGCCTCGTCGGCAAGAACCTGATGTTCCACCCCTACGCGCAGATCTACGGCTATGTGAAGGAGCCGACCGATAGCAACCGTGCGCCGCCGACCTGCCTGTGGAGCAAGGAGTGGTACGACACCGACCTGTCGCGCGGTTTCGTGCGCGGCTACGGCGTCCAGTTCGTGCGCGGGGCAGGGCCGGTGTTCGAGGCCGTCGTCAGCGAGCAGAAGGGCATCCTGCCGTGGGGTGCGGATCATCACCGTGTGTTCCGCAAGCTCAACGGCCATCGGCTGGGTTTTTCCGCGATCTGCGAGGACCTGCCGGAAGAGCACAATCGCGTCACGCTTGATCCTGTCCTGAAGGACAGCAACGGCATCCCCGCGCCGAAGATCGACTATACGATCAGCGAGAACAGCCGGAAGATGATGGAGCATGCGCTGGCGCGGGGCCGCGAGGTGCTCGAAACCGCGGGTGCGACCGACATCTGCGTGAATTCGCCGATCCCCTGGGGTGGCTGGCATCTGCTCGGCACGGCGCGGATGGGCACCGATCCCGAACGTTCCGTCGTCAACGAATGGGGCCGTACGCATGACGTGAAGAACCTCTTCATCGTCGACGGCAGCATCTTCGTCACCTCGGGCGGGGTCAACCCGACCTCCACCATCCAGGCCCTCGCGCTCTACATCGCCGACCAGATGAAGCAGCGCCTCGCCAATTTGTTCGACTGAGGCCGCCATGTCCGAAAGTGATCTGCTCACGCGCGCCCAGCGCGACGACCTCCGCACCATCGCCGCGATGATCGTGCCCGCCAGCGACGAGTACAAGGTGCCCGGCGCCGACGATCCCGCGATCCAGGCCGATATGCTGGCGACGCTCGGCCGCGATACCAAATTGGTGGTGGCGGCGCTGGACCATCTGACGCTATTGGCTGGGCAACCCCTCGTCGAACTCGATGCCACCAGGCGCGATGCGGTGGCGCAGGAGTTTCGCAAGCGCGGCGGCGTTGCTGCCGCAACCCTCGTCCGCGTCGTCCTGCAATGCTACTACCGCGACGACCGCGTGCTCCGTTCGCTCGGGCTCGAACTGCGTGCGCCGTTCCCCAAGGGCTATGTGCTGCCGGAGGGAGACTGGTCGCTGCTCGATCCCGTGAGGGCACGTGGGGGGACGCCAAGGAGTGTGTCGCGTTGAAGTTGATGATCATGCCTACCACCGTGGCACAACAGTCCCGGGAGACCGCGATGGAACCTGACGATCCCCGGCGTTCGAACACGTCTATCCCCGAGCGAGACGCAGATCGCCCCCATCGCGGTGTTACGCGTCGCGCCCTGCTTGCGACTGCGTCCCTCCTGGTCACGACGTCGGGTGTCAGCGCACGCGTGATCACAAAAGTGCTGCCCTGGAAGTCGAACGAGGTCTATCCGGTCACGCCGGTCCTGCCCGGCGGCTATCTCTTCTTCACCGCCAACGAAGCGGCCATGGTCGACGCCTTCGTCGACCGACTGATTCCGACCGACGAACTCGGCGCCGGGGCAAAGGACGCCGGCGTCACCACGTTCATCGATCGGCAGCTCATGGGCCCGTATGGAGGGCACGACTGGCTCTATATGCAGGGCCCATTCCCGCCAAATCCGCTGCCGTCGCAAGGTCTGCAATCGCCGTTGACGCCGCGCCAGCAATACCGGCTGGGACTGGCCGCGCTCGACGCCTACTGCACGACCACGTTCAACCGCAGATTCGTCCAGCTCAATGCGGATGAGCAGGACAAGCTGATCGGAGGCCTGGAGAAGGGTGAGGTTCAACTGCCGAACTTCTCCAGCAGAATGTTGTTCAACGCGATCTACGCCAACACCATGGAAGGCTATTTCGCCGACCCGATCTACGGCGGCAATCGCGACATGGCCGGCTGGAAGCTCGTTGGATTCCCTGGCGTGCGATACGACTTCCGCGATGTCATCGACAAGCCGAACCAGCCCTACACCCTGCCGCCGGTCGGCATGCAGGGCCGTCCGGCCTGGGGAGAGCGCTGATGGTTCGCCGTCTTCCTCGCAAGGATGTCGTCATCGTCGGCCTCGGCTGGACCGGCTCGATCCTGGCCTATGAGCTTTCGCGTACCGGCCTCGACGTGGTCGCGATCGAGCGCGGACCGTGGCGGGACACGGCGGCGGACTTCAACATCGGCACCGCTGCCGACGAGCTGCGCTATGCCGTGCGTCACGATCTCTTCCTGCGCCCGAAGCAGGAAACCCTGACCATGCGCAACAATCCGTCGCAGACGGCATTGCCGATCAGGCGGTGGGGAAGCTTCCTGCCAGGCAATGGGGTCGGCGGCGCGGGCATGCACTGGAACGGCCAGACCTGGCGCTTCCTGCCCGACGATTTCCGCATCCGCAGCCACATGATCGAGCGCTACGGTGAGAAGATCCTGCCCGAGGGCAATCACATCCAGGACTGGCCCGTCAGCTACGACGAGCTCGAGCCCTACTATGACAAATTCGAGCGTGTCGCCGGCATCTCGGGCAAGGCCGGCAACATCAAGGGCGCGATCCAGCCGGGCGGCAATCCCTTCGAGGGGCAGCGTGCCAGCGAATATCCGACGCCGCCACTGAAGCAGGGCTATCAGCAGGAGCTGTTCACCAAGGCCGCTGCCAATATGGGGCTGCATCCGTTCCCCCGGCCATCGGCGAACATCTCGGTGGCCTACACCAATCCGTACGGCTGCAGCATGGCGCCATGCACCTATTGCGGTTTCTGCGAATGGTTCGGCTGCGCCAATTATTCGAAATCGTCACCGCAGACCTGCGTGCTGCCTGCGCTGATCCGCGAGCCGACCTTCGAAGCGCGGACCGAATGCGAGGTGACCAAGGTCAATCTCGCCGCCGACGGCAAGATGGCGACCGGTGTCACCTATGTCGATGCCAGTGGCGAGGAGTGGGAGCAGCCGGCCGACCTTGTGCTGGTCTGCGCCTACAGCCTGTTCAACGTGCGGCTGCTGCTGTTGTCGGGAATCGGCAAGCCCTATGACCCCGCCAGCAATGAAGGCGTGGTCGGCCGCAATTATGCTTACCAGACAGGCTCCGGTTCGACGGCGATCTTCGAGAACGTGAAGTTCAATCCGTTCGCGGCCGCAGGTTCGCTTGGCGCCGCGCTCGACGACTACAACAGCGACAATTTCGACCACGGCCCGCATGGTTTCGTCGGCGGCGCCTCGATCACCTGCGCCCATACCAATGGAAGGCCGATCCGCTATCACCCGACGCCGAGGGGCACGCCGACCTGGGGCAGCGCCTGGAAGAAGGCGGTGCGTGACAGCTATCAGCGTGTCGCCAATGTCGGCGCGCAGGGCAGCGTGATGAGCTACCGCAACAACTATCTCGATCTCGATCCGACCTACAAGGATCCGCTCGGCCGTCCCTTGATGCGCATGACCTTCGACTATCAGCCGAACGAGCAGAAGATGGCTAACTGGATGGCCGAGCGCTGCGACGAGATTGCGAAGGCGATGGGCGCCAAGACGACCCAGGTCAATCGGCTCAACGTGCCCTGGAACGTCGTGCCGTACCAGTCGACGCACAACACCGGCGGTGCGGTGATGGGTAACGATCCCAAGACCAGCGTGCTCAACCGCTATCTTCAGTCCTGGGATGTGCCCAATGTGTTCGTGATGGGCGCATCCGCGTTCCCGCAGAATGCCGGCTACAACCCGACCGGGACGGTCGGCGCGCTGACCTATTGGGGGCTGGACGCGATCTTCAACTATCTGAAGTCGCCCGGCGCGCTGGTGCGGCCATGAGGTTGGAGCGTATCGTGCGGCTGCGCCATCTGATCCTGTTGCTGCCGCTGCTTGCGATCGGCGGCGCCGCGGCCGATCCGGACTCCTATGTCGATGTCGCGCGCGGCAAGGCGCTCGCGACTGCCGGCGATTGCGTTGCCTGCCACACCGCCAAGGGCGGCCGGCCCTTCGCCGGCGGGCTCGCGTTGCAGACCCCTTTTGGCGCTATCACGACCGCGAACATCACGCCTGATGATGCCACCGGGATCGGGAGCTGGTCTGCGAACGACTTTGCGCGCGCCATGCACGACGGCAGGCGACCGGACGGCACTTACCTCTATCCCGCCTTTCCCTATCCCTATTACACCAAGGTGACGCGCGACGATCTCGATGCGATCTACGCATATTTGCGCACGCTGCCGCCGGTCGAGAACCACGTCAACCGCAACACCCTGCCGTTCCCGTTCAACATCCGCATGTCGATGATCGGATGGAACATGCTGTTCTTCACGCCGGGCGAGTTCAAGCCTGACCCCAGGCGCTCGGACGAGTTCAATCGCGGCGCCTATCTCGTCGAGGGACTCGGCCATTGCGGTGCCTGCCACACGCCGTTCAATGCGCTCGGTGCGAGCAAGGACGACAAATATCTGCAAGGCAACCAGATCGACAACTGGACCGCGCCCAATATCACCAATGATACGCAGGCCGGCCTGGGCAAATGGACCGTCGACGACATCGTGCAATATCTGAAGACCGGGCAGACGCGCTTTAGTCTCGCCAGTGGCCCGATGAAGGACGTGGTCGAGAACTCGACCTCGCACATGCCTGACACCGACCTGAAGGCGATCGCGGTCTATTTGAAGGAACGCGGCGCGGCCGGGCCCGCCACACCTGCGCCGCTGCCGGCTTCCGATCCGCGCATGCAGGTGGGAGAGGCGATCTTCGTGGACACTTGCGCCGCCTGCCATATGCGCAACGGTGCAGGCGTCGAGCGCATGTTTCCGAAGCTCGCCGGCAATGTGGTGACGACCCAGGACGATCCCGCAAGCCTGATCCACATCATCATCGGTGGCGGCCGCGCCGCGGCGACCGATATAACGCCGACCTCGCCCGCAATGCCTTCGCTCGGCTACCGGCTGAACGACGCGCAGATCGCGGCCGTGGTCACCTATGTCCGCAACAGCTGGGGCAATGCCGCGGCCCCGGTCTCGACGGAAACCGTGCAAGGCATGCGTGCAAGGGTGACCGGCGCGGGCGACTAGCGGTCTTGCGGGAGAGACGCCGGGTAACCATCTGACTGGCCCAAAGGAATATTTGCCATGTTGGATTTTACCTCGGATGTTTCCGCGGCCGGCCTGTCGGCCGCCCCCGGTGATCGCGGTCCCGTCAATGATCAGCCGCTGCTGGACGCCTATTCCAATGCCGTGATCGACGTCACCGACCGCGTCGGCCCTGCCGTCGTGCGCGTCGAAACCGGGCCAAAAGTGCCGAACGGCCGCGAGCGCGGCGGGCTCGGCTCGGGCATCGTGATCTCGCCGGACGGGCTGGTCCTCACCAACAGCCACGTGGTCGGCTCATCGAAAGAGATTCGCCTGCGGGATGTCGAGGGTCATGTCGGCGACGCCCGGGTGCTCGGCGTCGATCCCGACACCGACCTTGCGCTGCTGCGCGCCAACGGCGTGCGCGACTTGCCCTATGCCGCGCTCGGCAACTCCCAGACCTTGCGGCGCGGCCAGCTCGTGATCGCGATCGGCAATCCGCTCGGCTTCGAATCGACCGTGACCGCCGGCGTGGTCTCGGCGCTGGGGCGCTCGATCCGCTCGGTGAGCGGACGTACGATCGAGGACGTGATCCAGACCGATGCCGCGCTCAATCCGGGTAATTCGGGCGGGCCGCTGGTGTCGTCGAATGCCGAGGTGATCGGAATCAACACCGCCATCATTAACGGCGCCCAAGGCATCTGCTTTGCGGTCGCCAGCAATACGGCGCAGTTCGTGCTGTCGGAGATCATCCGCCACGGCTATGTTCGACGCGCCTTCATCGGCGTTGCCGGACAGACCGCGCCGGTCCCGCGGCGGCACGCGGTGCTGGCCGGCGTCGAGAACAAGATGGGCGCGCTGCTGATGCAGATCGAGCCTGATGGTCCGGCGGCCAAGGCCGGCCTGTTGCCCGGCGACGTCGTCATCAAGCTCGACGGTGTCGAGATCAACGGCGTCGATGATCTGATCCGCGTGCTCGACCGCGACCGGATCGGCCGGCGGCTCGCCATGGACGTGCTGCGGCTCGGTCGCCTGCGGGCGATCGACATCGACCCGATCGAGCGGAAGCCGGCCCGCTAGCTGCGAGCCCGCGGGCGAGGTATGACGGTGTCATGCCTCGCTCCCGGAAGCCTGCCGCATGATGCCGGTGCATGAGATCTACGATGTGATCGTCATCGGCGCCGGTGCCGGTGGCATGACGGCAGCCGCCGTTGCCGCGGCCGAAGGGCTGTGCGTCCTTGTGATCGAGAAGACGGCGTTCGTCGGCGGTACTACCGCCTGGTCCGGCGGCATGGTCTGGATTCCTGCCAACGCGAAGATGAAAGAGGCAGGGTTGTCCGACAGCGTCGCCGATGCCGTCCAGTATATGTCGAGCACGGTGCCCGAAGCAGCCAATGCCGGCCTGCGTGCCGCCTTCCTTGCACGCGGACCCGAAGCGGTCGCCTATCTCGAAGCCAAGACCGAAGTCCGCCTCCAGCCGGTGAAGGCCTATCCCGACTATTATCCGGAGCGGCTGGGCGCGACATCAGGCGGGCGCGTGCTTGAGCCGGTTGCTTTCGACGGCACGCGGCTGGGCCCTGCTTTTGCGCGATTGCGGCCGCCGTTGCCGGAGTTCACGCTGTTCGGCGGAATGATGGTCAACCGGCTCGACATCCCGCATCTGCGGCGGGTCGGAAAGTCGCTGCGTTCGACCCTACGCGCCGCGCGGCTTGTTTCCGAATACGCGTTGCAGCGGCTGCGCAGCCCGCGCGGGACGACGCTGCATCTCGGCAACGCGCTCGCTGCGCGGCTCTATGCCTCGCTGCTGGCGCGGCAGGTCGAGATCCTCTTCAGCGCGGATGTCGAGGATCTGGCGATGCAGGGCGATCGCGTCAGCGGCGTGGTGATCCGTCACGGCTCCCGCGACCGTGCGATTGCGGCGCGCCGCGGCGTGGTACTCGCAGCCGGCGGCTTCTCGCACGATGCCGCTTTGCGCAAGCGGTTCTTTCCGCCGGCGGCCGGATTTGTCTCGGCGACCAATCCATCAGGCACAGGCGACGGGCTTCGGCTCGCGGCCACAGTCGGTGCCGCGCTCAATACCGAGGCGACGAACCCGGCCTATTGGGTGCCAGCCTCGCTGTTCCGCCGCGCCGACGGCAGCCGCGGCGTTTTCCCGCATACGGTGACCGATCGTGCCAAGCCCGGCGTGATCGCCGTCAATGCCGCGGGCCGGCGCTTCGTCAACGAGGCGCTGTCCTACCATGAATTCGTGCTGGCCATGCTGCGCGACGGCAATGGCGAGCCGGATCGGCCGTTCTACCTGATCTGCGACCGCCAGTTCCTGTGGGCTTACGGCCTCGGTCGCATCAAGCCGTTTGCGCGGAGTATCCGGCGCTACGTTGAAAGCGGTGAGTTGATCGAAGCGCCGGATGTCGCGCAGCTCGCGGCGAAGATCGGCGTCAAGCCGTCAACACTCGCGGCGACGATTGCGAACTACAACGAAGGCGCGAAGGAGGGCCGCGATCCCGAATTCGGCCGCGGCAGCACGATCTATCAACGCCATCTCGGCGATGCCGCTCACAAGCCCAACCCCTGCATCGCCCCGATCGTGCGCGCACCGTTCTTCGCGATGCGTATCTATCCAGCCGACCTCGGCACCGCGATCGGCATGAAGGTGGATGCCCAGGCGCGCGTACTTCGTGAAGATGGCACGCCGGTCGCGGGTCTTTACGCCTGCGGCAACGATATGGGCTCGATCATGAATGGCAACTATCCGGGGCCGGGGATCACGCTCGGGCCGGCGCTGACGTTTGGGTATATTGCGGGAAGGCATCTGGGAGAGGGTGGGGTGGCTACCCCGAGTGATGCGAAGGCGTCAGTCTAAGTTGTTGTCTCCGCCGCATCCACAATCTCCGTCATTGCGAGCACAGCGAAGCAATCCAGGCTACCTCCGCGGAGGGATTCTGGATTGCTTCGTCGCAAGGGCTCCTCGCAATGACGCGGCGAGAGCTTGGGCTCTATCCGCTACTCCGCAGCTGCCGCAAAGCGGCTGTTCTCGAGCTCCGCCTCCAGCCGCGCCTTCTCGGCAGCCGCCAGCTTGATGTTGGCTTCCTTGACGTGGCCGAAGCCGCGGATGGTTTCCGGCACGCGCGCGAGCCGTGCCAGCAGCGGGATCTGCTCAGCCTTTAGCCCGGCCATCCGCTGATCGATCATGTCGAGATAATCTGTGACCAGCTTCCGCTCGGTCCGGCGCTCCTCGGTGCGGCCGAACAGGTCGAAGGCGGTGCCGCGCAAAAACTTCAATTTTGCGAGAACGCGGAAGGCGTGGACCATCCAGCCGCCGAACTCCTTCTTCTGGAGATGCCCTGTGGTCTTGTCGCGCTGCGCGAAGATCGGCGGTGCCAGGTGGTACTTCAGCGTGAAGTCGCCGTCGAACTTCTCCGAGACCTTCCTGGCAAAGCTGCCGTCGGTATAGAGCCGCGCGACCTCGTACTCGTCCTTGTAGGACATCAGCTTGAACAGGTTTTTGGCAACAGCTTCGGTCAGCTCCGAGGACGCGGGCGAGGCGGCGGTTTCCGCCTTGCGTACCTTGGCGATCGCCGCGAGATAGCGGTCGGCGTACGCCTTGTCCTGATAGCTGGTCAAAAACGCTGCGCGGGTCGCGATGATGTCGTCGAGCGACTTTGTCGGCGCGGATGCGCGGCTCTTGAATTGCAGCACGCTGCGCACCCGCGCCATGTCGTGAGCGGCCAGCCGCCCCCAGGTGAACGCGAGCTTGTTCATCTCGATCGCGGCGCCGTTGATCTCGATGGCGCGGAGCAGAGCCTCCAGCGACAGCGGGATCGCGCCCTTCTGGAAAGCGAAGCCGAGCATGAAGGGATTGGTTGCGATGCTGTCGCCCATCAGCGCCGCGGCAATGCCCGTGGCGTCGATGATGTCGAGATTCTTGTCGCCGACAGCATCACGCAGCACGGTCTGCATCGTATCCATCTCGAAATCGAGATCGGGGTTTTGCACGAAGCTTGCGGTCGGTTGCAGGTCGGCGTTGATATAGGCTTTTGTCACGCCGCGCTCGGCGCGGCTGAGCGCGGAAGGGCCGGCCGAGACGATCATGTCGCAGCCGAGAATGACGTCGGCACCGCCGGTGGTGATGCGGACCGCGGAGATGTCCTCCGGCTTCGGTGCGATGCGGACATGGCTCATCACCGCGCCGTTCTTCTGCGACAGGCCGGTGAAGTCCAGCGCCGAGCAGCCGCGGCCGTCGACATGGGCGGCCATGCCGAGCAGGGCGCCGATGGTGATGACGCCGGTGCCGCCGATGCCGGTGACGAGGATGTTGTAGGGGGCGTCGAGCTCACGCGCGGGCGGCAACGGCAGGTCGGCGAACAGCTGGCCGGAATCGACTGCCGAAGTTTTCATGCGCTTGAGCGAACCGCCATGGACGGTGACAAAGCTCGGGCAAAAACCTTCGACGCAGGAAAAGTCCTTGTTGCAGTTCGACTGGTCGATCTGGCGCTTGCGGCCGAACTCGGTCTCCAGCGGCTGCACCGAGACGCAGTTGGAAGCCTGCGAGCAGTCGCCGCAGCCTTCGCAGACGAGCTCGTTGATGAAGGCGCGCTTGGCGGGGTCGGGATAGAGCCCGCGCTTGCGGCGGCGGCGTTTTTCCGCGGCGCAGGTCTGGTCGTAGATGACGACCGTGAGACCCTCGATGTCGCGCAGCTCACGCTGCACGGCATCGAGCTCGCGGCGGTGATGGATGGTCGCGCCTTGTGGGAAGTAGCTGCCCTCGGGGTATTTGCCCGGATCGTCGGACACGATCGCGAGCCGCTTGACGCCTTCGGCCCAGACCTGGTGCGCGATCTGCGCGACATTGAAAGCGCCTTCGGCCGGCTGACCGCCGGTCATCGCGACGGCGTCGTTGTAGAGGATCTTGTAGGTGATGTTGATGCCGGCGGCGGAGGCCGCGCGCAGCGCCAGCAATCCCGAATGGGTGTAAGTGCCGTCGCCGAGATTCTGGGAGATGTGCTTCTCGTCGGTGAAAGGCGACTGGCCGATCCAGTTCACGCCCTCGGCGCCCATATGCGAGATCAGATCGGTGCGGCGGGTCGGCATGCTCAGGGCCATGCCGTGGCAGCCGATGCCGGCCATGGCGCGGCTGCCTTCGGGTACACGCGTCGAGGTGTTGTGCGGGCAACCCGAGCAGAAGAACGGCGTGCGCGCGAGCTTGATCGGTGCGCTGGTGGTGACGGGATGATCGAACGCCTCCAGCCGTGCGAGGCGCTGCTCCAGCACCGGGCTGTGATGCCCGAGCTTGCGCAGCCGCGCCACCAGCGCGGACGCGACGATGGTCGGCGTCAGCTCGCCCTCGCTCGGCAGCAGCGGCGCGCCGCGCTCGTCGCGCTTGCCGGTGACGGTCGGGCGCCGCGATGCGTCGATATTGTAGAGGATGCGCATCAGCTGGTCTTCGATGAAGCCGCGCTTCTCCTCGACGACCAGCACGTCCTGAAGACCTTCGGCGAAACGCTTCGCGCCGCTCTCTTCCAGCGGCCAGGTCAGCGCGACCTTGTAGATGCGCAAGCCCAGATCCTGCGCGTCCTTGTCGGTAATGCCGAGGTCGGCAAGCGCCTGGCGCAGATCGAGATAGGCCTTGCCTGTCGCGACGATGCCGAGCCGTGCCGGCTTGGAATCGAGCACGATGCGGTCGAGCTGGTTGGCGCGAGCAAAGGCCTGCACCGCTTCCATCTTCGGGCCGAACAGGCGCCTCTCGGCGTCCAGCGGCGGATCGGGCCAGCGGATGTTGAGGCCACCGGGCGGCATCTCGAAATCGTCGGGAAGCCTGATCTGGATACGTTCGGGATCACTGTAGATCGACGCCGAGCTCTCCACGGTCTCGCTGATCGCCTTGAAGCCGACCCAGCAGCCGGAGAAGCGCGACAGCGCAAAACCGTAGAGGCCGAGATCGAGATAGTCCTGCAGCGTCGCCGGATTGATCACGGGGATCAGCGCTGCCGCGAACACCTGCTCGCTCTGATGGGCCAGCGTCGAGGACTGGCAGCCATGGTCGTCGCCGGCAAGCGCCAGCACGCCGCCATTGAGCGAGGTGCCGGCCGCATTGGCGTGCTTGAGCGCGTCGACCGAGCGGTCGACGCCGGGGCCTTTGCCGTACCAGATGCCGAACACACCATCGACCTTGGCGCCGGGAAAGAGGCCGACCTGCTGGCTGCCCCAGACCGCGGTCGCCGCCAGATCCTCGTTCAGGCCGGGCACGAAGGCGATGTCGTGCTGCTGGAGGTGCGACTTCGCCCGCCATAGCGCGTGGTCGTACATGCCAAGCGGGGAACCGCGATAGCCGGAGATGAAGCCGCCGGTGTTGAGCCCCTGGAGCCGGTCGCGTTCGCGCTGCAACATAGGCAGGCGGACCAGGGCTTGTGTGCCGGACAGGAAGATCCGCTTCGATTCGAGCCGGTATTTGTCGTCCAGCTCGACCTGCATCAGCGTCATTTCGGGCGTCCTTGTTTTTCTTGGTCCGGCGGGAATTTTGCGCCGCGGAAAGAGCGGCGACTTGCGAAGCAGGATCAGGCAGTCAAGAGCATGGGTCGCCGAAGTCAATACGGCTAGCCGCATCCGTGGCGCTCCTGCTAGTCATGGCTGCCTGTGGAGGAGCCCATGATGGCAAACGCGTTCAATACCGAGATCACCGAGACCGCCGAGGCACTGATCGGGCCGTGGCGCCAGCCGCGCCAGATGCTCCATGCGCAGGTCTACGACGCGCACGCCTCCATCCACGACGACGCCACCGCGCAAAAGCTCGGCTTCAAGGGCGGCACCATCGAGGGGCCGACGCATTTCAGCCAGTTCGCACCGCTCGGCGCGCGCCTGTGGGGACGGGCCTGGTTCGAGAGTGGTTGTCTTTCCGCGCATTATCGCAACGCCTGCTTCGAAGGCGAGGAGGTGCAGGCGATCCTGTCCAAGCCTCTAGCCGGCACGAGCCAGTGCCAGATCCAGATGGTCAAGCGCGACGGCACCGAAGTGCTGCGCGGTACGGCGTCGGTCGGCGAGCCGCATGCCGCGACCGCGCTGGAGACGCGTCTCGGCGAGCTCAAGCCGCTCGCCGATCCCGTGATCCTGCGCGACGTCAGGGTGGCGCAAACCAGCAAGCGCCAGCCGGTGCGGATGGCGTTCGACCAGAACATGGGCGACCTCTATCCTTTTTCGCTCCGGCAGAAGCTCGCCGTCATCACCGAGACCTCACCTTACTATTCGGGAGCGGACAGTCCGTGGGGCAGGGCCATCATCCCGATGGAGATGCTGAGCGTGCTGTTCCAGTACCGCGCCAAGGACGATCCGCTGCCGGCGAAGGGACCGGCGGTCGGCCTGTTCGCCGACCAGGAGATCAGGCTGGTGAAGGGCCCGCTCTTCGTCGACGAGGGTTATGAAGTCGAGCGCGAGGTGGTCGCGCTGTCCGGCAGCCGCCGCACCGAAAGCGCCTGGGTGAAGACGCGCGTGTTCGACAAGACGGGCGCGATGGTGGCCACCATGCTGCTCAACATGGCGACGCTGAAGGATTCGTATGCGCCGTATGAGGAAGAGTATCGGCGGCTGTATGGAGATGCTGCCCGCAAATAAAGCCTACTTAGCCGCCGCTCATCCTTTGAGCAAATGCACGCCGCAACGCCGCCGCACACGGAATAAGCAGGGCTGTGATTTTCTGATAACATTTTGACAGCGCAGCAAATTTTCTCGCGCGGGCGGCTTAATCGCAATTGTACACAATGGCACGGCGTTTGCAGAACTCCTGGCAATGAGAGTTCTCGCGGGGGCCTGCGTCATGTTGAACTCAACCAAGCCGACACCGGGCGTGATCAGCGCCGAGCCCGAGCCGATCAAGCTCGACTGGCCGAGCACCGCGCTTCTCATCATCGACATGCAGCGCGATTTCATGGAGCCCGGCGGCTTCGGCGAGACGCTCGGCAATGACGTCAGCCAGCTTGCGCGCGCGGTGAAGCCGATCGGTGCGCTGCTGAAGGCGGCGCGCGACACCGGCATGCTGGTGGTCCATACGCGCGAGGGCCATCTGCCCGACCTTTCTGATGCGCCGCCGGCGAAGATCGAGCGCGGTGCGCCGTCCTTGCGCATCGGCGATCCCGGCCCGATGGGGCGCATTCTCATTCGCGGCGAGGCCGGTCACGACATCATCCCCGAGCTCTATCCGCTCGACAGCGAAGTCGTGATCGACAAGCCCGGCAAAGGCGCGTTCTACGCCACCGAGCTCACCGACGTGTTGGAGCAATACGGCATCGAGAATCTCCTGGTCTGCGGCGTCACCACGGAAGTGTGCGTCAACACCACCGTGCGCGAGGCCAATGACCGCGGCTTCCGCTGCGTCGTCATCTCGGACGGCTGCGCATCCTACTTCCCCGAGTTTCACGAGATGGGCCTGAAGATGATCAAGGCCCAGGGCGGCATCTTCGGCTGGGTAGCTAGCTCAGCCGCAGTACTGGAGGCGATGAAGATTTCCACATCAGCTTAGGGGCATCACCATGAGCACAATGACGGGGACGACCGGCAAATCTGATCTGAACAAGTCCGAGTTCAAGCCGGCACTATGGACATCGGGCGACTGGAACGCGTTTTTCGGCTTCGGCACCAACATCCTCGTCAACATGCTGGTGCTCACGGGCCTGCTTCGTTTCGTGCTGAAGATGCCGGACAGTCTCGTGTTCGGCCGCATCCTGCCCGCGCTCGGGCTGATGATGTGCCTGTCGACCTTCTATTACGCCTTCCTCGCCTATCGTCTGGCGCAGAGGACCGGCCGCAACGACGTCTGCGCGCTGCCGTCCGGCGTCAGCGTGCCGCACATGTTCATCGTCACATTCGTGATCATGCTGCCGATCACGATCAAGACCGGTGATCCGCTCAAGGGCTGGTCGGCCGGCCTCGTCTGGGTGTTCTTCCAGAGCTTCATCCTGATGATCGGCGGCTTCATCGCGCCGTTCATCCGCAGGATCACGCCGCGCGCAGCGCTGCTCGGCACGCTCGCCGGCGTCTCCGTCACCTTCATCTCGATGCGTCCTGCGCTCGAAATGTACATGACGCCGCAGATCGGCCTCGTCTGCTTCGCCATCATCCTGGTGAGCTGGTTCGGCGGCGTGAAATACTGGCGCGGCATTCCCGCAGGCCTCGTTGCCATCGCGGTCGGCATGGTCATCGCCTGGGGCTCGAACCTGTTCGGCCTCGGTCTCGGCGGGTTGAGCGTCAAGGGCGTCGGCGATGCCTTCGCAAATTTCGGCTTCTCGGTGCCGATCCCGGCGGTGGGCTACGTCTTCTCCGGCTTCGAATTCCTCGGCATCATCCTGGTCACCGCCATTCCCTTCGGCATTTACGACCTCGTCGAGGCCATGGACAATGTCGAGAGCGCAGAAGCGGCCGGCGACGAATATCCGACCACGCGCGTCTTGACCGCCGACGGCGTCGTCAGCCTGATCGGCTGCCTGATGGGCAATCCCTTCATCAACGCGGTCTATATCGGCCATCCCGGCTGGAAGGCGATGGGTGGCCGCATCGGCTATTCGGCGGCGACCGGAATCATGGTGGTCGTGCTGGCGTGGTTCGGCATCATCTCGGTGCTGCTGGCGCTCGTGCCTGTCGTCGCCATCTCGCCGATCCTGCTCTATATCGGCATGCTGATCGGCGCGCAGGCGTTCCAGACCACGCCGGTCAAGCATGCGCCCGCGATCGTGCTGGCGCTGACGCCGCATCTGGCCGCCTGGGCCAAGCTGCAGATCGACACGATGCTGGGCTCGACCATGATGGCGGCGACCTCCGTCGGCGGGCTGGCCGCCGACAAGGTCGATGCGGTCAAGGCCGCTGCGATCGCCGCGCTGCCGACGCAGGGCGTGTTCTACCACGGGCTCGAGGTGATGGGCGGCGGCTCCATCCTCGGCGGCCTCATCCTGGGCGCGATCGGCGTCTTCATCATCGAGCGCGATTTCGAGAAGGCCTCGGCATTTGCGCTGGTCGGTGCCGTGCTGACCTATTTCGGCTTCATGCACGGCGAAGCCGTCGGCATCGGCGGTGGCTTCGGCGTCACGCCCGCGGTGGCGCTTGCTTACGCCGTGACGGCAGCCGGCCTGTTCGCGGCCAGCAAGCTCGGAGCGAGCGAGTCCTATGCCGCCCATCCGGAGATGCACGCGGCTCCGGCGGAATAGGCATCGGCGAGAGTTCTGTCGCGGCCGGGTGGCGATTAGTCGCCCGGCCGCTTTCGTTTTGTCCTTTAGGGGACGACAGCAGCGCTCGATCCTCAGACGTAGCCGAGCCAGCGCCAGTAGGTCGCGCCGAACACGAGAGTGAGCAGATAGGCCAGCACGGTGATTGCGATGCCGGTGCGTATGAAATCGCGTGCTGCGAAGGCACCGGTCCCGTAGCCGACCATCCCCTGAGGCGAATTCACCGGGAGAATGAAACCGAAGCTCACGACGAACTGTAGCACGAGGGTCATGCCAAGCACGTTGATTCCCGGCGTCTGCACTTTTTGCAGAACGGCGATCACGATTGGGATGAGGGACGATGCGAGCGCGGTCGCGCTGGCAAAACCGAGATGAACGACGACAAGGAACGCTGCCATCACGGCAAGAATGGCGAGCGACGGAAGCTGGTTGAGACCGAACCACGCGACGATGAGATTGGCCAGCCACTGTGCTGCCTGGGTTTGCAGCAAGGCCGTGCCGAGGCTGATGCCGATCCCGAACAGCACGATCGTTCCCCATGGGATCAACGGGTTTGCCGTCTTCCAGTCCATGACGCCGATGCCGGGAAGAAACAGCAGGGCCACCGCGATCGTCGTCGTCGTCGAGCTGTCGAAGGAGTGCAAGACACCTTCGGTCGACCAGAAACACAGCAGGATGAGGGAGAGCGCCAACAGACGGGCTTCCTTGCCCGTCATTGGACCGAGTTCGCCCAGCGTCTTTTCCACGGTCGCCTTGCCGCCAGAGATCTCCTTTGCTTCCGGCGGCATCATGGTCATCATGATGAAGTACAGCCCGACCGACAACAGGAACGAGAACGGTGCCGCGGCGATGAACCAGCTCAACCAGGTGATGTCATGGCCCAGCATCTTCTGGAGAAAGCCGACGGCGACCATGTTTTGCGCCGCCGCGGTCTTGATGCCGACATTCCAGATGCTGACCGCCTGAACCGTCGTGATCATCAGAAGGCCGGCAAATCTGCTCTTCTTGTCAACGCCAAAAGCAACAATGATACCCATGATGATCGGGATCACAGCGGCTGCCCGCGCGGTCGCACTGGGTACGAGCAAGGCCAGCACGGTGGACACGACAATGGCGCCGATGACGATCCGATTTGTTCGCGTCCCAACGCGTGACAGGATGATCAAGGCGATGCGACGATCGAGCCTGGTGACCGTCATGGCAGCCGCGAGGAACAAGGCCGCGGCGACCAGCGTTAGCGCCGTATTGCCAAAGCCGCTTATCGCGGTGGTAAGGCCCTGAACCGAGCCGATCGAGACATTCGGGTTGGTGACGTTCGGCGAAATACCCAGGAGCAGGGCCATCAATGCGGCGATGACGATGGCGCTCACCGCATAGTCAAGCGCCTCCGTGACCCAGACGATAACGGCAAAGCCGAAGACCGCGAGCATCCGCTGGCCCGCGACTGATAACCCCGCCGGTGTCGGCGAGAAAAGGATAGCAAGGAGGACAGCCGCTCCCAACACCAAGCCCCAATTGGATCTAATCCAGGTCGGCTGCTTGCTGGCCTGTACCGAAGCGACTGGTGAAGCCTGGTCAGCGATGGTCATGGCTATTCCTCCCTTGCTCGAGAGATTTGCCAGAGTTGGCCAACACGTCCTTGCGGTGGATCAATGGTGGAAGGCGCTCTACGCCTTGCATCCGGGATGTCGCCGGCACCTCCGGGCGCAGCTACCCGCCCTTGACCGCCCCTGCCGTCAGCCCGGCCACGATCTGCCGCTGCGCCAGCACCGTCAGCAGCAGCACCGGGAGGGTGACGATCAGCGCGGCCGCGGCCAGCGGCCCCCAGCTCAGCTGGTCGAACGAGATCATGTTGTAGACGGCGACGGGCAAAGTGCGGGTCTCGCGTCCGGCCAGCACGATGCCGAAGACAAAATTGTTCCAGGAGAAGATCACGGCGAGGATGAAGGCGACCGCGATGCCGGGCTTGGCGATCGGCAGGGCGACGTGCCGGAAGACCTGCCAGCGCGTGGCACCATCGATCAGGGCGGCTTCTTCCAATTCCAGCGGCGTCGTCTCGAAATAGCCGATCATGATCCAGATCACGATCGGCACCGTCACCACCAGATGGATGATGATCTGCGGCACCAGCGTGCCGAGCAGTCCGAGCCACTGGAACAGCAGGAACAGCGGGATCAGGTAAGACAGGCCGGGCGTGATGCGGGCGATCAGGATCACGATCGCGGATTTGTGCGCGGCCATGCGCGCGATGCCGTAGCCGGCGGGGACGCCGACGATCAGCGCCAGCGCGGTCGCGCTTCCGGTGACGACCAGGCTGTTGATGAAATAGGTCAGGAAGCGGTTGGAGGCGAGCACGTCGGCATAGTTCTTCCAGGCGATGTGCTCGGGGAAGAACACCGGCGGGTAGGCGGCATTGTCGATCTCGAATTTGAGCGACAGCGACAGCATCCAGAGGAAGAACAGGATCGCCGGCGACACGATGACGAACACCGAAAGCCACAGGCCGATCTTGCCGATGATTTGACGGGGTGTCATGCGCCGCTCTCGATCTCGGTCCACACCATGCGCTGGCGGGCGTACAGCATCACCGCCGCAAGCAGGACGATCAGCAGGAAGAACACCACCGCGATCGCCGAGCCGTAGCCGAGGTCGTAATAGGTGAAGGCGACGCTGTAGAGATAGATGTTGATGGTCTCGGACGCCGAGCCCGGCCCGCCTTGCGTGATCGCGAAGATGATGTCGAAACTCTTCACCGCATCGATCATGCGGATCATTCCGGCGATGAACAGGAACGGCATGATCAGCGGCAGCGTGATGAAGCGGAACACCTGCCAGAGATTGGCGCCGTCAATCTGCGCGCTCTCATACGGCTCGGTCGGGATTGCTGCGAGGCCCCCGAGCACGATCAGCATGACCAGCGGGGTCCATTGCCAGGTCTCGACCAGCACCAGCGAGGGAATGACGGTCGCGGGATGGAACACCCAGAGCTGCGGCGGTATCCCGACCAGCGACAAGAGGTAGTTCAGCACGCCCAGCTGCGGGTGGAACATCATGGTCCAGACCAGCGCGATTGCCACCGGCGTCGCCATCATCGGCATGATGAAGACACCGCGCAGGAAACCGCGGCCGGCGAATTTCTGGTGGAACACCACGGCCGCGAACGTGCCGAGCACCAGCGGCAGCAGCACCGACAGCGCGGTGTAGACCATGGTGTGGCCGACCGCCTCGAGAAAGCGCGGATCGCTGGTCAGCCGCAGATAGTTGGAGATCCCGACGAAGGTGGTCGGCGAGCCGACCTTCCACTCGTTCAGGCTCATCCAGATGGTGAAGACCCACGGGAAGATGATGATGGCGAGCACGACGACCAGCGCCGGCACCACGAACGGCCAGTAGGACGGCGGCCGCAACTCCTTCTCCGGCGCGGCATCGGACCGTGCCGCGGCCGGATCAGCTTGTGTCAACGCACTCACGCCTTTTCGCTGCGCTCCAGGATCGGCCGGTACTGGTCGTTGGCCTTCTTCAGCTCGGCGGCGGGATCGGCCCCGGACAGCGTCGCGGTGAGCGCTGCGCCGACGATGTCGCGGAATTCGGCGACGGGGACGACCACGGGCAGGCCGAGCTTGCTGATCTTGCCGGACTCGATCACCGATTGCAGCCACTCGGGCGGCATCTTCACGCCCTTCTGGGTCTCGGGGTCGTTCAGGATCGAGTTGCGGAACGGGACGCCGCCGCCGGCCTGGAGCAGGCGCGCGCCCTGCTGCTTCGAGACCACCCACTGGCAGAGCAAATACGCGGCTTCCTTGTTCTTGCTCGCCGCCGCAATGCCGATGCCGTCGCCGTAAGTGGACGAATAATGTCCCTTGGGCCCGGCAGGCACGACGGTGTAGCCGACCTTGCCGACGATGCGCGAGGCGGCCGGATCCTCCAGCGGCGGCGCCCAGCCGACGCCGTCGATCCACATCGCCGACCGTCCTTGGGTGAACGAGGCCATCGACTCCATCCAGTTGAAGCCAGCGACGCCGGGCGGGGCGGACTTCGTCAGCAGCGTCTGGTAGAGCTTCGTGGCCGCGATCGCTTCCGGACCGTCGGTCAGGATGTTGCGTTTGTCGTCGAGGAATTCGCCGCCATAGTTGAGGAAGAAGTTGGTCCACAATGCCATGTTGGCGTTGCGCAAGCCCCGCCCGACGAAGCCGTAGGTGCCTTCCTTGGGATCGGTAAGCTTCTCGGCGGCGGCGACCATCTCGTCGAGGGTCTTCGGGACCGCCACGCCCTTCTTCTGGAACAGCTCCTTGTTGTAGTAGAGGATGAAATAGTCGACCGACCACGGCAGCGATAGCATCTGGCCCTTGTCGTTCCTGGCATATTGCAGGCCCGCCGCGGAAAAATCGCTCTCGACGAGGTCGGGCGCGGTCAGTGACGGGTCCTTCATGAAAGGCGTCATGTCGGCGAGCCAGCCGGCCTTCTCGAACTGCCGCTTCTGCACGTGATAGCTGAGATGGACGACGTCGAAGCTCGGCCGGCCCGAGGTGAACTCGATCACGACCTTCTGGCGCTGCTGTTGCTCGGGGATCTGCTCGGCCTCGACCTGGATGCCGGTGAGGTCGGTGAATTCCTTGATGTTCTTTTGCAGGTTGTCGCCGCGTGGCCCCTTGGCGAGAATCACCTCCAGCTTGGTCCCGGCATATTTCTTCCAGTTGACCTCGGCGCGCGCCGGCAAACCGGTCAGGCTGAGCGCGCCGGCCGCTGCAGTGCCCGTCAAGAGCGTACGGCGCGAGATTCTGTAGTCGACCACTTCAAGTCCTCCCTGTGACTCATCTTTCTTTGGGAGGGATACTAGCGACCGTGCCGCGCCTGCCTAGTCCTAATCTCGGATCAGGGCCGCACGGCCGGCGTCTCCATCGGCAGGCCGCGCGCCCGCGACATCAAATAGAGCTCGAGCGCGACCAGCTCCGGTGCGCCGTATTCGTAGGCCTGGGCGCGAACGCCGCTCATGCAGCTGCGCAGGCGCCGCTCCAGCGAGCCCAGCGTCTGCCATTCCAGCCGATAGAGCGGATAGCCGGTCGGCTGCGCTTGCGTGATCGGCGCGCCCGCAAGGCGCCTGTCGAAATTGTCGTCGTGGCAATTGGTGCAGGCGAGGTTGAGCTGGCCCTCGCGCTGCATGAAGAGGGTGCGGCCCTGCGCGACGAATGGCTTGAGTTGCGGATCCTCGCCAGCCGTAATTGCGACGCCGCGCGACTGGTGGGCGACGAAAGCCGACAGCGCCAGCAGATCGTGGCTCTCATAGGGCAGCGGCGTTGCCTGCTGATGATTGGCGCGGCAGAGATTGATGCGCTGATCCAGGGTAACGGGACGGCCCAGCGCCTTGTCGAAAGCGGGATAGCGCGCCGCGACACCCTTCATGCTGCCCCGCGCATCGCCGTGGCAATCCGCGCAGGCCTTCTCCACGCTGCCGGTCTTCCTGGTCCACAGCGCCTCGCCGTCGAGCACGAACAGCATGCCCGGATTGGACGTGTCGTCATCCTGCATGGCGCGCGAGTCCGGCCCCATGAAGGTGTAGCCGGACCGGCGCGCATCGGGCGGGATCTCGCCGGCGAGCAGGGCAGGCGCTGCTGCGACAAGCGCTGCCACCATGATCGCGCGCCAAAATCTCATTCGACCGTGATCGATGCCGAGGCGGTGGACGAGTAGCCGTTGTCGCCGCTCCATTCGAACTCGAACTTGCCGCTCTCCTTCGCGACGGTGAAGAAGGATAGGTATGGGTTCGCGGCGATCGCCGGAAACAGATCGGCGCGAAAGATCTCGGCGCCGTTGTAGCGGCAAATGAAGCTCGTGATGATATCGCGCGGCACGAGCTTGCCGTCCGCGGTGTGACGGAAGCCGGTTTCCATGATGTGCGAGGTCAGCGTGCGGATTTCGATGATGTCGCCGCGCTTGGCTTTTGCCGGAACATTAATGAGGGCGGCCATCAGTTCATCTCCTCGGTGCAGGCGGCCAGCGTCACGACGATGTCGGCGGCGACCTGCCAGAAGGTGTCGTCGGACAGGCGCGCGATTGCGACCACCTTCTGGGTGTCGGCGAGCCGGATCCTCGTCGAGACCTGGGCGCGGCCGGAGGAGGGGGTGAGATGGAAGTTGCCGATGTTCGGCTGCGGGTTCTTCTCGTTGAAGACGTGGATGCTCTTGACGTAGTCGTTCTCGGTCATCGGGCTTGCGACGCTCACCGTCATCGGCACCGTGTTGCCGTTCTCGACCAGCGGCGGAATGTCGAGCTTCACCCTGCCGGTGCGGATCTGGGCTTCACCGACGATGTTGCGGATCGCGGTGTTGAGCATGGCCGGCGTCGCCTTGAGCGGCCGCAGCGTGACGATCGGGATCGTCCCGGCAACCGTGACGCCGCCGGCAAGGCTCAAAAATTGTCGTCGCGTGGTCGGCATGAGCCTAGTCCCGAAGCGTAGCAAGAAAGGCCACGATGTCCTCGATCTCCGCAGCCGACAAGATCGGCTTGCCGGCAAAATTGCGCCCGACACGGACGAGGCCATCGTTGCGATAATAGGACGGCATGATGGTCTCCGGGTTGAAGCGCGAGGCATCGATCAGTCGAAGCCGCAACTGGCTCACCGACCACCGGTTCCCGGCGCCGGTGAGATCGGGCGCGAGATCGCCCTGGAACCGCGTTTCCGGGAAGGGGCCGGAATGGCAGAGGATGCAGGTCGTCGTGCGCGCCAGCACCAGCGTGCGTCCGCGCCCGGCATCGCCGGGCGTGCCCGTGAGCGAGTCCGCAATGCCGTCGCCGACGATCTTGTAGGGCGCGAGCTGCTGCGCCCTGGTGCCGGAGACGAAGGCAAGGCTGGCGGCGATCAGCGCCGCGATATGGACGGCCGATCTAGCCAAAGGTGTCCGCCGTGATGGTTTGAAACCAGCGTTCGGCTTCAGCCGCCTCGCGGGTGCGCAGCTCGCGCGGCGCGTCGACCGGGCTGGTCGCGCCGCCCTCGATCTCGGCAAAGATGTCGCCCCTGGGCTGGTAGTTGCCGGCGAGCGAGAAGCCGTAACCGGGCGCGACGGTGGTGTAGCAGACGCCGGTGAGCCGCGGTGTTTCCGGTGCGCGGCCTGCGAGCAGGCTGACGATTGCTGCGGCGCAGGCCTTGCCTTGCGCGCTGGCGGCGGAGGCCGATTTGGGAATGCCGCCGCCGAGACAGGCATCGCCGATGACGTGGATGTTCGGGACGAGCTTCGACTCGAACGTCACAGGGTCGATCGGGCACCAGCCGGTTGCATCCGCCGCGCCCGCGATCCCGGCGATGCGGCCGGCGCGCTGCGGCGGGATGACGTTGGCGACGTCGGGAGTGTAGTTGCCGAACTCGGTGATGATGGTCTTCGTCGAAGCGTCAACCGAGGTCACGCGACCCCCTTGCGACAGCGCGATGCGTTCGATCATGTCGCCGTAGAGCTCCTTCCACGCCTTTTCGAACAGCCGCTGCTGGGAGAAAGTGTCCTTGGCATCGAGGACCAGCACCTTCGAGCGCGGCTTCTTCGTCTTCAGGTAATGCGCGATCAGGCTGGCGCGCTCGTAAGGCGCCGGCGGGCAGCGCGAGGGATTGGCCGGGATCGCGATGGCGACGGTGCCGCCGTCTTCCATCGCCTCCAATTGCCGGCGCAGCAGCAGCGTCTGGGCGCCGGCCTTCCAGGCGTGCGGCATTTTTTCCGACGCGGCCTCGTCGTAGCCGGGCAGGGCTTCGACATGGAAGTCTATGCCGGGGGACAGCACGAGACGGTCGTAGGGCATCGCTATGCCATCGGCCGTCAGGACGCTGCGCCGCTGTGGCTCGATCGTGGTCACGGCCTCGCCGATCACGGTGACGCCCTCGGCGGCAAGCCTTTCATAGCCGAATTGCTGCGCCTCGATGTCGCGCAGGCCCGCAATCACCTCGTTGCTGAAGGGGCAGGAGGTGAAGACTGCATTGGGTTCGATCAGGATGACCTGCAGGGTTTCCTGCGCACGCTTCAGTGCGCGGGCGCATGCCGCGCCTCCGAAACCGCCACCGACCACGACGACACGTCCTGTGGATTGCGCGCGCAAGATCGATGGCCGCGCCAGTGTCGCGGCCGCCATGGTGATGCCGAACACGGCATTCCGCCGTGTCACCGGGCGCGTGGTCATCAGGGGCATTCGATCAGGGCTGCGGTGGCAGTCTCTCGCCGCCGCAGCATGTTGTCTAGGCGAAGGTGATGTTCTGGTCGCGCAGCGGCACCGAGCGGATGCGCTTGCCGGTGGCCGCGAAATAGGCGTTGAGCACCGCCGGTGCTGCGACGCCGATGGTCGGTTCGCCGACCCCGCCCCAGAACCCGCCGCTCGGCACCATCACCGATTCCACCTTCGGCATCTCGTTGATGCGCATCGAGTTGTAGGTGTCGAAGTTGGTCTGCTCGATCTTGCCGTCCTTGACGGTGCAGCCGCCGTAGAACAGCGCGGAGAGGCCGTAGACGAAGGAACCCGCGATCTGCCGCTCCACCTGGGCCGGATTGACGATGTAGCCGGGGTCGGTGGAGGCGACGATGCGATGCACCTTGATCTTGCTGCCGTCGGTCACCGAGATCTCGGCGGCGCCGGCGACGTAGCTGCCATAGCCCATGACCTGCGCGATGCCGCGATAGACACCCTGCGGCGCCGGCGTGGTCCAGCCGATCTTCTCGGCCACGGCATTGAGCACCGCCAGATGCTTGGGATGGTTGCCCATCAGCTTGCGGCGGAATTCGAGCGGGTCCTGGCCGACTGACTGGGCCAGCTCGTCCATGAAGCATTCCATGTAGATCGCATTGTGATTGACGTTGACGCCGCGCCAGAAACCCGGCGGAACGTGTGGATTGCGCATCGCATGCTCGACCAGCAGGTTCGGCACCGAATAGCCGATCGCGGCCTCGCCGGACTGGGCGACGCCCTGGAACGCAGCCGGATCCATGCCGTTCTGCAACGCCTCGGGGCGCAGCGAGAACAGGATCGATTGTCCGGACAGGCGGTAATGCAACGCGACCAGATTGTTGTTGGCGTCGAACGCGCCGGTCATCTTGCACTGGGTGATCGGGTGATACCGGCCGTGCGCCATGTCCTCTTCGCGCGACCACAACAGCTTGATCGGCGTGCCCGGCATCTGCTTGGCGATCGTGACCGCCTGGCGGACATAGTCGGTCTGGCCGCGCCGGCCGAAGCCGCCGCCGGGCATCACCTTGTACATGTCGCACTTCTCCGCCGGCAGACCCGAGGCCTCCAGCACCGCCGCGAACACGGCTTCGCCGTTCTGCGTGCCGCACCAGACCTCGCATTTGTCGGCCGTGAAGAGCGCGGTGGCGTTCATCGGCTCCATCGTGGCGTGGTTCTGGTAGGGGTAGCTGTAGACGGCCTCGACCTTCTTGGCGGCGCCGGCAATCGCGGCCTTCACGTCGCCGTTCTTGTTGCCGACATAGGCCGGCTGCGAATCGTCGAGGCCTTCGGCCAGCCACTTCGCAATCGACTCGCTGGAGACCTTGGCGTTCTCGCCCTCGTCCCAGACGATCGGCAGCGCTTCCAGCGCGGTCTTGGCGTGCCACCAGGTATCGGCAACGACCGCAACCGCGGTGTCGCCGACCTTGACGACCTTCTTGACGCCTTTCATGCCGGTGATCTTGGCTTCGTCAAAGCTCTTCAGCTTGCCGCCGAACACCGGGCAGTCCTTGATCGCAGCGTTCAGCATGCCCGGCAGCTTGACATCGATGCCGTAGATCATCGTGCCGGTGGTCTTGTCGGCGGTGTCGAGCCGCTTCACGCCCTTGCCGACCAGCTTCCAGTCCTTCGGATCCTTCAGCTTGACGTCGGCCGGGGGCGTCAGCTTGGCCGCAGCCTCGGCGACCTTGCCATAGGTCGTGGTCCTGCCCGAAGGCGTATGGGTGATGACGCTGTTCGCGGCCGTACATTCGGACGCCGGCACTTTCCACGAATCGGCGGCGGCCTGGATCAGCATCACGCGCGCGGTGGCGCCGCCCTTGCGCACATAGTCCTGCGAAGAGCGGATGCCGCGGCTGCCGCCGGTCGAGAAATCGCCCCAGACGCGCTTGCGGGCGACGCTCTGGCCGGGTGTCGGATATTCGGTCGTGACCTTCGTCCAGTCGCATTCGAGCTCCTCGGCGACGAGCTGGGCGAGGCCGGTGAGCGAGCCCTGGCCCATCTCGGAACGGGCGATGCGGATCACGACGGTGTCGTCGGGTCTGACCACGACCCAGGCGCCGATCTCGGGCGAGCCGTCGGCCGCGCGCACCACGGCGGGCCCGCCGAAGGGGATGTCGAGGCCGATTGCGAGGCCTGTGCCGATCGCGGCCGTGCCGATGACGAAGGCGCGACGGTTCATTTGGGGTGAGACGTGCTTGTTCATGGGGCGGCTCCTTACGCGCTTGCGATCGTGTGGATCGCTTCGCGCACCTGCTGGAAGGTGCCGCAGCGGCAGATATTGGTGATGGCCTCGTCGATATCGGCGTCGGTCGGCTTCGGCTTCTCGTTCAGCAGCGCCGCCACCGCCATGATCATGCCGCTCTGGCAATAGCCGCATTGCGGAACGTCCTGGGCGATCCAGGCCTCCTGCACCTTGTGTAGCGTCCCGCCGGAGGCAAGGCCCTCGATCGTGGTGATCTTCTTGCCCTCGGCCTCGCTGACCGAAACCCCGCAGGAACGGGTGGCGATGCCCTCGATGTGAACCGTGCAGGCACCGCATTGTGCGATGCCGCAGCCATATTTGGTGCCGGTCAGGCCGGCATTCTCGCGGATCGCCCAAAGCAGCGGCGTATCCGGCTCGACGTCGAGCGTGAGGGTTTTTCCGTTGATTGTAAGGTTTGCCATCGCAGTCCCCTGATTGGACCAATCCACCGATTGGACTCAGGAGCGCAATGTGTCCGGCAAACTGGAACTGTTCAAATCAACAGTCTGCGGGGTGGGCTCTCAAGCATCCGACGGGCGCGGGAAGATTATGGGCCCCGCGGTGTTGTGCCGAGCCCGGTCTCGGCGGGACGTGGCCTCTCTCCGGGCGCCAATTCAAGGCTTGGGACGACGTCCGGCGTGTTCCCGCGCTGGAGCGGCGACAGTTTGTCTCTTTTGCCGGGATGCAAGACGAAGGCGCTCTGGTACACTGGGTCGAAGCCAGAGGAGTTCCATGGACGTGCCGAGCCCCTGCAACGTGTTGATGCTCTATCCGCTGTTCACGGCGGAGTCCTTCTGGAGCTTTGGCGAATCCTGCGAACTGATGGGCGTGAAGCGCCCCGCTGCTCCCCTCGGCCTGATTACCGTCGCCGCGATGCTGCCGGCGAGCTGGACGGTGCGCCTCATCGACTGCAACACGCAGCCCCTGAGTGACGAGGATCTTGCCTGGGCCGACGTCGTCTTCACCGGCGGCATGCTGCCGCAGCAGGCCGACACGCTGCGCCTGATCGAGCTGTGCCGCGCGGCAGGCAAGCCCGTGGTCGTCGGCGGTCCCGATCCGACCTCCAGCCCCCACATCTACGCGAAGGCCGACTTCCAGGTGCTCGGCGAGGCCGAGGGTATCCTCGACGAATTCATCGCGGCCTGGGAGGGCGGTGCGCGTTCCGGCGTCTTCATCGCGCCGAAATTCCAGGCCGACGTCACCAGGACCCCGGTGCCGCGTTTCGACCTGCTCAAGTTCGAGGACTATCTCTATCTCGGCGTGCAATATTCGCGCGGCTGCCCGTTCACCTGCGAGTTCTGCGACATCATCGAGCTCTACGGACGCGTGCCGCGCACCAAGACGAATGAGCAGATGCTGGTCGAGCTCGATCGGCTCTACCAGATGGGCTATCGTGGCCATCTCGATTTCGTCGACGACAATTTCATCGGCAACAAGAAGTCGCTCCGGCTGTTCCTGCCCCAGCTCGCCGAATGGCAGCGCGCGCACGGCTACCCTTTCGAGCTGTCCACCGAGGCCTCGGTCAATCTCGCCGACGATCCCGAATTGCTCGACCTGATGGGGGCGGCCAATTTCTTCGGCATCTTCGTCGGCATCGAAAGTCCGGATCCCGCGACCCTGGTCGCGATGCGGAAGAAGCAGAACACGCGGCGCAACATCGCCGAGAGCATCCACAAGATCTACGCCGCCGGCATGCTCGTCACCGCCGGCTTCATCGTCGGCTTCGACAACGAGAAGGTCTCGATGGCGGAGGCGATGATCGATTTCATCGAGGAGGCCGCGATTCCCGTCGCCATGGTCGGCCTGCTCTATGCGTTGCCGAACACGCAGCTCACGCGGCGCCTGGCGAAGGAAGGCCGGCTGCACGCCGATCACGATCTGGCATCGACGACCGGCGGCGACCAGTGCACCGGCGGCATCAATTTCGATCCGGTGAGGCCGCTGCGGGACATCTTGACGGACTACAAGACGGTGCTGGAGCGCATCTACAGTCCGGCGGCCTATGCGGGCCGGGTCGACAAGCTGATGACGCTGCTGGATCGATCGAAGCAGCGCCATGAACTCGCCGAAGGCGACATCCGTTCAAAGGTCGGGGCGATGGAGACGGTGCACCGCGTGGTCACCGCTATCCCGGAGGCACGGGGGCCGCTCTGGCAGACCTTCATGAACTGCGCCAAGCGCGACACGTCGTCGGCGCGGATCGCGGTGCAGATGATCGCGGCCTATGCCCATCTCGGGCCGTTCTCGCGCAAGGTCATCGACGCCATCGACGTGCGCCTCGCTGCGCTCGACGACGAGATCGTCATCCCGGCGGCGACCGTCGATGTGACGGCGGCTCGGCACCTGGCCTGAGGGCCTACTTCACCGCCAGCCGCAGGAAGCTCATGACGCTGCCGAGCACGGCAAAGCCGGCGCCGAGCGCGAGTGCCACGGTCGCGCCCTCGTGACCGGCCAGCGCGAAGCAGGCCGCGGCGAGCGCCGCCCCGGTCGTCTGGCCCGTCAGGCGCGCGGTGGCGACGATGCCGGAGGCGCTGCCGCTGCGATGGGGCGGTGCGCTCGACATCACCGCCTTCATGTTCGGCGCCTGGAAGAAGCCGAAGCCCATGCCGCAGATCACCATCCGCCAGATGATGTCGGCGATGGCAGGGTTGGCCGGGAGCATGGCGAGCAGCGCCATGCCGAGGCCGAGCAGCACGAGCCCGATGCCGCCGAGCAGGCCGACGGCGTAGCGGTCGGACAGGCGTCCCGCAATCGGCGCCATGATGCCGACCACCAGCGGCCACGGTGTCATGAAGAAGCCGGTCTCGACCTGGGAGCGGCCGAGCACGTCCTCGAAATAGAACGGCAGCGAAACGAAGGCGAGGCCCTGGACTGCGAAGGAGCATACGGCGGTCGCCGCCGACAGCGCGAACATCGGCCGGCTGAACAGGTCGATCGGCAACATCGGCGCAGGGTGGTCGGCGTGCCGGCGCGTCAAGATGAAGCCGAACGCAATGGCCGCGACCAACTCGATGCCGACAACAACAGGCGACAGATTGTGCGCGGCGCTGCCGATGCCCGTGATGAACAGGCCGAGGCAGGCCGACGCCAGGACCGCGCCGAGAAAGTCGAAACCGTGGTCGGCCCGCGGCGTTTTCGGCAGCATCGCAAAGCCGATGCCGATCGCGACGAGGCCGAAGGGGATGTTGACGGCAAACAGCCACGGCCAGGGACCGAGCGCGAGGATGGCGGAGGCGATCGACGGCCCGAAGGTGAAGGCGGTGGCGACAACCAGCGCGTTGTGACCAAAGCCGCGGCCGAGCATCCGGCCGGGATAGACGAAGCGTACCAGCGCCGTGTTGACGCTCATGATGCCGCTGGCGCCAAGGCCTTGCAGCGTGCGCGCCACCAGCAGGCTGTCCAGCGACCACGCCACCGCGCAGAACAGCGAGGCGATGGTGAACAGGATCAGGCCGCCGAGATAGATGCGCTGGTGCCCGACGATCTCGCCAAGCGCGCCGAGCGGCAGCAGCGTCGCCACCAGCGCGATCTGGTAGACGTTGACCACCCAGACCGACTGTTCCGGGCTGACATGCAGATCGGCGGCAATGGCGGGCAGCGCGATGTTGGCGATCGCGGTGTCGAGCGAGGCCATCGCCAGCGCGGTGAAGATGGCCGCGATCGCCCAGCGCCGCTGCGCGGCCGGCAGGCCGTCGGACATGGTGTGGTCGGGCTCGCGCGCGGCGGCAGGTAACGTGATCGTCATTGCGTTGGCGCGTTGCTCCGGCGGCGTGGCCATAGGGGACTTTCGGCATGTACTACGCCCGGGCCGGCTTCCACAGGCTCATGCTTGCATGCTGTGTATGCGCGAAGGTCAGGCGATGCGCCTGCGCTCTGGCGTATGATCGTGCTGGCGCAATTTCAGGGGATCGTCATGCAACTCGTCGTTTTGCCCGGTGACGGCATCGGACCGGAAATCACGACCGCGACATCGCTCGTGCTGCGCGCGGCCTCCGAGCGCTTCCAGCTCAACCTGCGCCTGGAGGAGCACGCGGTCGGGCATGCGAGCCTGAAGCTATCAGGCACCACGGTGCGCCCCGAGCTGCTCGACATCGTCCGCGCCGCCGACGGCTTGATCCTGGGCCCGACCGCGACCTTCGACTTCAAGGACGAGGCGCATGGCGAGATCAATCCGTCCAGGCATTTCCGCAAGGGCCTCGACCTCTACGCCAACATCAGGCCGGCGCGCACCTATGCCGGGCGGCCCGGCCGGCTCGGCGAGTTCGACCTCGTCGTGGTGCGCGAGAACACCGAAGGGTTTTACGCCGACCGCAACATGGAGCAGGGCAATGGCGAGATGCTTGTCACGCCTGATGTCGTGATCTCGCTGCGCCGGATCACGCGACTGTGCTGCGAGCGCATCGCGCATGCCGCCTGTCGTCTTGCGATGAAGCGGCGCAAGCATCTCACCATCGTCCACAAGGCCAATGTGTTGAAGATCGGCGACGGCATGTTCCTGGACATCTGCCGCGCGGCTGCGAAAGGCTACCCCGGCCTCGAAGTCGACGATATCCTGGTCGATGCCATGATGGCGCATGTGGTGCGCAACCCCGACCGGTTCGACGTCATCGTCGCCACCAACATGTTCGGCGACATCCTGTCCGATCTCACCGCGGAGCTGTCAGGCAGCCTCGGCCTCGGCGGCTCGCTCAATGTCGGCGACCGCTACGCCATGGCGCAGGCCGCACACGGCTCGGCGCCTGACATCGCAGGGCAGGACGTCGCCAATCCGGTGTCGCTGATCCTGTCGACCGCGCTGCTGCTGGCCTGGCATGGCGAGAAGAACGGCGCCGTCCGCTACGAGGAGGCGGCGCGTGCGATCGAGGCGGCGGTGGCGAAGGCGCTTCGCGAGGGCAGGGCGACGCGCGACGTCGGCGGCAGGCTCGGCACGATCGCGGCGGGCGCTGCGATTGCGGAGATCCTGCAGGCGGAGTGAGGGTGCTCTCGCATTTTTTTGTAGGGCTCGACACAAAAGTCGAAAAACAACCCCATGCACAGTAGAAGGCCCCTTGATCGACAAGGGATTTTTCGAGCGACGTCGCGACGGCGTTCGTGACCGTGATCACGTTGAACCGTCGGGCAAAACACTGGCATGATGCTATCGTCAGCCATGTGTCGTCGGGAGGCCAGTATATGCAGGCGCCGGCCGACCGGAACGAGTGCGCCGCCAGCGCATCTCCCATGAAACCATCGGCCGCCGCACTAAAGTGATCGCTGATTTCCGCAAGGCGCGATCGATCGACCCGGCCGGCGAGCGCAGCAAGAAGGCACGCCGGATGCCGGGCTTCTGAGCGCGGGCGGTGAAGCCGATTGTGGCGAGAATCTCTGCTTGTCGAGCGACGTCTTCAGCAACATCGACCCAAGCGGAGTCTTGAAGCTCGTCGCGCGGATCGGTCAGGCAATGAAACGGCTCTTGCCAAAGACGCAACGCCAATGCTGCTGCATCGGTCCCGCCGTCAACCGCATGCCTTTCATTCGACCTGCGAAGCCCAAATTCTCAGCATTGGCCTTGGCTTGCTCATTTGGGCGGCCTGGAATATGTATAGACATGTTCGCTTGAGGGTTGATCGGCATGGACGATCGCGTGCTTGTGTTCGACGGGATAGGACAGGACTTTCCGTCGCCGGGACAGCGAACCCAAATCCGGGTGCTGGACGGGATCAGCTTCGAGGCCGACCGCGGCAAGTTCATTGCGGTGATCGGACCGAGCGGCTGCGGGAAAAGCACGCTGCTCCAGATGGCCGCCGGCCTGCTGCATCCAACGCGAGGCTCCGTCCATCATCGTGGCCGCAAGGTGACGTCAGTCAACACCGAGGTTGGCTTCGTGCCGCAGCAGGCTCAACTGCTTCCCTGGAAAACTCTCGCAGAGAACGTCGAATTGCCGCTGGTGCTGCGCGGCGTCGCTGCTCACGAACGGCAAAAACGGGTTGCGGAGGCTCTTCGCGCGGTCGGCCTGACGGGTTTCGAGCAACACTTTCCCAGCCAACTCTCCGGCGGCATGCAGAAGCGCGGATCGATTGCGCGCACGCTCGTCTATCGGCCCGACGTCATCCTGATGGACGAGCCATTTGGTGCTCTCGATGCCCAGACCCGGATGGTGATGCAAAGCGACCTGCAGACTTTGTCAATGGAAGCCGGCGCCACCGTCGTATTCGTCACGCATGACATTACCGAAGCGGTATTGCTCGCGGACAACGTCGTCGTGCTGAGCCAGCGGCCGTCGCGGCTCCTCGCCAATATTCCGATCAACCTGCCCCGACCGCGCAATATGTACGAGCCGTTCAAGAACCCGGGCTTCGATGCCGCCTATGACGCTGTCTGGACCGAATTCCGCTCCCAGCTTCAAGCCGGACAGATCCATTGAACGAGCAGCAGGCAATGGGTGACGTTGCTTCTCGAGCTCCCGTCGCGTCGACGCGTGCCAGCGGCGGATTGGCCGAGATCGGCTCGAGAGCGCTGCAATTGCTCGTAAAGCTGCTGCCGGGCATCACGCTGCTGATCTTTTGGCAATGGGCGTCGGGACGTCTGATCAGGGAAATCTACGTCAGCAAGCCGACCGCGGTCGTCGAGCGGTTGTACGAGCTGTTCGCCTCCGGAGAAATCTATCCGCACTTGTGGATCACCGGGCAGGAACTCGTGCTCGGCTACGTCATCGGTGTCGCCGGGGGCGTGTTCGCCGGTTACGCGCTTGGCCGCTCACCGCGGCTTGCACGGATATTCGAACCCTACGTGATGGCCTTCTATGGTATCCCCAAGATCGCGCTGGCACCGCTGTTCATCATCTGGTTCGGCATCGGCATCGGATCGAAGGTCGCACTGGCCTCGATCATGGTGTTTTTCCTCGTTTTCTATAACGTTTTTGCAGGTGTCCGCAGCGTCGATCGCGAACTCGTGAATCTCGTGCAAGTGATGGGCGCCAACCAACGCCAGTTGACCTATCATGTCTTCCTGCCTGCCGCGGCCCCTTTCGTCATGCTTGGGATGCGGCTGGCGATCCCCTACAGCGTCATCGGCGTGATCGTCGGCGAATTCACATCGTCGGTGCAGGGCCTCGGTCTGTTCATCCATGAGGCGTCGTCGACCTACGATCCTGCCGGCGTTTTCGCCGGGATCGTCATCCTGCTCGGCTTCGTCACGATCGCAAACCTGATCGCCGGCGCGATCGAGCGTCGCCTCCTGCGCTGGCGAACATTGTCGGGTTCAGGCCCGATCGATGCCTAAACCGAGAGGATGTCGCAATGCGTGTCACGATGAAATGGGCGAAGGCGGCCACGGTCGCCGCGGCAATTGCCTTGCTGCCCAATCCGGTCCAAGCCCAGCAAGCGGTGCGAATTGGATTGGGGGCCCCGACGCTGAGCTTTCTCCCGGTCTGGTCCGGGCGCGCGCTTGACACGTTCAAGCCGCAAGGCCTTACCGCCACGATCGCTGCGTTGCCCGGTGGCGATGCGTCAGCCCTCGCAGCGCTCGACGCGGGTGATATCGATCTGGCCGCAGTCGGCCCGGATTCGATGCTGCGCGCCGTCGCCAAGGGCCAGCCATTCCAGATCGTCTATTCGTTGATGTCCAAAGTGACGCTCCAACTCGTCGTGTCCAGGGATTTTCTCGAACGTACCGGCGTGAAGCCGACCGATCCGCTGCCGAAGCGACTGGCCGCCCTGAAGGGTGCGACGTTCGGTGCGACAGCGCTGGCCGGCGCTCAAGAGGCCGCGGCGCGCTGGCTCGCAGGTCAAGGCGGCCTGGATGCGAAGAACGATATCAAGGTGGCGCAGGTCGGCAGCCCAGTTGCCATCCAGGCAGCCCTCGAGGCCAAACGCATCGATGCCTTCGTTCTCTCTCCGCCCGAGGGATTTCTCGCGGAGAAGGCGGGCACCGGGGTCGTTCTCGTCTCGATGGGTGACGAATTTCCGCTCCTCGCAAAGCAACCCTATCTCGTGCTGGTCGCGAAGAAGCCGATCAGCCCCGCGACCTCCGAGCTGATCCAGAAAACGGTCGCAGCGATGCAGGCGGCGAGCGCGGCCGTGCTCGACAAGCCCGCCGAGACGGCCGAGGCGATACAGAAGCAATTCTTCGCCAAGGCCGATCCGCAGGCGATCGCTTCGGCGGTCAAGAGCATGAGCAGCGGAGTGGCCGACCGAGGCAAGATCGACGTCGACGCCATGAAGAACGCGCTGACCTTCAACAAGGAGGTCGGCAACAATTTTGGCAAGGAGTTCGACGCCGCGGCGACCAGGGACGATCTGTGGACCAACAGCTTCGTGGACGCGGCGAAAGCCAGATAGGCGAGGTGCCGGTCAGCCGGGCTTCGCATAGCCGGCGGCGCGCGCCTCGGCATCCCAGCGCAACGTGAGTTCGTAGTCGTCAAGGTCGATGGCAGCGAAGGCGTCGAGGCAGAGCCTGTCGCGCAGGGGCGCGCACGCAGGGGCCGCGGCAAAGCTCCAAAGCGCCGCCTGCAAGTCGGCGACGACGCCGTCGGGGCATCCGGCCGCCGCAACCAGGAAAGGAATCGGCGCAAGATCCGTGGTCGCGACGATGCGAATTTGCGAACCGAGCAGCGGCTCGTGGCGCAGCATCAAATCCAGCGCATAACTGTCGAGCGGACCGACGTCGATATCGCCGGAGAGAAGCGCCTCGATCACTCGGCGTGGTGTCGTGAGTGGCCCGACGCTTTCGCGAAATAGTCCCGCCCCGTGCTTCCGATAGTACGGCAAAAGATGGTGGCGCAATGCATTGTATCCCGAATGCGAGTCCGGGACAGTGAAGCCAAGCCGGCCGCCAAATGTGTCTTCGAGCGACCGAAATCGGGAGTCTGCACGGACGACAAGGCGCGTCGCATAGACCGGCCTCCCACCGTAGAGCGCGCCGGATGGAACAGGCGCCGCGACCGGCCGGGGGCGGTCAGCCGCGAGCATGAACGGAAATCCGCACATGAAGGCTGCGCCGAGATCTCCGCGCGCCCACAGGTCGGACAGCGGCAACGGGAATGGATGATCGATGATGTTCAGGGCGACGCTGCTCTCGCGCGCCAACCAATCAAACAGGTCCCTCCAGGCAGCGGTCGCCGCGGGCACTGCCGAATACATCCGCGCGTTCGCGACATACCGCAGCGTTGACGGCCCTTCGCTGCCGGTCATGCAAACCGCAGGCGCTGCCCGATGCCGAGACGCTCGGCCTTTTCCAGCATGGCATGACCCAATGCGATGTCGGAGAGCGAAAGTCCGCGATGCCAAAGGAGATTGGTCTCCGCGTCGCTTTCACGGCCGGGCTTCAGCCCGGCGACGATCTGTCCGAGCTCGGCGTGCAGCGTCTTCTCCGACAGTTTGCCGGCCTCGACATGGGCGCGGAGGCTGCCGAACTTGCCGCCCTTGCATTGCCCCCAATCGTCGACCACGAGTTTGGTCATGATATCGGTCAACGAGAGTTCAATCGCGCTCATCGTACCATAGGGGACGACGAAGGCGCCCTTCTTGATCCATTCGGTCTTGAGCATCGGCGTCGGCTTGTCGAGACGGGATGCCTCGACAACGATGTCGGCACCTTCGAGGCAGGATTGCCAATCCGCGGTTGCGACGACCTTCTTTCCGAGATCGCGGGAGAGCCGTTCGGCGAAGCCATTGCGGCTTTCCTCCCGCCGCGAATGGACCCGGATCTCGTCGAAATCGAAGAGATGATCGAGCAACCGCACGTTCCAATAGGCGGTGCCGCGTGCCCCAATATGGCCAAGGACTTTCGAGCTCTTTCGGGCGAGATACTTGGCGCCGATTGCAGTGACCGCGCCTGTCCGCATGTCGGTGATGCCACTGGCGTCCATGATCGCTTTCGGCGCACCGTTGGACGGGTCGAACAGGGTCAATATTCCCAGTTCCGAATGGAGGCCGAGCTTGTAGTTGTCGACGAAGTCGCCGACGACCTTCACGCCGGCCCTGTCGATCGGCGCCTTGATCGCCCCGCGAAGCACGTTGAAATGACCGTTGGCGACGCCGGGCTCGAGGTGAACGCGCGGTTCGATCACCGTGTCGCCACGGCCCTGCGCCGCCAAGCTCGTCTCGATCGCGGCCAGGATCTCCGCGTCGGTGATCTTGAGCTCCTCGATGTCGAGGCGGTTCAGATAGGCGATGTAGATCGGCGGCATGGCGGCGGCTCCCGAGAAGGCGGCTCCGGAATATGTCTAGACATTAAGGAGCCCGCGGAGGCTGTCAATGCACACGACGTGGAGCGTCATATGCGTCCGGCCGGCAGCACGTGGTTTCGCCTTGTCGGTCAGGTCATGCGCAGTTTCTTGCTCGCGGCCGTCAGCCGACTGGTCAGAGCAAGCGGATGCTGTCCGCTCCCGAGAGCGGAGCGGACATGGCATGCTCTTTCATGGGCCGATCGGACTTAACAGCCCTAAAACTGATACCTCCGCAGCCCCCCATCCACCGGGATCACCGTACCCGTGATGTAGCGCGCCACCGGTGACGCCAGGAACACCGCAAGCGCGGCCAGATCCTCTGGCTCGCCCCAATAGCCGACCGGGATTTCCTCCTCCGCAAACCGTTCGCGATAATCCGGCGGGTAGTTGCGGCGGATCTGTTCGCTCATGATGCGGCCGGGCGGGATGCAGTTGATGGTGATGCCGTGCTCGCCGATCTCGCGCGACAGGCCCTTGGCCCAGGCGTGCACGGCGGCTTTGGCCGCGAAGGCGGCGTTGAGGCCTTCCGGCTCGGACTTGCCGGTGATGTTGACGATGCGGCCCCATTTGCGCGCGATCATCTGCGGCAGCAGCGCGTGCGCGATGCGGCGGTAGCTGGTGAAGTTCAGCGCGATCGCCTCGTCCCATTTGCTGTCGGGCGCATCGACGGGAAGGGGACGGCTGCCGCCGGCATTGTTGACGAGGATGTCGACATGGCCGAGCTCCTTCAGCGCAAAGGCCGTGATGGTCTCGGCCGCGTCCTTGTCCATCACGTCCTGCTCGAGCGGAATGATGAGGCCGCCGCCGACGTCCTTGACCAGCTCGGCAAGCAGGTCGGTGCGCCGCGCCACGCCGACGACGCGCACGCCTTCGGCGGCGAGGCCCTTGGCGATGGCGCGGCCGATGCCGATGCTGGCTCCGGTGACGACAGCGGTTTTCGATTTGAGCCCGAGGTCCATGGTCACACGCTCTCTTGTTTGCTTTTGCTTGTTGCCGTTCGTTTCCTGCCCGTCCTGCTCGACTGGAATTGCCTGAGCGGGACGAGCAGTGGTAACCAAGAGCGAGGTTGAAGGAAACACGAAAAAGAAAAGGCTGAAACGATGGTCTGGGATCCGCAGCAATATCTGAAGTTCTCCGGCCACCGGCTCCGGCCCGCCGTCGACCTCTTGATGCGGATTCCGGATTTCGCACCGCGCGAGATCGCCGATCTCGGGGCAGGGGCCGGCAACGTCACCAGGTTGATCAAGGAGCGCTGGCCGGATGCGGCCGTGACCGGCGTCGAGGGCTCGGCCGAGATGGTTGCCGCGGGCCGCAAGGCGGCACCGGAGGTGCAATGGTCCCATGAAGACCTCGGCCAGTGGCGTCCCGCCAAGCCCTACGACTTGATCTATTCCAATGCCGCACTGCACTGGCTGCCCAATCATGCGGCACTGTTTCCGTCGGTGATGGAGAAGGTGAAGCCCGGCGGTATGCTTGCGGTGCAGATGCCGCGCAACTTTCTGGCCCCCTCGCATGTGCTGATCGGCGAGACCGCGCTGAACGGTCCCTGGCGATCCAAGGTCGCGCATCTCGTCACCCCGCCGCCGGTCGAGGGGCCGGCGTTCTATCACGACCTTCTTGCTCCGATGTCCGCCAATATCGACATCTGGGAGACCGAATATCTTCAGGTGCTCGAAGGCGAGAACCCGGTGAAGGAATGGACCAAGGGGACCTGGCTGACGCGCTATCTCGACGTGTTGCAGGGCGAGGAGAAAGCGGCCTTCGAGGCCGCCTATGGGATGCGGGTCGCGAAGGCCTACCCGAAGAACGCGATGGGACAGACGCTGTTTCCGTTCCGGCGTCTCTTCATGGTTGCCCAGCGGAACGCGTGACGGAGTTGCCGCGATGCGGCATAAGCGCTCGCGGCGCGGGATGGAGCGGGTGCCGAGTTGCATGTACACCAGCCCTCAAGCTAGCTTGGCTGCGGCAAATTGGGCTTAGGTCTAGTTGTTCGGGTGGCGGATTGCTGCCACTACTGAAATCGGAAAACAAAAAGACCCGGTTTTAGAGGTTGTTGGGAGGTACCTTCATGCGCAAGCTGCTCCTTGCGGTCGCTGCTGCGGCTGCTCTCATGGCTCCTGCCGTCGCCCAGGCCCAGAATCCTATCGTCATCAAGTTCAGCCATGTCGTCGCCAACGACACGCCGAAGGGCAAGGGCGCGCTGAAGTTCAAGGAACTCGCCGAGAAGTACACCGACGGCAAGGTCAAGATCGAAGTCTATCCGAACTCCACGCTCTACAAGGACAAGGAGGAGATCGAGGCGCTGCAGCTCGGTTCGGTGCATATCCTGGCGCCCTCGACCGCGAAATTCGCGCCACTCGGCATCAAGGAATTCGAGGCGCTCGATCTGCCCTGGCTGTTCAAGGACGACGAGACCTATTCCAACGCGATGAAGGGCACGGTCGGCAAGTGGCTGTTCCAGAAGCTGGAGGGCAAGGGCATCACCGGCCTCGCTTATTGGGACAACGGCTTCCACATGGTCTCGTCCAATCGCCCGCTGGTGAAGCCGACCGATTTCCAGGGACTGAAGTTCCGCATCTCCGGATCGAAGGTCGCCGACCAGTATTTCCGTCTGGTCGGCACGATCCCGCAGATCATGGCCTTCTCGGAAGTCTACCAGGCGCTCCAGACCGGCGTGGTCGACGGCTGCGAGAACACGGCGTCGAATTACTGGACGCAGAAATTCTACGAGGTGCAGAAGGACATCACGGTGTCCTATCACGCCCATCTGCAATACGCCGTGATCGTCAACTCGAAATTCTGGTCCGGCCTGCCGCCCGACATCCGCGCCCAGCTCGAAAAGGCGATGAACGAGGCGACCGACTACACCAACTCGATCGCGCGCCAGGAGAACGAGGACGCGCTCGCCGAGATCAAGAAATCCGGCAAGACCACGCTGCATTATCTCACCGACGCTGATCGCAAGGCGTGGCAGGAGGCGATGCAGCCGACGTACAAATGGGCAAAGGGCCGGGTCGGGCAGGAGGTGCTCGATCTCGTCGCCAAGGAACTCGACGTCAAGATGAACTGACGGCCGCGCCCTGTCGCCACAACACGAACGGTCGGGAGCCATCATGCTCCCGGCCGTTTCACTCTTGAATGACGAGCCGATCCTGGGGGGACCAAGTTGCTGCGTGTACTGAATCGTGTGCTCGATCATCTCGAGGAGTGGCTGATCGCGACGCTCATTGCGGCTGCGACATCGCTCATCTTCGTCGCCGTGCTGCACCGTTACGGGGCAGGGCTGTCGATCGACATCGCCAAATGGGCCGAAGCCCGCAGCCTGGCCTTCCTCGCGGTGCCCGCGCGCGCGGCGTTCGTCTGGCTTGCCGCCGTGGACCTGTCCTGGGCGCAAGAGCTCTGTATCTACATGTTCATCTGGATGGCGAAGTTCGGTGCCGCCTATGGCGTGCGCACCGGCATCCATGTCGGCGTCGACGTACTGGTCAACGTGCTGCCCGGCGGATCGCGCCGCCGCGTCATCACCTTCGGTCTTCTCTGCGGTGCGCTTTTCACGGCCATTGTGTGCTATTTCGGCGCCGCGTTCGTCGGCCAGATGTGGCAGACCGGCCAGCAGTCCAACGATCTCGAAGCGCCGATGTGGATGGTGTACCTCACGATCCCCGTCGGCTCGGGGCTGATGTGCTTCCGCTTCCTGCAGGTCGCCTGGTCCTTCTATCGCACCGGCGAGCTCCCCCATCACGACATGGCCGGCGTCGAGGGCATCGAGGCGGACCCGGTTCATCCGGCCCCGGTCACGCGCAGCCAGGTCGTCCGCGACGAACGCAGCCCGCTCGGCTGGGTCCTGATGTTGTTGCCGGTCCTGATCGTCGCGCTGTGCTTTGCCCATTCGGCTCACGTGATCGCGCTGCCGCAGGGCCTGCGCGTCGCCGTGGTTTTCTCCCTTCTGCTGTCGTTGATGCTCACGGGCATGCCGATCTCGATCGCGCTCGGTCTGACCGTGCTCAGCTACATGTTCACGCTGACCGACGTGCGAACCGAATCGGTGGCGCTGAAGCTGTTCACGGGGATCGAGAGCTTCGAGATCATGGCGATCCCGTTCTTCATCCTCGCCGGCAACTTCCTGACCCATGGCGGCGTGGCGCGCCGGATGATCGCGTTCGCGACTGCGCTGGTCGGCCATTGGTACGGCGGTCTTGCGCTCTCGGGCGTGGTCGCGTGCGCGCTGTTCGCCGCGATTTCCGGCTCGTCCCCGGCCACCGTGGTGGCGATCGGCTCGGTGATCCTGCCCGCCATGGTCGCGCAGGGATTTCCGAAAAGGTTCGGCGCAGGCGTGATCACGACATCGGGCTCGCTGGGAATTCTCATTCCTCCCTCGATTCCGATGGTGCTCTTTGCCGTCTCCACCAACAGCTCGGTCGGCAAGCTGTTCATCGCCGGCATCGTGCCGGGGCTCATGCTGGCCACGCTGCTCGGCGCCACGACGTTCTATCGCGCCTGGCGCAACGACTATCCGCGCATGCCGAAGGCGACCTTCATGGAGCGCCTCGACGCGTTCCGCAAGTCGATCTGGGGCATCCTGCTGATCGTGATCGTGATCGGCGGCATCTACAGCGGCCTGTTCACGCCGACCGAAGCCGCCGCCGTCAGTGCTGTCTACGCCTTCATCGTCGCGGTGTTCATCTACAAGGACCTCAAGCTGCGGGACGTGCCGCGCGTGCTGCTGTCATCGGCGAATCTTTCGGCGATGCTGCTTTACATCATCACCAACGCCGTCCTGTTCTCGTTCCTGATGACCTACGAGAACGTGCCGCAGGCGCTGGCGCAGTGGATGATCGACCAGGGTCTCGGCTGGATCGGCTTCCTCCTCGTCGTCAACGTGCTGCTGCTGCTGGCGGGCAACGTGATGGAGCCGTCCTCGATCATCCTGATCATGGCGCCGATCCTGTTTCCGGTCGCGATCAAGCTCGGCATCGATCCGATCCATTTCGGCATCCTGATGACGGTCAACATGGAGGTCGGGCTGTGCCATCCGCCTGTCGGGCTCAATCTCTACGTCGCCTCCGGCATCGCCAAGATGGGTATCACCGAGCTCACGATCGCGGTGTGGCCGTGGCTCCTGACGATGCTGGCGTTCCTCGTGGTCGTGACCTACTGGCCGGGCCTGTCGCTGTGGCTGCCCAACCTGCTGGGCATGTAGCGGCGCGAGATGTGACGGGCGAGCCGGCGAGCGCGCGCCGGGGTTCCGCGCGCCGGACTGCGGGGCGCGGATGGCAATCCGCGGCCGGATGCGGTTAGATCATCGTCAGCCAGTCAGCCGGGAGGACGAACGATGAGCGAGACCAGCAGCCGTGGGACGGCGGAGACGCCAAAGCAGGCCTCGCCCTCCGTCATCGCGCAGCATGATGCCATGCTGGCCGCGCTGCCGTTTTCCGACACGCGGGATTTCGACGATGCCGCGCGCGGCTTCCTCGGCACGATCGAGAACGCGAAGATAACTCATCCGCAGGGCCGGACGGTCTGGAGCCTCGAGCCCTACGGCTTCCTGTCCACTGAAGAGGCACCGCCCACGGTCAATCCCAGCCTGTGGCGGCAGTCGCGGCTCAACATGCAGCACGGGCTGTTCGAGGTGGTGCCCGGCGTCTACCAGGTGCGCGGGCTCGACATCGCCAACATGACGCTGATCGAGGGCGACAGCGGCGTCATCGTCGTGGACACGCTGACCTCGATCGAAGGCGCGCGCGCCGCGCTCGATCTTTACTTCAGGCATCGCGGCACGAAGCCGGTCGCGGCCGTCATCTTCACCCATACCCACACCGATCACTGGGGCGGCGCGCGTGGCGTGCTGGAGGAGGACGCGCTCGCCACCGGCCGCGTGCCGATCATCGCGCCGAACCTGTTCATGGAGCACGCCGTCTCCGAGAACATCATCGCGGGACCCGCGATGCTGCGGCGGGCGCAGTATCAGTTCGGCCCCTTCCTCGCCAAGGGGGTGCGCGGGCAGGTCGACAATGGGCTCGGCAAGTCGATGGCAGCAGGCGGCGTTGCACTGCTGCGTCCGACCGATCTGATCATGGCGACCGGTGACAGGCGCGTCATCGACGGCGTCGAGTTCGAATTCCAGATGGCGCCGAACAGCGAGGCGCCGGCGGAGATGCACTTCTTCATCCCGCGCTACAAGCTCTTGAACCTCGCCGAGAACTGCACCCACAATTTCCACAATCTGCTGCCGTTCCGTGGCGCCGACGTGCGCGACGCGCTGGCCTGGTCGAAATACCTGGGTGAGGCCTTGCAGCTCTGGGACGGCAAGGCGGAGGCGATGTGCGGCCAGCATCACTGGCCGGTGTGGGGTCGCGAGCGCATCGGCACGATGATCCGGCAGCAGCGCGATCTCTACAAGTTCGCGCATGACCAGACCGTCCGCCTGATGAACCACGGCCTCACCGCCGCCGAGATCGCCGAGACGATCCAGCTGCCGAAGAGCCTGGAAGGCGCCTGGCACGGCCGCGGCTATTACGGCCACATCCGGCACAATGTGAAGGCGATCTACCAGAAATATCTCGGCTGGTACGACGCCAATCCGGTCAATCTCGATCCGCTGCCGCCGGTGGCGTCGGGCAGGAAGTATGTCGAGTATATGGGCGGCGCGGACGCCATCCTCGCGCGGGCGGCTGCGGATTTCGACAAGGGCGAATTCCGCTTCGTCGCGCAGGCACTCGGCCATCTCGTGTTCGCCGAGCCTGACAATGCGGCGGCACGTCACCTGCTGGCGGATACGCTGGAGCAGCTCGGCTATGCCGCCGAGAGCGCGACCTGGCGCAACGCCTATCTGTTCGGCGCGCAGGAACTGCGCCAGGGCATGCCGAAGACGCCGCCGCGTCCGCCGATGCCGCGCGAGACGCTGGCGGCACTGCGCACCGGGCAGCTTTGGGACGTGCTCGGCATCCGCCTCAACGGTCCCAAGGCGGAAGGCAAGCACATCGTGCTGAACTGGCGCTTTTCCGACACCGGCGAGACCTTCGTGCTCAATCTGGAGAATTGCGCGCTGACCTATAGCGAGGGCGTGCAGGCGGAGAACGCAGACGCGAGCTTCACGCTGGCACGTTCAACACTCGACGAGGTGATCGCGAAGCTGACGAGCTTTCCGGAGGCCGTGGCTGCCGGCAAGATCACGCCATCAGGCAATCCGATGAAGCTCGCCGAGCTGATGGGCCTGATGGACGAATTCCCGCGCATGTTCGAGATCGTCGAGCCGAAGCGGACGGTGGTGGTGTAGTAACCGTCTTGTGCCCCGGACGCAGCGCAACGCTTCTTCAGCGGTGCGCTGCAGAGCCGGGGCCCACGTTTCCGAGAGTGCGCCCTGCCGCGTGGTTCCCGGCTCTGCGCCGCAACGCTAAGGGCGTTGCAGCGCGTCCGGGACACGCGAGTGGTGGGTGCTACCGCTACTCCGCGCTGCTCACCAGCTTGATCCGAGGCGCCTGGGCATCCGTCAGGCCGCGATAGGCCGCGAGATAATCCAGCGCCATTCGCCGCGCCGTGAAGCGCTTTTCGAACTGCTTGCGGATCGCGGCGCGGTCCAGTTGCGGAAGGCGCTTGACGACACCGGCGGCGCTGATGATGTCCTCGACCACGAAGCCGGTGAGGCCCTCGTCGATGATCTCCGGCACCGAACCGCGGTTGAAGGCGACGACCGGCGTTCCGCAGGCCATGGCTTCGATCATCACCAGGCCGAACGGCTCCGGCCAGTCGATCGGCAGCAGAAGTCCGAGCGCGCCGCTCAGGAACTCCGATTTCTCGTGGTCGCCGATCTCGCCGATGAAGTCCACCAGCGGATTGTTCACGATCATCGGCTTGATCAGCTCGTCGTAATAATCCTGGTCGGCGCGATCGACCTTCGCGGCGATCTTCAGCGGGATGCCGCAATGGGTCGCGATCTTGATGGCGCGGTCAACGCCCTTCTCCGGTGCGATGCGGCCGAGCACGGCGAGATATTCCTGTTTCGCCGGCCTCGGCGTCAGCAAATTCTGCGGCAGGCCGTGATGGATCGTCGTCACCCAGTTCGCCTGCGGCACAGGCCTGCGCTGCGCATTGGAGATCGAGATGACGGGCATCTTGGAGAAGGTGTTGAAGACAGGCTGATGCTCCGGCAGGTCGAGCCGGCCGTGCAGGGTGGTGAGGAACGGCGTCGGCTGCCGGTGGAACAGCGACCACGGATAATAATCGAGATGGAAGTGGAGGAAGTCGAACTCCTCGTCGTCACATTTCTGCCGCACGCGCTCCAGCAGCACCATGTGCAGGGCGTTGGGGTCGCGCACGGAACCGTCGAGGCGAAGCGCCCGCGGCCACAAGGCGTCCAGCTTCGCCGACGTCTGCGAGTCGCCGCTGGCGAACAACGTCACGTCATGTCCCAGGGCCACCAGCTCTTCCGTCAACCAATGCACCACCCGCTCGGTGCCGCCATACAGCTTGGGTGGAACAGCCTCCGTCAACGGAGCTACCTGCGCGATGCGCATCTCACCTTCTCCTCTGCGATCATGAACGTTGAAAAACCCCCGCCTGCACGGCACCGGCTATGCCAGGTAAGGGAACGTTCCCGCACTTGCGAAGTTCCTCTCAACAAACGTTACATATTCGACACATCGCACGGCTTGTCTCGATGCTGCCATCTCCTCTTCGCAGATCGTCCGCATCCGCATGTCGTGATCACCTGGCCCGGAACCGGGACGAAGCGGTCGATGTTCAGTCGGCTGGTAGAAAAAACTGTAATCAACAGTACGGGGCGATAGCCACATGGATCATCTTTCTGGATACGCGCGCAGACCATTTGCCTTTGTCTTGCGCTATCTTCGGCGACGGCTGGCGTCGCATCTGGTGATCCTGGCTGCTGTCGTTGCAGCCGTTGCCTGCTCCGTGGGCACGCAGTACGGCGTCAAGTCGCTGGTCGACAGTTTGTCGGCGGGAACCGCGCATGGCGGTAGCGTATGGCTGGCATTCATTCTGCTCATGTCGCTGATCGCCGCCGACAATTTCCTGTGGCGGATCGCCAGCTGGACGGCGAGTTTCACCTTCGTCCGGGTCACCGGCGATTTGCGCCGCGACATCTTTCGCCATCTGACCGGACACGCGCCGAGCTACTTCTCCGATCGTATGCCGGGTATGCTGACGAGCCGCATTACCGCCACATCCAATGCCGTGTTCACGGTCGAGAACATGTTCGTCTGGAATGTGTTGCCGCCGTGCATCGCCACAGTTGCGGCCATCGCGCTGATTGGAACCGTCAGTCCCTATATGGCGCTTGGCCTGATCGTGATCGCGGGCGGCATGGTGGCGGCCATGTTCCGGCTCGCTGCAGCCGGCAAGCCGCTGCATGACGACTTCGCCGACAAGGCCGCCGTCGTCGACGGCGAGATGATCGACGTCATCAGCAACATGCCGCTGGTCCGTGCCTTCTGCGGCATCAGCCACGAGCACGAGCGGTTCGACGCGACGGTGAACCGGGAACTCACCGCGCGCGGGCGCAGCCTGCGCTATCTGGAGAAGCTGCGGCTCACGCACGCCGGCGTGACCGTCGTCCTGACGGTGGCGCTGATGGCCTGGGCGATCACGCTGTGGCAACAGGGCGAGGCGACCACCGGCGACGTCGTGCTGGTCTGTACGCTCGGTCTCTCCATCCTCAATGCCACACGCGATCTCGCCGTGGCGCTGGTCGACGTCACCCAGCACGTCGCGCGGCTCACCGAGGCCATTGCCACGCTTCTGGTTCCGCATGAACTGCGCGATCATCCCGAGGCGGAGCCGCTGATGAAGAGCGGTGCCGCGATCGCCTTCAACAACGTCACATTCGGCTATCCCGGCGGCGCGAAGATCTTCGAGCGGTTCAGCCTGCGGCTTCAGCCCGGCCAGCGCGTCGGCCTGGTCGGCCAGTCCGGCGGCGGCAAGTCGACGCTGTTCACGCTGCTTCAGCGCTTCTACGATCCGGACGAGGGCAGCGTGACCGTCGACGGCCAGGACATCGCGATGGTGACGCAGCTGAGCCTGCGCGAGGCGATCTCGGTGGTGCCGCAGGACATTTCCTTGTTCCATCGCTCCATTCGTGAGAACATCCGCTACGGCCGGCCGAACGCGACCGACGACGAGGTGCTGCGCGCGGCGATCGCGGCGCGCTGCGATTTCATCGACAGCCTGCCGGAAGGTCTGGACACCATGGTCGGCGACCGCGGCGTCAAGATGTCCGGCGGCCAGCGCCAGCGCATCGCGATCGCACGCGCCTTCCTGAAGGACGCGCCGATCCTGCTGCTGGACGAGGCCACCGCGGCGCTCGACACCGAGTCCGAGGAGGCGATCCGCGAGGCGCTGTCGCGCCTGATGCGGGGCCGCACCGTGATCGCGATTGCGCATCGCCTCGCCACGCTGCGCAATTTCGATCGCGTCGTGGTGCTGAAGGCCGGCAAGATCATCGAGGACGGCGCGCCCGACCGCCTGATGCAGGGCCACGGTCCCTACCGTGAGCTGGTGACGCAGGAGATGAGCCGGCTCGCGAAGTTCGCCGCGTAAACCCAACAGTCGCGTTCGCGTTGGTTGCGTTTCGAAACAGGCGCAGGGGAGCAGCTCATGTCAGCCGAAGCCGTCACCAAGTTCGTTTCCGTGGCGCGGACCGTGGAGCAGGTCGCGGAGCAACCGTTCTATATCCCGATGACGGGGCCGTCGGCGCGGCCGCGGCGCTCGCTCAAGCACGACGACACCTTCATCGTGCTCGACAGCCATGGCGACATCGGCGCCTCGGCCGGCGGGCCGGACGGCCTGTTTCACCACGACACGCGCTACCTCGCACGGCTGGAGCTCGTGCTCGACGATCTCCAGCCGCTGCTGCTCGGCTCCAACCTGCGCGACGACAATTCGGCGCTGACCGTCGATCTCACCAATCCCGACATCTACCGGCAGGGCAGCCTCGTGCTGCAAAAGGATCTGCTGCACATCGTGCGCACGATCTTCCTGTGGCGCGGCACGGCCTATCAGCGCATCGGCGTGCAGAACCACGGCGACCGGCGCGCCAGCTTCGAGCTGACGCTGCTGTTCGACAATGATTTTGCCGATCTGTTCGAGGTTCGCGGCGAGCGCCGCCCGCGCCGCGGCGCCGGCACGAGCAGGTTGCTGGGGCCGACCGACGTGCTGTTCGAATATTGCGGCCTGGACGAGGTCGAGCGTACCACGGGCCTGCATTTCGATCCGCGCCCGACGCGGCTGTCGGTGAATGCGGCGGCCTGGCAGCTCGAGCTGGATCCGCATGAGTCGAAATCGCTGTTCGTGGCGGCGTCCTGCAACCGGCCGCCCGCGGAAAGGCCCGCGCGCTTTTTCAGGGGCCTGTTGGCCCACCGCCGCGAAATGCGCCAGTCGACCACGGGCGCGGCCAGCATCGAGACCTCCAACAACATCTTCAACGAGGTGCTGTGCCAGGCCATGGCCGACCTCAACATGCTGACGACGGAGACGCCGCAGGGGCGCTATCCCTATGCCGGCATTCCCTGGTACTCGACGACGTTCGGGCGCGACGGGCTGATCACCGCGCTGCAGATGCTGTGGGTCGATCCGCGGGTCGCCAAGGGCGTGCTCAGGCGGCTGGCGCATTTCCAGGCCAAGGCGATCGATCCGCTCGCCGATGCCGCGCCCGGAAAGATCCTGCACGAGATGCGCGGCGGCGAGATGGCGGCGCTGCGCGAGGTGCCGTTCGCGCAATATTACGGCAGCGTGGATTCGACCGCGTTGTTCGTGCTGCTCGCCGGAAGCTATTTCGAGCGCACCGGCGACGAGGCCACGCTGATCGAGCTGTGGCCGGCGATCGAGGCGGGGCTGGCGTGGATCGACGGTCCGGGCGATCCCGATCAGGACGGCTTCGTCGAATACCAGCGCGCGACGGAGAAGGGGCTGGCGAACCAGGGCTGGAAGGATTCCTACGACGCGATCTTCCATGCCGACGGCCGGCTCGCGGAGGGCAATATCGCACTCGCGGAAGTCCAGGGCTACGTCTACGCGGCCAAGCAGCTCGCCGCGCGATGCGCGCTGCGGCTCGGCAAGCCGGACCGCGTGCGCAAGCTCGAGGCCGAAGCCAAGGCGCTGGCCGAGCGCTTCGAGCAGGCATTCTGGTGCGAGGAGCTCGGCACCTACGCCCTTGCCCTCGACGGCAAGAAGCGGCCCTGCAAGGTGCGGACCTCGAATGCCGGGCAGGTGCTGTTCAGCGGCATGATCCGCGAGGACCGCGCCCGGCTCGTTGCCGCCGACCTGATGCAGCCGCATTTCTTCTCCGGCTGGGGCATCCGCACCGTCGCGCAAGGCGAGGTGCGCTACAATCCGATGTCCTATCACGACGGGTCGATCTGGCCGCACGACAACGCCCTGATCGCGCTGGGGCTCGCGCGCTACGGGCTCAAGCATTCGGTGGCGCATGTCTTCAAGGGCTTGTTCGATGCCGCGACCTACATGGATCTGCGGCGGCTGCCCGAATTGTTCTGCGGCTTCCGGCGCGAGAAGCGGCGCGGCCCGACGCTCTATCCGGTCGCCTGCGCGCCGCAGGCCTGGGCCAGCGCGACGCCGTTCACGCTGCTGGAGGCGGCGCTGGGCATCGAGTTCGACGTGGCGCGCGGCGAGATTCGCCTGCGCAATCCGCATCTGCCGGCGTTCCTGAACGAGGTCATTCTGCGCGATCTGCGTCTGGGCGAATCCAGCGTGGACCTGCGCGTCAGCCGCCACGGCGACGACGTGGCGCTGGAGGTGTTGCGCACGCGCGGCCAGATCCAGGTGTCGATCGTGCTGGCGCGCTAGCGGCAGACGAGGAGGGGTCATGCGTACGATCGGAGCACTGGTGCTGAGCTTGGCGATCGTCGCGGGATTGACGGTCGCCGTATCGCGTGCCGCGGAGGAGCCGCCTGCGGCTCCGACGACGCCTCCAAGCGAAGCAAACGTGCCTGCGACGGCACAGCCGCCGGCCTCGACGGTGCCGGTCACGCCGAAGGACGCCGCGCCGCCGCCGTCGGTTACCATCATCGGCGCCAGCGATGCGCATGGTGTGCTCGGCCGCGACGTGCTCAGCGCCGCGAACGAGGACATGGGCCGCATCGTCGACATCATCGTCGATCGGAGCGGGCACGTGCGCGCCGCCGTGATCGATTTCGGCGGCTTCCTCGGCGTCGGCAGCCGCAAGATCGTGGTGGATTGGAACGCGATGCGATTCGGCAAGATCGTCAACAAGAAGGACAGCATCACGCTGGAATTGACCAAGGCGCAGGTCGCGGCCGCGCCGGAATACAAGGAAGACACGCCGATGGTGGTGCTCGGCGCATCCGGGAGCCTGCAACCGCTGCAAGCGATTCAGTGAGGCGCGGGGAGGGATGGCCGCCGGTGCTGTTGTCGAGAAAGCCGAACCATGCAGCCGAGGATCGTGCTCGCCGCGTTGAACAGGACAACGTTGCAGCGCCGTCGGCCGCAGGCCTTCCGGCGCCATCGCGCCGGAGCCTGCGCGGCCTCGACTGGTTCATCTTCTTCCTCGCCGACGTTCAGACCGGCTTCGGCCCCTTCATCGCGGTCTATCTGACGACGGAGAAATGGACGCAGGGCCAGATCGGGCTCGTGCTGTCGATCGGCGGCATCGTCGCCCTGATCGGGCAGATGCCGGGCGGGGCGATCATCGATGCGGCAAAATCCGAGCGGCTCGTCGCCGGACTTGCGATCGCCACGATCGGCTGCTGCGCGCTCGCCTATGCGGCCATGCCGATTTTCCCCGTGGTGGTGGCCGCCGCGACGCTGCATGCGGCGGCGAGCTGCGTGCTGGGCCCGGCGATCGCCGCGATCAGCCTCGGCCTCGTCGGGCCGCTTGCGATCGGCGAGCGGCTCGGCCGCAACGCGCGGTTCGCCTCCCTCGGCAATGGCGTTGCCGCCGCCGTGATGGGCACGGCCGGCTATCTGCTGTCGAGCCGCTCGGTCTTCCTGGTCACGTTCCTGCTCGCGATCCCGACCCTGATCGCGCTGTCGCGCATCCGCGAGGAGGAGGTCGACATCGCGCGCTGCCACGGCGAGATGCCGCGCGAGGCGGAGGAACGCGGCGACACCAATGTCTGGCACCTGATCCGGCAGCGGCCGCTGATCGTCTTCGCGCTCAGTGTGCTGTTGTTGCAGCTCGCAAACGCCGCGATGATGCCGCTGATGGCGAGCGCGGTGACGGCGCGGTCGAGCCAGTGGGCGACGGTGCTGGTCGCCTTTTGCATCGTCGTCCCGCAGGCGATCGTGGCGCTGTTGTCGCCAACCGTCGGGCGCAAGGCGCAAGCGTGGGGCCGCAGGCCGCTGCTGCTGATCGGATTCGGCGCCCTGATGATTCGCGGACTGCTGTTCGCGACCGTGCGGGATCCCTATCTGCTGGTCGCGGTGCAGGTGTTCGATGGCCTGACTGCCGCGGTGTTTGCGGTGATGATTCCGCTGATCGTCGCCGACGTCGCCTTCGGCAGCGGTCATTTCAACCTCGCCCAAGGCATCGTCGGCACCGCCACCGGCATCGGCGCGGCGCTGAGCACCGTGCTCGGCGGATACATCGCCGACAAGTTCGGCAATGCCACGGCCTTCGTCGGACTGTCCGGCGTCGCCGCGACGGGATTGCTGCTGATTCTGCTGGTGATGCCGGAGACCCGGCGCGTCGCGGCTCGATAGCCGACAAGAAAATGGCCGGCCGAAACGGGTTCGGCCGGCCAGTGGGCAGGGAGGAAAGAGGGATCAGGCGTCGAGATTGTGCAGGCGCGCCCGGTTGCGCAACACGATCTGGCGGGCGCCGGAGAAGCCGAGAATGCCCTGGGCGTGGAGCTGGGAGAGCGCGCGCGACACGGTCTCGAGCGTGAGGCCGAGATAGTCGCCGATGTCGCGGCGGCACATCGGCAGCGCCATCATGCCGGCAACGGCGAGGCGGCGGTCCATTTCGAGCAGGAAGGTCGCGACGCGCTCCATCGCGGTCTTGCGGCCCAGCAGCAGCATGTGGTCCTCGGCGTGGCGAAGCTCACCGGCGGTCATCGCCCAGAGCTTGCGGGCAACCTGCACGTCGATGCCGGCGGCCTTCTCGAGGCTGGCGCGCTTCACGAGCCGCACGCTGGTGTCGATGATGGCTTCAGCGGCAAGACGGTGGGTCGCGCCGGATTCGAGGCCGAACACGTCGCCGGGAAGATGGAAGGCGCCGATCTGGCGGCGGCCGTCGGAGAGAAGCTTGTAGCTGCGCACGGCACCGGTGACGACCTGGTAGACATATTCGGCCGGCTCGTCCTCGCCATAGATCTCCTCGTCCTTGCGGTAGGAGAACTCGGTGGCGACGAGGCCGACGTGGCCCGTGACAGCGCCGAACTGGTCGGAGACGGGATGGGCAGGCGCAATCTTGCCACCGATTTGGGTGTTGATCGCCTGGGTCTTGAGTGTCTGGGTCAGCATCTGCGCCATCTCCGTTGTGATGACGCATTGGTACGCGGTATCGGGTGCTTCGAAAATTTCGCGAGATATCTTAAGGGGGGTGCCTTACGTAGAACCCCGTAGGTCAGAGACGGGCTGCGGGCACTTACGTAGAATCCCGGAGGTCAGTTTCTGCGCCGGTCCTGGATGGCGCGACGGATGCGCTTGACCAGGTTTTCATCGAGAAGCGGCTTCAAAACCACGTCTTTTACGCCCGCTGCGGCAGCCCGGGTCGAGATGTTCTCGTCCGGATAGCCGGTGATCAGGATCACGGGCGTATCGTCGTCGGACTTTCGCAGGCGGCCGGCGAGCTCGATGCCGTTGATGTCGGGCATCTTGTAGTCGATCACGTAGCAGTCGGCGCCGGGCGAGCCGCCGGCATTGAGCAGCGCCGTGCCGCTCCTGAAGGTTCGCACGGCAAAGCCGTCGGTCTCCAGCAGGAACCGCAGGGATCCCAGGACGGCGGCATCGTCATCGACCACAAAGACAGTGGGTTGTCTTGCAGGGGACGGCAGCCGCTCATGGTGTGAGCCGATCTCAATCATGGTGCTTGGCTAGCACACCCGCGGGGAAGGGCCTTGACCTGTCTCAATCGTTGAGCATGCCGGCGCGCATCGCCAGGCGAACCAGCTCCGAGAGACTGTTGGCCTGCATCTTGGTCATGACGTTGGCCCGGTACACCTCGATGGTGCGCGGGCTGATGTCATACTCGCGGGCGATCAGCTTGTTGGAGAGGCCGGCAATCAGTCCCTCCATCACCTGGCGCTCGCGCGGGCTCAACGAGGCGACACGGGCGGCGATGTCCTGGGAGATGGCTTCGTTCTTGGCCGCCGGCTCGGCCTGGCGGATCGCCGATTCGATCATGCTGGTGAGACGCTCGTCCTCGAAGGGCTTCTCCAGGAAGTCGACCGCACCGAGCTTCATCGCCTCCACCGCGAGCGGCACGTCGCCATGGCCGGTCATGATCAGGATCGGGAACGGGCTTTGCTGCGCCTTCATCCGCTTCAACAGCTCGATGCCGTCGAGGCCCGGCATGCGCACGTCGGAGACGACGCAGCCGAAGATGAGGCCGGGCAGGGCGTCGAGAAAGGCTTGCGCGTCGTCAAACAGCGTGACGCCGAAACCGGCGGAATCCAGCAGGAAATTCAGCGAGTCGCGCATCGCCGCGTCGTCGTCGATGACGTAGATATGTCCCTTGGTCGTCATGCATCATTCTCGTCGGCTGCCGGGAGGGTGAAGCGGAATGTCGCTCCGCCCGATGCGTTGCTCTCGGCCCACATGCGTCCGCCGTGAGCTTCGATGATCGAGCGGCTGATGGACAGTCCCACACCCATGCCGGTGTCCTTGGTGGTGAAGAAAGTCTGAAACAGGTTCGGAATGACGTCGTCCTGGAAACCGGTGCCGGTGTCGGACACCTCGACCTCGATCATGTCGTCGGCGACGCGGCTGTTGGTGACGACGAGCTCGCGTCGCCGCGACTGAGCCATCGCTTCCAGCGCGTTGCGGAACAAATTGACCAGGACCTGCTGGATCTGGACCCGGTCGGCGAGAACGAGATCGGCCTCCGGATCGAGACTGAAGCGGAGCTGTACGTTCTGCTCGCGCGCGCCGGCGAGCCCGAGCGCGCCGGCCTCCTCGATCAGCTTGGACAGGCTCTCGACCCGCTTCTCCGATTCGCCGCGGGAGACGAAGTCGCGCAGGCGCCGGATGATCTGGCCGGCGCGCAGCGCCTGCTCGGCGGCACGGTCCAGCGCGCTCTCGACCTTCGGGGTGATCGGATCGCTGCTGCCCGCAAGCAGCCGCCGCGAGCCCTTCATGTAGTTGCTGATCGCCGCCAGCGGCTGGTTGAGCTCGTGCGCGAGCGCGGACGCCATTTCGCCCATGGCGCTCAGCCGCGAGACATGGACGAGCTCGGATTGCAGTTCCTGGAGCCGCGTCTGGGTCTGCTGGTGTTCGGTGAGGTCGCGGACGAAACCGGTGAAATAGGGCTGGCCACCGGACTGCATCTCGCCGATCGACAGGTGCATCGGGAAGGTGGTGCCGTCGCGGCGCTTGCCGGTCACGATGCGGCCGATGCCGATGATGTGGGGATCGCTCGTGGTGCGGTAACGCGAAATGTAGCTGTCATGCCGGGAGCGGTCGGGCTCCGGCATCAGGATATTGACGTTCTGGCCGATCGCCTCGTGTTCGGACCAGCCGAACAGGCGCTCGGCGGCGGTGCTGAACAGCTGGATCATGCCGTGGCCGTCGATGACGATCATGGCGTCGGGAATGGTGTGGAGGATCGAGCGGAGGTGGGTCTCGCGGGTACGAAGCGCTTCCTCGACCTGCTTCTCCTCGTCGATATCGAGAAAGATGCCGCTGAGATGGCGGGCGGTGCCGGTTTCGTCCCGGATGAGTCCGGCCCGGGCGCGAATCCACTGTCCTCCGTTGGAGGCGTTCGCGATCCTGAAGGATACGTCGAAGCCGCCGCCGCGTTCGGAGACGCGCTTGATCGCGCTCTCCACGCGCTCGCGGTCCTTGGGCTCGAGGCGTGACAGGAAGAGGTCGTAGCTCGCCGGCTGATCCTGTCCGATCCCGAGCAGGGTTCGCGCCGTATCCGACCAGTCCAGCGCCCGGGTCTGGAGGTCGAGATCCCAGGTGCCGACGCCGAATCCCTCGATCCGGACCCGGAAATGCTCGCCCCGGCCGTCGTCCGGCGGTTGCGTTACGCGGGTCGGCGCCAAGGTGTCACTCCCATTGTCGTGCCGCAGGCCCGGGTGCCGCAACCACGGCGGTAATTTCGCTCAAGCCCACCCCGGAGGCAAGTTCCGATATTTGATTCCATTGGCGTAATTCCGGTTGCCGCAGGTGGAGGGCGGTTTGATCTATCTCATCCTGCTTCGCGTGGGCAGGGCTAGATTTCACGGCAGTTCATTGCCTCCCGGAGAATCCCGATGACATACGCGACCGTGATGGTCAGCCTGGCGCTTGACCAGTCCAACGAAGCGCGTCTTCAGGTCGCGGGCGAGCTCGCCGAGCGATTCGAGGCCGCCATCGTCGGGGTTGCCGCGGCGCAGTTCGCGCCGCCTCTCTATTTCACCGACGGCGCCGAGGCCCAGAGGCTGATCGACGACGGCGAGGCGTCCGTCAGGCGGCGGCTCGCCGGTCTGGAGGCGCAATTCCGCGCCGCCACGAAGAATCGCGGCGGGCATGCGGAGTGGCGCAGCGCGACGGATTTCCCGGCGCGCTTCGTCCTGACGCAGGCGCGTTGCGCCGACATCGTCGTCAGCGGCGGGCAGAGCCCGGCCTTCTCCGACGCATTCGCGCTCGCAAGCCCCAAGGATCTGGTGATGCAGGCCGGCCGCCCGCTTCTCGTCGTCCCCGACCGGGCCGACTGGCTCGACCTGCGCAGCGTGCTGGTGGCCTGGAAGGATACGCCGGAGGCGCGGCGGGCGGTGGCGGACGCGCTGCCGATGCTGCGCAAGGCGAAGGACGTCACCATCGCCAGCATTCAGGAGCGCGACGACGATCGCTCGGTCGTGATGGCCGGCGTCACCGACGTGACCGCCTGGCTCGCCCGTCACGGCGTCACCGCGACCGCGCGCGTCTCGGAGGCGGCGGGAGGCGAAACCGCTGCCGCGCAGTTGGAGAAGGTCGCCGGCGACGTCGGTGCCGGCCTGATCGTGGCGGGTGCCTATGGTCATTCGAGATTTCGTGAACTGATCCTGGGAGGCGTCACCCAGTCTCTGGTCACTCAATCCACCCGCAGCGTGCTGCTGTCGCACTGACGGCCGGCCAGAGCTATCCGAGGAGGACGCGCCGTGTACAGATTTCTTGAGCAGACCGTCGACGGCTACATGACGCGCAACGTCAAGACCGTGCAGCGCGACCAGGACTTGCTCGCGCTCAGCGAGATGTTCGAAACCGACGATTTCAACTCCTATCCGGTCGAGGACGACGGACAGGTGGTCGGTATCGTCACCAAGTTCGACATCCTGAAGTGCTTCGCCTTCACGCCGAGCCAGATGCTGCCGCGCTATCATGACCTGATGAGCCGCAAGATCGGCGACGTCATGACGCCGGAGTTCATCTATGTCAGCCCCGACACGCGGCTGACGCGCGTGCTCCAGATCATGGTCGAGCACCGCATCAGGAGCATCATCGTGCTGGACGGCGCGCAGAAGCTGGCCGGCATCATCGCCCGCGAGGACGTCATCGCGGCGCTCAAGGCGACGGCGCGCGACTGACGAGGCGCGCTCGGTTCCTGCGAGTCCAGGCTCCCGTGATTCCACGGGAGCGAGCCGTCGTCCTGCGCGTGACGGCGGACGCAAGCGATTGATATCGCTCTTTGACGCGCAGCCGCCTCACATTAACAGAAATCCATCTAGCTTGATTTCAATCAATTCCCCGCGAAGATGGATGTGGTTTCTGGCGCTGTGTTCTTTCAGAGAGAATCCGCATGAGCCAGCCCTCCATCTCCAAATCCATGACCATCGGTGAAAGCGGCCTGGCTGTCGTGTTCGCAGCCACCGCCTTCCTCTGCGTGATTGCCGCCGCCAAGGCGCTCGACGCGCCTTTCGCCTTTCATGCCGCGCTGTTCGCGGCGGGGAGCCTGGCTGCGGTGTTCTTCATCGTCAACCGCTACTTCGAGCGCCCGGCGGCACTGCCGCCGGCGGAGATCAACGGCCGTCCCAACTACAACATGGGGCCGATCAAGTTCTCCTCCTTCATGGCGATGTTCTGGGGCATTGCCGGCTTCCTCGTCGGCCTCATCATCGCCTCGCAGCTGGCCTGGCCCGCGCTGAACTTCGATCTGCCCTGGACCAGCTTCGGACGCCTGCGTCCGCTGCACACTTCCGCGGTGATCTTCGCCTTCGGCGGCAACGTGCTGATCGCGACGTCCTTCTACGTCGTGCAGAAGTCCTGCCGCGTGCGCCTTGCGGGCGATCTTGCGCCCTGGTTCGTCGTGATCGGCTACAACTTCTTCATCCTGATCGCAGGCACCGGCTATCTGCTCGGCGTGACCCAGTCGAAGGAATATGCCGAGCCGGAATGGTATGCGGACCTCTGGCTGACCATCGTCTGGGTGGTCTATCTGCTCGTCTTCCTCGCCACCGTCATCAAGCGCAAGGAACCGCACATCTTCGTCGCGAACTGGTTCTACCTGGCCTTCATCGTGACGATCGCGGTGCTGCATCTCGGCAACAACCCGGCGCTTCCCGTCTCGGTGTTCGGCTCGAAGTCCTACGTCGCCTGGGGCGGCATTCAGGACGCGATGTTCCAGTGGTGGTACGGCCACAACGCGGTCGGCTTCTTCCTGACCGCCGGCTTCCTCGCCATCATGTACTACTTCATCCCCAAGCGCGCCGAGCGGCCGATCTATTCCTACCGCCTGTCGATCATCCACTTCTGGGCGCTGATCTTCCTCTACATCTGGGCCGGTCCGCACCATCTGCACTACACGGCGCTGCCCGACTGGACGCAGACGCTCGGCATGACCTTCTCGATCATGCTGTGGATGCCCTCCTGGGGCGGCATGATCAACGGCCTGATGACGCTGTCGGGCGCCTGGGACAAGCTGCGCACCGATCCCGTGCTGCGCATGCTCGTGGTCTCCGTCGCGTTCTACGGCATGTCGACCTTCGAAGGCCCGATGATGTCGATCAAGGTGGTCAACTCGCTCAGCCACTACACCGACTGGACCATCGGCCACGTTCACTCCGGTGCGCTCGGCTGGGTCGGCTTCGTCTCCTTCGGCGCGCTCTACTGCCTGGTGCCGTGGGCCTGGAATCGCAAGGGCCTCTACAGCCTCAAGCTCGTCAATTGGCACTTCTGGGTCGCCACCCTCGGCATCGTCCTCTACATCTCGGCGATGTGGGTGTCCGGTATCCTGCAGGGCCTGATGTGGCGCGCCTACACCTCGCTCGGCTTCCTCGAATATTCCTTCATCGAGACCGTCGAGGCGATGCATCCCTTCTACATCATCCGTGCTGCCGGCGGCGGGCTGTTCCTGATCGGCGCCCTGATCATGGCCTACAATCTCTGGATGACCGTTCGCGTCGTCGAACAGGAAGTCCAGATGCCCGTCGCTCTTCAGCCGGCGGAATGAGGAGCTCAAGCAATGTCGTTCTGGACACGCCACCAAGTCTTCGAAAAGAACTCGATCATCCTGATCGTCGGCATCCTGCTGGTGATCGCGATCGGCGGTCTCGTCGAGATCACCCCGCTGTTCTACCTCAAGAGCACGATCGAGGCGGTCGACGGCGTCAGGCCGTACACGCCGCTGGAGCTCGCGGGCCGCAACGTCTACGTCCGCGAGGGCTGCTATCTCTGCCATTCGCAGATGATCCGGCCCCTGCGCGACGAGGTCGAGCGCTACGGTCACTTCTCGCTGGCCGCCGAGAGCATGTTCGATCACCCGTTCCAGTGGGGCTCCAAGCGCACCGGTCCGGACCTGGCCCGCGTCGGCGCCAAATACTCCGACGACTGGCACGTCACCCATCTGACCAACCCGCGCGCGATCGTGCCGCAGTCGGTGATGCCGGGCTATCCGTTCCTCAGCGCGACCGAAGTGGATCCGGACACGATCGCCGACCACATGCGCACGCTGAGAACCGTGGGCGTGCCTTACACCGACGACCAGATCACCAACGCAGGCGCGGATATGAAGGCCCAGGCCGATCCGGACAATGCCGGCTCCGACGCCTTCAGCAAGCGCTACGCCAAGGCCGTGGTCCGCAATTTCGACGGCAAGACCGGTACGCCGACCGAGATGGACGCGCTGATCGCGTACCTGCAGATGCTCGGCACGCTGGTCGACTTCAAGATTTACAACGAGAAAGCCAATCTTCGCTGAGAAGGCATCAACGATGAAAGCCATCCTGACACTCGACAATCTCGCGTCCGGTCTCGTGACCACGATCTGGACGCCGGTGTTCGTCGCGATCTTTCTCGCGATCATCGCCTACGCATTTTGGCCCCGTAACAAGGCTGCGTTCGACGAAGCAGCACACCTGCCGTTGCGGGAGGAGTGAGAGACCATGACCGATCATAGCGAATTCGATTCTGTTTCCGGCAAGACGACGACCGGACACGAGTGGGACGGCATCAAGGAGCTCAACACGCCGCTGCCGCGCTGGTGGGTGATCACGTTCTACCTCACCATCGTCTGGGCGATCAGCTACTGGCTCGTGTATCCGGCCTGGCCGCTGATCTCCAGCAACACCACCGGCCTGTTCGGCTACTCCTCGCGCGCCGACGTCGCGGTCGAGCTCGCCAATCTCGAGAAGATCCGCGGAGCCAAGATGGTTGCGCTGGGCGCGGCCTCGCTTGCCGACATCGAGAAGGACCCGGCCCTGCTGGCGCTCGCCCGCGCCAAGGGCAAGACCGTGTTCGGCGACAATTGCGCGCCGTGCCACGGTTCCGGCGGCGCCGGCGCCAAGGGCTATCCGAACCTGAACGACGACGACTGGCTGTGGGGCGGCTCGCTCGACCAGATCATGCAGACCATCCAGTTCGGCGCGCGCTCGGGTCATGCCAAGACGCACGAGGGCCAGATGCTCGCCTTCGGCAAGGACGGCGTGCTGAAGAGCGACGAGATCGTCACGGTCGCCAATTACGTGCGGTCGCTGTCGGGCCTGTCGACCCGCCCGGGCTACGACAAGGCCAAGGGCGAGAAGATCTTCGTCGAGAACTGCGTCGCCTGCCACGGTGACGGCGGCAAGGGCAACCAGGAAATGGGCGCGCCGAACCTGACCGACAAGATCTGGCTCTATGGCTCGGACGAGGCCGCCCTGATCGAGACCATCAGCCAGGGCCGTGCCGGCGTGATGCCGGCTTGGGAAGGCCGGCTCGATCCCGCCACCATCAAGGCGATGACGGTCTACGTCCACTCGCTGGGCGGCGGCAAGTAGCGATCCAAGTCGCCGGTCAGCGGCCAACGGATTCCAGCGGGGGCGAAGAAAAGCGCCCCCGTTTGCGTTGGATCAATTGGCTCGCCGGCGTCGGGTCTAGGTTTAATCGCACCTCTCCGGGAAGTTTCAGGCGATGAACAAGACCGTGAACCCGAAAGACCTCTCATCGGAAGATGACGTCGGGCCGCTCTACGCCGCCCGCAAGAAGGTCTATCCGCAGAGCGTCTCCGGCACGTTCCGCCGGATCAAATGGGGCCTGATGGCGTTCTGCCTCGGCGTCTACTACTTCCTGCCCTTCGTGCGCTGGAATCGCGGTCTCGGCGCGCCCAGCCAGGCGGTGCTGATCGACCTTCCCAACAGCCGCTTCTATTTCTTCTTCATCGAGCTGTGGCCGCAGGAGGTCTACTACTTCACCGGCCTGCTGATCGTTGCCGCGGTGGCGCTGTTCCTGATGAACTCCATCGGCGGCCGCATCTGGTGCGGCTATCTCTGCCCGCAGACCGTCTGGACCGACCTGTTCTATGCCGTCGAACGCCTGATCGAGGGCGACCGGCGCGAGCGGATGAAGAAGGACAAATCGTCCGACCCGATGAAGCTCGAGCGCATTTCCGAGATCGTGCTCAAGCATTCGATCTGGCTATTGATCGCCTGGTGGACCGGCGGCGCCTGGGTGCTCTATTTCAACGACGCGCCGACCCTGGTGAAGGAGCTCGTCACCTTCCAGGGGCCGATGATCGCCTATGTCTGGATCGGCATCCTCACGGCGTCGACCTACGTGCTCGCCGGATTCATGCGCGAGCAGGTCTGCACCTATATGTGCCCGTGGCCGCGCATCCAGGCGGCGCTCACCGACGAATGGGCGCTCAACGTCACCTACCGCTACGACCGCGGCGAGAAGCGCACCTCGGTCAAGAAGGCGGCCGAACTGCGCGCGCTCGGCCAGCAGGTCGGCGATTGCGTCGATTGCTACCAGTGCGTCGCGGTGTGTCCGACCGGCATCGACATCCGCAACGGACCGCAGATGGAATGCATCCAGTGCGGCCTCTGCATCGACGCCTGCGACACCGTGATGACCAAGATCGGCCGGCCGAAGCGGCTGATCGGCTATGACAACGACATCAACATCCATCGCCGCCAGGAAGGCAAGGCGCCGGTCTACCGGATCGTCCGGGCGCGCACCGTGGTCTACAGCGCGATCATCGCGGCGATCGGCGGCTTCATGGTCTATACGCTCGCGACGCGCAGCCTGCTCGACGTCAACGTGCTGCACGACCGCAATCCGGTCGCGGTCAAGCTCAGCGACGGCTCGATCCGCAATGCCTACACGGTGCGGCTGCTCAACAAGAGCGGCTACGACCGCGTCATCGCGATCGACGCCGACGGTCCGGTCAATCTGACGGTTCACGTGATCGGCGTCGATTCGGTGACGCCTGACAGGCCGATGATCGTGATCCCCCGCGACTCCACCAGCGAGCTGCGCCTGCTGGTCACGGCGCCCGCGGACAGCAATCCCGAGAAGTCGACCCCCGTCCGCTTCCACGTCACCGACATCGGTCTCGGCGAGGTCGCGTCCGCCACCGACAATTTCGTCGCGCCTTAAGGATCAGGAGACAGCCATGGCCACCAAGCCGCTGACCGGAACGAAAGTCTTCCTGATGCTGGTCGCCTTCTTCGGCGTCGTGATCGGCGTCAACGTGACCATGATGAAGCTCGCGATCGCGACGCTGCCCGGCACCGACGTCGACAGCCCGTATGCTGCGGGTCTCACCTATGATCGCGAGATCTCGGCGGCGCAGGACCAGGCCGCGCGCAAATGGAAGGTCAACGCCCATATCGAGCGCAGCTCCGATGGCGGTGCCGTGCTTCGGGTCGAGGCGCGCGATGCCAGCGGCCAGCCGGTGTCCGGATTGAGGTTCAGCGGACGCCTGGAGCGACCGACCGATAAGCGCGCCGACCAGGCGGTCGAGCTCTCGGCGGCCGGCATCGGCATCTATCGCGGCAATGCCGCTGCCGTCGCGCCGGGGCAGTGGGACCTGGTGATCGAGGGCGAGGCGCGGGGGACGCGCGTGTTCCTGTCGCGCAATCGCGTGATTCTGAACTGAAGGACTTCGTCATGCACGTCACGCGGGATTATTCGCATTACGTCCGGACCGCGGGCGAGGGCGTCCAGCACATCGATCTCGCGGTCGAGGGCGTCCATTGCGCCGGCTGCATGGCCAAGATCGAGCGCGGATTGTCCGCGATTCCCGACGTCACGCTGGCGCGCGTGAACCTCACCGACCGTCGCGTCGCGCTGGAATGGAAGGCGGGCACGCTCGACCCGAGCCGTTTCATCGACCGGCTCGAAGAGCTCGGCTACAAGGCCTATCCTTTCGAGACCGAGAGCGCGGAGGTGGCGGAGGTCGCCGAATCCCGCTTCCTGCTGCGCTGCCTCGGCGTCGCGGCCTTCGCCACTATGAACGTGATGATGCTGTCGATCCCGGTGTGGTCGGGCAACGTCTCGGACATGCTGCCCGAGCAGCGCGACTTCTTCCACTGGCTGTCGGCGCTGATCGCGCTGCCGGCGGCGGCCTATTCCGGCCAGCCGTTCTTCCGCTCCGCCTGGCGCGCGCTGTCGAACAAGACCACCAACATGGACGTCCCGATCTCGATCGGCGTGATCCTGGCGCTCGGCATGTCCGTGGTCGAAACCATCCACCATGCCGAGCACGCCTATTTCGATGCGGCGATCATGCTGCTGACCTTCCTGCTGGTCGGCCGCTTCCTCGACCAGAACATGCGGCGGCGGACACGTGCGGTCGCCGGCAATCTCGCCGCGCTGAAGGCGGAGACCGCGGCCAAGTTCGTCGGGCCCGACGAGATTTCACAAGTGCCTGTCGCCGCGATCAGTCCCGGCGACATCGTGCTGCTGCGGCCCGGCGAGCGCTGCGCGGTCGACGGCACCGTGGTCGAGGGGCGTTCCGAGATCGACCAGAGCCTGATCACCGGCGAGACGCTGTATGTCACGGCCGAGCAGGGCACGCCTGTTTATGCCGGCTCGATGAACATTTCCGGCACGCTGCGGGTGCGCGTTTCGGCGGCTTCCGAAGCCACGCTGCTCGCCGAGATCACGCGCCTCTTGGACAACGCACTCCAGGCGCGCTCGCGCTACATGCGGCTCGCCGACCGCGCCTCGCGGCTCTATGCGCCGGTGGTGCATGCGACGGCGCTCATCACCATTTTGGGCTGGGTCATCGCGGGCGCCAACTGGCACGATGCGATCGTGACCGGCGTTGCCGTGCTGATCATCACCTGCCCCTGCGCGCTCGGGCTTGCGATTCCGACGGTGCAGACGATCGCCTCGGGCGCGATGTTCAAGGCTGGCGTACTGCTCAATGCAGGCGATGCGATCGAACGGCTGGCGGAAGCCGACCATGTCATCTTCGACAAGACCGGCACGCTGACGCTGCCCGATCTCGAAGTGATGAACGCGGCCGATATCCCGGCCGACGTCTTCGATCTCGCCGGCCGGCTCGCGCTGTCGAGCCATCATCCGGTTGCCGCCGCGGTCGCGCAGGCCGCCGGCGCCAGGTCGCCGATCGTCGGTGCGGTCGAGGAGGCCGGGCAGGGCGTGCGCGCGGAGGTCGACGGCGTCGAGATCCGGCTTGGCCGTCCGTCCTTCTGCGGCGCCGAGGCGCTGGTCGCCGACGGGACCGCGCTCGATCCCGAAGCCTCCATCGTGGCTTTCAGCAAGGGCAGCGAAAAATTCGTCCTCTCGGTGCGCCAGGGCCTGCGCCCGGACGCCCAAGCCGTGGTCGCGGCGCTGAAGGCGCGCACTATCGGCATCGAGATACTCTCCGGCGACCGCGAGCCGGCGGTGAGGGCGGCGGCCGATGCGCTCGGCATTCCCGAATGGCGCGCCGGCGTCACGCCGGCCGACAAGATCGCACGGATCGAGGAGTTGAAACGGCGCGGCGCAAAGGTGCTGATGGTCGGCGACGGCATGAACGACGCGCCCTCGCTGGCGGCGGCCCATGTCTCGATGTCGCCGATCTCGGCCGCGCATCTCAGCCAGGCGACCGCCGATCTCGTCTTCCTCGGCCGGCCGCTGGCTCCCGTCGTCGCCGCGATCGATTCCGCGCGCAAGGCGCTGCACCTGATGCGGCAAAATCTGTGGCTTGCGATCGGCTATAATGTGCTTGCGGTGCCGGTCGCGATCAGCGGTGTCGTGACGCCCCTGATTGCCGCTGCCGCCATGAGCGGATCGTCGATCCTGGTCATGCTGAATTCGCTGCGCGCCCGCAGCGCCGCGCGGGAGATCGTGTGATGGAAATCCTGGTCATCCTGGTTCCGCTGGCGCTGGCGCTCGGAGGCGCCGGCCTCGTCGCCTTCCTCTGGTCGCTCAGAACCGGCCAGTACGACGATCTCGACGGCGCCGCCTGGCGCGCCATCGCCGACGACGAGCCGCCGCAGGACGCACCGCTCAAGCGCTAGCGCTTCAGCGCGAATGTGAGCATGGCTGCGGCCGCGAGGGCGACGCCGACACCCGCGACGCAGGCGTGCCAGCCGAAGCTGTCGAACGGCCGCCCGAGCACGGCCGTGCCGACCAGCCCGCCGCAGAAGTAACACGCAAGATACGTCCCGCTGGCGACGCCGCGGTTGTCGGCTGCGGCCTGTCCGACGAACCCGGTTGCGGCGGCCTGCGCGAAGAATGTGCCGACACCAACCAGAACCATGCCGGCAAGCACCTCTCCCAGATGCGGCGCCAGCATCAGCGGCAGGCCCAGCCCGGCGACAGCGAGCGAGCCCCAGATCGTCGGCCGCGTTCCGAGCCGCGATGCGACCTTGCCGGCGAGCAGCGTCGTGACGACCGACGGCAGGAAGACGAAATAGACGAGGCCGAGGTCCATCATGCCGAGTGACAGCGGCGGCCGGACGAGAACGAAATTGACGAACGTGAAGGTGCCGATGAAGGCGAACAGGATGCAGAAGCCGATGCCGAACGCAGCGCGCAGTTGCGGATTGCGCCAATGTGCGATCATGGCCGTCAGCGGCGATCCCGCCGGCGTCATTGCGTGCATCGGTTGCACGCGCTTGACGGTGAAATAGACCAGCACCGCGCCGGCCAGGTTCAGGGTCGCGAAGAAATAGAAATTCCAGGCGAGGCCAAGGCCATCGGCGACCGCCGCCGAGACCAGTCGGCCGACCAGGTTGCTGGCGACATTGCCGGTGATGTAGGCGGCAAACGCGCCGCCGGCGTCGATCGCGCTGCATTGTTCGCCGAGATAAGCGAGGGTGAGCGCGAAGGCGGATGCCATGCACAGCCCCTGCGCGATCCGCAAGATGGTAAAGACGGCAAGATCTGGCGCAGTCGCCAGCAGGCTCGTGGGGACCGCCAGCAGCGTGAGGCTGAGCAGGATGCCGGTCCGCCGGTTGACATGCGGGCTGAGGAAACCGACGACGAGGCTGGCTGCCGCCATGCCGAAGGTGCTGGCATTGACGGCGAAGCCCATCGCCGCCGGCGTGACGCCGTAGTGACGTGTCAGCGAGGGCAGGATCGCCTGCGTCGCGAAGAGGTCGACGACGGTCAGGAAGGCGGTGAGGCCGATCACGAGCGAGCGCAGCGCCAGACCCGGCGAGTGCGCCTGCATCGTCATTGCGGCCGGTTTCATCGGCGCGGAAAGATCGGTCATGGGGTGGCTTTCCTTTGGCTTGTCATTCCGGGGCGGTGCCGACGGGGCCGCGGAAATGCGGCCCGGAGCACCACACCCGGAATGACGGAGCAGGAATACGCCCATCACATGTGATGGTCGTTCGGATCCTTGCGGACGTCGCCGACATAGAGAATGACCGTCTCCCTGCCGAGGTTCTTCCACCAGTGCGAGGTGCCGAACACTTCCGGGCGGATGTCACCGGCCTTGTGCATGATCGGATCGATGCAATTGGAGGCGTACTCGACGATCTCGCCCTGCTGCACGAAGATCAGGGCCGGGCGGTCGTCATGGCTGTGCCAGGGCACGATGCCGCCCGGCTCGATGGTGAGCTTGCGGAAGCGTAGCTCGCGGCCCTCGATGTGCGCCGGTTGCTTGCCGAGGTCGATCGCGCCGAGCGTGACGTCGGTGACGCCGACCGGCTTGGTGTCGACCATCTGATGCGCATTCGGCTTGATCTTGTCGGCGGGGCATTCGCCCGCGAAGGCCGGCTGCGCCGCAAGGGTCAGGGAGCCGAGAATGGCGAGGCCGGGCCAGACCGCGCGTGACAACATGGGATGCTTGATCATGGGGGATTCTCCTGTGCTGGCCGGCAACCTCATTGGTCGTCGGCTATGGCAGGAGCTTCGTCGAAGCCGGGCGTGTGCTGAAATGCCCTTTCGCTCTTGCTGTGATAGCTCGGCGCTATGACGGCGCGATAGGCGGCAGCTATCGAACCGATTGGGGATCGGCATTTCCGCTCGCGCAGCTTTCGATGCTCGATGGCAGGGCGCCCGATTGGTGGGCGCTCACGTCAATCCGGAGGAGCATCCCATGACGAAAGTGTCCAAGACCCTGATCGCCACCGCCGCCTTCGCGGTCATCGCCACATCGGCCTTCTCGGAGGCGACATGGGACTTCAAGGCCGGCATGGCCTATGTCTATGGCGGGCCCGGCAAGATGTCGGCGATGGCCATGGCCCCGGCCGAGAAGAACCACGAGGCCATGATGAAGAACGCCAGGAAGGTCCCCGACAACACCGTCTTCTTCATGGACAACGGCTCGCTGTACTCAACGTCGGGGCGGCTCGATCCGACCGGCAATTTCTACGTGAACTGAACTCGTCCCACGGGACGGCCGCCCCCTTGCGGGCGGCCGGATCTGGAACCTAGTATTCGTCCCTGGAACGCCGGAGCGGAAGATGACGTCTCTCTCACCAGCCGACGCCGAGCAGCTCCGGCTTGCCTTCCAGCGCTGCCGCGACATGGAGGGAACGCTGAACGAGCAGCTCCGCGCCTATGCCGACGCAAGCCGCCGGGTATTTCCAGCCTATGGTGAGGCGGTCGATCGTCTGGTGGCGCGATTGAACGGCAACGGTGGCGGCGAGACCTCGCCGCGTCCGGGCGACGCGATGCCGCCATTCATGCTGCCTGACGAGCGCGGTCGTCTCGTAACACTGCCCGCCCTGCTGGCGCACGGCCCCGTCGCGGTGATGTTCTTCCGCGGGCACTGGTGTCCGTATTGCCGGCTCAATGTCCGCGCCGTGGTCACGGCGCTGGACCGCATCGAGGCGATGGGCTCGCGGGTCGTCGCGATCATGCCCGAGACGCAGGAATATACGAGGCAGCTCAAGGCCGATTCCGGCGCGCCATTTCCGGTCCTGACCGACCTCGACAATGGCTATGCGCTGTCGCTCAATCTCGCGATCTGGCTCGGCGCCGAGATCCAGCAGCTGTTGTCCTACCAGGACATGGCGAAATTTCACGGCAATGACGGCTGGGTGCTGCCGATCCCGGCCGTGTTCGTGGTCGGCCGCGACGGCATCGTGAAAGCGCGCTTCGTCGACCCCGATTTCCGCAAGCGCATGGAGATCGATGATCTGCTCGCGGCGCTGGAGAGCGCGAGTCGGGAGAACTGAGGCTTGCGCTGCGTGCTTTCTTCGCTTCTCCCCTTGCAAGGGGCGAGGGGAAGACGGGCGCCCGCGCTAGCCCGAGATCTCGCGCCAGTCGGCGCCGCGCAGCATGCGCATCACGGCGTTGGCGACCGCGGTGCGTTGCCGGCCGGCCACGCCGTAAAGGTTGACGGTGCGACGGGCGTCCAGCCCGGCGACGGTGGCGCGCGTCAGCGTTTCCGGCAAGGGCGAGGTGTGCGGCATCATGGCGACGCCGATGTCGGCTTCGACCAGCTCGATCAGATCGCGCTCGCTCGAAATCTCGTGGCCATGCTCGATGCCATGCTCGCGCAGGCTCGCGGAGATGCGGCGCGCGTGCTCGCAAAAAGTCCGGCTCAGCAGTTGCTCCGAGCGCAAATCGTCCAGTTCGATGCTGCTGCGGCCGGCCAGCCGATGTCCGTCGCCGACGACGAGCTCGAAGCTTTCGGTGAACAGCGGCCAGACGTCGAGCCGGTCCCAGGCCTCGTCGATCTCGGCGGCGATGCCGAGCTCGGCCTCGCCCTTCTTCAGGAATTCAGCAACCTCGCGGCTCGTCCCGCGCAGGAAGCGCAGCTCGAGCCGGTTGAACTGCCGCCTGATCTCGTTGAGGTGGGGAACGAGCAGTGCCAGATCGATCGAATGCGTCAGCGCGATGCGGAGCGCGCCGACCTCTCCGCTCTTGAACGAGGAGGCGAGCGAGCGCGCGCCGGCGGCGGCGTCAAAACACTGCTTCAACAGCGGATGCATGCGCTGGCCGAGCTCGGTCAGTTGCGCCGCCGGCCGCTCGCGGCGAAACAGGTCGCCACCGAGCTCGGCCTCGAGCTGCTTGATCGCACGCGTCAGCGAGGGCTGCGTGACGTTGCATTCCTCGGCGGCGCGCGTGAAATTCAAGAGCTGCGCTACCGCGAGGAAATAGCGGACCTGGTGCATTTCCATGAATCGGCTCCCAGCAAGATGACGCGATCCTATCGGATCGGGCCGGCGAATGACATCCCACCTGCGATAGCGCGCGCCTATGGATTCGGAAGCCAGCCGGTATTTCCGCTTGGGCGGCGGATCCTCCAGGGTTCTGCGAAGGCTGAGGCTCGGCCTCGAAGCCAGTCATCGCCAACGGAGATCGCGTCATGAACATACCGCTGAAGCCGCAGACATCTCAGCCTGCACGCGCGCTGGCCGGCAAGGTCGCGCTCGTCACGGGTTCGACCAGCGGCATCGGTCTCGGTATCGCACGTGCCCTGGCCGCGGCCGGCGCCGACATCGTGCTGAACGGCCTCGGCGTCGCCAGCGAGATCGGGCGGACGCGCGAGCAGATCGCCGCCGAGTTCGGCGTCAAGGCGAGCTACTCGCCGGCCGACATGACCAGGCCGAAGTCGATCGCCGAGATGATCGCGGCCACCATCGCCCAGTCCGGACGGCTCGACATCCTCGTCAACAACGCCGGGATCCAGCATGTCGCGCCGCTCGAGCAGTTTCCGGTCGAGAAATGGGACCAGATCCTCGCGATCAACCTGACCTCGGCCTTCCACACCACGCGGCTGGCGCTGCCGGCGATGCGCCAGAACGGTTTTGGCCGCATCGTCAACATCGCCTCCGCGCATGGCCTGGTCGGCTCGCCGTTCAAGGCGGCCTATGTCGCGGCCAAGCACGGCATCGTCGGCCTGACCAAGGTGACGGCGCTGGAGACTGCCGAACAAGGCATTACCTGCAACGCGGTCTGTCCCGGCTACGTCTACACCCCGCTGGTCGAGGCGCAGATCGACGGTCAGGCCAAGGCGCACGGCATCTCTCGCGACGAGGTGATCCGCGACGTGCTGCTGGCGCAGCAGCCGAACAAGCGGTTTGCGACGGTCGAGGAACTCGGCGCGCTCACGGTGTTCCTGTCGACAGATGCGGCCGCCTCGATCACCGGCATCGCGCTTCCGGTCGACGGCGGCTGGACCGCGCATTAACATGAGCCGGCGTAACAAGTCGCAGTCGGCTGCGAGAATTCGGGCAATGCAGGCTGATCAGGAGCGAACCATGAACGGCACGCAGAATAACATCCAGCGCATGGACCTGCCGGGTCAGGTCGTCCTCGTGCTTCAGGGCGGCGGCGCGCTTGGCTCCTACCAGGCCGGCGTCTACCAGGCGCTGCACGAGGCCGGCATCGAGCCGGACTGGATCATCGGCACCTCGATCGGCGCGATCAATGCCAGCCTGATCGCAGGCAACGCGCCGGAGCACCGGCTCGCGCGCCTGAAGGAATTCTGGAAGCGGATGGAGCAGAACCCGGTCTGGGATTGGCGCGCCGCGTTCCCCGGCTTCAATGAGAAGCTGGCCTATTGGTCGACCGTGACCCACGGCATTCCCGGCTTCTTCCGGCCCAATCCGCTGGCGCATGCCGGCGATTCCTATCCGCTGGGCGCCGATCACGCCGGCTATTATTCGACCGCGCCGCTGGAGAAGACGCTGAGCGAACTGGTCGATTTCGATTTGGCCAATCGCTGTGCGCCGCGCCTGACGGTCGGTGCGGCTCACGTCGGCACCAGCGAAATGCGCTATTTCGACAGCCGCGACGGCGAGCTGACGGTGAAGCATGTCATGGCCTCGGGCGCATTGCCGCCGGCTTTCCCGGCGGTGCGCATCGATGGCGAGCTCTATTGGGATGGCGGCATCCTCTCGAACACGCCGACGGAGGCGGTGTTCGACGACAACCCACGCAGGGACTCGCTGATCTTCTCCGTGCATCTGTGGAATCCCGTCGGCGCCGAGCCGGCCACGATGGCGGAGGTGCTGAACCGGCACAAGGACGTGATGTATTCCAGCCGGATCGCGAGCCAGATCGTCCGCCAGCAGCAGGCCCACCGGCTGCGCCACGTCATCAACCAGCTCGCCGCACGTCTGTCCGAGAGCGAGCGCGGCGATCCTGCGGTGAGGGAGCTGATGAGCTACGGCTGTCCCACACGCATGCATGTGGTGCGGCTGCTGGCGCCGCAGCTCGAGCGCGAGACCCACACCAAGGACATCGACTTCAGTCCGTCGGGGATCACCCGGCGCTGGCATGCCGGCTATGCTCACACGAAGTCGGTGCTCGCGCGCAAGCCGTGGGTCGGCGAATTCGATCCGCTCGCCGGCGTGGTGCTGCACGAGCATATCGACGAGATGCCGATGGCTGCGGAATAGGGGTACAGACGCCGGCTCTCGGCATGCCGCGATGTCCGGAGACCGTTCATCGAATTGCCACAGGCCTTGCGGACTGTCCGTCTCTGCCTGCAGTCGAAAGGCCCTGCAATTGGTGTCCGGGAGCTATCTGGAATTGGCGCTCGATCATGTCCGCGCTGGCGCCGCGGGGCAGCTTGCCGGCGTGTTTGGTCCTGAAACGGTCACCTGGCAAATCGACCGCGAGGCCGTCATCTTTCTCGGTGCCGGCCGCGCACTGCTGCTGCAACTGGCCCATCCCTGGGTCGCGGCCGCCATCGCCGAGCACTCCCGGACTTTGGCCGATCCGATCGGCCGCTTCCATCGCACCTTCGACATCGTCTTCGCCATGGTGTTCGGCTCGCTCGACCGTGCCTTGCTGTCGTCCCGGCAACTGCACCGGCGCCACGGCATGATCGTCGGAGAGATGCCCGAGGCCGTCGGCCCGTTCGCGGCGGGCTCGCGCTACTGCGCCAACGACATTCCGTCGCTGCGCTGGGTGCATGCGACGCTGGTCGAGACTGCGCTCATGTCACATGACCTGATCCTGCCGGCGCTCTCACCGGAGCAGCGCGAGCGCTACTGGGCCGAAAGCCGGACGTTCGGCGCCTTGTTCGGGCTGACCGGGGATGACTTGCCGGCGGACTGGCCCGGCTTTGCGTCCTACGCGGCAGGGATGGCGCGGTCGGATACGCTGACCGTCAGCGCGGCGGCGCGCGAGATCGCGACACAGATCTTCGCCGGTGCCCGTCCGTGGTTGCGGCCGCCGCGCTGGTATCGCGCGCTCACGGCGCGCATGCTGCCGGAGCGCTTGCGCGTGGGCTTCGGGTTTGAACTTGACGAGGGCGATATCAGGGCCGCCGACAATGCGCTGCGCTGGATCAGGCGCGTCTATCCGAGATTGCCCGACCGGCTGCGCTATGTCGGTCCCTACCAGGAAGCGCAGGCGCGGCTGCGCGGCGAGCCGCGGCCCGATTGGCTGACCCGCTGTCTCAACCGCGCATGGATCGGACGGCCGCAGATGGACGTGCGGGGGAAGGGGTGAGGTTCTCCGCCTTTAGATCCGTCATCCTGAGGCGCGAGTGGCGCGATGCGAACGCATCGCGCCGGGAGCTTCGAAGGATGCACGGCCCCGTTGCTGCAGCCGGGCCGTCGCCCTTCGAGGGCCGCTGAAGGAGCGGCCACCTCAGGGGGACGGCGACAGATAGGTGCTCGCTGCTTGATCCCGTCATTGCGAGCGCAGCGAAGCAATCCGGACTGTTTCCGCGGAGCCAGTCTGGATTGCTTCGTCGCTACGCTCCTCGCAATGACGGAGTGTGGAGAAACGTCTCGGCCTCACACCGATGCCAGCTTGCGGTACAGCGCGCTGTAGATGCCGGCCGAGATGCTCCAGGAGAACGACCGTCCCATCGCGCTGCGGCGCATGGTGTCGAGCTGATCCTGCGCCATGAAGGCCTCGAAGGCGCGGCGGACGCCGCCGAGGAACGATTCGTGCGAGGGTCTGGAGAACAAGAAGCCGGTTTCGCCGTCGGTGATGGTCTCGGCGAGGCCCCCGGTCTGGTGCCCGATCGGCAGCGAGCCGAAGCGCTGGGCGTACATCTGGCTGAGGCCGCAGGGCTCGAAGCGCGACGGCATCAGGGTGAAGTCGCTGCCGGCAAAGATGCGCCGCGCCTGGGCGTCGTTGAAGCCGATGGTGACGCCGATGGCGTCGGGGCGGCGGCGATGGGCGTCGATCAGCGCCTGCTCGAGCGCCGGCTCGCCCGAGCCGGTGACGACGATCTGCCCGCCGGCATCGACGATCTCGTCGGCGGCTGCCAGCACGAGGTCGATGCCTTTCTGGTGCACGAGGCGGGCGACGATGCCGAACATCGGTCCGCGCGACACCGCGAGGCCGAACTGCTTGCGCACGTAGTCCGCATTGGCCTTCTTGCCGACCCAGTCGCCGGCGCCGAACTGCTGGGCGAGCTGGGCGCAGGAGCGCGGGTCCCAGCTCTCATCGATGCCGTTGAGGATGCCGGTCAGCTCGGACGCGTCGGAGCGCAGGCGGAGCAGGCCCTCCAGGCCGCAGCCGAACTCGGCCGTGGTGATCTCCCGCGCATAGGTGCCGCTGACGGTGGTGAGGTGCGAGGCGTAGACGAGGCCTGCCTTGAGGAAGGAGAGCTGGTCGTAGAACTCGATGCCGTCGATATGGAAGGAGCTTTCCGGTGCGCCGATCCGCCGCAGCGAGTCCTTTGGGAAGAGCCCCTGATAGGCGAGGTTGTGAATGGTCAGGATCGACGGCAGCTTGGCTCCGCGCCAGGCGAGATAGGCGGGCACGAGCGAGGCCTGCCAGTCGTTGGCATGGATCAGGTCTGCTGCCCAATTCTTGTCCAGCTTGCCCATGGCCAGCTCAGCGGCCGCCGAGGCAAAGCGCGCGAAGCGGATGTCGTTGTCCGGCCAGTCGCGCCCGGCCTCGTCGCCATAGGGATTGCCCGGGCGGTCGTAGAGCTGCGAGCACAACAGCACATAGACCGGCAGGCCGTCCTTGGTCGCGGCCCGGCCGAGCGAGCAGGCCGGCATCTCCGCAAGCGGCGGGCAGCGGCCAACGATCTGAATATGCGTGAGTTGTTCGATGATGTCGCGATAGCCGGGCAACATGATCCGGATATCGGCGAAGGGACGAAGCGCTCGGGGCAGCGCGGCGGAAACGGCTCCAAGTCCGCCGACGCGGACGAAGTCGTCCATCTCTGTCGTAACGAACAAGACCCTCAAGAACTGCTGCCCTCATCCGATCCCGCTTGCTGCTATGCAAGAACGGGTCCAGTTGCCCCGAAAATTCTCAAGCCATCTGTGAAGTGCGCTCGTTCGGTAAAGACTTTCCTACTCAGCCGCCGGCCTCTAGGGTCGGCGCACCAACAACAGAGAACATTGATTGTTCCTAAGCGACCCAAGGACACGAGTACGCATGCAGTTAGCAGATAAGCATGAGGGGACGACGACAAAGGCCTTCGCCGGCCTGCGGGTCCTGGATTTTTCGACCACCATCGCCGGCCCTCACTGCGCGCGGATGCTAGCCGATATGGGCGCCGAGGTCATCAAGATCGAGAGCGACGGCGGGGAGACGATGCGGACCCGGCCGCCGCTGCGCAAGGGGTGCAGCACCGCGTTCGGCCAGCTCAATGTCGGCAAGAAGAGCGTCGTGCTGGACCTCAAGTCCGAGGAGGGCAGGGAGGCGGTCCGCCGGCTGGCCGCGACCTCGGACATCCTGGTCGAGAATTTTCGCCCCGGCGTGATGCACCGGCTGCGGCTGGACTACGAGCGGCTGCGTCCGCTCAACCCGAGGCTGATCTATTGCTCGATCTCCGGCTACGGCCAGACCGGCCCCTCGGCCGAGCTGCCGGCCTATGCGCCGGTGATCCATGCCGCCTCAGGCTACGACATGGCGCATCTCGCCTACCAGCCCGGCCGCAGCCGCCCCGATTATTGCGGCATCTATCATGCCGACGTCGTCACCGGCACCTACGGCTTCGGCGCCATTGCGTCGGCGCTCTATCAGCGGACCGTGACCGGCCTTGGCCAGCACATCGACGTGTCCATGCTGGAATCGATGCTGTCGCTGACGCTGACCGAATTGCAGAGCGCGCAATTTGCGGTGAAGCCGCCGCCGCGCCCGATGTTCGGTCCGACCGAGACGGCAAGCGGCTATGTCATGATCACCGTCGCCAGCGAGAAGACGTTTCAGGGATTGATGGGCGTGATCGGCCGCCCCGACTGGATCTCCGATCCACGCTTCGCCACCTACGCCGCGCGCCGCGACAACTGGGCCGAGGTGATGGACGGCGTCGAAGCATGGTCGCGGCAGCTTTCGACCGACGCCTGTCTCGCCGTGCTCGGCGCGGCCGGTGTGCCGGCGTCGGCCTATCGCACCGTGTCCGAGGCGCTGGCCGATCCGCAGCTCGCGCACCGGCAGGCGCTCTCCCAGGTGCAGGACGATGGCGGCTCGTTCCGGGTGCTCAACCTGCCGTTCCGGATGTCGGGTGCCGACACCGCGCCGGCCAGGACGATGGCCGTGCTCGGCGAGCATACGGATGCGCTGCGCGACGAGATTGGCCTGGCTGACGATGCGTCAATTCCGTCAGGCAAAACGGCCGCGACATATTGAGCAACATTGCGCCGCACCTGCGGCGTGTGATCTTTCGTGCGTTCCTCTTGCCGTCGCGAGCATTTGTCGCCAATCTCGCTCCCAGTCATTCAACGATCCGAAACATCGGACGAGGGATCCCGGGAGGAACCATGACGAAGATTGCTGCCGCGGCGCGCAAGCGCGTGCCGATTTTCCTTGTTGCGGCATTTGCTCTCCTCCCGCTGGCTGAGCCGGCGCAGGCGCAGAAGACGGGCGGCAGCATCACCGTTGGCCAGGAACTGGACATTCCCGGCTTCGATCCGCTCAAGGTCGGCGTCTACGACACCTCGACGTTCACCGCGGCGGCCGCGATCTTCGATACGCTGACCACATTGGATGAAAAGGGAGAAGCCGCGCCAAAACTCGCGGTGTCCTGGACCCATTCCGACGACTACAAGAGCTGGACATTCAAGCTGCGCCAGGGCGTGACATTCCACGACGGCACGCCGTTCAATGCGCAGGCCTTCAAGGAGAACTTCGACCGGCAGAAGGACCCCGCCAACAAGTGCCGCTGCGCCTTCTACATCACCAACGTCAAGGAAGTGCTGGCGCCCGACGAATACACGATCGTCTACAATCTCACCGACCCTTCCGTGAACCTGCCGGCGGTGAACACCATCCAGAGCCAGAACAACGCGGTGCATTCGCCCACGGCCTGGAAGACCAAGGGCGACGACTACAATCGCAACCCCGTCGGCACCGGTCCCTACATCCTGAAATCATGGACCGCCGGCGACCGCATGGTGCTGGAGAAGAATCCCAATTACTGGGACAAGGGCCGTCCCTATCTCGACCGCATCATCCTGAAGCCGCTGCCCGACGCGCAGTCGCGCTTTGCTTCGCTCCAGTCGGGCGAGGCCGACATCATCTGGGACGACGAGAACGACGCCGACAACATCATGAAGGCGCAGAAGGACCCCAAGCTCACCGTGCACACCTACAAGGGCTCGGGCGCGCAGGTCTACGCCTTCAACACCAAGGTCGCGCCGTTCGACGACGTCCGCGTGCGCCAGGCGCTGGTGATGGCGATCGACCGTCCGAAAATGTCGCAGGCGATCAGCAACGGCCTGAGCCGGCCGGCGAGCAATCCCTACGGCGACGGGTCCTGGGTCAAATGCAAGGATGACGGCGCGCTGCCGTTCGACGTCGAGAAGGCCAAGGCGCTGATCAAGGATTACGGCAAGCCGGTCGAGTTCAAGATGCTGGTGACCGCAACCCCGCGTGGCCGCATGATCGGCCAGGTGCTCCAGCAATTCTGGAAGCGCGTCGGCGCCAACATGGAGATCGAGCAGGTCGATCAGGCCACCATTCCGTCGCGCGCCTTCACCCGCCAGTTCCAGATGACGCCGTGGCGCATCGTCGATCTCGCCGATCCCGATCCGCAGATGTACGCGAACTTCCGCAGCGGCAGCCCGCTGGCGCTCGCCGGCTTCTCGAGTCCCGAGCTCGACAAGCTCCTCGACCACGCGCGCGTCACGGCCGACCTCGGCCAACGCACCGAGGATTACTGCGCCGTCAGCCGCTTGATCAACAAGGAGGCAATCTGGTTCTGGACCTTCCAGAACACCTATTACGCGCTGTCGAGCGCCAAGCTGAAGGGCTTCCCGAAGATCTACAACAGTGTGATCGACGTCTCGATGACCTGGCTGGAATGATGGCGCGATGCTGAACTTCGTCGTTCGGCGGCTGCTCGCCATGCTGCCGGTGCTGCTCGCCGTCTCGCTGCTGACTTTCCTGATCGCCTCGCTGCTGCCGGGCGATCTCGCTCTCGTCATCCTCGGCGATCAGGCGACGCCGGAGAATGTCGCGGCGCTGCGCCGCGACATGGGGCTCGACCAGCCGCTGTGGTGGCGTTACCTGAGCTGGCTCGGTCACGTCTTGCAAGGCGATCTCGGCCGCTCGTTCCGCACCGGGCAGACGGTGTTGCAGGCGGTCGCCGAGCGCATTCCGGTCTCGCTCCAACTGATGTTGATGGCCGAGTTCATCGGACTCGTGATCGGCGTCCCCGTCGCGATCGCCTGCGCGGCGCGCGCCGGCGGCGCGTTCGACCGCTTCATGACGGGCAGCGCGTTTGCGATGCTGTCGATGCCGTCGTTCCTGGTCGCGATCCTGCTGATCTATCTGTTCGCGGTCGAGCTACACTGGCTGCCGGCGACCGGCTACGTGCCGTTCAGCGAGGCGCCGCTGGCCAATTTGCGCTTCTTCGTGCTGCCGGCCCTGACGCTCGCGCTGGCGGAATGGCCTGGAATCATGCGGGTGCTGCGCTCCGACATGATCGCGACCCTGCAGGAGGACTATATCGCGCTCGCCAAAGCAAAAGGCCTCAAGCCCGCGCGTATCCTGTTCGTGCATGCGTTGAAGCCGTCTTCGCTGACCCTGGTGACGGTGACCGGCATCAATATCGGCCGGCTCCTCGGCGGCACGCTGATCGTGGAATCGATCTTTGCGCTGCCCGGCATCGGCCGGCTCCTGGTCGGGGCGATCTACACCCGCGATCTCGTCATCCTCCAGGGCGTGGTGCTGCTGGTCGCCTGCGGCTTCGTCATCGTGAATTTCGTCGTCGACATGCTCTACGCCGTGCTCGATCCAAGGATCCGCCATGGCCACACTTGAGCTGTCAATTCAAGACGAGGTGGCGTCCGCACCCGTGCGCGGCAAGCGCAAGCTCGGCCTGCTGTTCTGGGTCGCGAGCGCCTGGCTCGCGGTCATCCTTGCGCTTGCGATCCTCGCGCCGCTGCTGCCGCTGCAGAACCCTGTAGACATGGACATGCTGGAGCGCCGCGCCGCATTTTCCAGCGAGCACTGGCTCGGCACCGACAGTCTCGGCCGCGACGAGCTCGCCCGCCTGATTTTTGGCGCGCGGGCCTCGCTGACGGTCGGGCTGATCGCACCGATGATCGGCCTTACGCTCGGCGGTGCGCTCGGCCTGCTCGCCGGCTATTTTCGTGGCCGGTTCGAGACGCTGGTGGTCGGCAGCATGGACGTGCTGCTCGCGTTTCCGCCGCTGATCTTCGCGCTCGCGGTGACCGCCTATCTCGGCCAGTCCATTCCCAATCTCACCTTGATCCTCGGCGTGCTCGGCATTCCCGCTTTCATGCGGGTGGCGCGCGCGGCGACGCTGACGCTGGCGCGGCGCGAATTCGTGATCGCGGCCGAGGCGTTGGGTGCCAGCCATGCGCGCATCCTGCTGCGCGAGCTGCTGCCCAACGTGATCCTGCCGCTGCTCGCCTTCTTCCTGCTCGGCGTCGCCGTCACCATCGTCGTCGAGGGCGCGCTGTCGTTCCTCGGCCTCGGCGTGCCGCCGCCGATGGCGAGCTGGGGCAGCATGATCGGCGAGGGGCGCGACAGCCTCGACGTCGCGCCGCGGCTGGCCTTCCTGCCGGCGGCGGGACTCTTTCTGACGGTGCTGGCCTTCAACCTCGTCGGCGACACCCTGCGGGCGCTGACCGACCCGCGTCAGGGGGCATTGTGAGTGCGCCGCTGCTGACCATCGAGGACGTCGCGGTCGAGCTGCCGACCCCGCGCGGCAATTTGCGCGCCGTGGACCATGTCGACCTGTCGCTGGAAGCGGGCCGCACGCTCGGCATCGTCGGGGAGTCCGGCTGCGGCAAGACCATGCTGTCGCGCGCGGTGCTTCAGCTGCTGCCGAAGAAGGCGAAGCTGACGGGACGCGTGATGTTCGACGGCCAGGATCTGGTGCGGCTCGATACGGAGCGGCTGCGGCGTTTGCGCGGACGTGATCTCGCGGTCGTGTTCCAGGACCCCATGACCTCGCTCAACCCGGTGCTCACCATCGGCACCCAGTTGATGGAGACGATCCAGGAGCACCTCGAGCTCGATGCCCCGGCTGCCAAGGCGCGCAGCATCGAGCTGCTCGCAGCGGTCGGCATTCCCGCGCCGGAGCAGCGGCTCGCGCAATATCCGCATCAATGCTCCGGCGGCATGCGCCAGCGTATCGCGATCGCGATCGCACTGTCCTGCGAACCGAAGCTGCTGATCGCGGACGAGCCGACGACGGCGCTCGACGTCACCATCCAGGCGCAGATCCTCGATCTGCTCGCGCGCGAGCAGCGCCGCCGCCACATGGCGATGATCATCATCACCCACGATCTCGGCGTCGTCGCAGGCCGTGCCGACGAGGTCGCCGTGATGTATGCGGGCAGGGTGGTGGAGCGCGCGCCGACCCAGGCCTTGTTCAAGCGCATGCACATGCCCTACACCGAGGCCCTGCTGGCGGCGATCCCGAAGCTGGACGCCGCGCCGCATACGCCGCTGCCTGCCATCTCCGGCCGCCCACCCGATCCGACCCGGCCGCTGCGTGGCTGCTCCTTCGCGCCGCGTTGCCGCTATGCCGCGGGGCGTTGTCACGAGGCCAAGCCCGAACTGAAGAGCACAGAGATGCCTGATCATCTCTACGCCTGTTTCCATCCGATCCAGATGGTCGAGGGGATCGGCGCATGATGCAGCTGGCCGCGCGCCCCGAGCCGCTTCTGAGCGTCGACGATCTCGTCGTCGAATATGGTCTCGGCAACAAGACGGTGCATGCGGTGTCCGGCGTCAGCCTCCAGGTTGCGCGCGGCGAGACGCTGGGCCTGGTGGGCGAATCCGGCTGCGGCAAGTCGACGCTGGGACGCGCGGTGCTGCAATTGCGCCGCGCCAAGTCCGGCCGGGTGATGTTCGACGGCGAGGATCTCACCGCCATGGAGGGCGAGACGCTGCGCAGGATGCGCCGCCGCGTGCAGCTGATCTTCCAGGATCCGATCGCCTCGCTCAATCCGCGCCGGCGCATCGGCGACATCGTGGCCGAGCCGCTCGTCATCGCCGGCGTCAAGGATGCCGCCGAGCGCAAGCGGCGCGTTCACGAGGTGCTCGGCGCGGTCGGGCTCGACCCTGACCTCGTGGCGGGCCGCCTGCCGCATGAATTCTCCGGCGGGCAGTGCCAGCGCATCTGCATCGCGCGGTCGCTGGTGCTCAATCCCGAGTTCATCGTCTGCGACGAGCCGGTCTCGGCGCTCGACGTCTCGATCCGTGCGCAGATCCTCAATCTGCTGGAGGAGATGAAGGCGCGTTTCGGCCTGACGCTGCTGTTCATCGCGCATGATCTTGCGGTGGTCAAAGCCGTCAGCGACCGCGTCGCGGTGATGTATCTCGGCCGGCTCTGCGAGGTCGGTCCGTCCGAGCAATTGTTCGCACGGCCTGCGCATCCCTACACGGATCTGCTGTTGCAGGCGATCCCGGTGCCAGATCCGGACGTGCGCCCTGTCGAGAGTGTGGCAATTGGCGAGCCGCCATCCCCGATTGCGCCGCCGTCCGGCTGCCGTTTCCGCACCCGCTGCCCGCGGGCCGATCAGCGATGCAGCGCGGAGATACCGGAGTTGCGCGAAGTCGCGCCCGGCCAGTTCGTGGCTTGCCACCATCCGCTGGCCTGAACTAAGACGGCTCTGCGGGTTTGTCTCGTCTCGCCGGCCATGGCATGGTGGTGCCGAGAACGAGAAGCATGCCGGGAGGACGCCGATGAAGAGTTTCAAGGTTGCCGATTTCAAGGCGCCGCTGCAGGAGTTCGACGAGGCCACGCCGCAGCCGTCGGGCACGCAGGTGCTGATCAAGGTGAAGGCCGCGGGCGTCTGCCACAGCGATCTCCACATCTGGGAAGGCGGCTACGATCTCGGCCACGGCCGCAAGCCGCTGTCACTGAAGGACCGCGGCATCAACCTGCCGCTGACGATGGGGCACGAGACGGTCGGCGAAATCGCCGCCTTCGGCCCCGACGTGAAGCCGACCGACCAGGGCGATCTCAGGCTCGGCGATGTCGGCCTGGTCTATCCCTGGATCGGCTGCGGCAAGTGCGCCACGTGCCTTGCCGGTGACGAGAACATGTGCCTGACGCCGCGCTCGCTCGGCGTCTATTGCGACGGCGGCTATTCCGACCACATGCTGGTGCCGCATCCGCGCTATCTGCTCAATCTCAGGGGACTCGACCCTGCGACGACCGCGCCGTACGCCTGCTCGGGCGTCACCACCTACAGCGCGCTGAAGAAGGTCGAGCAGCATTTCGATACGCCGATCGTGATGTTCGGCGCCGGCGGCCTCGGCCTGATGGCGCTGTCGCTGCTCAAGGCGATGGGCGGCAAGGGCGCGATCATGGTCGACATCGATGCCAGGAAGCGCGAGGCGGCCGAGAAGGCCGGAGCGCTCTCAACCGTCGATCCCAAGGCGCCGGACGCGCTGGAGCAGCTCGCGAAGAAAGCGGGCGGGCCGATCCGCGCCGTGATCGACCTCGTCGGCAATGCCGCGACGACGCAGCTCGGCTTCGATTGCCTGACCAAGGGCGGCAAGCTCGTCATCGTCGGCCTGTTCGGCGGCGGCGCGACCTGGGCGCTGCCGCTGATTCCGATCAAGGCAGTGACGATCCAGGGCAGTTATGTCGGAAACTTGCGCGAGACGCAGGAGCTGCTCGATCTCGTCCGCGCCAAGAAGATACCACCGATCCCGGTGACGACGGCACCGCTCGCCAGGGCCAACGATGCGCTGGTGCAATTGCAGCAGGGCGCGGTGGTCGGGCGCACCGTGCTGACTCCGTAGTCTCACGCTCTCCGTCGTCATTGCGAGCGTAGCGAAGCAATTCAGAAATCCCTCCGCGGACACAGTCTGGATTGCTTCGTCGCAAGAGCTCCTCGCAATGACGAGGCCGCACCCTCCGTCACCCAGGAACCCCCATGTCCGCAAACAACGCCTTCCACATTGCCGTGCTCGCCGGTGACGGTATCGGTCCTGAAGTCATGGCGCCGGCGATCGAGGTGCTGCGCAAGATCGAGTCCAAATCGGATCTGCGCTTCCGCTTCACCGAGGCGCCGGCCGGCGCCAACAATTATCTCGCCACCGGCAAGTCGATGCCGGATTCCACCATCAAGCTGTGCGAGGAGGCGGACGCGATCCTGCTCGGCGCTTGCGGCCTGCCGTCGGTGCGCTACCCCGACAACACCGAGATCGCGCCGCAGATCGAGCTGCGCTTCATCTTCGATCTCTATGCCGGCGTGCGGCCGGCGCGCCTCATTCCGGGCGTGCCGAGCCCGATCGTCGGCGCCGACAAGCGCGGCATCGATCTCGTCGTGATCCGCGAATCCACCGAAGGCCTGTTCGCCTCGATGGGCAAGGGCGTCGTCACCCATGAAGATGCGCGCGAGACCATGGTGATCACGCGCCGGACCTCCGAGCGCCTGTTCGAGTTCTCGTTTCGCCTCGCCGAGCGGCGCAAGGCGCGCGGCAAGCCGGGGGCATTGACCTGCGTCGACAAGGCGAACGTGTTCAAGGCCTTTGCCTTTTTCCGCGGCATCTTCGACGAGATCGAGAAGAAGCATCCTGGTGTGAAGACCGACCGGCTCTATGTCGATGCCTGCTCGGCGATGCTGGTGAAGCGGCCCTGGGATTTCGACGTGATGGTGATGGAGAACATGTTCGGCGACATCGTCTCCGACATCACCGCGAGCCTGATCGGCGGCCTCGGCATGGCGCCCTCGGCCGACATCGGCGACAAATATGCCGTGTTCCAGCCCTGCCACGGCACCGCCCCCGATATCATGGGACAGGGCAAGGCCAATCCGACCGGCATGATCCTGTCGGCCGCGATGATGCTGGACTGGCTCGCCGACAAGCATGGCGTCGAGAGCGCGGCGGAAGCAGGCGAGACGATCGAGCGCGCGGTGGACCAGGTCTATGCCGGCGGCATCAAGCCGATGGAGTTCGGCGGCAGCAACGGCACGGCGGATATCACGAAGGCGGTGCTTGCAGCGCTGTAGTCAAAAGAGGCCAGGGTAAAAAATAAGCCTTGCGGCCCCGAGGTCGCATCGAGGCATGGCTGCGATCTTGCTCGTCGCCAGTGACGAAACAGCCCGACAACCAGGAATACTGCGCCCGCCACCGCTGCCAATCCTGCCCAGTGGTAATAGACGTCGCCGTTGAATTGAATAATCCAGGTCCATATCCCACAAACGAAGAGCACCACACCAACTGCGAAGCAGAGCATAGACAGAATTAGAAACGCATTCATCAGTATCAATGCTCCATTTATCAGGCAGTCAGCGCTATTTCCCCGTAAACTGCGGCTTGCGCTTTTCCATGAAGGCCTGGCGGCCCTCGCGAAAATCCGAGCTGTCCATGCATGCGGTGCCGATCGCCTTGATCGCGTCCATGTCGCGTCCGCTTTCGTCCTTCAGCACCTCTGCGATGGTGATCCTGGCGGCTTGGATCGCGAGCGGGGCGTTCTGCGCGATCGTCTCGGCGATTGCCATGGTCTCGCCCCAGAGCTGATCGTCGAGGAAGAGCCGTTCCACGAGGCCGATGCGCAACGCCTCCGTGGCATCGATGCGCATGCCCGTGTACATCAGCAATCGCGCCCAGGACGGGCCGACCAGCGACACCAGATGCCGCAGGCCGTCAAAGCCGTAGGCGATGCCGAGTTTTGCCGCGGGAATGCCGAACTGGCTGTCATGCGAGGCGATGCGGATGTCGGCGAGCATCGCGACCTGCATGCCGCCGCCGAGACAAAAGCCCTGGATGCAGGCGATGGTCGGTTTGGGATAGTCGGCGAGTAATGCGCGCTGGGCGGCGCTGCGCTTGGCATATTCCTCGGATGCTGCTGCGTTGTGGCGCGTCTTCTCGAACTGGCTGATGTCGGCGCCCGAGACGAACGCCCTGCCGCCGGCGCCCCGCAGGATCACGACGCGCACCGCGTCGTCGTCGCGCAAGGCCGTCAGCGCCTCGCCAAATCCCTCCCACATCTCCAGCGACATCGCGTTGCGCTTGTCGGGATTGTTGAAGGTGATCACGCCGACGCCACCGGTCGTGTGTTTGAGAATCTTGCCGTCGGCGTAGGAGGTTTGATTGGAAATATCGGGCATCGCGCGCTCGCTTGTCGCAGGTCGGGCGCAATGTGCTGCCGGGCCGAGGTCCGGGTCAACCGCGGCGAGGCGAGGGGCTCTGCATCCGCCTGTGCCGCGATTGCATGGGCCGGACATCGGCCAAGGAAAAGGGCGGCGAGGCCGCCCTGATTGAGCCGCGGCCGCGCGCGAGGCGCGCAAGCCGGAATATGATCGATCGGTCTCGTTCAATCCGGCCGCGCCCCCGTGACGCGGTGGATTGAACGTCGGCCGTAGAGGCCAGACCGTCGATGGATCAGGCTTCGTTGGCCGCGATCGATTCCATCAGCGAGACGAGCTGACGCTGCACCGTCTGGTCCTTGATCTTGCTGTAGGCGCGCAGCAGGCGGAGGCTGAAGGCCGAATCGAGGAACAGCAGGCTCTCGACTTCGCGGGCCTTGTTGTCGCCGTCGTAGAAGAAGGTCACGGGCACATCGAGGGCGGAGGCGATCTGCTGAAGCCGAGCCGCGCCGACGCGATTGACGCCCTTCTCGTATTTCTGAACCTGCTGGAAGCTGACGCCGAGCTTCTCGCCCAGCTCAGCCTGCGAGATCTTCATCTCGACGCGCCGCAGACGGATCCGCTTGCCAAGCTCAATGTCCGGCTTGCCGGCACTGCGCTGCTTCATTCTTTTCGCCGCTGTTTTCATCTTTGTTTCTCACCGTTCTTCGGTTGAAAATCCCCCGAAGAGCTGGGTCAGGGGTTCGCCCATATACGAGTCCTTGAATTCATGCGGATGCACGAACTCTTCCTTAAACCACGGGAAGCGAGCCGGATTGAAAGCCTCGATCAGCCAGTCAATCATGTGCCGCACGCGGGGAATCCGGCCGCTACCGGGATGGTAGGACAACCAGATATCCAGCGGTCGGTTCAACTCGACCTCCAGTGGAATCAACTTCCCGCCAAGCGCAATAGCGTAGCTCGGGAATACGCCGATTCCGGCGCCATTCGCGACCGCCCAATAGTTGGCGCTCGAGACGTTGGTCTTCATGACCAGAAGGTCACGCTCCGGAACGCCCGGGAAGAAGCTCTCGAAGGTTTCCTTGGCGGCGATCTGATCGGCGAACTGCAGCACCAGGCGGTGCCTGATCAATTCCGCCGCGGAGCGCGGCGCGCCATGTTTTGCGATGTATTTCTCGGCGGCCCAGAACATCAGATGCATGCGGCCGAGCCGCACCAGCTTGACGTCGAGCGCTGAAGGCCGCGACAGATGGATGGCGACGTCGGCCTCGTGGCGGGAGACATCGGCCGAGCGCATCGCGCAATGCAGGTCGACCAGAATTTGCGGATAGGCCTGCTGGAATTCGACCAGGCGCGGGGCGAGCCAGAACGTGCCCAGGCCCTCGGTCACGGCAACGCGGACCTCGCCGGACAGCGCATTGGTCGCCGAGTCGCTGCTGCGCAGCACGTCGAACGCGGCTGCTTCCATTCGCTCGACGGCGGAGACCACCAGTGCGCCTTCGTCGGTCAGATGGGTGCCGTGGACGTCGCGGGTGAACAGGGTGGTGTCGGTCTGGCGCTCGAAATCGTCGATCCGGCGGCGGACGGCGTTGATCGACAGCGACAGGCGTTCGGCCGCCGAGCGGAAACTTCCGCAACGGACGACTTCCAAGAAGATGCGGGCGGCATCCCAATCCGAGAGGCCGCTGAGATTTGTCTTTGGGCGTTCCTCCAGTGGAACGCCCCTTTCCGCCAAGGAGTGCATACAAGTCCCTTCGGGTCGCTAAACTGGCAGAATCTGGCGCAAACCACAACCACGGCGGGTTGGCGGACGACGAGTTTTGAACGTCATCCTTACCGTCTCACGGGTGGTATCTGAATGCAGCCAAGGCTGGGAATCGGGCAGACGATCGCCTGAATGAGGGGTGCGGCGTGAGTTCCGTTGTGAGCCGTGAAATGGCTGCGGGATTGTCAGCGTTGTCCGCAGTGGACGTCCTTACGCGAGAGGCATTGCCGCCTTCCGGGACGGATCAATCACAGCGCATCAGGCGTTCTCCTCTCGATCGTTTCAACACGAGCCAACAGCACCGTACGGCGATGTTCGCCGGAACCGCAGTTTCGACGCTGAAACACATTGAAATCATGTTCTGGGGCGCGGCGGCCTCGTGCTATCCTTGGTCTTCCATGGGGGCCAAAGGGGTCGTCACAAACACGTCTCGCAGGCCGAATTAACGGAAAGAACGCCGGTGTCGCATTCAGACGAACAGTTGCAGTCGGTGCTGGAAACGCTCGAGGAGTGCCGCAGGATCCTCAATGAGAGCGACAGCCGCGAGTCGGCCGAGCTGCTGTCCATTGTCATCCTCGACGTGCGAATGAAGCTCAAAGGAATTGACAGTGCCGATCTCAAGGCATTGTGCGACGAAATGCTGCGGAGCGCTGCAAGCGAACCGCCGCTCCCGACCAAGCAGACGCAGGACCAGCCCCGGCGTCCGCTGCTCCGCGTGGTGAAGTAGCCGCGCCGCCGAGTCTCGCTTTTTGGCGAGATTTGTGCGCGTCCCGATGCCGCATCTGTGATCACGGACGGCATCGGGAGGAGCCCTGGTTTTATGCGCCTCTGTTGCGCATTCTCCGGCATCGGCTACACCAGAGCCGGTGCTCCGGGCCGCGCGCATTTCCCGCGCGCCGCGCCGGTGCCTGAGATGGCCCCGACTGCATCATGCAAAATGTTTCGATCCCGGCGGCGCTGATTGCCGGCCTCGTCAGCTTCCTCTCCCCTTGTGTCCTGCCGCTGGTTCCGCCCTACCTGATCTATCTCACGGGCGCGACGATCGAGCACGTCGAGAGCGACGAGCCGGCCTCGGCCTCCAAGCGCGCCATCATGATGTCGGCGCTGTTGTTCGTGCTCGGCTTCTCCACGGTGTTCGTGGCGCTCGGCGCCAGCGCCTCGCTGGTCGGCGGGCTGATCCGCGCCTGGTCGGCCGAGCTGTCGATCCTCGCCGGCCTCGTCATCATCGTCATGGGCCTGCACTTCCTCGGGCTGACGCGCATCGGGCTGCTGATGCGCGAGGGCCGGCTGCCGATCCCCAAGCCCGTCGGCCTCTGGGGCGCCTACATCATGGGGCTTGCCTTCGCCTTCGGCTGGACGCCCTGCATCGGCCCGATCCTCGCCGCGATCCTCTCGATCGCGGCCGCCGAAGCCACGGTGACCAAGGGCGCGGGGCTGCTCGCGGTCTATTCCGCCGGCCTCGGTATTCCCTTCCTGATCGCCGCGCTGATGATCGAGCAGTTCTCCGCCTTGTTCGCGCGCATGAAGGGCCATCTCGTCAATGTCGAGCGCGCGATGGGCGTGTTGATGGTGATCACCGGCATCGGCTTTCTCACCGGCGCGGTCTCCAACGTAAGCATCTGGCTGCTGGAGACGTTTCCGGCGTTGCAGACGATCGGGTAGGTCGCGGGAACCGGGTTTTCACGGATGAAGACGTAAAGGAACCATTGAGAACCGCCGGGCATGATTCTGCGAGAGCGACATGATTCCAGACCTTTCCGATCCGAATCGTTGAGGCCGGGACGATCTGCATGGTGGAGATCACGTGACCAAGACAGTGCGCTTAGAACCCTTGTCGGACAACGTGGCCCTGGTTGCCTGGCAATTCCTGGGACAGCCGTTGCAGGAGTGGCCGAGCTGGGTTCAGTCAAATTGCTCGCTTCAGAAGGATGCCGACGGAAAATTCGAACTTCGGCACGAGCGGCGCAGCGGCACCCAGATCGTCTATCTCGGCGAGTGGCTGGTGAGAGATCTCGACGGCGGCGTGGATTTCTACACGGACGCCGAGGTCTGGGCGCGGTTCGCTGCGAAGCGCTGAAGCGGATCATCGTCGCGCCTTAGTGTCTTTGGCTCGAGCTCCAGGCGATCAAAAGCCTGTGTCCGTGGTGGGGCAAAAAGCCTCGTCGGTAGGACCATGCAGAGAATGCAATCTGTGGTAATATTTCGTTTTACTGCACCCAGAGGGGCAATTTTCAAAAGCCTATATTGAAACGGGAATTTCAAGCCGATCGATAACTTCGTCGCCCCTCTCCCCTTACAGCATTTCAAGCAGGAGCAAGCGATGGGAACCGACGTCAACGTTCAGCCCGGTCATGGCAAAGCCGGACGTCAACCGACGCGACAATTTCTGGATACGCTTTCCGGGCACGACGATCCCGGCATGTTCGGTCGGATGTTTCCGACACTCGAACCGCTGGCTGTCGACGACGGCCCGCTGCATGAACTCGCCGATGCGATGAAGGATCCCAACCCCGGCGACCCCGCAGGGAACAATCCAAACGTTCCCGCCGGCTTCACCTATCTCGGGCAATTCGTCGACCACGACATCACGCTCGATCTGACCTCGTTCGGCGAGAAGGAAGCCGATCCGACCGCGGTCACGAATTTTCGTACGCCGGCGCTGGATCTCGACAGCATCTACGGTCTGGGTCCGGACGGAAGCCGTCACTTGTACGCGCGCAATTCGGCGAGCGACAACGGCAAGACCCCGGGTCCCAAGCTGTTGATCGGCAAGACGGTGAACGTCGATGCCATCACGGGAGATCATCGCAACGATCTGCCGCGCAGTCCCGAGGGATTTGCCCTGATCGGCGATCACCGCAACGACGAGAACCTGCTCGTCGCGCAAACCCACCTTGCGATGCTGAAGTTCCACAACAGGGTCTGCGACCAGCTCGCGGCGTCGGGTAAGCCGCCGGGCGAAATCTTCGAAGAAGCGCGCCGGATCGTGACCTGGCACTACCAATGGATGGTCCTGCACGATTTCGTCGAGCGGATCACCGAGAAGGGGATGGTGGCGAAGATTCTCGAGCAGGGACGGCGCTTCTACCGCTTCAAGAAGATCCCCTACATGCCTGTCGAGTTCTCCGCCGCCGTCTACCGTCTCGGCCACAGCATGGTTCGCCAGGTCTATAGCCACAACAGGATATTCACGCCGGGCGGCGTCGTTCCGGCGACGCTCGATCTGCTGTTCAGGTTCACCGGGCTCTCCGGAGGCATCATCGGAGATCTCGCGCCCAATCCCATCCAGCCGCCGCTTCCGCTTCCGGTGCTTTCAAGCAACTGGATCATCGACTGGCGCCGCTTCTATCAGGTCCTGCCGTCCAATCCGCCGGGTGTGGCACTCAATCCGTCGCGCAAGATCGACCCGTTTGTCGTGCCGCAACTCCACACCTTGCCCGGTGACGGCGGCAGCCTGCCGTTCCGCAATCTCAAGCGTGGCGTGCTGCTGGGGTTGCCGTCCGGGCAGGACGTCGCCAGGGCGATGAGGATCAAGAATCCCCTGACCTCGGCCGAGATATCCAAGGGGACCGACGGCGCAGTGGCGAAGAAGCACGGTCTGCACGAGCACACCCCGCTCTGGTACTACATCCTCAAGGAGGCGGAGCAGCGGGGCGGCGGTGAGAGGCTCGGGCCCGTTGGTGCGACGCTGCTTGCCGAGGTCTTCGTCGGCCTCGTCCATGGCGATCACCAATCGTTCCTTTGGCTCAAGGGCAAGAGCTGGAAGCCGACGCTGCCATCGCAAGTGCCGGGCGAGTTCACGATGGCTGACCTGCTGCGCTTTGTCGGGGATATCAGCCCGATCGACGGCATCTCGACCGTCTAGACGCCCGGCGATCTCTAGGCTGCACAAGTAAAGGCTGGGCCGCGAGCGGCCCAGCTCGCGCAAGGAGCGGCTGAAAGCGCGCCTCCGGTCAGTGCGCCTCGTCCAGCGTGCAAATCACGGTGCAGACGACGCCGCGCGGCAGGAAGTCGACGGTTGCCTCGCCGCCGAGCTGGTCGCGCGCGCTGCGCTCGATCAGGCGCGAGCCGAAGCCGCGCCGCACCGGCTCCGTCACCGGCGGTCCGCCGATCTCGGTCCAGATCAGCCGCAGCCGCGGCTTCGGCGTGTCGGCGATGACGTCCCATTCCAGCGTTATCCGCCCGGTCTCGTTGGACAGCGCGCCGTATTTCGCGGCGTTGGTGGCGATCTCGTGCACGATCATCGACAGCACCACGGCAAGCCGCGGCGACAGCGGCACCACGGGGCCCTCCATCCGGATGCGCTCGGGCGCGTTGAGCAGGAACGGCTGGAGCGCGCGCGCGATCACGTCCTTCAGCTCCGAGCCCGCCCATCTCTCCTGGCTGAGCAGATTGTGCGCCTCGGCGAGCGCGCCGAGGCGGCCTTCGAACTTGGCCCGCTCGTCGCGGCTGGCGCTGCGGAAGGTCTGCACCGCGATCGCCTGCATCAGGGCCAGCGTGTTCTTGACGCGGTGGTTGAGCTCCTCGACCAGGAGATTGTGCAGCATCTCGCCGCGCGCGATCGTCGTCGCCATGCGGACCGCAAAGGTGAGGCCGGTCAGCAGCAGGATGCCGCCGATCAGGCTGGTGATGGCGATGTTGCGCCAGAGCGGGGCGATCAACGAACTCTCGGCGACGCCGGCGGCGACCGTCCATCCGGTCAGTTGCGATCTTGTGAAGGCTGCGGCCAAGGCGACGCCGTCGAGCGACACCGTCGGCAGCGATGCCTCGTTGCTGCGGAACATGGCGGTGTAGAGCGACGGCGAGGCGCGCTTGCCGAATGTGTCACCGGGGTTCGGCGCGCGCGCGAACACGATGCCCTTGGCGTCGAGCAGGGACACCGTCCAAGCCGGGTCGGGCCGCTGCTTCTCCACCAGGTCCTGAAAGATGCTGACCGGCGGGCTGAAGCAGAGGTCGTAGACCACCTCGCCGTCGCGGATCACCGGCACCTCGACGGTGAGAATCTGTCGCCCGTTGAGCGCGCCGGTGAACAGGTCGGAATATTGCGGCGCCTTGGTCGCAAACACCTTCTCGACGATCTCCCGATTGCCGCGCGGCGGCAGGCTCGCGGTGTCCTCCGTCGCCGAGGAGAACAACAGCCGGCCCTTGCGGTCGGAAATCAGCAACAGGCCGCCCTTGCCATACTGGTCGAGAAAGCCGAGCGCGATGCGGCGAAAGTTCTGGAAGTCGTCGTTCCGCAGCGAATTCGTCAGCGCCAGGACCCGGAGGCCGCCGGTCATCCGCTGCACCTCGGAATCCAGCACCAGGCGCATGCTGCGCACGTTTTCCAGCACGCGGCGGGTCGCGTCGCTGCGGTCCTGCCTGTAGTTGTAGATTGCAATGCCAACGGCGAAGACGATCAGCGGCAACATCGTTCCCGCGACGAGGAGAGCGAGCCGGACCGGCAAGGTGAACCTAGACAAACGCGAGCGTCCCGATTCCAGCGCGACGGCGCCGGACAGCCAAAGCATAAAGCAGGGCCGTCCTTGTGGCACTGCTCAATTGGTCATGGACCGCACCCGTTCCCGTCCGCTGGAGGAGCATCCAAGCGGCGAAGGTTGCAGTGCAATAGATGGCGCGAGCGCGGCTCCTGCGTCGAACTGTATCAGCCGAGGGCCCATCATTGTCCGGACCACGCATCCGAATTGGCTTCCGTCCCACCACGGTTTTTCATACCCTCCTCGAACGCTGGCCGTAGACCGGCTGCGCTCACACCCCGGCGACAGGGGCGGAGCATCAAAGGGAGGGGAGACGATGAAGCGAAGATCATTTCTCGCTGGTATCGGTGCGACCACTGCGGCGGCTGCGATCGGCATGCCGTCGATCCTCAGGGCGCAAGCGCCGATCACGCTGAACGGCGCCGTCCAGTTCAACGACGACCACGCCTTCAACCGGGCCCTCGTCCGGTTCGAGGAACTGGTCAAGAAGTACTACGGCAAGCCCGTCAACTTCACCCTGCACAAGAACTCCTCGCTCGGCCTCGAGAAACAGTATTTCGAGTACATGTCGCAGGGCAAGGCGGTCGACTACGGCATCGTCTCGCCGGCTCACATGTCGACCTTCGCCAAGGCGGCTCCGTTCATCGATGCGCCCTTCGTGTTCAAGGGCATCGAGCACATGAACAAGGTCGTCGAAGCCAATATCCTGGCGCCGATCGCCGACGAGGTCGCGGCGAAAGCCGAGGTCGTTCTGATCGGTTATTCCGGCGGCGGCATCCGCAACATCTTTGCCAACAAGCCGCTCAAGAATCTGGCCGACCTCAAGGGCCTCAAGGTTCGCGTGCAGGGTGCGCCGATCTGGTCGAAGACCTTTGCGGCCGTCGGCATGAGCCCGACGGTGATCGCCTATAACGAAATCTACAACGCGATCCAGAACGGCGTGATCTCGGCCGGCGAAAACGAGGCGGCCGGTGTCGAGGCGATGAAGTTCTACGAAGTGGCCCCGCATCTCAACCTGACCCAGCACGCCGTGTCGATCCGGCCGATCTGCTTCTCGGTGAAGACGCTGAAGACGCTGCCGAAGGATTTGCAGGACGCGATCATGAAGGCCGGCAAGGAGGCCGGCGACTACGGCCGCCAGCTCGAGTCGAGCGAAGAGGTGGTCAAGCTCGACACGCTCGAGAAGGCCGGCAAGCTCAAGCGCGTTCCGTTCGAGGAGCGGGACGCCATGAAGAAACTCGCCGACCCCGTAATGGCCACCTACGCCAAGGAAATTGGTGCGGAAGGCATTTTCGAGAAGATCAACGTCGCCTGAGGTCGTTGCGTCCACCGACGACATTCCGGGCAGGCCCCGCTTCCTGCCCGGACGTGGCGGATGAGCCGCCGCACGGAGCCCCAATGTCTGAAATTCCCGTCCCGTCCACACCATCGCTGTGGCGTCGCGTCACGGCGGCTTATGCAAGGCTGCTGGAATTCCTGCTGGCCGCCTGCGTCGGCATTCTGGTCATTCCGGTCACGCTGCAAATCATCTCGCGCTACACGCCGCTCATTCCGTCCTACATCTGGACCGAGGAGATGGCGCGCTTCCTGTTCGTCTGGACCATCATGATCGGCGCCATGGTCGGCGTGCGGGAGGCGCAGCATTTCGAGGTCGACGTGTGGCCTGATCTGTCGCGGCGGTCGGAGGCTGCGGTGCGGATCCTCGCGCGGCTCGGCGTGCTGGCGCTGGCGCTGGTGTTCGTCTGGGCCGGCATCGAGTTCACCCGCTTTGCCTGGAACAGAACCTCGGAACTGGCAGATCTGCCGCTCTGGCTGATTCACGTCGCCTGGCCTGTGACCGGCGCCACGTGGATCGTCTTTGCGGGCGAGCAGATCATCGATGAAATGCGCGTTCTGGTCGGGGCTCAGCGATGAACGGAAATGTGCTCTCTGCCGGACAGGCCGCGCTGGTGCTGTTTGGGGTCTTCATCGGTCTGCTCGTCGTGCGCGTGCCGGTTGCGTTCGCGCTCGGCCTTGCCTGCGTGCCGATCCTGCTGATCGAGCCGCATCTGTCGCTGATGACGCTGGGGCAGGAGACCTTCAATGCGTACAATTCATTCATCCTGCTCGCGGTTCCGTTCTTCCTGCTGACGGCCAATCTGATGAGCATTGGCGGCATCACCGATCGCCTGGTGGCGCTGTCGCGCTCGATGGTCGGGCACTGGCCGGGATCGCTGGCGCAGATCAACGTGGTGCTGTCGGTGTTCTTTGCAGGCATCTCGGGTTCCTCGACCGCCGATGCGGCGAGCCAGTCCAAGATCTTCATCGATGCGCAGACCAAGGAGGGCTACGATCTGTCGTTTTCCATCGCCATTACGGCGGTGTCGGCGGTTCTGGCGGTCATCATCCCGCCGTCGATCCTCATGATCGTGTGGGGCGGGCTGATCTCGACTTCGATTGCGGCGATGTATCTGGCCGGCATCGTGCCGGGGCTGCTGATCGCGGGCGCACAGATGGCGACGGTGCACATCTATGCGGTGCGCCGCGGTTACCCGACCTATCCGAAGTCGACCTGGGTCGAGATGCGATGCGCCATTTGGCAGTCGCTGCCGGCCCTGATGACGCCGTTCATCATCGTCGGCGGCATTCTGCTCGGGTGGTTCACCGCGACCGAGTCCGCCTGCGTAGCGGTGCTGTATTCCGTGGCGCTCTCGACGTTCTTCTACCGCGAGACAGGTCCACGCGAATTGTACAAGGCCTTGCTCGACACCGGGCGTCTTGCCGGCGTCGCGCTGTTCTGTGTCGGCACCGCCAGTGCGTTTGGCTGGCTGCTCGCCTACTACAAGATCCCGCAGGCGCTGCTGGCCAACGTCTCGACATGGGGAATGGACGCCGTCACGGCCGGCTTCTTCATTTCCTTCTGCTTTCTGGTGGTGGGCTGCTTCCTCGACGCCATCCCGGCCATCATCATCGTCGGCACCGTGCTGGAGCCGCTGGCCAAGTCCGTAGACCTCCATCCGGTCCAGTTCGCAATCATTTCCATCGTGTCGCTGGCCTTCGGACTGGTGACGCCGCCCTATGGCTTGTGTCTGATGATCGCCTGTTCGATCGCCGGCGTGCGGCTGCGTTTTGCACTGAAGGACACGGTGATCATGCTGATTCCGATGCTGCTCGTGCTGGCGGCGGTCATCGTCTGGCCAAGCGTGTCGCTGTTCCTGCCGCGCCTGATCGTGCCGGAGATGCTCAAATGAGCGTCCGGCATCGCGATTCCGCGGCCGCCGGCCGCGGAATCGATTCAATCGGCTACAGATTGCTCTCGGTGATCGCGGCGTAGACCATGCTTCGCAGCTCGCGTCGGATCGGATAGGCGCTCGACGGCAGCACCTGCGTCATGAAGATCGCGATCAGCTCCTCGGCGGGATCGATCCAGAACGACGTCGTCGCCGCGCCGCCCCAATTATATTCGCCGGGGCTGCCGGCGATCAGCGTCTCGGCCGGGCGCATGGTTACGGCGAAGCCGAGCCCGAAGCCGATGCCGTTATAGGTCGCTTCCGAGAACAGCGAGCGTGATACTTCGGGGAGGAAGCGGCCGCCCGGAATGTGGTTGCTCGTCATCAGGGCCAGTGTCTTCGGCCCGATCAGCCTGACGCCGCCGAGCTCGCCGCCATTGAGCAGCGCGCGGCAGAAGGTGAGATAGTCGGCGACCGTCGAGCACAGTCCGCCGCCGCCGGAGATGAACGAGGGCGGAACGAGGAACGAGCTCTTGGCCGGATCGTCCTGGAGCGTCAGGCCCTCGCGGCGCTGGCCGGCGTGGAAGGTCATGCCGCCGCCCGGGTCGGCCGAATAGCAGGCGGCGAAGCGATGGGCTTTCGAGGCCGGCACGTGGAAGTCGGTGTCGGTCATGCCGAGCGGATCAAGGATCCGTGTCTTCAGGAACTGCTCGAACGGCATGCCGGAAATCTTGCCGACGAGGTAGCCGAGCACGTCGGTCGCCACCGAGTAGTTCCAGGCTTCGCCCGGCGAGAACTCCAGCGGGATTTTCGCGAGCGCCTCGATCATGGTCTGAAGCGTGCCTGACTTCTCGACCTCGCCGATCTTCTCGGCGCGGTAGGCGGCATCGACATTGGAGCGCTGCTGGAAGCCGTAGGTGAGGCCGGAGGTGTGGCGCAGCAGGTCGACGATCAGCATCGGCCGGGCCGGCGGCCGGGTCAGGAAGGCCGGCGCGGTGCCGGCGACGAACACGCCGAGATCCTTCCATTCCGGAATGTATTTGGCGACGGGCTCGTCGATCGCGACGAGGCCTTGCTCGACCAGCATCATGAAGGCGACGCTGGTCAGCGGCTTGGTCATGGAATAGATGCGGTAGATGGTGTCGTCCTTGACCGGCGCCTTGCGCTCGACATCGGCAAAGCCCTGGACCGAGCTGTGCGCGACCTTGCCGCGGCGATAGACCAGCAGATGCGCGCCCGGGAAGCGGCCGGCATCGATGTACCTGACCTTCAGATGCGCATCGACGCGGTCGAGCGCGGCCTTGGACATTCCGACGGATTCGGGCGAGGCGGGGGCAGGGGCGAGCATCGGTTCCTCCGGGCAGTTTTGTCAGGCGTTGATAGCCAAATGGCGGCCGCATTCCAAGCCGGTCCGCTTAACGCAGGCAGGCCGACTGGTGTAGTATCCAGCCTGGAACGCCTCCAAGGAGCCCCAAGGATCTCTAAAAGGATCTCTCATGGGGCCAACGAAAAACGTAGGGCAAACGCACCATGACCCAGTTCAACGAGACCGAACTCACCGCAGCCGTGGTCGAAAGCTTCGACAAGACTCCTGACACGCGGGCGAAATTCCTGCTCCAGGAATTGGTGAAGTCGCTGCACGATTACGTGAGCAAGACCGGTGTCACCTTCGAGGAATGGGAATACGCCGTCGATTTCCTGACCCGTACCGGCCAGAAATGCACCGACACCCGCCAGGAGTTCATCCTGCTCTCCGACGTGCTCGGCGTCTCCATGCTGGTGGACGCGGTCAACCACCGCGACCGCGAAGGCGCCACCCAGACCACGGTACTTGGCCCGTTCTATGTCGGCGAGCACAAGGTGACCGCGCACGGCACCGATATCTCGCCGAACAATCAAACCGGCGAGCGGATGTTCGTGCAGAGCCGCGTCACCGACCTTCAGGGCAAGCCGCTTGCGGGCGTGCCCGTCGACGTCTGGCATGCCGATGACGACGGCTTCTACGATTCACAGAAGCCGAACTATGACGAGGTCGGCGCCTCGGCGCGGGCGCGCTTCATCACCGACAGCGACGGCCGCTTCTACTTCCGCACCATCCTGCCGTGCAGCTATCCGATTCCGACCGATGGTCCGGTCGGCGAGATGATCGTGCAGACTAACCGTCATCCGATGCGCCCGGCGCATGTGCACTTCCTCGTCAATGCGAAGGGCTATGAGCCGCTGATCACGCATGTCTTCATGGACGGCGACAAATACCTCGATTCCGACGTGGTGTTCGGCGTCAAGGACGACCTCATCGCCAAGGTCGAGCCGCGCAAGGATCCGGCCATGCCCGACGGCACCAAGGCGAGCGGGCCGTGGCACCTGATGACCTACGAATTCCGCCTCAAGCCGGGCGGCGGCATGGCGCCGAAGCCGCTGGGGACGAAGGCGGCGGAGCCGGCGTGACCCGCCCGGCTATCGCAGCCGAAGTGCTGCGAGCAGCACGACGACCGCGCAGGCCAGGATCGCGGTGGTCAGTTTCCAGAACAGCAGCGGGTTGCGCTCCAGAAGGGGCGTGGTCCGCGTGGCGAGATAGGCTGGATTGGGGTTTCTGAGTTCGAAGACGAACTCGGAGAGGTCTTCGTGGCGCTTGTAGGGATCGGGATGCAGCGCTTTCCTGAGCGCGCCGTCGATCCATCCGGGGATGCCGCGCTCGGCATCGATGGCCGGGCGATATCTCAGTTTCCACGCGTCCGATCTGCCCCTGATCTTGGCGAGCTGGGCGCCGTAAGGGAGATGTCCGGTGAGCATGTGATAGCAAATGGCGGCCAGTGAAAACATGTCGGACCGCGGCGTGCCGCCCTCGCCGAGGAAATATTCCGGGGCGGTGTATTGGACGGTGCCAAGAATTTCCGCGTCCGCCGATTTCGGCGCCGCCTCGGCGACGCCCGCGACCCTGACCGATCCGAAGTCGATGATCTTCGCAGTGCCGGTCTTGTCGATCAGGACGTTGTCGGGCCTGAGGTCCTGGTGCAGCATCTCCATGCGATGGAAGGCGCGAAGTCCCGTGGCGATCTGCTCGACGATCCCACGGACCGTTTCCAGATCGGGACGCGGGTTGTCGAGCATCCACTGCCGCAGCGTCTGCCCTTCGACGAACTCGGTCGCGACGTAGAGGTAGTTGCGCCGGGTCGATCTCGACCGTGGCTTGAGCACGTACGGACTGTCGATCCGCCGCGCGATCCATTCCTCCATCAGGAAGCGTTTCAGATAGGCCGGGTTGTCGCGCAGGTCGATCGAAGGAATCTTGAGTGCGACCGGCTCCTCGGTGTCCGCATCGACGGCGAGATAGATGTGGCTGCGGCTGCTGCCATGGATCTCCCGGATGATCCGGTAACCATCGAACGCCGCCCGGGGTTCCAGCAGGGGCGGCAGAGGCAGCGCGGACGTCTGATCGAAGATGCCGGATTCCTCGTCCGGAGCTGCATCGATCCGCAGGATCTGGACGGTGATGTTGTCGTCGCTGCCGCGCCGATAGGCCTCCTCGACGATGGCTCTTGCGGCGCGGTCGAGGTCGCCGGCATGCTCATCGATGACGCCGGTCACGAAGCGCTGCTCGACGAACTCGTAGGCACCGTCCGTTGCCAGCACGAAGGTGTCGCCTTGCGTGATCTGTAGCGCCTGGTAGTCGATCTCGAGCTGCGGATTGATGCCGAGCGCGCGGCCGAGATAGGTCTGCTCGGAGGACACGATGATGCGGTGGTCGTCAGTCAGCTGTTCCAGAGCCTTGCCGGCGACACGGTAGATGCGGCAGTCGCCGACATGGAAGATGTGCGCGGTGGTCGCCTTGATGACCATGGCGCTCAGCGTGCAGACATAACCCTTGTCGCGGTCATAGGCATATTGGCTCTTGCGCGTCTGCGCGTGCAGCCAGGAATTGGTCGCCTCCAGCACGCGGCGGGCGGAGGTCTTCACCGTCCAGGATTCCGACGTGCAGTAATAGTCCATCAGGAAGCTCTTGACCGCCGACTCGCTGGCGATCTGGCTCACCCTGCTGCTGGAGATGCCGTCGGCCAGAACCGCCGCGATGCCCTTCAGGCTGAGCTGAGGCTCCTCCGGGATCAGGACGCCGTGAAAATCCTGGTTGACGGGCTTGCGACCCTTGTCCGAGTGCTGGCCGACCGAGATCTGGAGTCCGCTGGTCATCGTCATCACCAGGAGAGGGCAGGGCTGTCGCGTATGGTTTCTTGGCGGCGGCCTGAGCGCGCGCCTCGTCCTTCGAGACGACCGCTCCGCGGTCTCCTCAGGATGAGGCTAATCGGCATCGGTGCACGTTGAAACTGTCGCCGCGCACTCCGCCCTCATCCTGAGGAGCCAGCCAAAGGCGGGCGTCTCGAAGGATGGCCGCAAGAATCCCTGTTCGCGTTCGATAACTCTGCGAGCAAAGGGGAGCCTCACCCTGGTCGGGCGAGGCTCCCCTGTCGAGACGGATTCGATCAGGCTGCAACGCGGGGCTTCGCAGCCTTGTCGGCCTGGCGCTTCGGCAGGGTCATGACGTGCGTGGCGTAGAGGGTCATGCCGGTGAAGGCGAGGCCGCCGACGAGGTTGCCGAGCACGGTCGGGATCTCGTTCCAGATCAGGTAGTCCATGATCGAGAACTTCGCGTGCAGCATCAGGCCCGACGGGAACAGGAACATGTTCACCACGGAATGCTCGAACACCATGTAGAAGAACACCAGGATCGGCATCCACATCGCGATGACCTTGCCGGAGACCGAGGTCGAGATCATGGCGCCGACGACGCCGGTCGAGACCATCCAGTTGCAGAGCATGCCGCGCAGGAACAGCGTCGCCATGCCGGCCGCGCCATGCGCGGCATAGCCCAGCGTTCGGCCTTCGCCGATGTTGCCGATCGCGGCGCCGACCTTGTCGGGATCCTGCGTGAAGCCGAACGTCGTGACGAAGGCCATCATGAAGGCCACGGTGAAGGCGCCGGCGAAGTTGCCGACGAAGACGAGGCCCCAGTTGCGCAGCACGCCGCCAAAGGTGACGCCCGGGCGCTTGTCGATGAGGGCGAGTGGCGACAGCACGAACACGCCCGTCAGGAGGTCGAAGCCCAGGAGATAGAGCATGACGAAGCCGACCGGAAACAGCAGCGCCCCGACCAGCGGCTGGCCGGTGTTCACGTTGATGGTGACGGCGAACCAGGCGGCCAGCGCGAGGATGGCGCCGGCCATATAGGCCCGGATGATGGTATCCCGGGTGGACATGAAGATCTTGGACTCGCCCGCATCCACCATCTTGGTGACGAATTCCGAAGGCGCGAGATACGACATCAATGGTTCCTTTGCTTCGTAAGTGAGATCGACACGCCCCCAAAGAGAGCGCGGCTGAACGTTTTGGGCCGTGCGGACAGCTCTGCCGCGCACGAGGGCTGTGGAAGGTCTGGAAGCCTGGGGAATCGCGTCACGACGACTGAGCCGAGAAGGGCCGCGAAGCAGTTGAGCTTCCGGTTTGCAGCCGCCAGAGGCTGCAACAATGCGGCAAGCCGCAGTCTTCGTTGACGTCCAAGAGGAATGCAAGTTGCGTGCCGTCTGGTTTCGTTAGGAAAATCAAACGATATCAATTGGATGATGCTCCCCTTGATCGAGCGCTTGCGCGCCTGGCAGCCTTTTGCTTGGGCTCTTGCATAAGTTTTGTGCGACGCACAAGAATTGAGCAAGCCGCAAATTTCGCGTGCTATCACCGCCTGCGACAGTCTGGCGCGGTCGTCGTAACTCATTCATTTTTCAATGTTTTTCGTAGCTGCGGGCTTGGCATGAAGCTTGAATAGTTCCAGGCCGACGCCATTGAAGCCGTCCCGCGAGACTTCTCATCCGATTTGCTGACGCCACCCGAACGGGGGTCTCCCCGTCGTGCGTTCGCATGCGCCTTTTTCTGGCGTCACGGACGGACGGGCTGCTCGTGCGCACTGACGCAATCATTCCGCAACGACGCAAAGGACGACACCGCCTATGACCAAGCGCATACGCCGGCCTTCGGATACTGGCCTTAGCCGCCGTCAATTGTTGAAGGCCACCGGCAGCACCGCTGCCCTTCTTGCCGCCGCCAAGCTGAATTTCCCCGCCGGCGCCTTTGCGCAGGATGCAGGCCCCGAGGTGAAGGGCGCCAAGCTCGGCTTCATCGCGCTCTCCGATGCCGGCCCGCTCTTCGTCGCCAAGGACAAGGGCCTGTTCGCCAAATACGGCATGCCCGATGTCGACGTTCAGAAGCAGGCCTCGTGGGGCACCACGCGCGACAACCTCGTGCTCGGCTCGGAAGGCAACGGCATCGACGGCGCGCATATCCTGACCCCGATGCCGTATCTGATCTCGGCTGGCAAGGTGACGCAGAACAACCAGCCGACGCCGATGTACATCCTGGCGCGGCTCAATCTCGACAGCCAGTGCATCTCGGTTGCCAACGAATATGCCGACCTGAAGCTCGGCGTCGATGCCGCGCCGTTCAAGGCGGCGTTGGAGAAGAAGAAGGCCTCGGGCAAGTCGGTGAAGGCCGCAATGACCTTCCCCGGCGGCACGCATGATCTCTGGATCCGCTACTGGCTCGCGGCCGGCGGCATCGATCCGGACAAGGACATCGAGACCATCGTGGTGCCGCCGCCGCAGATGGTGGCCAACATGAAGGTTGGCACCATGGACTGCTTCTGCGTCGGCGAGCCGTGGAACCTGCAGCTCATCCACCAGAACATCGGCTATACCGCTGTCACCACCGGGGAGCTCTGGAACAAGCATCCGGAAAAATCCTTCGGCATGCGCGCCGCCTTCGTCGACAAATATCCGAAGGCCTCAAAAGCGCTGCTGATGGCCGTGATGGAGGCGCAGCAATGGTCGGACAAGGCCGAGAACAAGCCCGAGCTCGCCGCCATCATGGGCAAGCGGCAGTGGATGAACTGCCCGGTCGATGACGTGCTCGATCGCACCTCGGGCAAGTTCGACTACGGCATCCCCGGCAAGGTGGTCGAGAATTCGCCGCACATCATGAAGTACTGGCGCGACTTCGCCTCCTATCCGTTCCAGAGCCACGACCTCTGGTTCCTCACGGAGGACATTCGCTGGGGCAAGTATGAGGCGAATTTCGACACCAAGGCGCTGATCGCCAAGGTCAACCGCGAGGACATGTGGCGCGATGCGGCCAAGACGCTCGGTGTCGCGGCTGCCGAGATTCCGGCCTCCACCTCGCGCGGCAAGGAGACCTTCTTCGACGGCAAGGTGTTCGATCCCGAAAATCCGGCGGCCTATCTGAAGTCGCTCGCGATCAAGCGCGTCGAAGTCTGATGGAGCCTGCGGCCGCCCGCGCGGCGGCCGCATCGTCTTTTGGAGCCGGAGAGATATTGCGATGAATATGCCTGCCACCAAGATTGAGGTCGAGACCGCGACGCCTGCGGCCAGTGCCGCGCCTGTGGTCGCGATGACGCCAAAGCGCCCGCCGCGCAGCGAGGCCTACGCGCGGATGGCGAGGGAGACCGCCGTGCGTGTGATCCCGCCGCTGGTCGTGATCGCGCTGCTGACGCTGGTCTGGGAGTTGGTCTGCCGCCGTGCCGGCTCGGCGCTGCCGCCGCCGTCAAAGGTCTTCAAGGACACCAAGGAGTTGATCCTCGATCCGTTCTTCGACCACGGTGGCATCGACAAGGGCCTGTTCTGGCATCTCTCCGCCAGTCTCCAGCGCGTCGCGCTGGGCTACTCGCTCTCCGCGATCGCCGGCATCGCGCTCGGCGTCCTGGTCGGCCAGTCGGTCTGGGCGATGCGCGGGCTCGATCCGCTGTTCCAGGTGCTGCGCACCATCCCGCCGCTCGCCTGGCTGCCGCTGTCGCTGGCCGCCTTCCGCGACGGCCAGCCCTCGGCGATCTTCGTCATCTTCATCACCTCGATCTGGCCGATCATCATCAACACCGCAGTCGGCATCCGCAACATCCCGCAGGACTATCGCAACGTTGCCGCCGTGGTGCAGCTCAACCCGCTCGAGTTCTTCTCCAAGATCATGATCCCGGCGGCCGCGCCCTACATCTTCACGGGGCTTCGCATCGGCATCGGCCTGTCGTGGCTCGCGATCGTGGCCGCCGAAATGCTGATCGGCGGCGTCGGTATCGGCTTCTTCATCTGGGACGCCTGGAACTCCTCGCATATCAGCGAGATCATCCTGGCGCTGTTCTATGTCGGCATCATCGGATTCGTGCTCGATCGCCTGATCGCGGGCCTCGGCAAGATCGTCACCCGCGGCACCGCGACGAACTAAGGGGGAGAGACACATGACCGCCTATCTGAAGCTCGACCATATCGACAAGGTCTTTACCCGCGGTGCCGCCACGACCGAGGTGCTCAAGGACATCAGCCTGACCATCGAGAAGGGGCAGTACGTCTCGATCATCGGCCATTCCGGCTGCGGCAAGTCGACCCTGCTCAACATCATCGCAGGGCTGACCAACGCCTCCACCGGCGGCGTGCTGCTGGAGAACCGCGAGGTCAACTCGCCGGGGCCTGATCGCGCCGTGGTGTTCCAGAACCACAGCCTGCTGCCCTGGCTCACGGTCTACGAGAACGTCAGGCTCGGCGTCGACAAGGTCTTCGCCAGGACCAAGACGCGGGCCGAGCGCGACGCCTGGGTCATGCACAATCTCAACCTGGTGCAGATGGCCCATGCCAGGGACAAGCGCCCTTCGGAGATTTCCGGCGGCATGAAGCAGCGCGTCGGCATTGCCCGCGCGCTGGCGATGGAGCCGAAGGTACTGCTGCTCGACGAGCCGTTCGGCGCGCTCGACGCGCTGACCCGCGCGCATCTCCAGGACTCCGTGATGGCGCTGCACCAGAAGCTCGGCAACACCATTCTGATGATCACCCACGACGTCGACGAGGCCGTGCTCTTGTCCGACCGCATCGTGATGATGACGAATGGGCCGAGCGCGCGCATCGGCGAGGTGCTGGAAGTGCCGCTGGCGCGTCCCCGCAAGCGGCTCGAGCTCGCGACCAACACGACCTATCTCAAGTGCCGGCAGCGCGTGCTCGAATTCCTCTACGAGCGTCACCGCTTCGTCGAGGCCGCGTAAACGCGGCGTTAACGCGTGATGGCTCAACGCCTAATTTGAGATCATCAAGCTCAATCCTTGTGCGCCGCACAGGGATTGAGCGAATCGCAAAATTTGCGTGCGAAAGTGTCGTGCAAAAATTTCGGGCGATTCGAATAAGTTGCTGAATTCCCTGTACTTCCCGATCGCGGGCAGTTGGCACGGAAGTTGAATTACTTTGTCCGACGCCAACGACGACGTCCCTCAACATCATCAATCAGCATCGTGAACTCGCCACCGGGGTGAAGCCTCGGAGCGCGCCTCCATGCCTGGAGGCTGAGCCTGCAACGACGCAGCGGTGAGCCTGGAAGGGATAAGCAATGACCAAGAGTCCAACTTGGATTTCTGACTGGCGCCCCGAAGATGAGGCGTTCTGGAATGCGGGCGGTAAAACCATCGCCCGGCGTAACCTGATCTGGTCGATCGTCGCCGAGCATATCGGCTTCTCGGTGTGGCTGATCTGGAGCATCGTCACCACCAAGCTGCCGCAGGCGGGCTTCCACTACACCACCGACCAGCTGTTCCAGCTCGTCGCGGTGCCGGGGCTCATTGGCGCCTTCATGCGCTTTCCCTATACCTTCGCGGTCACGACCTTCGGCGGCCGCAACTGGACCATCTTCAGCGCGGCGATCCTGTTCATCCCGACGCTGTCGCTCGCCTATTTCGTCAGCCAGCCCGACACGCCGTTCTGGCTGATGCTGCTGATCGCCTCGACCGCGGGTCTCGGCGGCGGCAATTTCGCCTCCAGCATGACCAACATCTCGTTCTTCTTCCCGGACAGGATGAAGGGTTGGGCGCTGGGCCTCAATGCGGCCGGCGGCAATATCGGCGTCTCCAGCGTGCAGCTCCTGACGCCGATCCTGATGACGCTTGCCGTGATCAACCTGTTCCAGGCCACGCCCGTCGACGGCGTGTTCCTCCAGAACGCCGGCCTGATGTGGGTGCTGCCGATCGCGATCGCGGTGTTCGGCGCGGTGTTCTTCATGAACAACCTGACCACGGCCAAGTCGTCGATCAGGAACCAGCTTGCCGTCGTCAAGCGCAAGCACACCTGGATCATGGCGTATCTCTATATCGGCACGTTCGGGTCCTTCATCGGCTACTCCGCGGCGTTTCCGCTGCTGATCAAGACGCAGTTCCCGTCGGTGACGATTTCGATCGCGTTCCTCGGGCCGCTGGTTGGTTCGTTGTCGCGACCGCTCGGCGGCTGGCTTGCCGACAAGGTCGGCGGCTCCATCATCACGTTCTGGAATTTCATCGTGATGGCGGGCGCCACGGTCGGCGTGCTCTATTTCGTCGGGCACAGGGATTTCATCGGCTTCCTGTCGATGTTCCTGCTGCTGTTCGTCACCACGGGCATCGGCAACGGCTCGACCTATCGCATGATCCCTTCGATCTTCCGCGAGCAGAACCTGTTCAAGGCGCGCGGCAAGGGCGATGCGGCGCGCGCGGCAGCCCTGAAGACGGCGAGCATCGAGAGCGGTGCGGCGGTCGGTTTCATCGGCGCGGTCGGCGCCGTCGGCGGCTATCTGATCCCGAGCGGCTTCGGCAAGTCGATCGCCATGACCGGCGGCCCGTCGCTCGCGCTCGCGATCTATCTCGGCTTCTACGCCTCCTGCCTTGCCCTGACCTGGTGGTTCTACCTGCGCCGCAGTCCGCAAGGTGAAGGCGCGCCAAGCCTCGCCGAAGCACGGGTGTGACACTTGGTATGAAACTCGCTTCTCCCCGTACGCGGGGAGAAGTCTCTCTGATGACGTTTGACCCATGAACCTTGTTCGCAACGGCGCGCACCAAGGCAAACCGAACAGACAGGAGAACATCATGACGCCCGAACAGATCACCCTCATCCAGCAGAGCTTCTCCAAGGTCGCGCCGATATCGGAGCAGGCCGCAGTGCTGTTCTATGATCGCCTGTTCGAGGTGGCGCCGTCCGTGCGCGCGATGTTCCCCGAAGACATGACCGAGCAGCGCAAGAAGCTGATGGGCATGCTCGCCGCCGTCGTCGGCGGCCTGTCGAACCTCGACTCGATTCTTCCCGCGGCCTCGGCGCTCGCCAAGCGACACGTCGGCTATGGCGCCAAGGCCGAGCACTATCCCGTGGTCGGCGCGACCTTGCTGTGGACCCTGGAGAAGGGCCTCGGCGAAGCCTGGACGCCCGAACTCGCCACGGCCTGGACCGACGCCTACGGCGTGCTGTCCGGCTACATGATTTCCGAGGCCTATGGCGCGCAGGCGCAGGCCGCCGAATAGGAGATGCGTTGTGAGTGAACCGCTCGTCATCGTCGGTAACGGTATGGCGGCCGCGCGTCTGGTCGACGAGCTCGCCAAGACCGCGCTCGGCCGCTACGCGGTCGCCGTGATCGGCGAAGAACCGCGGCTCGCTTACAACCGCGTGCTGCTCTCCTCCGTGCTGGCCGGCGAGACCGGCTCGCACGAGATCGAGCTGCGGCCGGCCGACTGGTGGCGCCATCGCGGCGTCACGGTGCGCTACGGCTACCGCGTCACCGAGATCGACACCGGCCGCCGCGAGCTCAAGATCGAGGGGGAGGAGAGCATGGAATATTCCAAGCTCGTGCTTGCCACCGGATCGACGCCGCTGCGGCTGAACGTGCCCGGCGCCGATCTCGCCGGCGTGCACACCTTTCGCGATACCCGCGACGTCGACCTGCTGCTGACGCTTGCGGCGGCGAAGAAGCGCGTTGTCGTGGTCGGCGGCGGCCTGCTCGGACTTGAAGCGGCCTATGGGCTTGCCAAGGCCGGCGCGCCGGTGACGCTGCTGCATCTGATGGACCGGCTGATGGAGCGTCAGCTCGATCTGCCCGCGGCCGACCTGCTCAAGACGCTGGTCGAGCGCAAGGGCATCCGCATCCTGCTCAACGCCTCGACCGCCCGCATCCATGGCGAGGGCCATGTCGAAGCGGTCGAGCTCGCCGACGGTAGCCGCATCGAGGCCGACGCCGTGATCTTCGCCGCCGGCATCAGGCCGAACGTTGCGCTGGCCAAGGACGCCGGCATCGCGGTCAATCGCGGCATCGTCGTCAACGACGTCATGCAGACGGCTTCGCCCGATATCTACGCGCTCGGCGAATGCGCCGAGCATCGCGGCACCTGCTATGGCCTGGTCGAGCCCGCCTATGAGCAGGCGCGCGTGCTGGCGCAGCATCTCGCCGGCCGCCCCGCCGCCTATCAGGGCAGCGTGGTCTCGACCAATCTCAAGGTCTCCGGCGTCAGCGTGTTCTCCGCCGGCGACTTCATGGGCGGCGAGGGCAGCGAGAGCCTCGTGCTGTCGGACCGCAGGCGCGGCACCTACAAGAAGCTCGTCGTCGCCGATGGCCGGCTCACCGGTGCGGTGCTGATCGGCGATACCGTCGATGCGCTCTGGTATCTCGAGCTGATCCGCAACCGCGACAAAGTGGCGGCGATCCGCACCGACATGATGTTCGGCCGCGCGCTCGCGCGTCCCTCCAAAGCGGCTTGATAAGGCAGCTCGACATGACGGCGATCGACCCGAAGCTCCGTGCCACCAAGACCACCTGCCCCTATTGCGGGGTCGGCTGCGGCGTGCTTGCAACGCCCGACGGCAAGGGCGGCGCGGCGATCGCCGGCGACCCCGATCATCCCGCCAATTTCGGCCGGCTGTGCTCCAAGGGCTCGGCGCTCGGCGAGACCGTCGGGCTCGAGAGCCGGCTGCTCTATCCGATGATCCGCTGCAAGGGCGTGCTGGAGCGCGTCGCCTGGAGCGATGCGCTCGACCATGTCGCCCATCGCATGCAGCACATCGTGGCGCGCGACGGCGCCGACGCGGTTGCGTTCTATCTCTCGGGTCAGCTCCTCACCGAGGATTACTACGTCGCCAACAAGCTGATGAAGGGCTTTGTCGGCACCGCCAATGTCGACACCAATTCGCGGCTCTGCATGTCGTCCTCGGTCGCCGGCCATCGCCGCGCCTTCGGCGCCGACACCGTGCCTGGCTGCTACGAGGATCTCGACCAGGCCGATTTGCTGGTGTTCGTCGGCTCGAACGCGGCGTGGTGCCACCCGGTCCTGTTCCAGCGCATGCTGAAGAACCGTGGGGAGCGCGGCGCGCGCATGATCGTGATCGATCCGCGCCGCACCGACACCGCCGGCGACGTCGATCTGTTTCTTGGCCTCAGGCCCGGTACCGACACGGCGCTGTTCTCCGGCCTGTTCGTCCATCTCGCCGACAACGGCGCGCTCGACCAGGATTACATCGCGCAGAATACATCGGGCTTCGACGATGCGCTGGCCCGCGCGCGCAGCATCGCCGGCAGCGTCACCGCGACCGCGCTCGCCACGGGCCTCACCGAGCAGGACGTCGCGATCTTCTTCAAGATGTTCCGTGACACCGAGCGTGTCGTCACGCTGTATTCGCAAGGGGTCAACCAGTCGGCGCAGGGCACCGACAAGGTCAATGCGATCCTCAACTGTCATCTCGCCACGGGCCGCATCGGCAAGCCGGGTGCCTCGCCGTTCTCGCTCACGGGTCAGCCCAACGCGATGGGTGGCCGCGAGGTCGGCGGCCTTGCCAACCAGCTCGCCGCGCACATGAACTTCACGCCGCCGGACATCGACCGCGTCAGGCGGTTCTGGAAGGCGCCGCGCATCGCCACCCATGAGGGGTTGAAGGCGGTGCAATTGTTCGAGGCCATCAACCGCGGCGAGGTCAAGGCGCTGTGGGTGATGGGCACCAACCCCGCAGTGTCGCTGCCCGATGCCGATTTCGTGCGCGAGGCGCTGAAGAAGCTCGAACTGTTCGTGGTTTCCGAGAACGTGCTCTCCAACGACACCGTCGAGGCCGGCCCGCATGTGCTGCTGCCGGCGCTGGCCTGGGGCGAGAAGTCGGGCACCGTGACCAACTCCGAGCGGCGCATCTCGCGCCAGCGTTCGTTCCTGCCGGCGCCCGGCGAGGCACGGCCGGACTGGTGGATCCTGAGCGAGACCGCAAAGCGTCTCGGTTTCGGCGACAGCTTCAACTACAAATCCGCCGCCGATATCTTCCGCGAGCATGCCGCGCTCTCGGCCTTCGAGAACGACGGCAGCCGCGATTTCGACATCGGCGCATTGACCTCGCTGTCCGACGACGCGTTCGATGCGTTGAAGCCGGTGCAATGGCCGGCGCGCGAAGGCGCTGCGCCGGGCGAGCGCTTCTTCGCGGCGGGCGGCTTCTTCACCAATGACGGCAGGGGCCGCTTCGTCGCGCCGGAGGTGCCGGCGCTGCGCAGCGAGACCGGGCCGTCGCGTCCCCTGCGGCTCAACACCGGGCGCATCCGCGACCAGTGGCACACCATGACGCGTACGGGGCTGAGCCAGCGGCTGGGCGCGCATCTGCCCGAGCCGTTCGTCGAGATCCATCCTGACGACGCCAACAAATACAACATCGCCCATGCCGGCTTTGCCCGCATCACCACCGATTACGGCCAGTGCATCCTGAAAGTCGTGGTCAGCGACCGGCAGCAGCGCGGCACCCTGTTCGCGCCGATCCACTGGAGCGCGATGAACGCCTCGCACGGCCGTGTCGGCGCGCTGGTCGCACCGTTCACCGATCCGTTCTCGGGGCAGCCGGAATCGAAGGCGACGCCGGCTGCGATCACGCCCTATGAATACGTCTTCCGTGGCTTCGCGCTGTCGCGCAAGCAGCTCGACCTGCCGCCGAACCTGCTGTGGACGCGCGTCACGGTCAGCGGCGGCTTTGGCTATCTCTTTGCCGACAACGCCGATCTGTCGCGCTGGCCGGCCTGGCTCGAGAGTATTGCGGGCGAGGATGTCGCCGAGTACCGCGACTTCGGTGGCGGCGTCTATCGTGCGGCTTCATTCGCGGGCGACCGCATCGAGACCTGCCTGTTCGTCGGCCCCGCCCATGACGCCGGCGACTGGGAGGTGGTGAAGAGCCTGTTCGTGGCCGATCAGGTCACCGACGAGCAGCGCCGCATGCTGCTCTCGGGCAAGTCCAGCGAAGGCGCCGCCGCGACCGGCCCGATCGTCTGCGCCTGCTTCGGCGTCGGCCGCGGCACCATCTGCGACACCATCGTCGCCGGCGCGCGCACTGCCGCCGAGATCGGCGCAAAACTCAAGGCCGGCACCAATTGCGGTTCCTGCATCCCCGAGCTGAAGCGCCTCATTGCGACGACGGAAGTCGCGCCGGCGAAACCGGTGAAGGTCGCGGGAGCTGCGGGGTAGGTCTCGTGCCCCGGACGCTGCGCAGCACGAAGTGATGCGCTGCAGAGCCGGGGCCGATTTTGCAGAAGAGTGTGTGGCGTTCCTGGGTCCCGGCTCTGCACTGCAACGCTGGCGCGTTGCAGTGCGTCCGGGACACGAGAGCGGTATAGGATAGCACGCAGCCATGCCCTCCGCCCCAATCGACGCGCCGTCGATTGTGCCCTATGTTGCCGCGCTTCCCAATCAGCCCCAATAACAACAATGATGTACCTGGAAACGCCGCCGAGCCTGATCGAAACCAAGCTCTTCTCCGCGATGCCCGAAAAATTCCGCCGCAAGAGCGTGCGGACGGATTGGGCCGACGCCAACCGGCCAGGTGTGGCGACCGACAGCTTTATCGAGGGGCCGTCCTTCGACAAGGACGGCAATCTCTACATCGTCGACATTCCCTTCGGCCGTATCTTCCGCATCGCGCCCGATGGCGAATGGTCGCTGGTGATCGAGTATGAGGGCTGGCCGAACGGGCTGAAGATCGCAGCCGACGGCCGCATCCTGGTCGCCGACTACATGCACGGCATCATGGAGCTCGACGCGAAAGCCGGGCGTATCAAGCCGATCTTGACTGCGCGCAATTCGGAATCGTTCCGCGGCTGCAACGATCTGCATCTGGCGTCCAATGGCGACATCTATTTCACCGATCAGGGCCAGACCGGCCTGCATGATCCCAGTGGTCGCGTCTACCGGTTTGCGCCGAACGGCCGGCTCGAGTGCCTGCTCGACACCGGCATCAGCCCGAACGGCCTCGTGCTCGATCCCAGCGAAACCGTGCTGTTCGTCGCGATGACGCGCGACAATGCGGTGTGGCGATTGCCGTTCATGAAGGATGGCAACGTGTCCAAGGTCGGCCGCTTCTGCTCGCTGTTCGGCACCAGCGGTCCTGATGGCATGACCATGGATGCGAAGGGGCGCCTGTTCGTCGGCCACGCCTCGCTCGGCCACGTCTTCGTGTTCGCTCCGAACGGCGAGCTGATCGCGCGCATCAAATCGTGCGCAGGGCCGAATTGCACCAATGTCGCCATCGGTGGCGCCAGGAAAGATCGGCTCTATATCACGGAGTCAGCGACCGGCAGTGTGCTGGTCGCGGATATCGGCAGCCTCTAGAGTATCTGAAGGATCGCACATGAACACAAAACCCTTTGGCAGGACCGGCGCGAACGTCTCCGTCATCGGGCAGGGCACCTGGTATCTCGACCATGGCGACCGCAAGCGCGCGATCGCGGCGCTTGCGCGCGGGCTCGATCTCGGCATGACGCATATCGACACCGCCGAGATGTATGGCGACGCCGAGCTCGTCATCGCGGATGCGATTGCGGGCCGGCGTGACGAGGTGTTCCTCGTGTCGAAAGTGCTGCCGAGCAATGCGTCGCGCCGCGGCACGATCACGGCATGCGAGCGCTCGCTGAAGCGGCTGAAGACGGATCGGCTCGACTGCTATCTCCTGCACTGGCGCGGCTCCTATCCGCTCGAGGACACCGTGGCCGCGTTCGAGGAACTGGTGAAATCAGGCAAGATCAAATCCTGGGGTGTCTCCAATTTCGACGCCGACGATCTCGACGAGATTCTCGATGTCTCCGGCGAAGGACGTATCGCCTGCAATCAGGTGCTCTATCATCTCAAGGAGCGCGCGATCGAGCATGCGGTGATCCCGTGGTGCGAGAAGCATGGCGTCGCCGTCGTCGCCTATTCGCCGTTCGGTCACGACGACTTTCCGGACGCGCGCAGCAAAGGCGGCGCCGTGCTGGCGCGCATCGCGGATGCGCGGCGCGTGACGCCGCGTCAGGTCGCGCTGAGCTTCCTCACCCGTGCGACTACGGTGTTCGCGATTCCGAAGGCGTCGTCCGCGGAACACGCCGGCGAAAATGCGGCCGCCGGTGATCTCGTGCTGACGAAAGAGGAGATTGCGGCGCTGGATGCGGCGTTTCCACGCGGTCCGAAGCCGCGCGGCCTGCCCATGCTGTAGTGCAGCAAAGGCCTATTATTAATGGAGTATTGACGCGCGCGGACCTGAGCGCATATCGGCATCCTGTTTTCGGAAGTTGTGAAGGCGGCGCATTTGTCGTTTTTTACGAGCGTACTCGATTCGCATTTTTCCCGAGTTCCAGCCGTGACCCCGCCGCCAGCCGCAGCCGCAAGGCTCGACAGTATTTCCGTGTCCATGCCCGAGAAGAAGCATGTCGGCCGCCGCGCGCCTGCGCGCGTCGATCATCCGTTCAAGGGCATCGCGCTGATCCTGCTGTCGACGGTATTTCTGGGCTGCTCCGACACCGCCGCGAAATATCTCTCGACGAGCCTGCCCTCGATCGAGATCACCTGGATCCGCTTCCTTACCTTCGCGCTGATGTTCACGCCGGTGATGCTGCGGTCCTCGCCGTATTACGCGATGCGCACCGATCGTCTCGGCATGCATGTGATGCGCGGTGCGGTGCTGCTTGGATCGTCGCTGTTCTTCATCACCGGCTTGGGCTTCCTCCCGATCGCGGAGGCGTCTGCCACCGGCTTCGTCGCGCCGCTGTTCGTCACCGCGCTTTCGATCGTCTTTCTCGGCGAGAAGGTCGGCATGCGTCGCTGGTTCGCCACCGCGCTCGGTCTGATCGGCGTGCTGATCATCCTGCGGCCGGGCACCGGCGCGTTTCATCTGGCCGCGTTCTTCCCTGTCGTCTCGGCGGCGTGCTGGGCCGGCACGCTGATCCTGACGCGCATGATGAGTGGCCGCGAGGCCGTCGTCACCACCATGGCCTATTCCTCGCTGACGGGCCTTGCGATCCTCACCGCAATTGTGCCGTTCGTCTGGGTGACGCCGTCCTGGACCGCGATCGCGCTCGGCATTTTCATCGGCGTCGCCTCGACCGCGGGCCAGTGGATCGTCGTGCTGGCCTATCGCTACGGCGATGCCTCGGTGCTGGCACCGTTCTCCTACTCGCAGCTGTTGTGGGTCAGCATTCTCGGCTTCTTCATCTTCGGCGAGGTGCCGAGCGTCTGGACCATCATCGGCGCGGCCTTCATCGTCGCCAGCGGGCTCTACATTGCCCATCGCGAGCGCGTCCGCCGCGCCCAGCTCCTGGTGCTGGAAGAGCGTTCCCCGAACGCCTGACGCAAGTTCGCAGCTTCCGCGTCGTGCTATCAACAGCTCCAACAACACGGGAGGAGCCGGATGCGCGCTGCGATCTTCAGGAACGGCGAGATTGTCGTGGACCGGATGGCCGAGCCGACGCCGGGCCCCGGCCAGGTTCTGGTCAAGACGCTCGCCTGCGGCATCTGCGGCTCCGATCTGCACGCCCGCCAGCATGCCCACCGCATGGTGGAGATGGCGCGGAAGACCGGGCGCAAGCCGATGGACCTCGCCCGCGACGTCGTGTTCGGTCATGAATTCTGTTGCGAGATCGTCGATTACGGTCCCGGCACCGCGCGCAAGCTCAGGCCCGGCACCCATGTCTGCTCGCTGCCGGCGCTGGTGACGCCGCAGGGCATCGAGGGCATCGGCTATTCCAACGACAATGTCGGCGGCTACGCGGAAGCGATGCTGCTGAGCGAGGCGCTGCTGCTCGAAGTGCCCAATGGTCTGGCCCCCGAACATGCCGCGCTCACCGAGCCGCTGGCGGTCGGGGTTCACGCTGTGGCGAAGGCCAACATTCGCGGCGGCGAGGTGCCGCTCGTCATCGGCTGTGGCCCGGTCGGGCTCGCCGTGATCGCTGCACTGAAGATCAGGGGGCTGCACCCGATCGTCGCCGCCGACTATTCGCCGGCGCGGCGTGCGCTGGCGGCCAGGCTCGGCGCCGATATCGTCGTCGATCCCAGGGTGTCGCAGCCCTACGCCAACTGGGCCGAGCACGCCCAGATGTCGGAAGCGGAAAAGGCGGCGCGGCCGCCGTTCCAGGCGATGTGGCCCGCGCTGAAGCCCGCGCTGATCTTCGAATGCGTCGGTGTGCCCGGCCTGTTGCAGCAGGTGTTCGAGGGCGCGCCGCGCGATGCGAGAATCGTCGTGGTCGGCGTCTGCATGGAGAGCGACAGGAACGAGCCCATGCTCGGCATCATGAAGGAGCTCAACGTCCAGTACGTGCTCGGTTACACGCCGGACGAATTCGCCGCGTCACTGCGCCTGATCGCGGAAGGCCAGGTGGACGCCGCAGCGATGGTGACGGCCGAGGTCGGCCTCGACAGCGTCGCAAAGGCGTTCGCTGATCTCGCCAATCCCGAGGCGCACACCAAGATCATCGTGCAGCCGTGGCGATGACAGTGCGGCCGCGAAGACGGTGCGCTCCCTCTCCCGCTTGCGGGGGAGGGCTGGGGTGGGGGTGCCTCCGCATCGGGAATCTCTCCGTGGAGAAAGCCCTCACCCGCGCCTCCGGCGCGACCTCTCCCGCAAGCGGGAGAGGTTAACGGAGAGCGCCTACTCCAATCAATATTTCGACGGCACGTACATCTCCGGCGGGATCGGGCCGCGGTGATAATCGGGATTGCGCACGCGCGGCGGCAGCACCACCGGCACGCGCGCGACCTCCTGGTACGGCATCTGGCTCAGCAGATGCGCGATGCAGTTGAGGCGGGCGCGCTTCTTGTCGACGGCATCGACGATCCACCACGGCGTATCAGGCAGGTGCGTGTGTTCCAGCATCGTCTCCTTGGCCTTGGTGTACGCCTCCCAGCGGCTGCGGGCCTCGACGTCCATCGGGCTCAGCTTCCACTGCTTCAAAGGATCCCTGATGCGCATGCTGAAGCGGAACTGCTGCTCGTCGTCGGTGATCGAGAACCAGTATTTGACCAGGATGATGCCGGAGCGGATCAGCATCCGCTCGAACTCCGGCACGGTCTTGAAGAACTCCTGGTACTGCTCGTCGGTGCAGAAGCCCATCACGCGCTCGACGCCGGCGCGGTTGTACCAGCTGCGGTCGAACAGCACGATCTCGCCGCCGGCCGGCAGATGCGTGACGTAGCGCTGGAAATACCATTGCGTGCGCTCGCGCTCGCTCGGCGCCGGAAGTGCCGCGACGCGGCAGATGCGGGGATTGAGCCGCTGGGTGATGCGCTTGATGACGCCGCCCTTGCCGGCGGAATCGCGGCCCTCGAACAGCACCACGACCTTCTTCTTCTCGCTCTGCACCCAGTCCTGCAGCTTGACCAGCTCGCCCTGGAGCCGGAGCAGCTCTCTGAAATAGAGCCTGCGATCCACCGACGGGCGGAGCGCGTCGGTCTCGTCCAGCAGCTCGTCGAGCCTGCTGTCATCGAGCTCCATCTCCAGCTCTTCGTCGAGATCGTCGGTCATTTCCCGGATGATGCGCTCGCGTTTGGCCATTTCAGGGGTGCGGTCGGATGCGGTCATGGGTCCTTCTTTCGGCAGGGTGCCTGTCGCCCGTGACCATCGAGGGGGTTTGTTGCGGCCATGTGACAGCGGTGGCCGGGTAAGCTGTCAGACCGGCAGCGCGATCGAATATTTGACCTGGCTGAGCGCAAAGCTCGACTCGATCGAGGCGATGCCGTCGAGCCGGGTCAGCTTGGTCTTCAGGAAGGTCTCGTAGGAGGCGAGGTCGGCCGCCACCACGCGCAGGAGGTAGTCGCGGTTGCCGGTCATCAGATAGCATTCCAGCACCTCGTCCCATTTCGAGATCGCGCGCGCGAAGCGGTTGAGGTCCTCCTCCTTCTGCCGCGCCAGCTTGATCGAGATGAAGACGCTGACATGCAGCCCCAGCGCCTTCTGGTCCACGGTCGCGATGTAGCGCGAGATGACGCCGCGCTCCTCCAATAGCTTGACCCGGCGATGGCACGGCGAGACCGACAGCCCGACCTTGTCGGCGAGCTCCTGCATGGTCAGCCGGCTGTCGTTCTGGAGGTGACTGAGGATTTTGCGGTCGATGGCGTCGAGCTCGGGCATTGGGATGAAACCTTGGTCTGGGAGCGCTTGATTGGTAAAATATCCCAATTTCGGCGGGTATGGCGCGAAAGATTGAGAAGTTTGGCGCGGCCCGCAGGGGTATGATCCGCCTTATTTTCCGGAGCATCGCCATGCCCGTCGATTCCGCGCGTCTCGAAACCCTGACTGCCCTCAGCCGCAAGGCGCTGTGGCTGTCGTCATGGACCATCCACCACGCCAACCACATCCGCCCGAACGCGGACGGTCTCAAGGTCGGCGGTCATCAGGCCTCCTCGGCCTCGCTCGCCACCATCATGTCGGCGCTGTATTTCAGCGTGTTGCGGCCCGAGGACCGCGTTGCGGTGAAGCCGCATGCGAGCCCGGTGTTCCACGCCATCCAGTATCTGTTCGGCCGGCAGAGCCGCGAGAAGCTGGAGAATTTTCGCGGCTTCAAGGGCGCGCAGTCCTATCCCTCGCGCACCAAGGACGTCGACGACGTCGATTTCTCGACCGGCTCGGTCGGCCTCGGCGTCGCGCAGACACTGTTCGCCTCGCTGGTGCAGGATTACGTCAAGGCGCATGGCTGGATGAAGGACCGCCGCGAAGGGCGGATGATTGCCCTCGTCGGCGATGCCGAGATGGACGAGGGCAATATCTTCGAGGCGCTGGCAGAAGGGTGGAAGCACGGCCTGCGCAATACCTGGTGGGTGGTCGACTACAACAGGCAGTCGCTCGATGCGGTCGTGCGCGAAGGGCTCTGGGAAAAGTTCGAGACCATGTTCCGCAATTTCGGCTGGGACGTGGTCATCGTGAAATACGGCCGGCTGATGCGCGAGGCCTTTGCGGAACCCGGCGGCGAAGCGTTGAAGCGCTGGATCGACAACTGCCCGAACGCGCTCTATGCGGCGCTGTGCTTCCAGGGCGGCGCGGCCTTCCGCAAGCATCTCCACGACGAGATCGGCGACCAGGGTCCGATCACCAAGCTGATCGACAAGCGCAGCGACGAGGAGCTGCTCGCGCTGATGTCGAATCTCGGCGGCCACGACATGGCGAGCATGCTGGACGCCTTCGAATCCATCGCCCACGATCGCCCGGTCTGCTTCATCGCCTATACCATCAAGGGCGTCGGCCTGCCGTTCCAGGGCCACAAGGACAACCACGCCGGCCTGATGACGGTCGCGCAGATGGAGACATATCGCCAGAGCCAGAACATCCGGCCCGGCCACGAATGGGACAGATACGAGGGCCTCGCGCAGGACGCCGCCGAACTCGACGCCTTCCTTGCGCGCGTGCCGTTCAACCAGGATGGTCGCCGGCTGACCGCCCCCGTCGTCGAGGTGCCCCGGCAACTCGCCTTCAAGCCATCGCCGCAGATGTCGACCCAGCAGGGCTTTGGTCTCGTGCTGAACGAGATCGCGCGCGGCGACAGCGAGCTCGCCAGTCGCATCGTGACGACCTCGCCCGACGTCACCGTCTCGACCAATCTCGGCCCCTGGGTGAACCGGCGCGGCCTGTTCGCGCGCGGCGAGAAGGCGGACTTATTCCGCAGCGAGAAAATTCCCTCCACCTTCAACTGGGACTTCTCACCCAAGGGGCAGCATCTCGAGCTCGGCATCGCCGAGATGAACCTGTTCATCATGCTCTCGGCGCTCGGCCTGTCGCACCAGATCAACGGCGAGCGGCTGCTGCCGGTGGGCACGCTGTACGATCCCTTTATCGAGCGCGGCCTCGATGCGCTGAACTATGCCTGCTACCAGGATGCGCGCTTCATGGTGGCGGCGACGCCGTCAGGCATCACGCTCGCGCCCGAAGGCGGCGCGCATCAGTCGATCGCGACGCCGCTGATCGGCATGGCGCAGGATGGCCTGGCCTCGTTCGAGCCGGCCTTCGTCGACGAACTCGCCGTGATCATGGGCTGGGGTTTCAACCACATGCAGCGCGATCCGGGTGAGGGTGGTTCCGTGTACTTGCGGCTCTCGACGCGCAGCATCGAACAGGCGCAGCGCATCATGACGCCGGAGTTGGAGCAGGGCATCACCGACGGCGCCTATTGGCTGCGCAAGCCCGGACCCAATGCCGAGCTGGTGATCGCCTATACCGGCGCTGTCGCGCCCGAAGCGATCGAGGCGACCGGCTTCATCGGCGAGAGCCGGCGCGACATCGGCCTGCTCGCGATCACCTCGGCCGATCGTCTCCACGCAGGTTGGACCGCCGCACGGACATTGCGCCGCGACCGGCGCAGCGTGCAGCATCTCAGCCACATCGAGAAACTGCTGGCGCCACTGCCGCGCGATTGCGGCATCGTGACCGTGATCGACGGCCATCCGGCCACGCTCGGCTGGCTCGGCAGCGTCCGCGGCCACCGCGTCGAGGCGCTCGGCGTCGAGCAATTCGGCCAGACCGGCAGCATCGCGGACCTTTATCGGCACTACGGCATCGACGCCAATGCGATCATCGATGCGGCGGAAAGCCTCACCACCGGCGCGCCGGTGCTGCATCGGAAGATGGCGGTGTAGTCGAGGTAACCGCGGCGCATGGGCCCCGGCTCAGCAGCGCATCACTGAAGAAGTGCTGCGCTGCATCCGGGGCACGAGCGTGTCTGGACTCGTTATAATCCAGTGTCCCGGACTAGGCGCGACATGAAATGTCGCGTCGCGGAGCCGGGACCCAGAGCTGCGCTTGCCACCCCTCGCGATGCGCCCCATATTCCGCCCGTCCGCCGCAACGCTGGCCCCGCATATGGCGGGTTCAATTGCCGGCGCTTTCGTGCAAGGATGCCTGCCGAAACGCCCCCACCATGCCCCCAAGAAGAGGTTAACGATGGTCAATCGCATGCAATTCTACATCGACGGCGCCTGGGTCGATCCCGCCGTCAAGAAGTCCACCGCCGTGGTCAATCCGGCGACGGAAGAGGCGATGTACGAGGTTGCGCTGGGCTCCAAGGCCGACGTGGACAAGGCGGTTGCCGCCGCCAAGCGCGCCTTTGTGACCTTCTCCCAGACCAGCCGCGAGGAGCGCGTCGCGCTGCTCTCGAAAGTCATCGAGATCTACAAGGGCCGCCTCAAGGAGATCGGCGCTGCCGTCTCCGACGAGATGGGCGCGCCGCTGCCGATGGCGGAGAAGCTGCAGGCCGGCGCGGGCCTCGGCCATCTCATGACCACGCTCGACGTGCTCAAGAACTATCATTTCGAGGAGCCGGTCGGCACCGCCATGGTGCTGCGCGAGCCGATTGGCGTGGTCGGCATGATCACGCCCTGGAACTGGCCGCTCAACCAGATCGCTTGCAAGGTCGCGCCCGCGCTCGCCGCCGGCTGCACCATGATCCTGAAGCCCAGCGAGTTCACCCCGACCTCGGCTTTGATTTTTGCGGAAATCCTCCATGAAGCCGGCGTGCCGAAGGGCGTGTTCAACCTCGTCAACGGCCTCGGCCCCGAGGTCGGCGCCGCCATGAGCGAGCACCCCGACATCGACATGATCTCGTTCACCGGCTCGACCCGCGCCGGCATCGACGTGGCCAAGCGCGCAGCTCCCACCGTGAAGCGCGTCAGCCAGGAGCTCGGCGGAAAGTCGCCGAACGTCATCCTCGAAGGCGCCGACCTGACCAAGGCGGTGACCGGCGGCGTGATGCACATGTTCAACAACTCCGGCCAGTCCTGCAACGCGCCCTCGCGCATGATCGTGCCGGCCTCGAAGATGAAGGAAGTCGCCGCGATCGCGAAGGCCGTCGCCGACAAGACCAAGGCCGGCGATCCCCGCGGCGAAGGCACCACGATCGGTCCCGTGGTCAACCGCGGCCAGTGGGACAAGATCCAGGGCCTCATCAAGAAGGGCATCGACGAGGGCGCAACGCTCGTCGCCGGCGGCCCGGGCCTGCCCGAAGGCGTCAACAAGGGCTTCTACGTCCGTCCGACCATCTTCGCCGACGTCACCCCCGACATGACGATCGCCCGCGAGGAAATCTTCGGACCGGTGCTGACCATCATCGGCGCCAAGGACGAAGCCGAGGCCGTGCACATCGCCAACGACACGCCGTACGGCCTCGCTGGCTACGTCACCGGCGCTTCAGTGGAGGACGCCAAGCGCGTCGGCCGCCAGATCCGTGCCGGCAACGTCAACCTCCAGGGCGTGCCCAACGACCGCACCGCGCCGTTCGGCGGCTACAAGCAGTCCGGCAACGGCCGCGAATGGGGCAAGTACGGCCTCGAGGACTTCCTCGAAGTGAAGGCGGTCGCCGGCTTCAACGCGGCGTAGGTTTCAGCGCCTGACCAAACGAAGCGCCGGAGCGGGAAACCGCTCCGGCGTTTTTCGTTTTGCTCCGCCGTCGCCTCCTCTTCGTCGTTGCGAGCGCAGCGAAGCAATCCAGAATCCCTCCGCGGAGACAGTCTGGATTGCTTCGTCGCATCAGCGCAAAATTGCTCCGCAATTTTGTCGCGAGCTCCTCGCAATGATGGGGAGAGAGTTGTTATCCCCCCAACGCGCCCTGCGTGTTCACATACAGCGCGTAGATCGACTGGCTCGCCGCCATGAACAGGCGGTTGCGCTTGACGCCGCCGAAACAGAGATTGGCGCAGCGTTCGGGCAGCGCGATGCGGCCGATCATGACGCCGTCGGGCGCGAACACCACGACGCCATCGAGCTCGGGGTCGCCCATGCCCCAGCCGCACCAGAGATTGCCGTCGATGTCGCAGCGCATGCCATCGGGCGTGCCCGGGCCGGCATCGATGTGGACGCGCTTGTTGGAAATCGTGGTGCCATCAGCCGCAACATCATAGGCGAGGATTTTTCGGTTCGGCACTCCGCGGGATTCCACGACGTACAGGATCTTCTCATCCGGCGAGAAGCACAGCCCGTTCGGCCCGAGCACGCCCTCGGCGACGATGGTCGCCTTGCCGGTCTCCGGATCGAGCCGGTAGACATTCGGATCGATCTCGGGCTCGGCCTTGTAGCCCTCGTAATTGCCTAGCAGGCCGAAGGTCGGATCGGTGAACCAGATCGAGCCGTCGGATTTCACCACGACGTCGTTCGGCGAGTTGAGCTTCTTTCCGCCAAACGAGTCCATCAGCACGGTGATGCTGCCGTCATATTCGGTGCGGGTCACGCGGCGCCCGCCATGCTCGCAGGTGACGAGCCGACCCTGGCGGTCGCGCGTGTTGCCGTTGGCGAAATTCGAAGGCTTGCGGAACACGCTGACGGCCCCGGTCTCTTCTTCCCATTTGATGATGCGCTGGTTCGGGATGTCACTGCAGAGCAGATAGCGCCCGTCGCCGAACCACACCGGCCCCTCGGCCCAGCGCAGCCCTGTTGCAATCCGCTCCACTGCCGACAGTTTCAGCCAGTATTTCTCGAAGCGGGGATCCAATGCCTTTATCGCTGGATCGGGATAGTAGCTCGCCGGCCGCCAGCCCGACCGCTCCTGGGTGTGGGACGATGCCTCATTCATGTCGGTTCTCTCGTTTCGTTCCCTCTGGACAATCCTGCTATCATTAGAGACACGTGACGGCAAATCGGTCACCAACGGCGAGGGAAGACATGCCGCGTATCTTGATGACGGGAGCTTCGGGCGGAATCGGAACGCGCCTGCGCAAACTGCTGCCGCCGATCTATCCGGACCTGCTGCTCAGCGACATCCGCACGCCCGCCGATCTCGGCCCCAACGAGCAATTCGAGGCGGCGGATCTGTCCGACCTCGCGCAATGCGAGGCGATCTGCGAGGGCGTCGACGGCATCATCCATTTCGGTGGCTATTCGGTCGAAGGCCCCTGGGACGACATCCTCCAGGCCAACATCATCGGCGGCTACAATCTGTTCGAGGCCGCCTACCGCAAGGGCGTCAAGCGCGTGGTGTTCGCCTCGTCCAATCACGTCGTCGGCTTCTATCCGCGCCACCACAAGATCGGCACCGACGTCACGGTGCGTCCCGACGGTCGCTACGGCGTCAGCAAGGTGTTCGGCGAAGCGGTCGGCGCGCTCTATGCCGACAAGCACGGGCTCAAGGTCACCTGCATCCGGATCGGCAATTGCGACGAGAAGCCGCTCGACCACCGCCGCATCTCGATGTGGCTGAAGCCGGAAGACCTGGTGCAGCTCTGCCGGATCGGGCTCGAGCATCCCGACATCCGTTTCGAGGTCTTCTACGGCGTGTCGCTGAACGAGCGTGCCTGGTGGGACAACCACCGCGCCTACGAATTCGGCTACCGCCCCACCGGGCGCTCCGAGGATCATGTCGCGCACGCGATGGCCGAGCAGGCCAAGCTGAAGCCCGATCCGATCGCCGACCACTACCAGGGCGGCTCATTCGCGAGCCTCGAGTTCGACGGCGATGCGAGCCGCATCATCGATTGGAATAAGCGGTAGGGCAGTGGTGCCGTGGCGCGTTCGTTTACGAAACCCACCAAGCTTGATCCTTGCAACCGGATCGAGCGAACAAGAATGAATAGATGCAGCGTTGACTTATCACGGCATGGGGGCGCGGTACACGAGGCGTCTCGATAGGATCCGACCATGATCTCCGTATGCACTCACCTTATGTTTCAAGGCGGTAAAGCGCGGGCAGCGATCGACCTGTACGGGTCTGTCTTCCTGGGCTTCAGGATCGTGTCCATGGAAGAGTATGGGCCAGGTGGTCCCACTCATGGCCTCATCAAGATGGCCAAGATCGATTTTCATGGGCACGCGTTGATCGTTATCGACAGTCCGGTGCCCCACAAGTTTGATTTCACGCCCTCGATGTCCTTGTTTGTCGATTTTGACCAGCCCGCGGAATTGGATCGAGCGTTCGATAGGCTTGCCGTGGGCGGTGACGTCAAGATGCCATTGGGCGACTATGGTTTCAGCCCGCGATTTGGATGGTTGACGGATCTGTTTGGTGTCTCTTGGCAGCTCAATCTGCCGAAGGCTCAGTGACCGCTTGGAGTCAAAGAGCCAGACCCTGGCGTTCAGCTTCCTCCCCCGCAATCCTCGCCAGATAATCCTTCTTGCTGAACTGCATGTGATCCACGCACAGCTGGGCCAGCGCCCAGCTGTCGCGGCCCTTCAACAGCTCGATCATCAACTCGTGCTGGCGCCGCGATTGCGCCAGCCCTTCGCGGTCGGCGAGGTTTTTCGCGCGCATCGGCAGCGTCAGGTTCATGTAGTCCTGGAGCGAGCGCACCAGATAGGGATTGCCGCAGGCTGAGAACAGCGCGAGGTGGAAGGCGTCGTTGGCCTCGTGGATGCCGCGCAGATCCTGCAAATCGGCCTTCGCACAATATTGCCGTTGCAGCGCAGTCAGCTCGTCGATCAGGGCCTGCGGCGCGGGCAGAGGGATCATCAGCGCGGCCTGCCGGGTCAGCATCTCCCGGACCTCGTAGATCTGCCTGACTTCCTCGGCCGAGCAGAACCGCACGGTGGCGCCGACATTCTTCTCGCGGCGGACGATGCCGCGGCGCTCCGCATCCACCAGCGCCTGGCGCACGAAGTGGCGCGAGGTGCCGTAGGCCGACATCAGCGCGTCCTCGGTCAGGCGCGCGCCCGGCGCGAGGCGGCCGAAAATGATGTCTTCCTCCAGCCGCGCGACCACGTCGTCCGGATCGTCGCGCCGGACCGTCATCGCGTCTGCCGTGCGAATGTCGGCCATCCCCTCAGCCTCCGGCCCAGCGCCGGTCCGTCCTGTGGAGCAGGGAAGGAGCAGATTGTCAATAATCCAGTCGCTTTGCGGTGCGAAGATCCAGAAATTTGCAAGATGACGCCTATCTTATTGACAATCGAGGGGCAGTCTGTACGACAATGGCTGGGTGAATGGAGTGGCATGATGACGAGTGGCTTGCGCAAGGGTTTGACGAGCTATGGCGATGCCGGCTTCTCGCTGTTCCTGCGCAAGGCGTTCATCAAGGCCATGGGCTATTCCGACGACGCGCTGGAGCGTCCGATCGTCGGCATCACCAACACCTATAGCGACTACAACCCCTGCCACGGCAACGTGCCGCAGATCATCGAAGCCGCCAAGCGCGGGGTGATGCTGTCGGGTGCGATGCCGTTCGTGTTCCCGACCATCTCGATCGCCGAGAGCTTTGCGCATCCGACCTCGATGTATCTGCGCAACCTGATGGCGATGGACACCGAGGAGATGATCCGGGCCCAGCCGATGGATTCGGTGATCGTGATCGGCGGCTGCGACAAGACGCTGCCGGCGCAGGTGATGGCGGCGATCAGCGCCGATCTGCCGACTGTGGTCATTCCCGTTGGCCCCATGGTGGTCGGCCATCACAAGGGCGAGGTGCTGGGCGCCTGCACCGACTGCCGCCGGCTCTGGGGCAAGTATCGCGCCGGCGAGATGGACGATGCGGAGATCGAGGCGGTCAACGGCCGTCTCGCGCCCTCGGTCGGCACCTGCATGGTGATGGGCACGGCATCGACCATGGCCTGCATGATCGAAGTCATGGGCCTGTCGCTGCCGATGAGCGCGACGATTCCCGCGCCGCATGCCGAGCGCTTCCGCCTTGCCGAGGCGAGCGGCCGGGTCGCGGCCGAGATGGCCAAGACCAAGGGGCCGAAGCCGAGCGAGCTGTTGACGCCGGCTTCGTTCAAGAACGCGCAGGTCGTGCTCCAGGCGATCGGCGGCTCGACCAACGGCCTGATCCATCTGACCGCGATGGCGCATCGCTCGCCGCACCGGCTCGATCTCGACGTGTTCGACCAGATCGGCCGCGATGTGCCGGTGCTGGTCGATCTCAAGCCGTCCGGCGAGCACTATATGGAGCACTTCCATCACGCCGGCGGCGTGCCGAAGCTGCTGGCGCAGCTCGGCGATCTCGTCGATCTCGATGCCAAGACCATCTCCGGTCAGACGCTGCGCGATATCGCGGCGAATGCGGAAGACGTGCCCGGCCAGGACGCGATCCGCCCGCGCAACAATCCGATCAAGAAGGAAGGCGGCCTTGCCGTCCTGCATGGCAATCTCGCCCCGCGCGGCGCCGTCATCAAGCAGTCGGCGGCGAGCCCGAAACTGTTGCAGCACACCGGGCGTGCGGTGGTGTTCGAATCCGTCGAGGACATGACCTTGCGGGTCGACGATCCCGAGCTCGACGTCACCGCCGATGACGTGCTGGTGCTGCGCAACGCCGGCCCCAAGGGCGCGCCGGGCATGCCCGAGGCGGGCTATCTGCCGATCCCGAAGAAGCTCGCGCGCGGCGGCACCAAGGACATGGTGCGCATTTCCGACGCGCGCATGAGCGGCACCGCGTTCGGCACCATCGTGCTGCACATCACGCCGGAATCCGCGGTCGGCGGGCCGCTGGCGCTGGTGAAGAACGGCGACATGATCCGGCTGGACGTTGCCAAGCGCAGCATCGAGCTGCTGGTCGATGCCGGCGAACTGGAGCGCCGGCGCGCGGCGTTGAAGCCGGCGGCTGCTCCGGAGGAGGCGCGGCGCGGCTACGCCTGGCTGTTCAACGAGACCATCATGCAGGCCGACGAGGGCTGCGATTTCGATTTCATGCAGAGGACTGGCAAGACAACCTAGAGGCAGACCGAGAAGGGGTGATCAACCACCCGAACGAACGCTCAGACCGCACAAGCGGCGGGCGATAAAACAGGGGGAAACGATGATTGCGCGATCCATGCCAAGATTCTTGCAGGGCCTGGCGGCTGTCGCCGCTATGCTGTTCGTCACGGGCGCGTCGGCGCAGGAGGTGAAGCATTATCGCTTCGCCTACGACCAGCCGCGCAACACCGGCTATTCCATCGCGGGCGACCTCTTTGCCGACAAGCTCAAGGAATTGAGCAAGGGCACCATGATCATCGACCAGTATCCCGGCGCGCAGCTCGGGCAGGAGCCGCAGGTGCTCCAGCTCGTGAAAGCCGGCGACGTCGAGTTCGCGATCATCTCCTCGGCCAACACCGCGACGATCTCGCCGCAGGCCGGCGTGATGTCCTTGCACTTCCTGTTCCGCGACGAGAACCACGTGGTCAAGGGGCTGGCCGACCCCCGCGTGTTCGAAGCGCTCAAGACCATGATCGACGAGACCACGCAGGGCCTGCACGTGATCGCAACCGGCTCGCAGGGCGTGCGCCACATGTATTCGAAGCGGGAGATCCACAACGTCGGCGACGTCAAGGGCCTCAAGGTCCGCGTCCAGGCGACCGCGACCGAGGACATGATGTTCCCGGCCTATGGCGCCCAGACCGTGCACATGCCGTTCGGCAGCGTCTACACCAGCTTGCAAACCGGCGTGGTCGACGTCGCCGAGAACAGCATCAACGTCTATCTCGTCAACAAGCATTACGAGGTCGCCCCCGTCCTCAACATCACCGAGCACGAGGCCAACAACGCGCTGGTGTTCATCTCCGACAAGCTCTGGCAGAGCCTGTCGGCGGAGCAGAAGGGCTGGGTGCAGGCGGCGGCCAACGAGGTCAGCACGAAGGAGCCGCAGAAGGCGTTCGAGCTCGAGCGCACCGCGGCCGAGAAGCTGAAGAAGATGGGCGTGAAGATCGTCGACAACGTCGACAAGAAGAGTTTTACGGCGATCGCCGACCCCTATCTCGACAAGCTCGCCAAGGATCTCGGCCCGCATGCCGAGAAGATCAAGAATCTGATCCGGTCGATCAATTAGGCGGCTTACGTAGGCGTTCTCCGCGTCGTCCCGGCGAAGGCCGGGACCCATACGCCGCGGCAGAGCTTGGGGCAGAATAGCCGCCTGCTTGCTTTCACCACGTGCAGCTGGGGGTATGGGTCCCGGCCTTCGCCGGGACGACGAGGGAATTGAATGTCGATTTCCGACAAACTGCTCGTGCAGCGCCAACGCCACCTGAAATGGCGCTGGCTCGACTGGCTCGAGCTTGCGCTGATGATCCTGTGCGGCGTGCTCTGCTTCGGCTTCTCGCTGTCGGTGACCGCCGACATCGTCACCCGCACCATCGGCCATCCCTGGCTGTGGCTTCAGGAAGTCACCTCGACGCTGTTCATCTACGCGATCTTCGTCGGCACGGCGGCGGCGACGCGCCGCAACGATCATCTCTATCTCACTGCGATTTCCGAGGCGATGCACGGTACCCCGCGGCTGATCGTCGAAGTCATCATCCGTCTGGTCGTGCTCGGCGTCGCCTTCTGCCTGATCCGCTCCGGCTACGAGAACTATCTACGCGGCTTCGGCAGTTTCCGGCTGCCGTCGGGCACGCCGATCGCCTCGCTCTATGCGATCATTCCGCTGTCGGGCGTGCTGATCGGCCTCTTCACCATCGAGCAGCTCGTCAACGGCCTGCGCAATGGCTTTGACCATCCCGAGCCGCCGGAGGAGGATGCCGCGCCCGGGCTCACCGAGGCGCAGATGAGGGCGCAGCCATGAGCGCACCCATCGTCCTGACCTTGATGACGTTCTGCTTCCTCTTCTTCGGCTATCTTGGCGTGCCCGTGCCGTTCTCGCTGATGGCCGGCGTCTTCATCGGCGCGCTGCTGTCCGATGTCTCGCTTGCCGCCATCATCCAGAAGATCTTCGACGGGGTCGATTCCGAGGCGTTGCTGGCGATCCCGTTCTTCCTCCTGGTCGGCGAGCTCATGAGTTCGGCCAACGTGGTGGTGCGAATAGCCAACCTGTCGGTGTCGCTGGTCGGACACATCAGGGGCGGGCTGTCGCAGGTGGTCGTCGTCTTCAGCATGTTCTTTTCGGAGATGTCGGGCTCGACCACCGCCGACGTCGCGGTGATGAGCCGCGCGCTCGGGGGCCCGATGAAGCGCGAGGGTTATGAGCCTGCCTTCATCGCGGCGATCATCGCGTCAGCCTCGACCATTGCCGCCCTGGTGCCGCCGAGCATCACAGCCGTGGTCTATGGCGCCGTCGGCAACGTCTCGATCGCCGGCCTGTTCATGGCGGGCGTGGTGCCGGGCCTGATGATCGGCTTCGGCCTGATGATCTACTGCTATTTCTTCGGCCCCTCCGGCCTGCGCAAGCCGCGCGCGCCGCTGCGGCAAGTGGTGTTCGCGGCAGGCGATGCCGCCCTGCCGCTGATGATCCCCGTGATCCTGCTCGGCGGCATCCTGACCGGCTGGTTCACGCCGACGGAAGCCGGCGTCGTCGCCGTGGTCTGGATCGTCCTCGTGGTCATACCCGCGCTCAATCGTGGCCACATCAGGAAGATCCCGTACGATTTCTGCCTCGCCGGCCTGATCTTCTCGCTGCCGCTGGTGACGATCGGGGCCGCCAACGCCTTCGGCTGGATGCTCGCTTATTTGCGCGGCGCCAGCTACATCGCCGACATGATCACCTCGATCGCCGGCAACGATCCGCATCTGATCATGCTGCTGATGGTGCTGCTGTTCACCGTGGTCGGTGACTTCATCGAGCCGGTGCCGACCATCATCATCTTCATGCCGCTGGTCAATGCGCTGACCGAGGCGGGCGACATCAATGCCGTGCACATGGGCGTGGTCCTGATCGCAACGCTCGCCTTCGGCCTGATCACGCCGCCTTACGGCCTGGTGCTGCTGATGGCGTCGAAATTCGTCGGCATCAGCTTTGCCAAGGCCTTGCGCGCCGCATTGCCGATCTACCTGGTGTTTCTGGCGACGATCGCGTTCGCGATCTATTTCCCGAGCGTCGTGCTGTGGCTGCCGCGGCACGTGCTGCCGGAATCGGTCGGCTGCTTCAAGTCGCCGGCGGGGACGGGGTATATCTGTCCGCAGTGACGACCTGCTCGATCCGCCATTGCGCCTGCTCGTGCACGTAGCGGAACGGCGTGCCGTGGCTGTTCTTGAAGTAGCTGCCGCACAGCGCGTTTGCCATGCCCTGCATCACAGCGTCGTGGCAGACGAACAGCAGATTGTCGTCGGGGTGACCGTCGAGCCACGCGGAGACGCAAGCCAGCGACCGTTCCGTCATGGCGTCCCAGCTCTCGCCATCGGCGGGCAGGATCGAGACCAGGCCCGTCGCCGACTTGACGCCGTGCTCGATCATGAGGTCGCGAACGGGGAGGCCTTCAAAGCTGCCGAAGTCGAACTCGATGATGCCGTCGTCGATCGCGAGCGGCACCGAGATCGCGGCCGCGATGATCTCGGCCGTTCGCGCCGCGCGGACCAGGGGGCTCGCCACGATGCGGCTGATGCCGGCGCCGCGCAGCAGGTCCACGGCCTCGTGCGCTTGCCGCAGACCGTCCTCGTTCAGCGGGTTGTCGGTCCGCCCCTGGAATCGTCCCTCGCGATTCCAGTCGGTCGCGCCGTGGCGAAGGCCGTAAAACGTACGCGCGGGTGTCACTTCGACTTGCTCGTGAATTTCTTCACGGCGGCACGAAACTCCTCCGTGTTCATCGCCATGATGATCTTGTGCTCCTCGGCATCTAACTGCTGTTTCACCGGCGTGGTGGCCGCCTGGTAGACCAGCTGTTTGGTGCCGGCGATGGCCGCCGGCGGGTTCCGCGCGAGACGCTCGGCGAGTTGCCGCGTCGCCGCCTTCAGCTCGCTTGCAGGAACGGTCTTGGCGACCAGACCCCATTCGCAGGCTTGCTGAGCGGTAAAATTGTCCTCGGAAAGGAAGATCTGGAGCGCGCGGCGGGATCCCACGGTGCCGACGATGCCGACCGTCGAGCCGCCGTCCGGCGATACCCCGATCTTGGCATAGGCCGGCGTGAATTTGGCGTCGTCCGCGGCAATGCAGAGATCGGTGACGAAGGCGAGGCCCATGCCGGCGCCGGCGGCCGAGCCGTGCACGCTGGACAGCGACAGTTTCGGCATGCGCCTGAGAATCTCGATGAAGGCGTGATAATGCTTGAGCAGCTCGCCGACGACAGGCGTTACCGTGCCCGCTTCGGCCGCAGCTCCAATCGTCTGCAGATCGCCGCCGGCCGAGAAGGCGCGGCCCTCGCCCTCGATCACCAAGACCCTGATGGCATCGTCGCCTTCGATATGGGCCGCGAGCTGCTCGAGCTTTTGCGCGATGGCCAGGTTGATCGAGTTGAATGCCGCGGGGCGGTTGAGCGTGATGGTCGCGATCGGGCCGTCGATCCGCAGCAGGGCGGGGTCGTCGGGTTTGGAGACGGGAGCTGGCATCTGGAATATCCCCGGCATGAGGTGGTTGGTCGCGACTAAATCGCAGAAGGCGAGGGGTGACAATCCCCGCTTGCCGCTCTTGCGAAAGCCGGAACGATAGGCTCAAATGGGCCCGCCTTCGTTAGGGACGGACACGAGCGCCGGCTCCTTCTGGGCAAGCCAAGCCAATATCAGCGTGAGAGGAGACGACATGGGTCACGCTCGTGTCTTGCGGAAATGGGCTGTCCAATGACTGGCGGTCCAGTGATCATTGTCGGCGCCGGCCATGGCGGCTACCAGGTCGCGGCATCCCTGCGCCAGGCGGGCTTTTCCGCTCCTATCTGCCTGATCAATGACGAGGCGCACCTGCCTTATCAGCGGCCGCCTTTGTCCAAGGCCTACATCAAGGGTTCCGCCGGACCGGAGAGCCTGATGTTCCGGCCGGAGAAGTTCTACCAGGACCAGAAGATCGAGCTGATGGCCGGCCGCGCGGTGTCGATCGACCGTGCCGGGCGCAAGGTGCATCTCGCATCGGGCGAGACACTTCCCTACGGCCATCTCGTGCTGGCGACGGGCGCCCGCAACCGGCTGCTCGATCTGCCCAACGCCAATCTGCCCGACGTCAAATATTTGCGCATCCTCGACGACAGCGAGTCGCTGCGGAAGATCATGCCGTCGAAGACGCGCGTGGTGGTGATCGGCGCAGGCTTCATCGGCCTGGAATTCGCGGCTACCGCGCGGATCAAGGGGCTCGAGGTCGACGTGCTCGAGCTTGCCCCGCGCGTGATGGCGCGCGCGGTGACGGCGGAGGTCTCGGAATATTTTCAGGCGCGGCATCGCGAGGCCGGCATCCGCATTCACCTCGGTGTGCAGGCAACCAGCATCGAAGCCGAGAACGGCAAGGTCACCGGCGTCTCCCTGAGCGACGGACGGCATCTGCCCGCCGATCTCGTCGTGGTCGGTGTCGGCGTGCTGCCGAACATCGAGCTCGCCGCCGAAGCGGGTCTGCCGGTCGCCGCCGGCATCATCGTCGACGAATATCTCGCGACGGCTGATCCAGATATTTCTGCGATCGGAGACTGCGCGCTGTTCGCAAGCCCGCGCTTCGGCGGCTCGCTGCGGCTGGAGTCGGTGCAGAATGCCACCGATCACGCCCGCTGCCTCGCGGCACGGCTGACCGGCGACAGGAAGGTCTATGATGGTCATCCCTGGTTCTGGAGCGACCAGGGCGATGACAAGCTCCAGATGGCGGGCCTTACCACCGGCTACGACCGCGTCGTGCTGCGCGGCAATCCCGCCAACAAGGCGTTTTCCGCGTTCTGCTACAAGGGCGACAAGCTGCTCGGCATCGAGTCCGTCAACCGCGCCGGCGACCACATGTTCGGCCGCCGCTTGCAGGCCATGGATCGCTCGATCACGCCGGAGCAGGCTGCGGACGAAAGCTTCGATCTGAAGAGCGCGCTGGCGTGATCAGCCGGCGCTGAGCACCGCAGCCACTTCCCCCGCCGTCGGCATCGACGGCCCGGCGCCCATGCGCTGCACGGAGATCGAGGCGGCGGCGTTGGCAAAGGCGAGAGCGGCGCGTAAGGGTGCGCCGTCAGCCAGCTGCGCTGCGAGCGCGCCCACAAAACAATCGCCTGCGCCGGTGGTGTCGATCGCCGTCACGGCACGGCCGGGCACTGAAAGTTCCTCCCGGCCGGCGAGTGCGAGCACGCCGCGCTTGCCGAGCGTGACGCAGATGGTCTGGTCCGCGCGCGCCTGGAGTTTTCGCGCGACGTCGATGATCCGCGCAGCGGTAGCGTCTTCGGAGAGTTCCACACCGGTGAGGAAGCCGAGCTCGGTCTCGTTCAGCACGAGGATGTCGACGAGCCCGAGCAGCTCGCCGGACATCTTTTGCGCCGGAGCGGGGTTGAGCAGCGTCGTCGCTCCGGCGTCACGGGCGCGCTGGAAGAACGCGCCAATCGTCGGCAGCGGGATCTCGAACTGGCTGACCGCGACGTCGCCCTTCGCGAGCGGAACGGCCGCTACATCATCGATGCCGACCAGCGCATTGCTGCCGGGAATGACCACGATGGTGTTGTCGGCCGCCGCGACCGTGATGATCGCGGTGCCGGTATGCGTGTCGGCCTCGCGCACAGAGCCGAGATCGACGCCCTGAGCGCCGAGGAACGTCCTCAGCTCGGTCCCGAACGCATCGTTCCCCAGCCGCCCGATCATCGTGGTCCGTGCGCCGAGTCGCGCCGCAGCCACGGCCTGGTTCGCGCCCTTGCCGCCCGGAAAATACAGCACCTGGCGGCCGGCGACGGTCTCGCCGACCCTCGGATGGCGGTCGGCCGTCGCCACCACATCCATGTTGATGCTGCCGGCGACGAAGACGCGCCCCATTTGAACCTCTGTGAAGACTAGGCTTTGACCTCGAACTCGTGCCTGACCTTGGCGATGTCGACGAGCGTCGGCAGGCCGGCCTCGTTGCCGAGGCGCTGGATCTTGAAGGTCGAGGCGGCCCGCGCGAAGTCGAAATGCTCGCGCCAGCTTTTGCCGGGATGGGCGAGGTAGGAATAGACATAGGCGCCATGGAAGACGTCGCCGGCGCCGTTGGTGTCGATCACCCGTTCGCGCGGGATCGGCATTGCCGGCATGATCTCGACGGCACCCGTTTCATTGTACCAGAGCAGGCCCTTCTCACCCATGGTGACGCCGCCGATCTTGCAGCCGCGGCTCTTCAGGTAGTCCAGCATCTTCTCCGGCGTCAGATCCATCTGCTCGCACAGCCGCTCGGCGACGATCGCGACGTCGATGAATTCCAGCAGCTCATGCGTGTTGGTACGCAGGCCGCCGCCGTCGAGCGAGGTCAGGATGCCGGCCTCACGGCACACCTTCGCATAGTGGATCGCCGCATCGGGCTGGTGGCCGTCGATATGCAGCGCGCGGCAGCCGCCGAGATTGAGGATCGGGAACGGATGGATGTGCTCGTCGTCGCGGCAACGGACGATGGCGCGCTTGCCGTCCTTGGGCATGATGAAGGACAGCGAGGACTGGTTCACCTTCCGCGCGTGCAGCGAGATCGCATATTTCGCGCACATGTCCTGGAACATGCGCCCCAGCCAGTCATTGGCCGCCGTGGCGATCAGATCGGGCACGATGCCGAGCTTGGCGCAGCAGAATGCCGCCGTCACCGCATTGCCGCCGAAGGATACCGCGTAGTCCGAGGCCACGTGCTTCTCGTCGCCGGTCGGCATGTGGTCGGTGATGAAGACGACGTCGATATAGGTCTGTCCGATAAAGAGAGCCTGCATTGGTTGTCCGTGATGCGCTGGGTGGTCCCGGCCGGCGGCTTACCTTAGCACCGCTTCGGCGGGAGCCAAAAATATTCGCAAAGCCAAAATATTTGCAGAGTCATGGTGATAGGCGCTTGAGGTCGGCCTGGGGCCGGAATACGACCGTGGCAGGGCCAGCGTTGCCCCGGGCAGAGCCAACGCCCCTTTCGGGCTGTTTCGGTTCCGGCCCCCTTGGGAGGGAGGGAACATGATCACCGGTCTCGATCACGTCGTCGCTCTGGTCAGGGACATCGGTGCGGCCAAGGCGGCCTATCAGACGCTTTTGGGACGCGCGCCGGCCTGGCAGAATTCCGGCGAGGGCGCCGACCGGGTGCTGTTCACCCTCGAGAACATGACCATCGAGCTGATGGCGCCGAGCGGCTTCAGCGTCACCGCCGACCGGATGCGCGCGCTGCTCGACGACCACGAGGGCGTGCTCGCCAGCCTGTGCTTTCGTGTCGCAGACATGAGCCGGATGCACCGGCGGCTGGAGCGGGTGGCGCTCAAGCCCGATCCGGTCGCCGAGGTCGAGAGCAGCGACGCCGAAACCGACGCCGTCCTGCACTGGAAGCGCACCCGCGCCGCCACCGAGCTCACGCGCGGCGTGCGCATGTTCTTCCTCGAGCTCGCCGACGAGCGCCCCAAATCCGCCGTGACCGACATCGCGCCGATCGACGCGCTCGACCACGTCGTGATCACCACCGAGGATTCCGATCGCGCCGCCGCGCTCTATGGCGCGCGGCTCGGGCTCGATCTGGCGCTCGACCGCTCGCACCAGGATTGGGGCCAGCTGATGTTCTTCCGCTGCGGCGACCTCATCGTCGAGGTGGTGCGCCGCCCCGTGGCGGGCGGCGATTCCGCGCATGATCGTCTCTGGGGCCTGAGCTGGCGGGTCGCCGACATCGACGCCACGCGCGCCCGCCTGATCGCTAGCGGCCTCGACGTCACCGAAGTCCGCAACGGCCGCAAGCCGGGCACGCGGATCATGACGGTCAGGACCGGCACCTGCGGCATCCAGACGGTGCTGCTGGAGCGTTCGCCGAAGCCGGTGGAGTGAGGAGCGACGGTCTTTCCACCGTCATTGCGAGCGCAGCGAAGCAATCCAGAATCCCTCACCGGAGACAGTCTGGATTGCTTCGTCGCAAGGGCTCCTCGCAATGACGGCGCGCGCGTGTTACATGGCATCCTGACGGCACCCAGCGAGCAACCGGTTTGGCGAAAGCGAAGGCAAAGCGAACTCTGAAATGGCAGCGCGATCCCGAGGGAATGCGGCTGCGCATTCTCGAAGCCGCCAAGCAGGAATTCTCCGCCCACGGGCTCGCCGGCGCGCGCGTCGACCGCATCGCGGCCAAGGCCGGCGCCAACAAGCGCATGCTGTACTATCACGTCGGCAACAAGGACGAGCTTTACCTTGCGGTGCTCGAAGGCGCCTATGACAAGATCCGCAGCGAGGAGCGCGGACTCGATCTCGAACATCTCGATCCGCCCGAGGCGATCCGGCGCCTGATCGAGTTCACCTGGGGTTACTTCCTGCGTAACCCGGAATTCCTCTCGCTGCTCCAGACCGAGAACCTCGCGCGCGCAAAACACCTGAAGAAGTCGACCAAGGTCAAGTCGATGCACTCGCCCTTCGTCGAGATGATCCGCACCGTGGTGCGGCGCGGCGTCGAGAGCGGCGACTTCCAGGTCGCGGTCGATCCGGTGCAGCTCTACATCTCGATCGCGGCGCTGAGCTTCTTCTATCTCTCCAACTCGGCGACGCTCAGCGTGATCTTCGGCCGCGACCTGCTGGCCAGGGACGCCAAGGACGAGCGTCTCGCGCACATGGCCGGCCTCGTGCTGGCGGCGCTCACGGGCAAGTCCGCCGAACTGTTCGCGATCGCCAAGGCGCCGAAGTCGCGCAGCGCGGTGGCGCAGACGGTGTAGCGGCGTAGTCCGCGCATTGGCGGCTGTCGCGTCCGCTGCCTCCACAATCTCCGCCGTCATTGCCCGCGAAAGCGGGCAATCCAGTATTCCAGAGACGGAAGTGGCATACGGAAAAGCCGCGGCGTACTGGATTCCCCGCTTTCGCGGGGAATGGCACCGAGGGTGCGGCGATATCTCGTGTCCCGGACGCGCTGCAGCGCTCTTGCGCTGCTGCGCAGAGCCGGGACCCAGCGGCCGCGAACTCTGTGGTCATATGGGCCCCGGCTCCGCAGCGCACCGCAAGAGCGCTGCGCTGCGTCCGGGGCACGAGAGGAGCCCCGGAACCTGCGCAAGACGTCACAGGGAAACCTCTGGACAGTATTTATCCAACGGGTTAATTTCTCCCCACAACGAAGAAGAATGCCGGGAGTGAAAATTGGCCGAACCGAAGCAGCAGGGTGCTGTGTCCAAGGTGCTGAATGCGGCCTGGGTTCGGCCGTTTCTGTTCCTGGTCTTCATCGTGATCGCCTGGGATCTCGCGATCCGCATCTTCAGGATTCCCGCCTACCAGATCCCGTCGCCGGGCGATGTCCTTGCCGTGCTGCGCACCGAATGGCCCGAGCTGCTGCGCCAGTCCTGGCCGACGACTTATGCGACCGTCTGCGGCTTCCTGCTGTCGGCGCTGTTCGGCATTCCCGTCGCGATGCTGATCGCGGGCTCGAAGACGGTGGAGAGCTACGTCTATCCGCTGCTGGTGTTCTCGCAATCCGTGCCGAAGATCGCGATCGCGCCGCTGTTCGTGGTCTGGTTCGGCTTCGGCATCATTCCCAAGGTCATTTCCGCCTTTCTGCTCGGCTTCTTCCCGGTGGTGGTCTCGGCGGTGCAGGGCTTCAAATCGGTTGACCCTGATATGGTCGATCTCGCCCGCGCCATGCAGGGCAGCCGCTTCCAGGTGTTCCGCGCGGTGAACCTGCCGCATGCGCTGCCGGCGATCTTTTCCGGCCTCAAAGTGTCGGTGACGCTCGCGGTGGTCGGCGCCGTCGTCGGCGAGTTCGTCGGCTCCAATTCCGGCATCGGCTATGTGATGCAGCGCTCGATCGGCACGTTCGACCTGCCGACGATGTTCGCGGCGCTGGTGATCCTCGCGCTGCTCGGCGTGGTCCTGTTCTGGATCGTGGACCGGATCGAGAAGCTGGTCATCCCCTGGCATGTCAGCCAGCGCGAGGACGTGATTTTCGCAGCATAACTAGAGCAACGAACGGCCAACAACGGCCGGCGCAACAAACGGCAAGGGAGAGTGACGATGAAGCGGAGGATTGGGGCTGTTGCAGCGGCGCTACTGGCGTTCGCCATTGCGCCGGCGCAGGCGGCCGACAAGGTCGTGCTGATGCTGAACTGGTACGTCTATGGCGAGCATGCGCCGTTCTATTACGGCAAGGCCAAGGGCATCTATGCCGCCGAAGGCATCGAGCTCGAGATCCAGGAAGGCCGCGGTTCGGCTGCGACCACGCAGGCTGTGGCCGCCAAGACCGCCGATTTCGGCTATGTCGACGTGCCCACCATGATGCGCGCCGCGATCAAGGGCGCGCCCGTGGTCGCGACCGGCGTATTGCTGCAGACCAGCCCGATGTCCGCCATGGGCTTCGTCGACAAGAACATCAGGAAGCCCGAGGACATCAAGGGCAAGACGGTCGCGATCACGCCAGCGGACTCCATGACCCAGATCTGGCCGCTGTTCCTGAAGAAGACCGGCCTGAAGGAGAGCGACTTCCAGACCGTCGCCGGCGACGGCCAGACCAAGCTCAACGCCGTCATCAACGGCCAGGCCGATCTGTTGCTCGGCTACGTCATGGATCAGTCGATGAAGATCAAGGACGCGACCGGCAAGGACGTCTATCCGATCAAGTTCGCCGACTACGGCATCAACATGGTCTCCTCGGGCATCATCGCCAACGCCGACTATGTGAAGGCCAATGCCGATCTCGTGCGCCGCTTCATGTCGGCGACGACCAAGGCGGTCGAGGCCGCCGAGAAGGAGCCGAAGGCCGCGGCGCAGTCGATCCTCGATGCCAACCCCAAGGGCGGCAAGATCGACACGCTGACCCAGGGCTTTGAGCTGACCATTCCGCTGTACCGGACCGCGGAGACCAAGAGCAAGCGGCCGTTCCAGGTCACCGAGCAGAACATGACCGAGACCGTCAACCTGCTGGTCGAATATGGCGGGCTCGACGCCAAGGCCAAGGACAACCCGAAGGCCTTCTATACCAACGACTATCTGCCGAAGAGTGGCTCGTGAAAGCAGCGACGATCGTGAACGACGCCGTGCAGCCGGCCGCGCATCTGAAACTGGTGAGCGACCGGGCTGCCGGCGAGACGTCGGGCATCAAGCTGTCAGGCGTGTCGAAGACCTACCGGACGCGCGACGGCGACGTGCCGTCGTTGCGGCCGCTCGATTTCGACATCAACGAGGGCGAGTTCTTCGTCGTGGTCGGTCCAAGCGGCTGCGGCAAGTCCACGCTGCTCAAGCTGATCTCCGGCTTGCTGCCGCCGACGTCGGGCGAGATCCTGGTCGAGGGCGAGAAGGTGACGAAGCCGCACGGCAATGTCGGCATCGTGTTCCAGAACGCGCTGCTGCTGCCGTGGCGCAACATCCTGTCCAACGTGATGCTGCCGATCGACATGAAGCGGCTGCCGCGCGACAAATATCTCGCCCGCGCCAAGGCGCTGCTGAAGATGGTCGGGCTCGAAGGTTTCGAGAAGAAGCTGCCCTGGCAGCTCTCCGGCGGCATGCAGCAGCGCGCCTCGATCTGCCGTGCGCTGGTGCATGATCCCAAGATCATGCTGATGGACGAGCCGTTCGGCGCGCTCGACGCGCTGACGCGCGAGCGCATGAATGTCGAATTGATGCGGATCCAGCGTGAGACCAGGAAGACCGTGCTGCTGATCACGCATTCGATTCCCGAGGCCGTGTTCCTCGCCGACCGCGTGCTGGTGATGACCGAGCGGCCCGGCGCGATTGCCGCGATCTACGACGTGCCGCTGCCGCGCCCGCGTTCGCTCGACGTGATGGCAGACCCTGTTTTCACCGAGCTCGTGCAACGCATCCGCAAGCATTTCTTCTCGCAAGGTGCATTGGATTAGCGGCGATGCGATTGGTTTGGGCTGTAGCCACAGCGATGGTGCGCTCCCTCCCCCGCAAGCGGGGGAGGGTTGGGGAGAGGGTGTCTCCACATAGGGACTGTCCCGTTGCGGATAGAACCCTCACCCGGCGCGTTGCGCCGACCTCTCCCGCAAGCGGGAGAGGTGCACCGTCGCCGTGGCCAAGTCTGTCTCCATCAACTTCATATGGCAAAGCACCATGGCACCGCGCCTGAAGCTGCGAGACATCGCCTTCTTCGAACGTCCCGTGCATTTCGCGCGGCCGTTCCGCTTCGGCGCGATCACGCTTCACGCGACGCCGCAGCTGTTCGTGCGGGCCGAGATCGAGGTCGAGGGCAGGGGCACTTCGGTCGGCGGCAGTGCCGAACTTCTGGTGCCGAAATGGTTCGACAAGCGGCCGGAGCTGTCGCCGGAGCAGACGGTGGACGGTTTGCGACGCTCGCTTCAGATCGCGCGCGGTCTCTATCTGGCCGAGAGCGGATTTCGGCCCGCGTTTGGACTGCATGCGTCCTGTATCGGTGCCCAGGTCAGAGCATGCGCGGAAGAGAATATCCCGCCGCTTGCCGCGGCTTACGGTCCGGCGGAGATCGACAAAGCGATCCTCGACGCACTGCTGCGCGCGGTTGGGGCGAGCTTCTTCCAGGGAATGGCTGATAACATCGCTGGCGTCGACGGGCGGATGTCGCTCGATCTGACCGGTACCGAGATATCAGGGTTTCTGACAGGCCGAACGCCCCTGTCGCGCGTTGCCATCCGGCATACGGTCGGTCTCGATGACAAGATTGAAGGCAAGGGCGGCGTAGCGGACGTGCGCGAAAACGCCGGCGCGCGCTACTTCAAGCTCAAGCTGTCGGGCAATCCGGAAGCAGACGCGGCGCGACTGGTACGCATCGGCAAGGAGCTCGGCGCGCTCGAGCGCGACTACAAGGTCTCGCTTGACGCCAATGAACAATACGCCGATCTGGCTGCCTTGCGCACGCTGATCGGCCGGCTTGATCGCGACGCGGCGCTGGCCCCGATCGCGACCCGGCTCCTCTACGTCGAGCAGCCTATGCCGCGCGACATCACCTGGGAGACCGCGCTGGGCTCGCTTGCTGAGCGGGCCTTCATCATCGACGAAGCCGATGATTCCTACGATTCCTTCCTCAAGATGAGACCGCTCGGCTATCGCGGCATCTCCTCGAAATCATGCAAAGGTCTCTACAAGTCGATCATTAACGCGGCCCGCGCAGCACAGTGGACGAGCGGTGCCGAAACATTCTTCGTCACCGGCGAGGACCTCACCTGCCAGGCGGGCCTTGCCGTGCAGCAGGATCTCGCGCTTGGCGCCTTCATCGGCGTCACCCATGCCGAGCGCAACGGCCATCACTATGTCGACGGTTTTGGCGACACGCCGGCCACTGAAGCCCAGGCCTTCGCGGCCGCGCACCCCGATCTCTACACCGAGACCGGTCGGGGTATCCGCCTCAACATTCACGAGGGCGATCTCCTGACGGGATCGCTTCACGCAACGGGCTTTGCGACGTCGGTCCATCCGGACTGGTCGGCGCTGGCCCCGCTCGAACAGCCAAAATCACTCTGGGAGAAATCGGCATGACCACCCAACGCCTCGGCCTCATCATGAACGGCGTCACCGGCCGCATGGGGCTCAACCAGCATCTGATCCGCTCGATCGTCGCGATCCGCGAGCAGGGCGGCGTCCGCTTGAAGAACGGCGATCGCGTGATGCCGGATCCGATCCTGGTCGGCCGCAGCGCGGAGAAGGTCGAGGCGCTTGCCAAGCGATACAACATCACGCGCTGGACGACGGACCTCGATGCGGCGCTCGCCGACAAGAACGATACCATGTTCTTCGACGCCGCGACCACGCAGGCACGGCCGGGGCTTCTGACCCAGGCCATCAATGCTGGCAAGCACGTCTATTGCGAGAAGCCGATCGCGACGAATTTCGAAGAGGCGCTCGAGGTCGTCAAGCTCGCCAACGCCAAGGGCGTCAAGCATGGCACGGTGCAGGACAAGCTGTTCCTGCCCGGCCTGAAGAAGATCGCGTTCCTGCGCGACTCCGGCTTCTTCGGCCGCATCCTCTCGGTGCGCGGCGAGTTCGGCTATTGGGTGTTCGAAGGCGGCTGGCAGGAGGCGCAGCGGCCGTCCTGGAACTACCGCGACGAGGACGGCGGCGGCATCATCCTCGACATGGTCTGCCACTGGCGCTACGTGCTCGACAACCTCTTCGGCAACGTCCAGAGCGTGGTCTGCATCGGCAACACCGACATTCCCGAACGCTTCGATGAGCAGGGCAAGAAGTACAAGGCGACGGCGGATGATTCCGCCTATGCCACCTTCCAGCTCGAAGGCGGCGTCATCGCCCATATCAACATGTCCTGGGTGACGCGCGTCTATCGCGACGATCTCGTCACCTTCCAGGTCGACGGCACGCTCGGCTCGGCGGTTGCGGGCCTCTCCGACTGCATGATCCAGGCACGGCAGGCGACCCCGAGGCCGGTGTGGAATCCCGACGAGAAGCGGCTGCACGATTTCTATGGCGACTGGCAGAAGCTGCCGGACAACGTCGCCTACGACAATGGCTTCAAGGAGCAGTGGGAGATGTTCATCCGTCACGTCTACGAGGATGCGCCCTACAAGTTCACGCTGCTCGAAGGCGTCAAGGGCGTGCAGCTCGCCGAATGCGCGCTGAAGAGCTGGAAGGAGCGGCGCTGGATCGACGTCGCCCCGATCAAGGTCTGAGGAGGGACACATGAACAAGCCCGTCCTGCCGATGTCGTCGCTGTCATTGAAGCTGCCGAAGGCCGATCGCTCGATCGAGACCTACCGGCTCTCGGCCTCGCGAACGTTCCCCGCGAAACTCGAGGGACCGCTGAACCGTATCGCCTTCTCGGCCGTGCACACGGTGGCCGATCCCTTCGCCGACAACGATCCCTGGCTGTCCGTCGCCGTCGACTGGGACAAGACCATCGCCTTCCGCGAGCACGTCTGGGATCTCGGCCTCGGCGTTGCCGAGGCCATGGACACCGCGCAGCGCGGCATGGGGCTGGACTGGCCGACCTCGCTGGAGCTGATCACGCGTTCGGTGTCGGCTGCCAAGCGTCGCAACGCGCTGGTGTTCTCCGGTGCCGGCACCGATCATCTCGCGGTCGAGGACGCCAGGAACCTCGACGACGTGATCCGCGCCTATGAAGAGCAGCTCTCTGCAGTGGAGAAGGTCGGCGGCCGGATCATCCTGATGGCGTCGCGTGCTCTCGCAAAACTCGGTCGCAGCGCCGACGACTACGCCAAGGTCTACAACCGCGTGCTGTCGCAGGTCCGCGAGCCCGTGATCATCCACTGGCTCGGCGACATGTTCGATCCGGCACTGTCAGGATATTGGGGCACCAGGGATCTCGGCAAGGCGATGGACATCGCGGTGGCCATCATCAACAACAACGCCGCCAAGGTCGATGGCGTCAAAGTCTCGCTGCTGGACAAGCAGCGCGAGATCGACATGCGCCGGCGCCTGGACAAGCGCATCAAGATGTATACCGGCGACGACTTCAATTATGCGGAGTTGATCGCCGGCGATAGTCAGGGCTTTTCGCACGCGCTGCTCGGCATTTTCGATGCGATCGCGCCGGCCGCGTCCTACGCGCTGTCGCGGCTGGCTGCTGGCGACGAGGCCGGCTTCCACGACGTGCTGGGGCCGACGGTGCCGCTGTCGCGTCATATCTTCAAGGCGCCGACGCGCTTCTACAAGACCGGCGTCGTCTTCATGGCCTACCTCAACGGCCACCAGGATCATTTCACTATGGTCGGGGGGCAGGAGAGCACGCGCTCGACGCTGCATCTGGCCGAGCTGTTCCGGCTGGCCGATCAAGCCGGCCTGCTCGCCAATCCTGAAATGGCGACGCGGCGGATGAAGACCGTGCTGGCCTCGCACGGGATCGAATCCTGATGCGTGATTTTTCGTCCGACCATCGCTGGCTGTCGCTCAACACGGCGACGGTCCGCAAGCAGGGTGACCTCGTTCAGATCATCGACGCCTGCGCCAAGCACGGCATCCGCGCCATCGATCCCTGGCGCGATCAGGTCGCCGCCGTCGGTCTCGACCGGGCCGCGCGCGCGGTGCGCGAGGCTGGCCTCGATCTCTCAGGCTATTGCCGCGGCGGGATGTTTACTTCGGACGCATCGCGCCGAGGTGAGGTGCGCGACGACAACCGACGCTGCGTCGATGAAGCCAAGGCGCTCGGTGCCCCCTGCATCGTCCTCGTCGTTGGCGGCCTGCCGCAATATTCGCGGCCGGGCAGCGAGGCGTCCAAAGATCTCGTGGCGGCGCGCGGACAGGTCGAGGAAGCGTTGGCCGACATGCTGGACTACGCGAAACAGCTAAAACTTCCGCTGGCGATCGAGCCTCTGCATCCGGCCTATGCGGCCGACCGCGCCTGCGTGAACACCACAAAGCAGGCGCTGGATATCTGCGACCGGCTCGACCCCGGCCGCACCGGCATGCTCGGTGTCGCGCTCGACGTCTATCACATCTGGTGGGACCCGGAGCTGATGGGCCAGATCGCGCGGGCCGGCAAGGATCGCCTGCTTGCCTTTCATGTCTGCGATTGGCTGGTGCCGACCAGGGACATCCTCAACGACCGCGGCATGATGGGCGACGGCGTCATCGACATCAAATCGGTGCGCAAAGCGGTCGAAGCAGAGGGCTTTGCCGGCTTTTCGGAGATCGAGATCTTCTCCAACGTCTGGTGGAGCAAGCCGATGGACGAGGTGCTGCGCACCTGCATCGAACGCCACAGGGCGACGGTTTAGGCTGGGCGCATCGCGGCGTTCCGTCGCAAGCGCGCTTGCTCGGAATGCCGGATTTGTGATCTTCCGCAAGTGGGATACTTCACATAAGGTCACCACAAGTTGTGGCAGCGTGGAAGCTGCTGCTGGCAGGCGTTTTGCCTGCCCATTTCTTTGCATGTCCTTTTGCCTTTCGTGGCGCCGGCGTTGCGAGACGCGTCGCATGTTGTGAGGGGGCGCGAATGGATTTCAAGAACGACGTCTTCATCAGCTTCAGTCACATCGACAACGAGCGCATCAGCGAGCGGTTCGATGGCTGGATCACGCGCTTTCACAAGGTCCTCGCGACATTCCTGAGCAAGCGCCTCGGATCCGAGGCGAAGATCTGGCGCGACACCAGGCTTGCCGACGGTGCGGTCCTCCAGAACGAGATCATCGCCCAGTTGCAGCAGTCGGCGGTGATGCTGTCCGTGATCTCCCCGCGCTATCTCAAATCGGAATGGTGCACGAAGGAGATGAACGAGTTCTGCGAGCACGCCCGGCGCAGCGGCGGGCTCGTCGTCGGCAGCACGCAGCGTCTGATCCCGATCGTCAAGACGCCGGTCGATGGTCCGCTACCGCCCATCATGAAGGACGTCTGGTTCCGCGAATTCTTCACGCTGGAAGACGGCGTCCCGATCGAGTTCGACGAAGCCTATGGCGAAAGGTATGGCCAGGATTTCCTGAAGCAGGTGATCCAGCTGGCCTACCGTCTCAAGGAGACACTCGAGGCCCTGCGCGGCAACGGCACCGCAGTGTCGCAAAAGCCGGTCGTCTACCTCGCCGAATGCAGCCACGATCGCAAGCGTGACAGGGAATTGATCTGCGGGGAGCTGCTGCGGCGCGGATACACCGTTCTGCCCGATCGCCGGCTGCCTCCGGACGAGGACGAATGCATCGCCGTCGTGGACGATATGCTGGCTCGTAGCGCGCTGTCGGTCCATCTGGTCGGGACCGGCTACGGGGCCGTGCCGGACGGTCCGTCCGGCAAATCGGTCACGATTCACCAGAACGAGCGTGCCGTTGCACGCGCCAAAGGCGGTGGCCTCAAGCGTCTGATCGGTCTGCCTGCGGCGACCCAGTCGGAGCAACAAGCCCAGCAGGCCTTCATCAAGGCGCTCCGCGAAGATGCCGAGGTGCAATACGGCGCCGATCTCATCGCGGGAGACGTCGAGGAATTGAAGGCGTCGATTCTCGTGACGCTCAAGGCGATCGAGCAGCCCGCCCCGCCACGCGTCAGCGAGCCGGACGCGGAAGCAGCGGTGCAGGACAGCGGATTGATCTATCTCATCTGCGACCAGCGGGATCGCGAACGCAAGATCACGCTTCCACTGCGAAAGCTGTGCGGCCAGCTCGGCTTCAGGGTCGAGACGCCCGCCTTCGAGGGCGATGCGGCGAGCATACGCAAGGCCCATCGCGATCTGATAGGCGCATGCGATGCGATCATTCTGTTCTATGGCGCCGGCGATGCAGCGTGGAAACGCGCGATGGAGAGCGAACTCAGGAAGATGGGCAGCTATCGGCGCGGCAAGACGCCGCCGGCGCGATACACCTGCGTGGCCGGAGAAAACACCCTGGATAAGCAGGAACTCATCGAGATGAAAGAGAACGGGCTGATCGTCGCTCTGGAAGGCGTGACCGACGCAGCGTTGACGGACTCGGTGAAGAGCGCCTTCCGGGGCCAACGGCCGTCCCCATGAGTGACCTGGCAACAGATTTGGCAGCAAGAGACCCTGCAAGAGGCCTGGCATGAGAGACCTCGCCCAAGACGCGTTGGAAAATCCGTTCCCGGGTTTGCGGCCCTTCCAGGAGGACGAGGAGCATCTGTTCTTCGGGCGGGAGAACCAGGTCGATGCCATGGTCGACAAGCTCGCTGCGACGCATTTCCTGACCGTCGTCGGCACGTCCGGCAGCGGCAAGTCCTCCCTCGTCAATTGCGGGCTGCGGCCGGCGCTGCGCCGAGGCCTCATGGCCGGTGCCGGAACCTCGTGGCGGATGGCGCAATTCCGGCCGGGCAATGAACCGATCAGAGCAATGGCCCGTGCGCTCGCCGAAGACGGCGTGCTGTTTGCCGACCACGACGACGAAGTTATCCCACTTCCGCAGCTCGTCGAGGCCACCTTGCGCATGAGCAAGCTTGGGCTGATCGACATCGTCGAGCAGGCGAGGCTGGGGGTGAACGTCAATTTTCTGCTCGTCGTGGACCAGTTCGAGGAACTGTTCCGCTATCGGCGGTTGGGAATCGCGAGCCATGACGATGGACGCGCCGCGGAAGAAATAACGGCCTTCGTGAACCTGCTGCTGGAGGTCAGGGAACGGGCCCCGGAGCGGATCTTCGTCGTCCTCACCATGCGCTCGGATTTCCTCGGGGACTGCACCCAGTTTCCGGGTCTCGCCGAGGCGATCAATGCCGGGCAATATCTGGTCCCGCGCCTGACGCGCGACGAGCGCCGCGACGCGATCGAAGGGCCGATCCAGGTGCGTGGTGCCGAGCTGTCGCCGGTGCTGCTGACGCAACTCGTCAACGACGTCGGCGATGATCCCGACCAGTTGTCGATTCTCCAGCATGCCCTGAACCGCACCTGGGCCCATTGGCGAAAGCAGAGCGGGCAGGGCCCGCTGGGGCTCGAACACTATGCGGCCATCGGCACGATGGCCAAGGCCCTCAACCAGCATGCCGACGAGGCGCTGCGTGAGCTCGCGGACGAGCGGCAGAAGCAGGTCTGCGAGAAGATGTTCAAGGCGCTCACGGACAAGGCGAGCGACCCGCGCGGCGTCCGGCGTCCGACCAAGGTCGCAACCCTGTGCGCGCTGGCCGATGCAAGCATGGATGAAATCGCCAGCGTGATCGACGTCTTCCGCGAAAAGAGCCGGTCCTTCCTGATGCCTCCGATCAAGGAAAGGCTGCGCCCCGACATGGTCATCGACATCTCGCATGAGAGCCTGATGCGGGTGTGGGAGCAGTTGAATATCTGGGCCAGTGAGGAGGCGCAATCGGTCCGGGTCTATCGACGGTTAGCCGACGCCGCGCAGGAATACGATCGAGGAGAGACTAGTCTCTACACCGATCCGCAGCTGCAGGTCGCGCTCGACTGGCGCAAGCAGAACAAGCCGAACGAGACTTGGGCTGAGCGTTATCATCCAGGCTTTGGCGGTGCGATGGCGTTCTTGGAGCAGAGCGAGAAGGAGCGCGACGTTGAGCTGGTCGAGGAACAGCAGCGAAAGCAACGCGAGCTGGACGCGGCGTTCGAGAAGGCGGAAATTCAAACGCGGAGTGCGAAGCGCATGCTTGGGGCCGCAGTGTTCTGCGGACTGCTTGCGGCGGTTTCCCTCGTATTCTTCCTGCAGGCCCGGCAAGCCACCAAGACCGCTGAAGACAGCAAGACGGAGGCACAGATCGCGCAGACGCGCGCCCTTGTTAACGCAGCTGCCAGAAGCGATCCGGCTGCAAAAATTCTCCTGGCGCTCGAAGCCTTGCCGGACGGGAAAGAAAGGTCCGATTGGCCGGTGGTTTTTGCGGCCGAAGATATTCTGGCGGAAGGCGTTCGTAGTCTGCGTGAGCGCACAGTGCTGTCGGGGCACACCGCCGAAATCTTGGCGGTGGCGACGACGGCGAATGGAGAGCGCATCGTTACCGGCTCCAGCGACAGCACTGCGCGTGTTTGGGATGGCGAGACGGGTGCTCTTCTGTTTTCGCTGGGCGTTGATCAGGGCGCCGTCTTGACTGTGGCCATCACGCCGGATGGACGTCGCATCGTTACCGGCTCCAACAATTCGGCGCAGGTCTGGGATGGCAAGACCGGAGCTCCCCTGTTCAAGCTCGACGGGCATCAGGGACGTGCCGTTGCCGTTGCCATCACGCCGGACGGATCGCGCATTGTTACCGGCTCGGATGACAAGTCGGTCCGCACCTGGGATGGCAATTCCGGTTCTCCACTGTTCGTGCTCAACGGGCATGCCGCCGTCGTGGCGGCTGTCGCGATCACCCCGGACGGGTCGCACATCGTCTCCGGTTCGAACGACAAATTCGCTCGCGTCTGGGACGCCAATGCCGGCGTCCTCTTGCATGAACTCAAGCACGATAGCCGGGTTTCGGACGTGGCGATCGGGTCGGACGGTCACCGCGTCATAACCGGTTCGCAAGACAAGTCCATTCGCGTATGGGATGATGGTGTGCTTTCCAAGGAGTATGAACTCAAAGGTGAGCACGATGTCGTTCTAGCACTGGAGATGACCCCGAACGGGGTTCGTATCTTCACCGGCCTCGATAACTACGCTGCGCGGCTTTCAGGCAATTTCACGGTGCGGATATTGACGGCGAACGTCCGCTCGAGCCAACTTCAAGACTCTCGCATCGAGTTCAGCGGCCATGCGGGGGCAGTAAGGTCAGTAGCTGCGACCGCCAACGGCGGCCGGATTGTAACCGGCTCGGACGACCAGACCGCGCGAGTTTGGAATGCCGGTGGATTCGTTCCGCAAAAACTCAGTTTCAAGACGCGAGAAGACCTGCAGTCGGCTATTGAGAAAGCCCAGACGCTGGTGCCTCGCTGCCTTACAGTTCTGCAGCGTAAGGCCAATCTTGTCGCCCCGCAGCCGCCGACTTGGTGCATCGAGATGGGCAAATTTCCCTACGATACCCAGCTGTGGAAGAACTGGAGAGCCAACCGGCCGCTGGTGGCGGATTCTGAAATCTCCAGAACTTACGGCGATTTCGCCGATGCAGCGTTGAAGGGTAACAGTCTTCGGGTTGCCGAGGATGCCGCCAAACTCGGTCTCAACTTTGACCCGAGCCAGACCTGGATCGTGATCAATCTCGCTAGTGCACACATGTTCATGGGACAGATTGATCTTGCCCGCAGAGAATATCTATCGCACCGCGGAGAAGCCATCGACAATGGCAGGGAGTGGAACAAGACGATCTTGGAGGAATTTCAAACCTTTCGCAGGAAGGGGCGCAAGGATGCACTGATGGATGAGGTCGAGAAAGAGCTGACCGCCCGTCCGAACAAGCCCTCGGAATGATCGGAGAAGCGTTCGAAGCCTTCGGTTGCGCGTAACGCCGCCGATTGTTCGAGATTTCAAATGGTTGTGCCGAACCAGAGCGGCAATCCGCGTTGCCCGCCGTCTACTGTGCATGGGGTTGTTTTCGCGATTTTTGTTTTTGGCGGATTTCGTTGAAAAAGGCTGCAGTAGTCCGATGTATTGGCGCCAGCTCCGAAGCGGCCTAGCGGCTGGGTTCTCCGT
>NZ_JBXAQU010000008.1:0-302340 GCF_058807535.1 Bradyrhizobium sp. GW821-FHT12B03
TCAGTCCTGCCAATTAGACAGACTGAATCACTGATCCCTCTGCGTCGCAACCGCCGCCTTTTTCAACAGAATCGGCCCAAGCCGGACTCAGGGCGAGTGGTGCCAACGCGCTGCAATCAGGGGCGGAGCAGACCTCGGACGAAGAGCAGCGTGAGCGAGACAGTCGGAGGCGTTCTCGTCGCGTTCGGCTCTCGCGCTCGACGAGGTATCAGTTCAACTCAAGCTCACACCGCACTAGATCCCCAGCAGCTTCCTAGCGTTCGCCTTCAGCACCTTCGGCCGGATTTCGTCGCGAATGTCGATCTTGGCGAAATCCGCAAGCCAGCGGTCCGGCGTGATCACCGGCCAGTCCGAGCCGAACAGCATCTTGTCCTGCAGGATCGAGTTGATGTAGCGCACCAGGATCGGCGGGAAGTACTTTGGCGACCAGCCCGAGAGGTCGATATAGACGTTCGGCTTGTGGGTCGCGACCGACAGCGCCTCTTCCTGCCAGGGGAAGGAGGGATGGGCGAGGATGATCTTGAGGTCGGGGAAGTCCGCCGCGACGTCGTCCATGTACATCGGGTTGGAATATTTCAGCCGCATGCCCATGCCGCCGGGCATGCCCGAGCCGACGCCGGTCTGGCCGGTGTGGAACAGCGCGATCGCGCCGCCATTGTTGATCTCTTCGTAGAGCGGGTAGGCCATCCGGTCGTTGGCGTAGAAGCCCTGCATGGTCGGATGGAATTTGAAGCCGCGGACGCCGTATTCCTCGATCAGCTTGCGGGCCTCGCGGGCCCCCAGCTTGCCCTTGTGCGGGTCGATCGAGACGAAGGGGATGAGGACGTCGAGATGGTCGGAGGCGGCCTCGATCATCTCGTAATTGTTGTAGCGGCGGAAGCCGGTCTCGCGCTCGGCGTCAACAGGGAAGATCACGGCGGCGATGTTCTTGGAGCGATAATAGGCTGCGGTCTCCGGCACGGTCGGCGGATGCTTGTTCGGCGACTTGAAGTACTCCGCCATCTGCGCCTGGAAATCGTCATAGCCGTCGTCGGCGTGGCAGCCGCAGGGCTCCTCGGCATGGGTGTGGATGTCGATGGCGACGACATCGTCGATATTGGGCAGCTTCAGCTTCGGCATTGGTTTCCTCCCGACCGGTTGCCAAATTGATTATATGATATAACGAATTTGGCAAGGCATTGCATGGGCTTGGCCTGGGCTTACGGAACGACAGATCGGGCCGATCCGGCCGCTTCTACTGTGCATGGGGTTGTTTTCGCGAATTTGCCGGTTCGGAACCGGGCAGTTAACATTGACATGACCTCCCGCCATGCCTTAAGAACCGCCCCGTCCCGGGCGGTCGTCCGCCAGCGGGAAAAATCTCATTTTGCCACATTCGCGCGTGCCGAAACGGTAGTGCCGAACACGGCCTTTCGAACGTTCAGGATTCTGCCATGAAGGTCCGTAACTCGCTGAAATCGCTGCGCGGTCGCCATCGCGCCAACCGCCTGGTCCGCCGCAAGGGCCGGGTCTATGTGATCAACAAGGTGCAGCGTCGCTTCAAGGCTCGCCAGGGCTGATTTCTGCCCTGCCGGTCGCCTCGCGCGCACCCCGCAAGACCACGGTCTCACACGAGTTTGACGCCGCCTTTGCTTTGCAAGGGCGGCTTTGCGCGTTTACACTTCTGCCATGGCAGTGAGATTCCTGGCAGTGAGATTCCTTTTCGCGCGCACCCGCTTCATGGTTCTTGGTCTGGCCCTCGTTCTGGGAGCAGCCGGCCTCGCTCCGGCACTGGCGCAGCAGCTCGAGCCGCCGCCCGCACCCGGCAAGCAGAAGAAGCTGCCGGAAGCGCCGGCCAAGCTGCCCAAGGTCGATCGCAGCAAGAACCTCGACTTCCTGTTCGGCGCGCTGAAGGCGGCGCCCGACGAGGCCAGCGCCAAGCATGTCGAGGCGCGGATCTGGGCGATCTGGCTCCAGACCCCGAGCGACACCGCCTCGCTGCTGATGACGCGGGCCAAGACCGCGGTCGACGCGCAGAAGATCGACGTCGCGATCAAGCTGCTGGATTCGGTCATCAAGCTCCGGCCCGACTACATCGAGGCCTGGAACCGGCGCGCCACGCTCTACTACATGCAGAATGACTACGGCCGCTCGCTCGCCGACATTCGCGAAGTGCTGATCCGCGAACCCCGCCATTTCGGGGCGCTCGCGGGGCTCGGCATGATCATGCAGGAGGTCGGCGACGAGAAGCGCGCGCTCGACGCCTACCGCAAGGCGCTCGCCGTCAATCCGCATCTCGAGAAGATCCCCGATCAGGTCAAGGCGCTGACCGAGAAGGTCGAAGGCCGCGACATCTAGCCGACAGTTTGATCATTTCCCGAGCGATTGCGGCGCGGCCGGATTAACCACGATCATTCGCGCCATGTCGCAAGGGGTATCGTCAATGCGGCCGCAGGCCTACCTGCATGGCAGGAGCAAAGCCATGAAGCGTTTGATTTTTGCGGGTAGCTTGCTGCTCGCGTCGGGGACGATGAGTCTCGCCGACGGACTGTTCTGGGTGGTCGGCGATCGCGCCACCGGCAAATGCAATATCGTGACCAGCAATCCGGTCATCATCGGCGACATCTGGTTCGGCGATGGTCCCTACAAGTCCAGGGCCGACGCCAAGCTTGCCCGCTCGACCATCCGCGCCTGTCCCGCGGCCAATCCCGACGACGAAAAGGACGAGGACAAGACGGACTAGGTCCGGCTCGCACCTAGTGCAGCGCGCTGCCGCCGCGCTCGGCCAGGCCACGATCGGCGGCTGCGGCGTAAGCCTTGGCAAGCTCGGCCTCGAGATGCTCGTTGATCAGGAGCAGCGCCCGCACGGCACCGCGCAGGTCACCGTTGCAGCTCGCGACGATCTCGTCGATTGCAGTGTCGTTCGATCTGAATCTCATCGAAATTCTCCGGTTCAAACCAGGACAAATCCTGCCGGTCTGTCCCGCATCCGCTGAGGTTGCGAGGAGGATCGGCACCCACCCGCGCCTAAATGGCGGAACCGACCGTGGCGATTATAAGGAAGCCGCGATGACGACCGCATGAAGCTGGTCCGAAGCTTGTGTGCCATCAGGAAGGCCTTTGATTTTATTGAGTTTTTCAAGCCTGCAATTATGCACATATCCACAGCCCCTCATTTCTGGTGGAAGTGCTGAAGCGGCTGAGGCGAAACTGCCGCATGCAACGCCCGTAATTAGCAAGTGCCCTGGATCGTCCGGATTCTCTCCATGATCGTGCTGACAGTCGTGACGGCGCTGGTCCTGCTGGCGCTGGTCACGCAGGCCGGGATCGTCGCCGTGCAACGCGCCTTTCCTCCTCAGGGCCAGATGATCGAGGTCGATGGCGCGACGCTGCACGTCGTCGACATCGGTCCGCGCGCCGCCGGCCTGCCGATCGTGATGCTGCACGGCGCGAGCTCCAATCTCGAAGCGATGCGGCGCCCGCTCGGCGATCTCCTGGCAAAAGACCATCGCGTCATTCTGATCGACCGTCCCGGCCATGGCTGGAGCACGCGCGCACGGCGGCAGGATTCGACGCCGCAGATCCAGGCGCGGATGATCGACGAGGCGCTTGGTCAGCTCGGAATCGATCGTGCGGTCTTCGTCGTGCATTCCTGGAGCGGCGCGCTCGGCGCGCGCCTCGCACTCGATCATCCCGGCCGCGTTGCCGGCCTCGTGATGCTGGCGCCCGTTACCCACCCCTGGCGCGGCGGCGTTGGCCGCTACAACGAGATCATCGCAACGCCGGTGATCGGTCCGCTGCTCGCCTACACCATCACGCTGCCGCTGGGGTATGTCGTCGCCGAGTCCGGGGCGCGCAACGTGTTCCTGCCGCAAACCATGCCGGACGGATTCGTGCAGCACTCCGCGACGCCGCTGCTGCTGCGCCCGCGCGAATTCATCGCCAATGCCTATGATCTGGGGACGTTGAAGGAAGCCGTTGCCGCGCAGGTCGCGCGCTATGGTGAGATCAAGGCGCCGGTCACGATCATCGCCGGTGAGCCCGACAAGACGGTGAGGACCAACATCCACGCGCGCCCGTTCGCGGCGATGGTGCCGAACGCAAAGCTGATCGTGCTGCCAGATCTCGGCCACATGGTGCAGAACGCGGTGCCGGATCTGGTGAAGACGGAGATCGAGACGATGATCGGGAACATCGTCCCGGCGCAGGCGGCGGCCGATTAAAGCGTTTTCGCGCGAAGTGGATACCGGTTCGCGTGACGAAAACGTGTCAAAACAACAATCCGGAGCTTCGGTTCTGAATCAGAACCGAAGCTCCGGCGGCCGCTCCTCGGCGCGCTTACTGCTTGACCTTCCCGTCCTTGTCGAACTGCGAGATGAAGGTCCAGAGATTGTTGATCTCGGTCTCGTTCTTGATGCCGGCGAATGCCATCTTGGTGCCGGGGATCTTGGCCTTCGGATCCTTGATGTACTCCTTGAACGTCGCTTCGTCCCAGGTGATGCCGGAATTCTTGTTTGCGTCCGAATAGCTGTAGTCCGGAGCGCTGCCCGACTTGCGGCCGTTGAGGCCGTTGAGCTCGGGGCCGACCTTGTTCTTGGCGCCTTCGCCGATCGCGTGGCAGGCCAGGCATTTGTTGAACGACGTCTTGCCGGCCGCGGCATCCTGCGCCATCGCGGCGGGTGCAGTGGCAGTCACGGTGAGGGCAACCAGCGCGGCGAAAGTCAATTTTGTCATAGGATGCTCTTCGTCTCTTCCCGGGTCAGATTGAGGGTCGTGGTTTTGGCAGGTCCGATGCAAGTGGACAAGTCGCGAAACCTTGACAGGTTTTGTGGTAGCAGACTTGCCCCAGAGAGAACTTGCGCTGCAACAAAGCAATGCGACCTTCGGAGGACCCTACCCAAGAGCGGACAGACATGATTGATTTGCCGGAACAAATTCCAATGCCGGACGAAGGTTTCGTAACATGGCCATCATGATGCCTGCGAGCGACCAGGCGGTCCTTGCGCGCCGCGCGGAGATCATTGCTGCGTTGCGCGCAATCGTATCCGGCGAGGGGGTGATCGACAGCGCTGCCGAGATGCGGGCCTATGAATCCGACGGGCTGACCGCCTATCGACAACCCCCGATGGTCGTGGTGCTGCCCGATACGACCGAGCAGGTCTCGCTCGTCCTGAAATATTGTGCCGCACAGGGTATCAAGGTGGTGCCGCGCGGCTCGGGCACGTCGCTCTCGGGCGGCGCGCTGCCGCTGGAAGACGGCGTGCTGCTCGGGCTCGGCAAGTTCAAGCGCATCCGCGAGATCGATTTCGACAACCGCGTCGTCGTCACCGAGCCCGGCGTCACCAATCTGGCCATCAGCCAGGCGGTGGCGCATGCCGGCTTCTATTACGCGCCCGATCCGTCCTCGCAGATCGCCTGCTCGATCGGCGGCAATGTCGCGGAAAATTCCGGCGGCGTGCACTGCCTGAAATACGGCATGACCACCAACAACGTGCTGGGCTGCGAGATCGTGCTGATGAGCGGGGAGATTTTGCGCATCGGCGGCAAGGGGTGCGAAAATTCCGGCTATGACCTGATGGGCGTCATCACCGGCTCGGAGGGGCTGCTCGGCGTCATCACCGAGATCACGGTGCGCATCCTGCAAAAGCCGGAGACGGCGCGCGCGCTGATGGTCGGCTTTGCGCAAGTCGAGGCGGCCGGCGAATGCGTCGCGCGCATCATCGGCGCCGGCATCATTCCCGGCGGCATGGAGATGATGGACAAGCCGGCGATCCACGCCGCCGAGGCCTTCGTCCATGCCGGCTATCCGCTCGATGTCGAAGCGCTGCTCATCATCGAGCTAGACGGTCCCAAGATCGAGGTCGACGAGTTGATCACGCGCGTCGAGACCATCGCAAGAGGTTGCGGCTCGGTGACGCTGCAGATCTCCAATTCGGAAGCCGAGCGCAACCTGTTCTGGGCCGGCCGCAAGGCGGCGTTTCCGGCCGTGGGCCGTATCTCGCCGGACTATCTCTGCATGGACGGCACCATTCCGCGCGGCGCGCTGCCGAAGGCGCTGGCGCGCATTCGCGAGCTCGGCGAAAAATACCAGCTCGGCTGCGCCAACGTGTTCCATGCCGGCGACGGCAATCTGCACCCGCTGATCCTGTACGATGCCAACAAGCCCGGCGAGATCGAGCGGGCCGAGGCCTTCGGCGCCGACATCCTGCGCGCCTGCGTCGAGTTCGGCGGTGTGCTCACCGGCGAGCACGGCGTCGGCATCGAGAAGCGCGACCTGATGCCGGAGATGTTCACCGAGATCGACCTCAACCAGCAGCAGCGGCTGAAATGCGCCTTCGACTCGCAAGGGCTGCTCAACCCCGGAAAGGTGTTTCCGACCCTGCACCGCTGCGCCGAACTCGGCCGCATGCACGTGCACGCCGGCAAGCTGGCATTCCCGGATATTCCGCGGTTCTAGCCGATCGTGCAGAAGGAAGGCGCTTGCGATGCAGGCGCCTTCCTTCGTGTCTTACAGCAGTCCGTATTGCGCCCGTTCGCGCTTCGCCAGCAGCGGCAGAGCTTCGCCGGCGATGTAGGTCTTGAAATGTGCGCTCTCCTGATGCGCCTTGAACGCCGCCTCGTCGCGGAACAGCTCGTAGAACAGGAACTGCGCCGGATTGTCCTTGGCGCGCGAGATCAGGAACAGCTTGACGCCGTCCTCGCGCTGCGCCTCCGGCAGGAAGCGGTCGAGGATCGCGGCGACCTTGTCGGCCTCGCCCGGCTTGGCCTCCCATTGCGCGACGACGAGCAGGCCGCCGCCGTCGACGGCGTCGCTCAGGGATTTCTGCGTGGCATAGTGGTTCATGGTCCTTCCTCCTTGCTGCTGGGCTTGGGATGACGAATCCGTCCATGGCGAGAGATAGATCGCCAGGACGGCGCCGAAGGCCGAGATGACCGACCTGCGGCTGAACGCTTCGGCGGCGCGCGGCATTGGACGCGCCTGTATCGATCGCTGCATCTTTGTCTCCCTTGGCTGGTTTTCGTCGCGATCGGCGCAGACTTGTAGCGCTGGCCTGCCGGCTTTGGTTCGCCGTGGATCGAAGTGTCGATGTCGTGAACGCTTCGATCGTGACCGAAGCATCGATGCGGCCTCGTGCCGATCCGATCGCACCGGTAGTGCTCGCCTGCGTCACGCTGCATTTGATTTCGGCTGCGAATTTCGCTACCGCCTTGGCCCGTGGATACGCTCAAGGTCAGAGACGCCAGAGACGTCGAAGAGGTGGTGCGTGCGGCGATTGCCAATGAGCAGCCGCTCGAGATCATCGGTCATGGCAGCAAGCGCAGCATTGGCCACGCCATGGTGACCAACGCGGTGCTCGACGTCTCCGCGCTGAACGCCGTCACCTCCTACGAACCCAACGAGCTGATCGTGACGCTCGAGGCCGGCGCGCCGCTGGCCGACGTGCTGTCGCTGATCGATGCCAAGAACCAGCAATTCGCCTTCGAGCCTGTCAACACCGCGCCCCTGCTCGGCACGCCCCCATCGGGCACAATCGGCGGCATGATCGCGGCAGGCCTCGCCGGCCCGCGGCGGATCAAGGCGGGCGGAGCGCGCGACCACCTGCTCGGGGCGCATGCCGTTTCCGGCTTCGGCGACAGCTTCAAGACCGGCGGCAAGGTGGTGAAGAACGTCACCGGCTATGACCTCTGCAAGCTTCTCGCCGGTTCCTGGGGCACGCTGTCGGTCATGACCGAGGTCACGCTGAAGGTGATGCCCAAGCCCGAGGCCGAGCGGACGCTGCTGCTGCTCGGGCTCGACGATGCCACCGCCAACAAGGCGATGACCGCGGCGCTCGGCTCGCCCTTCGACGTCTCCGGCGCCGCGCACCTGCCGAAATCCACATTCCGGGCGAAGACCGACGGGCTCGGCGACATCGCAGGTCAGGGCGAAGCGCTGACCGTGCTGCGGCTCGAAGGCATTACCGCTTCAGCGGCCCACCGCGCCGGCTCGCTGCGCGAATTGCTGGCGCCGTTCGGAGCCGCGACGCTGGTCGAGGACGCCGCGTCCTCGGCACTGTGGGCCACCATCCGCGACGTCCTGCCGTTCGCGGCCAGCGGTGCGCTGGGCGCCTGGCCGGTGTGGCGGATCGTCTGCCCGCCGGCATCAGGCGCGGCGCTCGGGACCCAGCTGGCGCGCGAGACCGGCGGCGACGTGATCTATGATTGGGGCGGCGGATTGATCTGGGCCGCATTGCCGCCGAAGGGCGACGCGCATGAACCCGCCGTGCGCGCGCATGCGAGTGTGGTCGGCGGGCACGCCACGCTGATCCGGGCGGCCGAGGATGTCAGGCGCAACGTCGATGTGTTCCATCCGCAGGCGCCCGGCGTCGCCGCGTTGAGCGAGCGGGTGCGCGCCGGTTTCGATCCGAAGTCCATTCTCAACCGTGGACGGCTGACGCGGGGCGCTTGCTGAATGAAGACCGAATTCTCACTGGCGCAGCTCGCCGACCCCGACATCGCGGAAGCCGACAAGATCCTGCGCGCCTGCGTCCATTGCGGCTTCTGCACCGCAACCTGTCCGACCTATGTGCTGCTCGGTGACGAGCTCGATAGCCCGCGCGGGCGGATCTATCTGATCAAGGAGATGCTGGAGAAGGACCAGGCGCCGACGGCCGAGGTGGTCAAGCATGTCGACCGCTGCCTGTCGTGCCTGTCCTGCATGACGACCTGCCCCTCCGGCGTGAACTACATGCACCTCGTCGACCAGGCCCGGGTCAGGATCGAGCAGCGCTATCAGCGGCCGCTCACGGAGCGATTGCTGCGTCAGGTGCTGGCCTTCGTGCTGCCGGACCCGCGGCGCTTCCGCGCCAGCATGTGGCTGGCGCGGCTGGCCCGTCCGCTGGCCGTATTCCTGCCGACGCCGCGGCCCTCGGCCACGCCCGGGCTGATCCAGCGCATCAAGGCGATGCTGGCGCTGGCCCCGAACCGGCTGCCGTCGCCCGGCCCCCTCCCGGGCAGCGTATTCGCAGCGCTCGGCAAGAAGCGCGGCCGGGTCGCGCTGCTCCAGGGCTGCGCCCAGCAGGTGCTGGCGCCGCGCATCAACCAGGCCGCCATCAGTCTTCTCACCCGCCACGGCATCGAGGTCGTCCTGGTCAGGGACGAGCAATGCTGCGGCGCGCTGACCCATCACCTCGGCAACGACCATGATGCGCTGGCGCGGGCTCGTGCCAACGTCGCGGCATGGCGCGCGGAAGCGGCCGGCGAGGGGCTCGACGCCATCCTGGTGACGGCGTCCGGCTGCGGCACGGTGATCAAGGACTATGGCTATCTGCTGCGCGAGGACACAGCGTTCGCGGCCGATGCGGCGAAGGTGTCCGCGCTTGCCAAGGACATCACCGAATACGTTGCCGGCCTCGGTCTTCCGACCACTGCGGTAGGCGACAACATCGTCGTTGCCTATCACTCCGCGTGTTCGTTGCAGCACGGACAGAAAATCACGGGCCTTCCGAAAGAATTGCTTTCCAAGAATGGATTCGTGGTGAAAGATGTACCCGAGAGCCATTTGTGTTGCGGTTCGGCGGGGACCTACAACATTCTCCAGCCCGAGCTTGCGGGCAGGTTGCGTGATCGCAAGGTCGCCAACATCGCGAGCGTCAAGCCGGACATGATTGCCGCGGGCAATATCGGCTGCATGGTGCAGATTGCCAGTGGCACGTCAGTTCCGGTCGTACACACGATTGAGCTTCTCGATTGGGCTACGGGCGGGTCGCGGCCGGCATTGAACGCGTCGAGCTGAACTTTCCTCCCGAGGTGACGGCTGAAGACGCCCGATCGACCATTGTTCGGCGGCAACAGGAGGACCACGATGGCGAAAGCGAAGAAGAAGAAAAGCAAGAAGGCCAAAAAGGCCAAGAAGGCTGTAGCGGCGAAGAAGACCGCGAAGAAGGCAGCCAAGAAGTCCGCGAAGAAATCTGCCAAGAAGGCTGCGAAGAAGGCCGCGAAGAAGGCCGCGCCGAAGAAGGCTGTGAAGAAGTCGGCCAAGAAAGCCGCGAAGAAGGCTGCACCGAAGAAGGCCGCCAAGAAGGCTGCGAAGAAAGCGGCACCGAAGAAGGCGAAGGCAGCTCCCGCGCCGAAGCCGTCAGCGCCTGTGGCAGCTCCGGCTCCCGAGCCTGCCGCCGAGACAAGCTGGGCGATGCCTTCGTCTTCTGCGGAACCGACGCCGGCCGAGGGGCAAGGTTAAGCCCCAAGTCAGGCCGAGGGCCGGCTCCAATCTAATGGCCACGATCGATAGCAGGAGGGCTGCGGCGGCGACGCTGCGGCCCTTTTGCATCGCGCCTCCCGCTCCCGGATGCGGTCATCCATGTGCGTCCGCCTTGATTCGTGGCGCGCGGAGCACGGTCCCGCGGGTCACCGTGCTAACCCGGCCCTTCAGTGCACTTTTGCGTGCAAATAATGTGATCGAGAAGCAACACAGGCTGACAACCTTTCGTGGAATCGCTGGAATGCCTAAAAAGTCGGCAGATGCCCGCGTTTTTTGCTTCACGGTTCACGTCCCCCGATCCAGATTGCCGCAGTCATGAATTTTTGATGTCAGGTCGCACACCCCGGGGGGCTTCCGGGAAACTGACTGGGTAAGAACTGGTGATGGGGATCGAAATGAAAAAAGTGGCTTTGTTGGCAACGGCGCTGGCAATGGTGACGACGGGCTCGGCTTTCGCAGCGGACATGCCGCTCAAGGCCAAGAAGGCCCCGCCGGTTGCTGCCTTCGATCCCTGGGATATCGCCTTCGGCGGCGCGATCATGAGCGACTACATTTTCCGCGGCGTGACCCAGTCGAACCACAAGCCGTCGGTCGCGGCCTATTTCGAGCCGCGCTACAACGTCACCAAGGACCTCCAGCTCTACGTCGGCGTGTCCGCCGAGAGCATTTCCTTCGCCAACCGGGCTGCGGCTGAAGTCGACATCTACGGCGGTATCCGCCCGACCTTCGGCGCCTTCGCCTTCGACATCGGCGTCTGGGGTTACCTGTATCCGGGCGGAAGCTGCTACTACGGCGGCGGCGCTACTGTGGATACCGCCGGTGTCCCGCTCAGCGCGGATTGCCAGGCCAACACCCTGGCGAATCTCAACGTCATGAAGAAGGATGTCAGCTTCTTCGAAGTCTATGGCAAGGTAAACTACACCATCAACGACAACTGGTCGGTCGGCCTGAACGAGTACTACTCGCCGAACTTCCTCAACACCGGTGCGTGGGGCAACTACACCTCGATCACCGCGAAGTGGACCGCCCCCAGCACGACCTTCGGCGCCAGCGGCGTCGGCATGTACGTGTCGGGTGAATTCGGCCGTCAGTGGTTCGGCACCAGCGACTCGTTCTACGGCGTTGTCCAGCTTCCCGGCTTCCCGAACTACACGGGCGGCATCAAATATGCCGACTACAATACCTGGAACATCGGCGTCGGCTTCACCTACAAGGTGTTTACGCTGGATCTGCGCTACTCCGACACCAACCTCAGCAAGGGCGATTGCAACGCCTTTACCAGCGACTTCACCGCCAGCGGAACGACCAGCGTGACGGCGATCAACCCGGGTGGTGCCGGCTCGAACTGGTGCGGCGCGGCCGGTATCGCCAAGCTGTCGTTCGACCTGACGGCGATGACCAACCTGAAGTAAGTTTCTTCCCGAGACGACTCAAAGGGGCGGCAGAGCGATCTGCCGCCTCTTTTGCTTTTTGTGCGCGACAGGTGGGACTTGGCTGGAAGTCGTCAGGCTTGTTGACGATTCCTTCCCTCTTGCTGGCAGGGCTATCGCAAACACCGCGAGTCCGGCCTCTCAGGCATCGCAGGTCTCTCCGCAAACTCGTCATGCCGGGGCAAGCCCAGGCATGACGATGTCGGAGGACCTCTGAGCCCAGAGCCCGCCTCTCAGCGCGCCACGGTCGGCTCCACCCGGGCCGGCTCGCCGCCCTTGCCGAGGACGTGGATCTGGCCGTCCTTCACCATCGTGACCTTGCGGGTATGGAAGGCTTCGAGGGTCGAGCGGTGGCCGATCGAGACGATGGTGGCTTCAGGCAGCTTCTCCATCAGCAGCCGGTACAGCCGCGCCTCGGACGGTTCGTCCAGCGAGGCGGTGGCCTCGTCGAGGAACAGATAGTCCGGCGCATGCAGCAGCGCGCGGGCGAGCCCCAGGCGCTGCTGCTCGCCGAGCGACAGCATCCGGTTCCAGTGCCCGTCCTCGTCGAGCCGTTTTGCGAGGTCGGGCAGCCCGACCGCGATCAGCGCGTCCCTGACACGCGCGGCCTCGAATGTATCGGGCGCCGCCGGATAGACCACGGCGTCGCGCAGCACGCCGACCGGGAAATAGGGGCGTTGCGGCAGCATCATCAGCTTCGCCTCTTCCGGGACGAAGATGGTGCCGGTGCCGAACGGCCAGATACCGGCGATGGCCCGGAACAGCGTCGACTTGCCGGATCCGGACGGACCGGTCACCAGCACGCGCTCCGGCGTCTGGATGGCGAAGGCATCGGCGGCGACCAGCGGCGTGCCGTTGGGCAGATACACGCAGAGCTTATCGAGGGCGATATTGCGGCTACCGCCTGCCGACTTGAGTTCGATCGTCGCCTCATGCGCCGGCAGGTTTGCCGCCGTATCGACCGACATCTCGAAGCCATCGAGACGCGCGACGATCGAACGCCATTCCGCGATTGATCGATAGGCTGTGACGAAGAAAGACAGAGCATCCTGCACCTGGCCAAAGGCCGAGCCGGTCTGCATCATATCGCCGAGTTGGATTCGCTTGGCGAAGTAGGCGGGCGCCACCACGACATAGGGGAAGATCACTGCAGCCTGGCTGTAGCTTGCCGTGAAAGCGGTCAGGCGCTTGGTCCGGCTCATGATCGCGTACCAGTTGCCGATGACGTGACCGAAGCGCTGCAGGAGATGACCTCGCTCCGCGCTCTCTCCCTTCAAGAGTGCGATCTGCTCGGAGTTTTCGCGGACGCGGAGCAGGTTGAAGCGGAAGTCGGCCTCGAAGCGCTGCTTTTCGAAATAAAGATTGATGAGCGGAGCACCGATCCAGTGCGTGAGCCCCGTACCCAGGATCGCGTAGGCCAGCGCGCACCAGACCAGAAAACCCGGGATGACGATGTCAGTGCCGTAAATGTGCAGGGGCGCCTTGTCGGACAGACCCCAGAGGATGACGATGAAAGACGCCAGCGTCACGATCGACGACAGCAGGCCGAGGCCGAGGACGAGCGTTTGTTCGACGAAGTTCGTGACGTCCTCGGTGAGACGCTGGTCCGGGTTGTCAGCCGCATCGCCCTTGAGCTGCATGCGATAGTGCGTGGCGCCGTCCAGCCATTCGCCGAGATAGTGTTGCGTCAGCCATCGCCGCCAGCGGATCTGGAGCCACTGGTTCAGGTAGAGTTTGTAGACGGCGAGCGCGATGAAGACGGAAGCGAGACCGAGGAAGATCCAGATTTCCCTGACGAATCGATCCAGATCGTATTCCTGGATGGCAGTGAAAAATCGGTTCTGCCACTGACTGACGAGCACGTTGATCGCAACCAGGGCCAGCTCCATTGCGATCACGGCGGCGAGCAGGCCGCGGCCGGCCCATTTGTCCTCCGACCGGAAATACGGGACGGCGATTCGCCAGACGATCGCGAGCGTGGCGCTGATGTTCTTCACAGAGCTCTGTCTCCTGAGGGGATATGCACAAATGCCCGGCGCCAAATGGCTGTGGCAATGGCCGAAATGGGCGCGCTTAGACTAAAGTCGCAAGTTGCGCAATTTGCGTTGGCTTGGGCGGGCTTGCAACCCTAGCATGGGCATAACGGCGCGGGGTGGGGACCTCCAGGATTTCGCGAGCTTGTGAGCAGGCGGGAACCGCCGCTTTGGCGAGGAATTCGCGTTCAACTCGGGGGTTATCGTTTCCAGCGTCAAGCAGGTTCGGCCGTCCACGCAAGGCCGCCTGCCGCAACACATGCGTGGGGGAGGAAGACCATGTGGAATCAAGTCTATGATCCGCTGAACAGCCCGGTGCTGTCGACCATTGCGGCAGCAGTCCCCGTCATTACGCTGCTGGTCCTGATCGCGAGCGGCCGCGTCCAGGCTCATCTCGCGGCGATCATCGCCATGATCGTGGCCAATCTGGTCACGATCCTGATTTTCCACATGCCAACGAACATGTCGATCCGGGCCTCGATCCTCGGCATCGTGACCGGCTTCTTTCCCATCGGCTGGATCGTCCTCAACGTCATCTTCCTCTACCAGGTGACCGTCACCACCGGACGCTTCGAATTGCTCAAGCGTGCGGTCGGCGGCGTCACCGAAGACCGGCGGCTGCAATTGCTGCTGATCGCGTTCTCGTTCGGCGCCTTCTTCGAGGGCGCGTCCGGCTTCGGCACGCCGGTCGCGATCACCGGCGCCGTGCTGATCGGCCTCGGCTTCTCGCCGCTTGCCGCTTCCGGCCTGTCGCTGATCGCCAACACCGCGCCGGTCGCCTATGGCGCGCTGGGCACGCCGATCCAGGGCCTCGCCTCTGTGACCGGGCTCGATCCCTACATCCTCGGCGCGATGGTCGGACGGCAATTGCCGGTGTTCTCGCTGATCGTTCCGTTCTGGGTGGTGTGGGCGTTCGCGGGCTGGAAGGGCATGAAGGACGTCTGGCCGGCGATCCTCGTCACCGGCGTGTCGTTCGCGATCCCGCAATTCGTGATCTCGAACTACGTCAATCCCTGGATCGTCGACATCGGGGCGTCGCTGATCTCGATGGGCGCGCTGATCCTGTTCCTGAAGGTGTGGCAGCCCAGGCAGCTCTGGCTGTCGCCGGCGCTGCGCGGCCGCGACGAATCGGCCGCCACCATGGCCGCGGCGAAACCGCTGGACAAGACGCCGCTGACGCAGAGCGAACTCTTCAGCGCATTGCTGCCGTGGATCATCGTCTGCATCGTGATGCTGATCTGGGGCAATGGTGGCTTCAAGACCTGGGCGAACTCGATCTTCACCTGGAACTATCCCGTTCCCGAACTGCATCAGATGATCAACAAGATGCCGCCGGTCGCACCCGGGCCGACGAAAGAGAGCGCGGTGTTCGGCTTCACCTACCTGTCCTTCACCGGTACGGGCATGCTGATCGCGGCGATCATCTCCGGCTTCCTGATGGGCGTCGGTCCCGGCAAGCTCGTGACCGAGTATGGCCGCACCATCCGGCTGTGCGCGATCTCGCTGATCACGATCTCGGCGATGCTCGCGATCGGCACGCTGACGCGGCTCTCCGGCGTCGACGCGACGCTCGGCCTCGCCTTCGCCGCGACCGGCGTGCTCTATCCCTTCTTCGGCACGCTGCTCGGCTGGCTCGGCGTGGCGCTGACGGGATCGGACACCGCCTCCAACGTGCTGTTCGGCAATCTGCAGAAGATCACCTCCGAGCAGCTCGGCCTGTCGCCGATCCTGATGGGCGCGGCGAACTCCTCCGGCGGCGTGATGGGCAAGATGATCGACGCGCAATCGATCGTCGTCGCATCCACTGCCACCAATTGGTACGGCCATGAAGGCACCATCCTGCGCTTCGTGTTCTGGCACTCGATCGTGCTCGCCTGCCTCGTCGGCGTGCTCGTGACGTTGCAGGCCTATGTCTGGCCGTTCACGGCGATGGTGCTGAAGTAGCAGCCCGCTTCGACGCAAATCCCCGCGGGGTTCAGCCCCGCGGGGATTTTTGCGTTCGCGTTGAGCGAACCTTCTCAATCGCGCCGCCGTCTTATAGAAGGTGCGGCAAATCAGGTCGGTCGAGAGGTTTCATGGTTTCGCTCAGGCAGATGGTGTGTGCGACGGTTGCAGTGCTTGCGATGTCCAGCGTCGCGCGTGCGGAGGAGGGTTTTCCCTTCGGCACCGAGATGACTCTGGAGGCGCTGCCGCAGCAGGGCTCGAAGCGGATTCCGAACATCGAGATCGGCGACAATGGCGAGGTCGTGCTGGAGCTCTGGTGCAAGGGCGGCAAGGGCCAGTTTTCGGTTGCCGGCAACACCGTGATCTTCGTTCCCGGCCAGATTCAGGACAGGTCCTGCCCGCCGGCACGAGCGCAGGCGGATGACGAACTCGTCGCGGCGCTCGGCAGCGTCGAGACCTGGAAGCGCCAGGGCGACGTGCTGACGCTGTTCGGGCCGAAGCCACTGCGTTTTCGCGTGAACGGGAACTAGACTAGCCACCGCTGTCATTCCCCGCGAAGGCGGGGAATCCAGTACGCCGAGGCCTATCGATTCAACCACAGCCGTCTCGGAGTACTGGATCGCCCGCCTTCGCGGGCGATGACTGAGAGCGGGTGTCTTCGTCTACTTCCACACCGACTTGTCGGCGTCCCAGCGCTGGCCTTTCAGCTCCTTTACCAGGGCCTCGACCGAGCCGTTGTCGTCGGGCTGGTCGCCTTCCTCGTCGGCCGAAGCTTCGTCCGAGAGATTGAGCTTGGCGCCGCTGCCCTCGTCGGCGGTCGTGGTCGCGGGGCTGCCGATCCAGAGCATGAGCTTGTCGGTCGTGCCGGGCTTGTCGGGCGAGATGAGCCCTGCGACCTCGATCGTGTCGGTGAGATCGAGCGCCGGGAAATCCTGGTTCGGCCGCTTGAAGACCAGCTTGAGCTTGCCGGTGGCCGGGTTGAAGCCTTGCGAGACCGGCTTTGCCGCGAGCGTCCGGCTCAGCACGCCCGCCACCGCGGCCGCGAGCTTGTCGCGGCTGATCTTGTCGCCGTCGCGCCAGTCGGCCGCGGCGAAGCGGATGGTGCGGTCCATCTCGGTCATTCCAGCGGTCCAGCCCGCGGCGGTGACGCCGGGCATTGCCTTGAATTTTGCCAGCAGCGCACCCGCGCGCTCCGGGTCGACCGACATGTTGATGGTCTGCTCGCCCGCGCGCAGCGCGTCGCAGCCGACGCTGAGGCTCGCCAGCGTCACCTCGACCTCCTGGCCTTTCAGGCTCTTGAGGAACTCGGTCGCCGCATCCAGCTTGACCTTGACCGCGATCGCCTCCGGCGAGACGTCGGTGAAATCCTTCGGCTGCGGCGTGATGCCGTCGTCGGAGATCTGATTGTCGAGAAACTCCTTCTCGCTGAGATCGGAATTGTCGGGCGAGGCGACCTCGGTCACGGTCTGGCCGATTCCAATCTGGCCGCGGAATTCGAAGGTGTCTCCGGCCTGTTTGCGCAGCAGCTTGACGGTGACGGGCGCCTTCGCGCCGAGGCTCTGCGTCGTGCCGGTCAGCGTCTGGCCGGCGACCTGGAGATTGACGACGAAGCGGTCCTTGCGGTCGGAATTCTTCGCGACGGGATAGCAGACGTCGAGCACTGCCGCCGTGACCGTCTTGCCCTGGCGTGTTTCCTTCAGGATCACGTCGGCATTGCCGTCCATCAGCCCGTCGATCGAGGTGAAATAGCGCGTCTCCGCACCGCCGGGCGCCGTGGCCTTCGGCGACAGCTTCATCTGGGCGGATGCGACCTCGGGCGCAATTGCGAGCAGAGTCGCCACAAGGGCCGTGGAGCAAATCAGGAGCGCGCGCATCGACGAAATCCTCGAGCAAACGAGCATGATCCGGAAAAGTGTGAAGCGGTTTTCCGAAAAGATCATGCTCAAACAATAACCTAAAGCGCGATGACGACTCATTCCGAACTCATCGCGCTTTAGAATCGGCGCCACCGTAGTGGGTTTTGGCCGCGGGTTGAATCGGAAAGCAGCGGGGGCAGGGTCGGCAAAAAAGAAGGCCGCCCGGAGGCGGCCTTCGCAGCATTGTCATGGAACGGACGGATCAGAAGCCGCCCATGCCGCCGCCGGCCGGCATCGCGGGCGGAGCTTCCTTCTTCGGCGTCTCGGCGACCATCGCCTCGGTGGTCACCAGCAGGCCAGCCACGGAGGAGGCGTCCTGGAGCGCGGTGCGCACCACCTTGGCGGGATCGATGATGCCCTTCTCGATCATGTCGACATAGTCCTCGGTCTGGGCGTCGAAGCCGAAGGTCTCGGACTTGTTCTCCAGGATCCTGCCGACCACGATCGAGCCCTCGACGCCGGCATTCTCCGAGATCTGGCGGATCGGAGCTTCCAGCGCCTTCAGCACGATGTTGATGCCGGCCTGAACGTCGGCATTGGCGTTGGTGAGACGGCCCACGGCCTTCTTGGCGCGGAGCAGCGTGACGCCGCCGCCGGGGACGATGCCTTCCTGCACCGCGGCGCGGGTGGCGTTGAGCGCGTCCTCGACGCGGTCCTTCTTCTCCTTGACCTCGATCTCGGTGGCGCCGCCGACGCGGATCACCGCGACGCCGCCGGCGAGCTTGGCGAGGCGCTCCTGGAGCTTCTCACGGTCGTAGTCCGAGGTGGTTTCCTCGATCTGGGCCTTGATCTGGCCGACGCGGGCCTCGATCTCCGGCTTCTTGCCGGCGCCCTTGACGATCGTGGTGTTCTCCTTGTCGATCACGACCTTGCCGGCACGTCCGAGCATCTTCACCGTGACGTTCTCGAGCTTCATGCCGAGGTCTTCGGAGATGAGCTGGCCGCCGGTCAGGATCGCGAGGTCCTCCAGCATGGCCTTGCGGCGGTCGCCGAAGCCCGGCGCCTTGACGGCGGCGACCTTGAGGCCGCCACGCAGGCGGTTGACGACCAGGGTGGCCAGCGCCTCGCCCTCGACGTCCTCGGCGATGATGACGAGCGGCTTGCCCGACTGCACCACGGCTTCGAGCACCGGCAGCATGGCCTGGAGGCCCGAGAGCTTCTTCTCGTGCAGGAGGATGTAGGCGTCCTCGAGCTCGGCGGTCATCTTCTCGGCATTGGTGACGAAGTAGGGCGACAGATAGCCGCGGTCGAACTTCATGCCCTCGACGATGTCGACCTCGGTGTCGAGCGACTTGTTCTCCTCGACGGTGATGACGCCCTCGTTGCCGACCTTCTGCATCGCCTGCGCGATCATCTTGCCGATGGCGGCGTCGCCGTTGGCCGAGATGGTGCCGACCTGGGCGACCTCGGATGAGGCGGCGACCGGCTTGGCGCGCTTCTCGATGTCCTTGACGACGGCGGCAACCGCGATGTCGATGCCGCGCTTGAGGTCCATCGGGTTCATGCCGGCGGCAACCGCCTTGGCGCCTTCGCGCACGATGGCCTGGGCCAGCACGGTCGCGGTGGTGGTGCCGTCGCCGGCGAGGTCGTTGGTCTTGGAGGCGACCTCACGCAGCATCTGGGCGCCCATGTTCTCGAACTTGTCCTCGAGCTCGATCTCCTTGGCGACGGTGACGCCGTCCTTGGTGATGCGGGGCGCGCCGAAGCTCTTCTCGATGAGGACGTTGCGGCCCTTCGGGCCGAGCGTCACCTTGACGGCGTTGGCGAGAATGTCGACGCCGCGCAGCATGCGATCGCGCGCGTCTCCGGAGAATTTGACGTCTTTGGCAGCCATGGTCTGCAATCCCTCGTGTTTCGTGATGTGTCTTGTTTCGTGATGTGTCCGGAATGATGGATGCCCGGATCGCGCGATCCGGGCATGACATTCAGCGGCCGTTCAGGCGGATGGCCTTAGGCCAGAACGCCCATGATGTCCGACTCCTTCATGATCAGGAGATCTTCGTTGTCGATCTTGACCTCGGTGCCCGACCATTTGCCGAACAGCACGCGGTCGCCGACCTTGAGGTCGATCGGGATCAGCTTGCCGGCCTCGTCACGGCCGCCGGGACCGACGGCGACGACCTCGCCCTGGGACGGCTTTTCCTTGGCGGTGTCCGGAATGATGATGCCGCCCTTGGTCTTTTCCTCGGCGTCGATACGTTTGACCACGACACGGTCATGCAGCGGACGAAATTTGGATTTAGCCATGACGTTTCCCTTTGGAGGCTCGCTTCGGAAGTAGCGGAAAGTGGGTGGGGCGGCGCTACCGTCCATCCTCTTCCCGAGGATCGAACGGCGCGCTTAGCAATCGGGCTTTCCGAGTGCTAATAGTGCGCCCGGAAATATGGCTTGGCCGCGATCCTGTCAAGCAAAGGTGGTTAAGCGATTGGTGAGGCGGATATAGGATGGTGGCATTGGAAACGTGTTCGGGGTACCGGCGTACAAAAGGACGTCATTGCTCCGGCGGCGGTTTTGCGCTTGGCTGCAGGAGGGGTGCGGCCATGGTCTTGTTCGGGGGAATGCCATGATCAGTTCAGCTCGCGCGCGCACGGTTGCCAATCTGGCGGCCGCGTCTTCTCTGGCGCTGTTGCTGGGCGCCTGCGGCGGCGGTTTCAGCCTGCCGTCGTTCCAATCCTCCTCGCCGCCGCCCGAGGCCGAGCCCGGCACCGGTCCGGAAATGCCGGCGAGCATCCGCGCCGACGAGATCGTCGGCCGCTGGGGTCTCGCCTCGTTCCAGAACCCGGCCGACCGTGCCCGCACCGAGGCTGCTGCGCGGGCCCAGTGCAAAAATCCTTACGTGATCGGCGCCGGCACCTCCGGCGGCGTGGTCATGCATCTGGCCGACCAGGCAACGCCGCAGGAATTGCGGCTGAAGGGGTCGCCCAGCGGCAAGAACTATATCGGGCCGGCCGGTCCGACCCCCGGCGAGCAGGACCGCGAGATCGTGTCCTTCGACGGCCGCGTTCTGATCACGCGCTTCATCGACAAGGACGCCGCCACCCGCTACGGCAACATGGTCTACGTCCGCTGCGCGCCGCGGGCGTGATGTTTTGATTGTCGTTCCGGGGCGGTCCGCAGGACCGAACCCGGAACCTCGAAATTCCGGGTTCGATGCTGACGCATCGCCCCGGAATGACAGCGTGAGATGAATCCCCAAAAACAAAAACGCCGGCTCTCGCCGGCGTTCTGTGTTTCGGGATGTCGCGTCCGCTCAGTCGAACAGCGCGTCGATGTCGTCCTGCGAGGCGTGGCCGACGTCGCCGGCGAGCTTCGGGCCGTTGAGGAGCTTGTCGTCCTCGCTGCGGGTGTCGACATGCGCGGGCACGTGGGCCTTGATCGCGTCGACGCCGCCCCAGATCTCCATCATCGCATTGATGTGCTGCTCGATGAACTTCATCGTGCCCATCACCTTGCTGATGCGCTGGCCGGTCAGGTCCTGGAAGTTGCAGGCTTCGAAGATCGAGATGACGCGTTCCTGGATATCGTCGGCGAGCCGCTTCTGCTGGTCGGCCGATTGCACCTTGGACATCGCGCTGGCCGCCTGGTCGATCGACTCGGCGGCTTCGAGGATCTGCTGCGTCGCCTGCTCGGTGCCGCCGACGACCGCGCCCAGCTCGCCATTGACCTTGGCCATCTCGCCGCCGTCGAAGCTCTTGCCGTGCAGCGTCGCGATCTCGCGCTTGGTGCGGTCGATGGCGTCGTGGATGAGGTCGAGCTCGACCTTCAGCTTCTCGCACTGCTCGATCTGCGCCCGGTAGGTCTCGAGCATGGTGCGTGCTTCGGAGAGCTCCTGGGCCGTCGAGGCATCGATCGCCGCGAGTGCGGCGCTGCCGGACAGCGGGGCGGCAACGACACCCTTCGCCATCTGTGCGCGGATCGCGCGCAACTCCGCCATGATCTCGCTGTGCATCGGCGCAGCCTCCTCAATCATTTCGGGGCTGGGCATTTCGCCAACAATAGCCTCTTCGACACGAAAACGTTTGCGGTGAATAGCCATCAGGAACTCCCCCCACCTCACTCACGCGTCTTTGTAGGCCGAAGCGATTTAACACGAAGTTCACGGCAGGAACTGTTGTGCGGCCGCGCGCGACGCGGCGAAAACCGGCAGTTAACCATGCGCTTGCGGCGTTCATCGAAAATAAACGCTGATCGCCAAATTGCAGCTCGCTCGCGACGTGGTGAATCGAAACGCCCGATACGTTTACCAAACAAAACGGCTTTTGCTTTTTATTGACCACGTCGCGGATCGCCGATCAGTCAGGCGGCTTGTGCGACGCATGTGATCTAGACGAAACAGTACAGAGTACGTCGATGTTCAAGAAAATGTCTGTCGCGCTGCTCGGCGGCGCTTGCACCTTCATTGCCGGCACAGGCAGCGCCGGCGCCTTCGACAATACGGTGCCGAACGATCCGCCGGCGGTGGTCTATGCGCCGCAAGTGCCGCCAGCGCCGGTGCGCGTCGCCTCCAATGCGAACATGGGTGGCGGCTTCATCGAGTTCCTGTTCGGTGACGGACCCGGCCGCGGTCCGGCCTATGCGCCGCAGCAGCCGATCTATCAGCAGCAGCCGGGCTATTACGACCAGCGTCGCCTGCCGCCGATCGGCGAGCCGCAGATGCAGGGTGGATATCAGCAGGGCGCAGGTCTCCAGCAGGAGGCGGTCGACCCGCGGCAGCGCCAATTCGATCCGAAATTCGAGAAACAATCTGTTGACTATAGCGGCAAGGAAAGTGCCGGCACGATCGTGGTCGATACGCCGAACAAGTTCCTCTATCTCGTCGAGGGCAACGGCCGTGCGATGCGCTACGGCATCGGCGTCGGCCGTCCCGGTTTCACCTGGTCCGGCGTGAAGTCGATCACGGCCAAGCGCGAATGGCCGGACTGGACCCCGCCGGCGGAAATGATCGCGCGCCGTCCCGACTTGCCGAGGCACATGGAAGGCGGCCCGGAAAACCCGCTCGGTGCCCGCGCGATGTATCTCGGCTCGACGCTCTATCGCATCCACGGCTCCAACGAGCCCTGGACCATCGGCACCAACGTCTCGTCCGGCTGCATCCGCATGCGCAACGAGGACGTCATCGACCTCTACGGCCGCGTCAATGTCGGCACCAAAGTCGTGGTGATGTGAGGTTCCGGGTTTCGAAATGAAAACGGCCGCCCATGGGGCGGCCGTTTTTGTTTGCGCCGCTATCGAGCAGCCTCACGCGTAATCGCTGCCGCCGTCGTCTCCGCCGCCGAAATCGCTGTCGTCGGCAACGTCCACATTGCCGTTGTCGTGATCGTAGTCGTCGTTCTGATCGTCGTTGTTGCGATCGTCGTTCGACGCCTGGTCGAGGAAGCCCTGACGGGAATCGCGGCTGGAGCCGATGTCGTTGAGGCCGGCATCGCGCGCGAGCGATCCGCCGGACTGGTCGCTGCCGCCCCACGGGCTTCCACCAGCGCTGCGATCACCCAGCGCGTTGGTGTCGCCGAAAGCCTGCTGGTGCCCTCCGCCCATCATGCCGCGGATGCTGGAGAGCAGCAGCGAGCCGCCGACGACGCCGGCCGCGGCGGCCGCCGCCGTGCCGAGGAACGAGCCGCCGCCACCGCCGACCGGCGGGGCGCCATACCCCGGAGCTTGGCCCTGACCCGGACCTTGGCCGTAAGCCTGTCCGTACGGCGGCGCGCCGTAACCCGGCTGGGACTGCTGCATCGCCTGGCCGCTGTTCCAGACCGGCCGCGCGTCACGCGGCGGCACGTTCGGAACCGAGCCGCGCGACGAGCTTCCGCCGAACAGCGTGTCGCGCATGGTATCGAGGAAGCCGCCGGACTGCGCCTGCTCGGGCGCATGGGCCGCCTCCAGCTCCTGGATGCGGTTATGGGCGCGCTTGAGCGCTTCGTCCTGCAACAGCGTGGTCTGCACCAGCGCATAGACTGCGCCGGGCGCCTTGCGCAGCCCGTCGGAGATCGCGGCGATCGCGTCGGGATCGCGCGGTGCGTTTTCCAGTTTCGAAAGCCGGTCGAAAAGCTCGTCGACGAGTTGGCGTTCCTGCGGCGTCATGATCAATCTCCCTCGCGCAAACCAAGCGCGAGGCAGATGTAGGGTTCCATTGTGGCCTCAACAGTGCCGGCCGGATTAAATTTCGGTATGCGACAAGCTGCCTCGCGGCTTGCTTTCGCCGGTTTCACTCCAGCGTGACGCCGCTGTCCGCCAGCAGGCGTGCGAAGGCATCGCCCGCGAGATAGGCATGTTCGCGCTCGCGCACCTCCGTCATCGGATCAAGCCCGGCAAGGACGTCGTCGACGAAGCCGGGATGGCACATCACGAGGCCGCCATCCGGCAGGCCTTCCAGGAATTGCCGCATCAGCGCGCCGAAATCGGCCGCGCGCGTGAAGTCATAGGCGCCGGCGAAGCCGGGATTGAAGCCGAGGCCGGCGCTGCCGGCGCGGCGGCGGAATTGCGCGCTGAGGACGTCGAGCACCATGGCTTTGGGCGAGGCCAGCCGCTGCTTCAGCGGCAGGTCGCGGCCGCCCTGGCGCACCCAGGCCTTTGGCGCGCCATCGCCGACCGCGTCGACAAAGCCGTCGCGCACCTGCGGATAGAGCTGCACATGCTGATGACCGTCGACGAAGTCGGGCGCGCGTCCGAATGCTTCCATGAAGGCCGCCAGTTGCGCCTTCACCTCGTTACGAAAGAACTCGCGGTCGAGCCGCCGCAGCAATCCGGCGCGCAGCAGTTTTGGAAACGGCATGAACATGTCGCCGTCGAGCGGGCGGAAATGCATGGTGAGCGGCCGGAACGGCGCCGACAGCGTCACGTGCAATCCGATCGCGCAGCGCGGGCTTGCTTTCACCGACGCCTGCAGCGCCTCAGTCTCGCTGCGCTCGATCGCGGCTCCCACCATCATCACCGAGGTGGCGTTGAGGCGGCCGCGTTCGATCAGGTCGCGGATCGCGCGATTGACGCCCGGACTGATCCCGTAGTCGTCGGCGCAGAGCCAGATTCGCCGCAGGCTCGCGGCCGCGCTCATTCGGCCGCCGTCCTCTTCGAGGCATCGTCGGCCTTGCCGATCTCGAAGTGCTTTTCGCTGTGCTCGGCGACGAAGTAGATCGGGCGCGCCTTCAGCTCGGAGAGGATCTTGCCGATATATTCGCCGACGATGCCGATCATGATGAGCTGCACGCCGCCGATGGTCATCAGGCCGATCACGAGCGAGGGATAGCCGGGCACCTGCTTGCCCGTCGTCCAGACCTCCCACAGGATCGAGAGGCCGAACAGGAACGCGCCGCCGGCGAGAGTCACGCCGAGCAGGCTGGCAAAGCGCAGCGGCGCCACCGAGAACGAGGTCACCCCTTCGATCGAAAGGCCGAGCAGGCGCGCGGCGCTGAAGGTCGTCACGCCATGGGTGCGCGGCGCGGGCTCGTAGTCGACGCGGATCTGGCGGAAGCCGATCCAGCTCGCCAGCCCCTTGAAGAAGCGATTGCGCTCCGGCAACTGCCTGAGTGCAGCGACCGCGCGCGGCGACAGCAGGCGGAAATCGCCGGCATCTTCCGGAATCTTCTGGCGGGCGCCCCAATTGATCAGCGCGTAGAAGCCGTGCACGGCAACCCGGCGCAGGAAGGGCTCGTTGTCGCGATGCGCCTTGGCGGTATAGACGACGTCGTAGCCGTCCTCGATCCAGTGCCGCACCAATTGCTCGATGAGGACGGGCGGATGCTGGCCATCGCCGTCCATGAACATCACGGCGCCGAGCCGGGCATGGTCGAGGCCGGCCATCAGCGCCGCCTCCTTGCCGAAATTGCGCGACAGCGAGACCACCTGGACGTCGAGCGCGTCGGCCGGCAGCGACCGGGCGATCGAGAGCGTCGCATCCGCGCTGCCGTCGTCGACATAGACGACCTCGCAGGCGAGCCGATAGCGCTGCTGCAGGGTTTTTGCGAGATCGCAGATGCGCTGGTGCAGCGCGGCAAGGCCCGCCGCCTCGTTATAGACGGGGACGACAATCGACAGCCCCTTCGCGGCAGCACTCACCGCGTCGGTCGTCATGCCGGATACGTCAGAGCCCAGCGTCATCGATCAAGGTTCCAGAGGCGATCAGGTCTTCTTGCAAGGTCATCTCAACAGCATAAGGTAGCCGCCGTTTGCTGTCGCTACGCTGAACGGACCTGAGGCTCACCGCCGCAGGAACGCCTCGAGCCTGGCGAACAGCGGGTTCTCCCGGTCGAACACGTAGTCGAGCGAGACCACGGAGACGGTCTCGGCGCCATGCTCGCGCAGGAAGCTCGCCAGGGCATAGAGCTGCCCCGGCGGGCAGTGCAGGGTCAGCATGCCCGACGAGGTCGGACCGCCGAACGGGGCCTCGACGCCGTACCGGCTGTGGGCCTCGCCGAGCAGGGCGGCGTCGCACTGCCGGAAGCGGGTCCGGACCTCGCGGTACTTGTTGGCCCGTGCCCTTGCCGCGATGTGGTCGAGGATGATTCGCGCGGTCTCCAGCGCCTGCGGCGACCAGTCGGCCTCCCTGGAGGCGACCAGATTGGCCTGGCTGCGCAGGATCACGCCGTCATCGAGCACCCGCAAGCCGTTTGCGGCCAGCGTCGCACCGGTCGTGGTGATGTCCACGATCAGCTCGGCGCTACCGGCGGCAGGCGCGCCTTCGGTCGCGCCTGCGCTTTCGACGATGCGGTAATCGGTGATGCCGTGGCTCTGGAAGAACGCACGGGTGAGATTGACGAACTTGGTCGCGACCCGCATCCGCGTGTGATGCTGCTCGCGGAAGCCGGTGGTGACGTCGTCGAGATCGGCCATGGTGCGGACGTCGATCCACGCCTGCGGCACCGCGACGACGACGTCGGCATAGCCGAAGCCGAGGCCGTCGATCAGCGACACGCGCTTGTCGGCGTCCGCGATGTTCTCGCGCACCAGGTCCTCGCCGGTGACGCCGAGATGCGCGAAGCCGCGCGACAATTGCGAGGCGATCTCGCTCGCCGAGAGATAGGCGACCTCGACATTGTCGAGGCCTGCGATGGTGCCGCGGTAGTCGCGGGCGCCGCCGGCCTTCGAGAGCTTGAGGCCCGCGCGGGCGAAAAAGGCCTCGGTGTTTTCCTGCAGGCGGCCCTTGGAGGGAACGGCCAGAACGAATGGCGCGCTCATGGCTTAAGCTCCCACCTTGCGGCCGATCCGGGTCAGCGCGTCGACCCAGACCGAGAAACCGACCGCGGCGATCGGCTCGACCGAACCGAGCTGGGTCATCAGCCCGTCATAGCGTCCGCCGGCGACCAGCGGCTCGGCGCCGTTGCCGCGGTGATGCAGCTCGAATTCGAAGCCGGTGTAATAATCGAGCCCGCGTCCGAACGCGGTGGAAAAACGCGTCTGCTTCACATCGATGCCGCGCGCCGCCATGAAGCCGACCCGGCTCTCGAACTGGTCGATCGCAGCGGTGAGATCGAGCTTCGCATCGGCGGTCAGTGCGCGGAGCTCGGCGATGGCGTCGTCGGGATTGCCTGCGATCGACAGGAAGCGCTTCAGCACGGTGATCGCCTCGCGCGGCAGCGCGCCGCCCTTCAGCGTCGATTGCTCGAGGAAGCGGTCGGCGATCTCGGCCGTCGTGCGGCCGCCGACATTGGTGGTGCCGGCGATCGACATCAGATCGGTGACGAAGGCGAGGGCCGCCTTGCGGTCGGAGCCGGCAAGCGCAGCCAGCACGCCCTCATATTCGCTGCGGGTCGCGGTGGTCGCGGCCGCCAGCCGCTCCAGATCCTGCTCCAGGCTGATCTTGCGGTTGAAATCCTTGACCAGGCGGCGGCGCCAGACCGGATAGAGGTTGAGCGCGTCGAGCAGCGCGTTGAACAGCGCGACGTCACCGGTGCGGATCTCGACGTCGCGGACGCCGAAGGCGGCAGTCGCCTCCAGCGCCAGCGCCAGCATCTCGGCATCGGCTGCGGCGCGGTCCTGGCGGCCGAACGATTCGATACCGGCCTGGAGGAATTCGCTGGCCTGGCCGCTGCGGTAACGGAACACCGGGCCCAAATAGCTGAACCCGGCCGGTTGGCCGGCGCGGCCAGAGGCGAGGTAATCGCGCGCCACCGGAATGGTCAGGTCCGGCCGCAGGCAGAGCTCCTCGCCGGAGAGGTCCGTGGTCAGGTACAGGCTCTTGCGGATGTCCTCGCCGGAAAGATCCAGGAACGGCTCGGCCGGTTGCAGGATGGCCGGCTCGGCCCTGACATAGCCGGCCTGCGCGAACGACAAGAGCAGCGTGTCCGCCCAGGCGGCGGAGCCGGCAGCATTTGAGGTGGCAGTCGCGGTCATTACAGGGTCCATCGTCCCGGTGGAACCGGGCAGGGCAAGGGAGGCCAAGGGAGGCCAAGGGAGGCCAGGGGGAGGCAAGCCAGTTGGCGCAGCCCTTAGCATGGCCGGAAAGCGGTTTCGACCTCCAAAGGATCAATCGCTTAATGGGCGGCCAATGCGCAGGATCAGGCTGTCCGGCCGCCCCAATCGCCCAGCACCGCCTGCACCAGCGCCAGCGCGGCCACCGCGGCGGTGTCGGCCCGCATGATCCGGGGACCCAGGGCGAGCCGCAGGATGCTCGGCTGCCGCAGCAGCAGCGCCCGCTCCTCCTCGGCAAAGCCGCCCTCGGGGCCGATCAGCAGGTCGATACCTTGGCCTGCCTCGCTCGCGCCTTGCAGGCTCTGCACGGGATTTTCGACCTCCGCCGCCTCATCGCAGAAGATCAGCAGGCGGCCCGCGGCGCGCTGGCTGAGGAAACGCTCCAGCGGCACCGGCTCGGCCACGCTGGCGATGCTCAGGATGCCGCATTGCTCGGCGGCCTCGACCACGTTGGCGCGCATCCGCTCGGTGTTGACCCGGGAGGCCTGGGTGAAGCGGGTCAGGACCGGATGCAGGCTGGCGGCGCCCATCTCGACGGCCTTCTGGACCATGTAGTCGAGCCGGGCATGCTTGAGCGGGGCGAAGACGTAAGCAAGGTCGGCCAGCCGGTCCTGGGGCCGGATCGGCTGGAGGATGACCAGCCCGTCCGGCCGTTTGCGGCCTTCGATGGCGGCCTGCCACTCGCCGTCGCGGCCGTTGAACGCCAAAACCTCGGCCCCGGCGGCAAGCCGCAGCACATTGCCGAGATAATTGCTCTGGTCGCGGTCGAGCGGAACCCTGGCGTCCTGGGCGAGGGGGGCATCGACGAACAGGCGGGGGCCGCGAAAATCGTGGGAGGGCATCGTTCAGGTCCGATTTGCCGCCGTTATTAACCGAAAGCCGCCAATTCGGGGGTAAAAATTGCCAAACCGGTGCGTCGGCGCGCCGCGCTCTTGCCCTATTCGACGGGTTGTTAAGGGCCGGCGGGAATCGTAAAAACGCGAACACGCTGGTTGCGCTTCAATTGGGAAGACGCCGAACCCCGTAAGCTCCTGCCGGAGAGACTGCCTTGATGATCCGTCATTTGATGGTTCCGATCACCGCCGCCATGGTCACCATGGGGGCCGCGGGCGCCTATGCGCAAAGCGCCTTCCCGGCGCCACTGCCGAGCCAGGCCACGAGCAGCTCGGCATTTCCGCCCGTGAACGGCGCGGCGCCAACCGCCTCCGTCGGCACGGCGCCGCAATCCTCTTTCCCCGTGAACGGTGCTGCGCCGATCGGCGGCGCCGGCGCCTTCAGCGCGGCCCCGCCGACGCAAGCGCCGGGCGAGGACTGCATGAAGGCGTTCGTCCCGTTGCGCGAGGACGCCGAGAAGCGCGGCAAGCTGATCAAGGCCGCGAGCGATCGTCACGCGCCGCCGGACGAGGCCTGCAAGCTGATCCGCAACTTCAGCCAGGCTGAAGTCAAGATGATCAAGTACATCGAGTCCAATGCCGCCAAATGCGGAATCCCGCCGCAAATCGGCGCGCAGATGAAGGACGGTCACAAGAACACCGAGGCCATGCAGACGAAGGTCTGCAACGTCGCGCAGCAGATGCAGAACCAGCCGCGCGGTCCGGCCGGTCCGTCGCTGAGCGAGGTGTTGGGGTCGGGCTCGGCGCCTGAGGCCAATGCCGGCAAGAAGGGCGGCAGCACCTTCGATACGCTCAACGGCAACGTCCTCACCCGATGAGCGACACGAGCGCCCGCGTTGCCGACTCCACCGGCAACTGGGTCGATACGCTCGCGCCGTCATGGGCGCGGCCCTATTTGCGACTGTCCCGCTTCGATCGCCCGATCGGCTCCTGGCTTCTCCTGATGCCGTGCTGGTGGTCGGCGGCGCTTGCCGCCGGCATTGCGCATGACGCGAGCCGCCTCCCGTTCATCATCGTCCTGTTCTTCATCGGCGCCTTCGTGATGCGCGGGGCGGGCTGCACCTGGAACGATATCACCGATCGCGACCTCGACGACAAGGTCGAGCGCACCCGCTCGCGGCCGTTGCCGTCGGGGCAGGTGACCGCGAAGCAGGCGCTGGCCTTCATGGTCGCGCAGGCCGTGATCGGTCTTGCGGTGCTGTTGCAGTTCAATCGCTTCGCGGTCCTGACCGGCATCGCCTCGCTTCTGATCGTCGCGATCTACCCCTTCATGAAGCGCATCACCTGGTGGCCGCAGATCGTGCTCGGGCTCGCCTTTTCCTGGGGCGCGCTGATGGGCTTTGCCGTCACCTTCGGCCGCGTCGACGCCACCGCGCTCGTGCTTTACGGCGGATCGATCGCCTGGGTGATCGGCTATGACACCATCTACGCGCATCAGGATGCCGAGGACGACGCGCTGATCGGCATCAAGTCCACCGCGCGCCTGTTCGGCGCGCACACGCACCAGGCGCTGATCCTGTTCTATGGGCTCGCGGTGATGCTGATCGGCGTCGCGCTGGCGTCGAGCGACGTGCGCTGGCCGGCCTGGCTCGGGCTCGCGGCCTTTGCCCTGCATCTGGCGTGGCAGATCGTGCGGCTCAGGATCGAGGATCCCGAACTCTGCAAGCGCCTGTTCTATTCGAACAGGGATGCGGGGCTGCTATTGTTTGCGGGATTGCTGGCCGACGCGGTGATGCGGTCGGCGTAAATTCGTAGGGTGGGCAAAGGCGCCCTTGCGCCGTGCCCACCATCTTTCCAGGATTTCGAGAGAAGAGGTGGGCACGCTTTCGCTTTGCCCACCCTGCGGCAATGTGATTGCCGTTTAATTCCTCGCAATGATCTCGCGCTCTTCGCGATGCACCGGCAGCTCGCGCGTCATGGCGGTGCGACGGCGCATCAAGAATTTCGGACGGCGGGCGCGGATCGCGTTGGCGCGGCGGCGGCGCGGCGCGGGCTTGCGAGCGCCCTCGTCGAGCTGCGGAAGCGCGAAAATCTCGCTCCAGACCGCCCAGGCTTCGGTGAGCTCGTCGCCGTCGGCGCCGACCAGCAGCGGTACGGAGAGCGAGGGATCGCGATGCACGAGGACGAGGGCCGGCGCCGCGTCGTTGCCGCGCAGCGCGACGCCGGTGAAGTCGCTGACGCGGACGTTGATCGCCATCTGCATGCCGCGGACGGCACGACGCAGCACGACGCGTTCGCGATGAAGCTCAATCTGTCTGGTGTAGCCGTCGGCGCGCGGATCATGCGCATCGAAGCGGACCGGAAGGGAAAGAGGGTCGAGCCGCAGGGAGCGGCTCGACCCGGCGGGAGCGATCCCGCTTGTTGCTGTTTGACGCCTCACGGCTTAGTTCTCCCCGCCAGGATTATGTTCCCGGTCGATGCGAAGACCCTAGCGCAGCCATTTCCGAAACCGCTTAAAAAGGCTGGTTAACCCACCGTCACCGGCGGTCATGATTGACAAGAGCTTGGCGCGCATGATTGACGAGACGTTGCGCCGAAGTCGCGAATCTGAGCTTTTGGCGGACTGAAAATGCTTGAAGTCCGCGCAATCAGGGCACATCTGTGGGTTCCGGTCCCGAACCCCGCCCCAACAGGATTTCGTTTGTGAACCCTTCACCAAGCTCGACGCTTTCATCCAAGGCCAATCGCGACCTGTTCGATCAGTCCGCGCTGTCCGATCTCGCGCAGCGGCTGGTCGAGGCGGCCAGGCGCGCCGGCGCGGATGCGGCCGATGCGGTCGCGGTGCGCGGCGTCTCGCAAGGCGTCGAGGTCCGCGACGGCCGCGTCGAGGAATCCGAGCGCTCCGAGGGCGACGATGTCGGCCTGCGCGTGCTGGTCGGCCAGCGCCAGGCGGTGGTCTCGACCAACGACGTCAGCGGCGATGCCGTGACCAAGCTTGCCGAACGCGCGGTCGCGATGGCCAGGGTCGCGCCGGACGACAAATATGTCGGCCTCGCCGATCCCGCGCTGCTCGCGCGCGACTTTCCCGATCTCGATCTGCTCGATCCGAATATTCCTGCGACCTCAGAGCTCGAGCGCCGCGCGCTCGAAGCCGAAGCCGCGGCGCTCGCGGTGAAGGGCGTGACCAAGTCCGGCGGCGCCTCGGCCTCATCAGGCATGGGCGGCATGGTGCTCGTCACCTCCACCGGCTTCCACGGTTCTTACTTGCGTTCCAGCCAGGGCATCTCGGCCACCGCCATCTCAGGCGAAGGCACCGGCATGGAGCGCGACTACGATTTCACCTCCGCGCCGCATGGTGCGGATCTGTTGTCACCTGAAGTGGTCGGCCGTTCCGCTGGCGAGCGCACCGTGGCGCGCTACAATCCGCGCAAGGTCGAGACCTGCAAGGTGCCGGTCGTGTTCGATCCGCGCGTTGCCGGCTCGCTGGTCGGCCACGTCGTCGGCGCCATCAACGGCGCCTCGATCGCGCGCAAGACCAGCTTCCTGAAGGACAAGCTCGGCCAGCAGCTGTTTGCCAAGAACATCCGCATCATCGACGATCCCCTGCGCAAGCGCGGCCTGCGCTCGCAGACCTTCGATGCCGAAGGCGTCGCGGTGAAGAAGATCGCGCTGATCGACGAGGGCGTGTTGACGACCTGGCTGCTCGACTGCGCCACCGCGCGCGAGCTCGGCCTTGCCACCACCGGCCACGCCCATCGCGGCGTGTCGTCCTCGCCGTCGCCCGGCCCCTATAATCTGCATCTCGAGGCCGGCACGCCGACGCCGGCCGAGCTGATCGCCGACATCAAGCAGGGTTTTTACGTCACCGATTTGATCGGCTCCGGCGTCAACGGCGTCACCGGCGACTACAGCCGCGGCGCTTCCGGCTTCTGGATCGAGAACGGCGAGATCACCTATCCCGTCAGCGAGGTGACGATCGCAGGGCACCTGTTCGAGATCTTCAAGTCGATGCAGCCCGCCAACAATCTCGAGTTCCGCTACGGCATCAATGCGCCGACGGTACGCATCGAGGGTTTGACGCTTGGCGGACGCTGATCGAGCACATGCTGTTTGGCTCACCTCTCCCATAGGGAGAGGTCGCGCCGCAGGCGCGGGTGAGGGGACCGCTCTCTCGTGGGACCTGCGCCCCCTCCCCCGATTTGCTGTGCAAATCGACCTCTCCCCGATGGGGAGAGATGGTCCCCGCACGCGTCTCGGTTGACCTGGATGACGCCTGTTCTCGACGAAACCATCCTGACGCGCGACGCCGCGCTGCTGCGAGACGCGGTGCAGGACGCGGGCGCGCTGGCGCAGTCGATGTTCCGCACCGAGCTGAAGAAGTGGACCAAGGGCGCGTCCTCGCCGGTCTCGGAAGCCGACATCGCCGTCAACGATTTGCTCGAGGCGCGGCTGCGCGGTGCCACGCCCGACTATGGCTGGCTGTCGGAGGAGAGCGCCGATGATTCCACCCGGCTGTCGCGGCGGCTCACATGGGTGGTCGACCCGATCGACGGCACGCGCAACTATCTGGGCGGCCATGACGAATGGTGCGTCAGCGTCGCGCTGGTCGAGGACGCCACGCCCGTCCTCGCTGCGGTCTTCGCGCCTGTTAGCGACGAGTTCTTCTTTGCGGTCCGGGGGCAAGGCACGACGCTCAATGGTACGGCCGTGCGGGCGACCTCCGGCTCCGAGCTCGACTTCTCGCGCGTCGCCGGGCCAAAGCCCCTGGTCGAGCGCCTGAAGCCTTCGCTCGGCGACATCAAGCTGCATCCGCGAATCGGTTCGCTCGCGCTGCGGCTCTGCCGGGTCGCCCATGGCGCGCTGGATGCGGCTTTTGCGGGGGGCAACAGCCACGATTGGGACCTTGCGGCGGCCGATTTGATCGTGCAGGAAGCGGATGGTAGGATGAGCGACCTCTCCGGAGATCCCATCCTCTATAACCGCCGGGAAGTGGCGCACGGGGTGCTGGTGGCAGCGGGTCGCGATCGTCATGCGAGCATTGTCGCGCATTTTCGAGATCGTCCCTTGCCCTGAGCGCTTTCGCTGTGCTTGTCGAACACTGCTTTGCCGGGCAGCCCGTTAGGAAGAGAACCCATGCCAGATAGTGCCCCGCAACAACTGCTCCATCTCGTCATCGGAGGCGAACTGCTCGACCTCGAGCACAACACCTTCAAGAACCTCGACGACGTCGAGATCGTCGGCCTCTATCCGAACTACGCGTCCGCTCACGTCGCCTGGCGCGCCAAGGCGCAGAGCACGGTCGACAACGCGCAGATGCGCTACTTCATCGTCCATCTCCACCGGCTGCTCGACCCGAATCAAGAAACGAAGGCGCGTTGAAAAAACTGCTTCGCAATACGCTGCGAAGCAGCTGGTTTCAGCGTGCCGTCGGGGTCCTGGCGGCCGAATATCTGCGTCTGGTCTGGCGGACCAACACATTCACGTTCGATCCGCCCGATGTCTATGACATCGTCGAGCCGCAGATCCCGGCGATCTTCGCCTTCTGGCACGGCCAGCATTTTCTCACCCCGTTCATCAAGAACAAGGATTCCTACCGGGCCAAGGTCCTGATCTCGCGGCACCGCGACGGCGAGTTCAACGCCATCGCGGTGGAACGGCTCGGCATCGGCCTCATCCGCGGTTCCGGCGACCATGGCAGCGCCTTCCACCGTAAAGGCGGCGTCGGCGCCTTCAAGGAGATGGTGCGGACGCTGCAGGACGGTTGTAATGTCGCGCTGACCGCCGATGTCCCCAAGCGCGCGCGCGTGGCCGGGCTCGGCATCATCATGCTGGCACGGGAATCGGGGCGGCCGATCATGCCTTTCGCGATGGCGACCAGCCGCTTCATCCGGCTCAGGAACTGGGACCGCACCACCATCAATTTGCCATTCGGGCGGGGCGCATTGGTCGGCATCAAGGAAATCCACGTTCCGCCGGACGCCGACGCCGCCATGATGGAAGCGCTGCGGCAGGAGTTGGAGCAGACGTTGAACGAGGCGACAAGGCGCGCCTATGCGCAGCTCGGCCGCCCGGGGCCGGAAGATGCCTAACACGCTCCCGATGACGCTGCGGATGTATCAACGCCTGGCTTCCGGCCTGGTGCCGCTCGCGCCTGCGCTGATCAAGCGGCGGCTGAAGCAGGGCAAGGAAGATCCCGCGCGCGTCGGCGAGCGGCGCGGCCTGTCGCGGGACGTGCGGCCGCATGGTCCGCTGGTCTGGATCCACGGCGCCAGCGTCGGCGAGGTGCTGGCCGCCGCCGCGCTGATCGAGCGGCTGCGCGATCTGAACCTGCGCATCCTGCTCACGTCAGGCACCGTCACCTCGGCGGCCGTGGTCGCGAAACGCTTTCCGCCCGACGTCATCCATCAATACGTGCCGTATGATTCCCCGCGCTATGTCGCGCGCTTCCTCGACCACTGGAAGCCGTCGCTGGCGCTGTTCATCGAATCCGATCTGTGGCCGAACCTGATCCTGGCGGGCGCGGCGCGGCGGGTGCCGATGGTGCTGATCAACGGGCGGATGTCGCCGCGTTCCTTCCCGCGCTGGCAGCGTATGTACGGAACGATTTCGGCGCTGCTGTCGCGGTTCGACATTTGTCTGGCGCAGTCCAAAACCGATGCCGAACGCTTCTCCGCGCTCGGCGGCCGTGACGTCCTCACCACGGGCAATCTCAAGCTCGACGTGCCGGCGCCGCCGTCCGATCCCGCCAAGCTCGAACGGCTGATGGCGATGACGCGCGGCCGTCCGATCATCGTCGCGGCCTCGACCCATCCGGGCGAGGACGAGATGCTGGTGGCGGCGCATCGCAGCCTCGTCGGCTTCTTCCCGCAGCTTCTGACCGTGATCGTGCCGCGGCATCCGGACCGCGGCTCCCAGATATCAGGCCTGATCACCGCGTCGGGCCTGAAGCCGTCGCTGCGCTCGCGCGAGGAGCTGCCGACGGCCGCCACCGACATCTATGTCGCCGACACCATGGGCGAGCTCGGCCTGTTCTACCGCCTCTCGCCGATCGTGTTCATGGGCGGGTCGCTGATCCGCCATGGCGGCCAGAATCCGATCGAGGCGATCAAGCTCGGTGCGGCCATCGTTCATGGCCCGCACGTCTTCAATTTCGCCGACGTCTACGAAGCGCTCGATCAAAGCGGCGGGGCGCGCCAGGCCGACACGCAGGAGATCCTGGTCAAGCAGCTCGGCCAGCTCCTGGCCGATCCCGCCATGCGCGACAAGATGCAGCGCGCCGGCAGCGGCGTGGTCGAGCAGCTCGGCGGCGCGCTGGAGCGCACCATGACCGCGCTCGAGCCGTATCTGCTGCAATTGCGGATCGAGATGGGAGCCGCCAATGCGTGAGCCGGCCTTCTGGTACCGGCCGCGTTCCCCGAAATCCCTTGCCTTGAGCCCGTTGGGCGCGCTCTACGGCGCCATCACGGCGCGTCGCATGGCGCGCCCCGGCTTCGACGCCGGCATTCCCGTGATCTGCGTCGGCAACTACCATGTCGGCGGCGCCGGCAAGACGCCGACCGTGCTGGCGCTGACGAAGCTGCTGCGCGAGCTCGGCGAGACCCCGGTCGTGCTCAGCCGCGGCTATGGCGGACGCCTGAAGGGCCCGGTCATGGTCGACCGCGCGCGTCACATTGCAGCTGATGTCGGCGACGAGCCGCTGATGATGGCGCGCGACGTGCCCGTCGCGGTCGCGCGCGACCGCCTCGAAGGCGTCGCGCTCGCCAAATCGCAAGGCGCCACCGTGATCCTGATGGACGACGGCTTCCAGAATCCGCGTCTGTTGAAGGATGCCTCGCTGATCGTGATCGACGGCGAGCGCGGCCTCGGCAACGGCCGGGTGTTTCCCGCCGGCCCCCTGCGCGCGCCGCTGAAGCCGCAGCTCGCGCGCACCGACGCGCTGGTGCTGATCGGCGACGGCCACGCCGCGGACGGCGTCGTGGCGGAGATGACCAATCGCGACAAGCCGGTACTGCGTGCGCGGCTGAAGCCGGATGCAGGCTCGGTTGCGCAACTCCTTGGCAAGCAGGTCTTGGCCTTTGCCGGCATCGGCGATCCCGAGCGCTTCTTCCGGACATTGCGGATGAGCGGGATCGAGATTGCCGGGAGCCGCGCCTTTGCCGACCACTATCCGTATTCCGAGCGCGACATCGAGGACCTGTGGGCCGATGCCCGGCGCAGCGGGCTGACGCTGGTGACGACGGAGAAGGACCTTGCCCGAATCCATGGCGGCGATGGCATGTTGCCCCACGTGCAAGGAATCGTGCCGTTCGCGGTCCAGCTCGAATTCGACGATCCGGCAAAGCTCAAGCAGCTGATCAGCGATCATCTCTACAAGGCGCGCGAGCGGCGGTTCAGCAAGCGATAGTCTCGTAGGGGGCAAAGCGACTTGACCGCCGAAGCTCGGCGAGCGAAGGCGGAAGCGTGCCCACGTTCTTCGTTGCTATCATGACGAGATGGTGGGCACGGCGCGCGAAGAGCGCGCCTTTGCTCACCCTACGGCACTGCTAGCGCGGCTTGAGCATGGAATTGGCGATCGCCCGCGTCGGGCAGCCAAGACATTGCACGCATCGCCCGAACTAGAGAACCGAATTGTCCTCTGGCCCGCCTAGAGTTGCGGGAGCACGAAAGGGGCAGGCGATGAACAATGTTCGAGCAGGATTCCTCGACTCCATCGGCAATACGCCGTTGATCAGGCTGCAAAGGGCGTCGGAGGCCACGGGCTGCGAGATCTACGGCAAGGCTGAATTTCTCAATCCCGGCGGCTCGATCAAGGATCGCGCGGCGCTTGCCATGATCGACGATGCCGAGCGGCGCGGAAAACTGAAGCCGGGCGGGGTCATCGTCGAAGGCACCGCCGGCAATGTCGGCATCGGCATCGCGCTGGTGGCGAATGCGCGCGGTTATCGCAGCGTGATCGTGATGCCTGACACGCAAAGTCAGGAAAAGAAGGACATGTTGCGGCTCTGTGGCGCTGATTTGCGCCTGGTGCCCGCCGTGCCCTATTCCAATCCCGGTCATTAAGCGCGTTATTCCGGTCAGCTTGCCGAGGAGCTCGGCGCCTTCTGGGCCAATCAGTTCGACAATGTCGCCAATCGCGAGGGTCATTATCGCACCACCGGTCCGGAGATCTGGGCGCAGACGGAGGGACGGATCGACGGCTTTACCTGTGCCGTCGGCAGCGGGGGCACCCTGGGCGGGGTCGCGCGGGCTCTGAAAGAGCGAAATCCCGACATCAAGATCGCGCTCAGCGATCCCATGGGCGCCGCTCTCTACAATTGGTTCATCAAAGGCGAGCTGACGAGCGAAGGCGACTCCATCACGGAAGGCATCGGGCAGATCCGTGTGACCAAGAATCTGGAAGGCACGCCGATCGACATGGCCTATCAGATCACGGATCAGGAAGCCTTGCCCGTTCTGTTCGACCTGATCGCGCAGGAAGGGCTGGTGCTGGGCGGCTCGAGCGCCATCAATATCGTCGGCGCCATGCGGCTTGCGCGCGATCTTGGCCCTGGCAAAACCATTGTGACCATCCTCGCGGACGGCGGGCAGCGCTACCAGTCAAAATTGTTCAACCCGGAGTTCTTGCGTACGAAGAATCTGCCCGTACCACGCTGGTTGGAATAGCGAGCCGCCGCCTTGCCCAGCCTGTGCCGGTTCGCCATTCAGGCGACATTCATCGCAAGATGCCTATCGGTTCCGGACCGATCAGGAGAATGCGATGAAATTGCCGTCCGCGACTGTCGCCGCCAGCCTTGTGTGTCTGATTGTTGCGCCCGTATTTGCGCAAACGACGCCGCCGGCGGCTTCGACCGGCACGGTGCCGGTTCCCGCGACCAAGCGCGTGACGTGTCTTTCCACGACGGCAAGCCTGAAGGGGCAGGACAAGCGCGACCAGCTCCAGCTCTGCATGGCGCAGGCGCGGGTGGATTGCCTGAAGCAGGCGATCGATCAGAAGGTCGTCGGCGAGCCCCGCAAGAGCTTCATCAAGACCTGCGTGGGCGGCGATGGCACGGAGCAGCAATAGACGCGTGCCGGAGGCCTTACGGCTGCGGCTTCGGCGCGCCCGGAAAGTGCCGCTGCAGCACGGCGGCCGGCGTGGCGTAGGCTTCCTGCAAATCCACGCTCCAGTATTTCAATTCGTCGAGCGGGATCCGCGTGTCGGTGATCGCGCAGCGCACATAGGTCCCCGGCGAGATCACGCGGAAATCGCCGTCGAGATATTGCACCTGCGCTTCGCCATGGCCGGAAGAGCCGAACTTGTTCAGCACGGTCGAAAGTCTCCGTGGAAGGCCCATAAGGGCACGATGTGTTGGACGGGATGTAGCATAGATAGGGTGGCTTGTCCGCCCAGTAAACCCACCGGTTTGTGATGTTTTGCCGCCGTTTTCGCGTGATAGTGCTCCGATCAGGATCGCGGGTCCCGGCATGCGCGCGGCCCGGCACCTGATACGGCAGAGTCCGATGCGCCTTCGACTGACCGCCTTGTTCCTGATGCTGTTGATGTCGGCCGCTCATGCGGCAGCGGCACCCGCGCCGCAGCAGGTCGAGATTCCGCTCGCCTCCGGCGTCCTGCATGCGCAGCTCTACAAGCCCGAGGGCGAGGGGCCGTTCCCGACGGTGATCGCGCTGCATGGCTGCGGCGGCCTTGGCGGCCATGCTGATCCCGTATTGCCGCGCTATCGCGACTGGGCGGAGCGGTTTCTCAAGGCCGGTCACGCGGTGTTGCTGCCCGACAGCTACGGCTCGCGCGAGCTCGGACCGCAATGCCGGGTCAAGGAGAGCCACGTCAAGGCGCGGCGCGAGCGTGTCGCCGACGTCGCGGCCGCGCGCGCCTGGCTGATGAAGCAGGCCTGGGTCGCGCGCGACCGCGTCAGCCTGATCGGCTGGGCCAATGGCGCCAGCGCGCTGCTGTGGGCGGTGCGCCCGCAGAACGCAGCGCGCGACAAGGGTCCGGATTTCCGCGCCGCGATCGCGTTCTATCCGGACTGCCGGATTTCCGCCGGCCTCGGCTGGAGCACGCGGGTGCCGACGCTGGTCCTGATCGGCGCCGATGACGACGTGTCGTCGCCGCTGGCCTGCCGCCAGATGGTCGAGGGCGCACATGGCCGCAGCGCGCTCGCGCGTATTACCGTCTATCCCGGCGCCTATCACGATTTCGACCGCGCCAACACGCCGCTGCGCGCAGCGGCCGGCAGCAGCGACGCCGCCGCGCCCGAGCACGGCCATCTCGGCACGGATGCGGTCGCGCGCGCGGAGTCGCAGAAGGACGTCGCGGAGTGGCTGGCGCGATAACGCGGATGAGCGGGCTCGCCGCGCCGTAGCTCGATAGAGCGGAAGCGGGGCCGCCCGAGGAACAACATGAGGCGGACAGCCCCGCATCGACCACCGCCCTGCACGGAGCATGGCCGACCGTGAATCTACGGATCGCGCATGGCTGCGGTTTCAGCATGTGGCGGTGCCATCATTCGACCACGATGTCGGTTAAACGCATCTCACATGCGCAACCGCCTCATTCTCTTCTCCTCCGCACTGGTCGTCTTCACCGTCGCGATCTTCCTGTATGAGGCCCACGCCGGCGCGCCACAGCTGGCGCCGGAACATTGCGGCTTCTGGACCACGATCGACGCGGGATTGTCGTGTAGGTAGGCGGGCTGCATCCACATCGTCATTGCGAGCGCAGCGAAGCAATCCAGAGTCCCTCCGCGGAAAGATTCTGGATTGCTTCGCTGCGCTCGCAATGACGAGTTCGTGGAATCACCTTCCCTCGCGCCTCAGAACAAGCTGCCCTGATCCACCGGCTTGCCGACGCGCTTCGGCGCAGGCTTTGTCTCCTGCGCGGCCGGTTTCGCTTGCTGCGCACGCTTCGCCGCCGGTGCCGGGCGATCCGCATCCGCGGTCGCCGCAACACGTCCATCCGCGAACTCGATCTCGACGCGCGCGCCGGGCCCGATCGCGTCAGCCGCATGCACCGGATGGCCCGCTTCATCGCGCACCAGGGCAAAACCGCGCGCGAGCACGCCGCGATAGGACAGCGCCGAGAGCAGCTTGCCGCTGTTCTCGACGCGGGCATCGAGCCGCTGCAGCAGCGTTGCGAGCGCACGGCCTGCGCGTTCGCCAAGCCGCTGCGTGCGCTCGCGCTGACGGGCAATCGCGTTGCGCTGCGCCTGCGCGTTGGCGAGCTTCGAGGCGCGCAGGCGAACTTCCAGTCCGGCAAAGCGGTCGCGCCGCCGCCGCAGCAGCGAGCGCGCGGACAGGCCGAGCCGCTCGCCGCACACGGTGAGGCGATGATCGGCCTGCGAAATCTGGCCGTGCAGCACGCGCAGCGTCAGCTTCGAGCTTGCTGCCGTGAACCTGCGGAAATGCGCATGCGTGTTGGCCTTGAGACCGCGGGGCAGGGACGCGCCCGCCGAATCCAGCCGCTGCCGCGGGATCGCCAGGAGATCGCCGGCCGTCGGCAGCGCGCGTGCGGCGGCGCGCAGCTCGCTGCGGCGGCTCTCCTGGGCGCGCTGCCAATAGGCGTGGGTGCGGCGACCGAGGTCGGCGACCTCGACGAACAGATCGCTGCGCACCGGCACCGCCATTTCGGCCGCCGCGGTCGGCGTCGGCGCGCGCTTGTCGGCGACGAAGTCGATCAGCGTGATGTCGGTCTCGTGGCCCACCGCAGAGATCAGCGGGATCATGCTCTCGGCTGCTGCCCGGACCACGATCTCCTCGTTGAACGACCAGAGATCCTCCAGCGAGCCGCCGCCGCGCGCGACGATCAGCACGTCGGGCCGCGGAATCTTGCCGCCCGGGGCAATCGCATTGAAGCCGCGGATCGCAGCCGCGACCTGCTCGGCGGAGCCTTCGCCCTGCACCTTCACCGGCCACACCAGCACGTGGCGCGGAAAGCGGTCCTCGAGCCGGTGCAGGATGTCGCGGATGACGGCGCCGGTCGGCGAGGTCACGACGCCGATCACGTCCGGCAGCCACGGCAGCAGCTGCTTGCGCGCCTCGTCGAACAGGCCTTCGGCGGCGAGCTTCTTCTTGCGCTCCTCCATCAGCGCCATCAGCGCGCCGATGCCGGCCGGCTCCAGCGCCTCGATCACGATCTGGTACTTGGATGAGCCCGGATAGGTCGTGAGCTTGCCGGTGGCGATGACCTCCAGCCCCTCCTGGGGCTTGAAGCGCATCCGGCCATGCACGCCCTTCCAGATCACCGCCTCGATCTTGGCGCTCTCGTCCTTGAGCGCGAAATAGCAGTGGCCGGAGGAATGGGCGCCGCGAAAGCCGGAGATCTCGCCGCGGACCCGGACATGGCCAAAGGCATCCTCCACCGTCCGCTTCAGGGACTGCGAGAGCTCGGAAACGGTGAATTCGGGGGCGTTGAGCAGGGGTTCCGCAGACGGCATCGGCAAACGATTCGGCATGTTGGGGTCGGACCCGCTGTTTAAGGATTTTCGCAGCGCGGCGCCAATCCTGGGATTGATTAGAAGAGTACTCTGTATTATAGAGTTCTCTATATTTGATGTGTTTGAGGGAGACGATCCATGGCGATCCGGCTGCTGCGCGGCGTTTTGAACGGGCTGAAATGGGTCCTGTGTGCGGTCGGCGGCGTGACGCTGATCCTGGCCGCGATGATCGCGACGCCGCTGCAACGGCCGCCCGAGATGCGCTCCGTCTCGGACTCCGCCAAGGGCATCGACTGGTCGACACTGCCGCCGCTCGAGCGCTTTCAGGCCCGCGACGGCACCTGGATCGGCTATCGCCACTACGCGGCGAACGGCCCGGGGAGCGGGCGCGGCGCGATCTTCATCCATGGCTCCTCCGGCTCCAGCGGCACCGTCAACCACGCGCTGACCCATGCGATCGCCGCGCGCGGGGTGGAGACCTGGGCGCTGGACATCCGCGGCCATGGCGGCTCCGGCACCCGCGGCGACATCGGCTATGTCGGCCAGCTCGAGGACGACCTCGTCGATTTCGTCGCCGAGATCCGCAAGACCGCGCCGGACCTGCCGCTCACTTTAGTGGGCCATTCCGCCGGCGCCGGCTTCTCGCTGCGCGTTGCCGCGACACCGATCATGCAGGACATGTTCGTGCGCACCGTGCTGCTCGCGCCCTATCTCGGCTACGACGCGCCGACCAACCGCCCGAACTCCGGCGGCTGGGCCAACGCCGACATCCCGCGCCTCCTGGGGCTTGCCGCGCTGCGCAAGCTCGGCATCGACTGCTGCGCGCAGCTCCCGGTGCTGGCCCTGGCGGTGCGCCCGAACATGGAGAAGATCCTCGTCGCCACCTATTCCGATCGCCTGATGCGCAATTACGCGACGCGCGGCTATCGTCTCGATTTTCCCGCCACGACCCGCCCCATCACGATCTTCGGCGGCGCCGAGGACGAGATGATGATCTCCGACAAATACGCGGAGACCGTGCAGGCGATCAAACCGTCGGTCGACGTTAGGGTGATCGACGGCATCAACCACATGGGCATCGTCACGAGCCCGAAGGCGGTCAACGCGATCGCCGAGGACGTGGCGACGCGGGGCGCGGCGGGGAGCTGACGATGATTGCGCATTCGACAGTCGCGGGCATCATTCATGTGGCGTTGGCGACACTGTGCCTCGTTGTCGGCCTCGTCCAGTTCCTGCGCCCCAAGCGCGGCGCGGGCCATCGCGCGCGCGGCTATCTCTACGTCTACGCCATGCTGGCTGCCGATGCCGCGTCCCTGCTGGTCTATCGCTTCACCGGCCATTTCAACGCGTTCCATGTCGCAGCGATCATCAACTTCAGCCTGATCGTACTGGCGATCGTGCCGCTGCTGCGCACGCCGAAACCGCCGAACTGGCGCAGGACTCACTATTATTTCATCGCCTGGTCCTATGCGGCGCCGGTATCGGCTGGGCTCACGAACATCGCGGCGCGGCTATTGCCGGTCACCACGCGGGAGCAGGTTGGATTGATTGCCCTTGCCGCCTCACTCGTGACCATGGTGATCGCGTCCATCCTGATCCGGAAGCACCGGCCGTCAGCGGATGCGCCAACGCCGCCGACCGGGCTGGTCGAGCAGAGCGGAGCGCCATCGTGATCGACAGCAAGCAGGCTTCCGAAGCGCTGAGCGATATCGAGGACACGGTTCGCCGCGTGCGGCAGTCACAAATCTATCAGGTCTCCAGCATCGTTCTGCTGATGTGGGGCGTGCTGGCGTTCGTCGGCAACATCTCGGGCTGGCTCTGGCCGCGCTACGGCCTCTATCTCTGGTTCGCGGTATACGCGGTGTCGGCCGTGGGGCTGGTCATCATCGGCGCTTATCATCGTTCCAAGGACCGCATTCGCGTGTTCGACGGCCGTTATTTTTTGACGTTTGCGCTGATCGCCGCCTTCGGCATCTTCTGCTGCTATTTCGGTCACTTCACGCCGCGCCAGCAGACGGCGTTCTGGCCGATCTACATCATGCTGTTCTACATGATGGCGGGCGTCTGGTTCGGCCGCGCCTTCCTCGTCATCGGCGCCAGCATCGTCGCGCTGACGCTGATGGGCTACTACTTCATTCCCGGCATATCGCTCCTCTTGTGGATGGCCGCCGTCAACGGCGGCGGCCTGACTCTGGGCGGCCTCTGGATGCGGCGGACCTGATGGCCGAGCTCGACGACATCATCCACCAGCCGCTGCGGCTGAAGATCATGGCGGCGCTGAACGCGCTGCCTCAGCAGGTGGGCCTCGAATTCGCCCGGCTGAAGAAGCTCACCGGCGCCACCGACGGCAATCTCGGCGCGCATATCGAGACGCTGGCGAAGGCCGGCTACGTCCAGGTCGACAAAGCGTTCGTCGGCAAGAAGCCGCAGACCACGGTGACCGCCACCGCAACCGGCAGGGGCGCGTTCGCGCGGCATGTGGCGACGTTGCAGGAGATCATTGCGGGGAAGCAGGTTTAGACCCATCGGCAGGACTGGTACAGTTGGGTGGGTACTGTCGGCGCCCGGCTTTGGGCAATGCTGCGCCAGCGCCTTTTGCGGAGGATCATTTGACGCGCAATCGCTACGACGAGACATGGCATCGGTTGATCGAATGGACCAAAGGCCAAGCGCCTTCTGAACGGTTGGCGGCACAGATTCTGATCCATGAAGGCTTCTCCTCTTTGGACCCCAGTCATCCTCTAGGAGGCCCCGATGGGGGGAAGGACGCGATGGCAACCAAGAACGGCGTTCGCTTCGCGATGGCGGTTTACTTCCCGCGAGGCGCCCAGCGGTTCTCGGACATTCTGTCGAAGTTTGAGACTGATCTCGCAGGCGCGAGGCGAGCTGCGGCCGACGGAATCGCCTTTGTCACCAACCAGGAACTCACCCTTGGCGAGCGTGAAAAGCTAAGGGCAGCCGCAGGATCAACTCCCGTGGACCTCTTTCACTTGGAGCGAGTTACGACAATCCTTGATTCACCGGTCATGGGGAGCGTTCGCGAGCAATTTCTGGACATTGAGCCGGAGGGGGCGCGAATCCATCACCTCGGCGGTCTCGGAGGCTCGGCTCCGGGCGCCGGTGGAGGTGGTGGCGGCGCAATCGGCGGCAATGCGTCGGGGGGACATGGCGGTCCCGGCGGGGACATATTCGTTCTGGACGGCAGTCCGGGAGAAGCCCCCGGCGCCGGTGGAGGCGGAGCTGGTGTCATCGGCGAAGACGCAATCGGGGGCGAAGGCGGGGGCGGAGGCGAACACGTTAGCGCAACGTTTGGTCCCGAAGAACTCGCAGGGGTCCACCACCTTCAGTTTCACGTTGGAGAGGGAGGCAAAGGGGGGCCGGGCGAAGACACCATCGTCAACCTTTGCACAGAGGACGGCACCGTTCTTCGCCAAATTAAGGCCAAGGGCGGCAAGACAGGAGCGCCTCCCTACTGCCCCCCTCCTCGTCGCGTACCAACGCAGGCGGATTTGAACGCGGGCTTGAGAGTTACAACCATGCTGGCCGCTGAGTTTATTCGGATGCGGGACGGGCTATGGACAATTGTCGAAGGTGGTTGGGACTGGGTGCAGGTCACCACGGTCCCCTTTCGACAATCGCTCCCGCTCTATGTCGAAATCGACACGGGGACTATTTCACCGGCCGGGAGCAACCTCGAACTAACTCTGGTCATCTTGCGCCCGGATGGCTTCCTTTCGGGTCAACAGAGCCAAATCATCACGGTTGAAGGCGGTCCGATAAGGCGGTCGCGTTTCGTTGTGGGGTTGGAGCTAGTAGGCTCTCTAGGCGGAATTTGGCACGTCCAGGTAAGAGCAGGCGCGAAGGTGATCGCCGATTTCCCAATCGAGATACGCCTTCCTGCACCAAACCCCTGAGCTCGTAGGATGGGTTGAGCCCTTGCGAAACCCATCGCTTCTCTATCCCCGTTCTCCGTAATCGCGGCCGTCATCCGACTGGTCGCCGGCCCAATCGGCCGGGTAATTGCCGAGCTTCACGTGGCGATGAAAAGAGGAGGGCGCCCAGTCACGTACTCTGTTGACGAGCCCGTGTTTGACCGGATTGATGTGAACGTAGTCGACATGCCGCGCGAAATCGGCTTCGTCGCGAATGGTATGCTCCCAATATCTGCGTTGCCAGATGCCCCGTTCACCTTTGGCCGCGCGGCTTGGGGATATCCTCTCGTTGCGCGCCAGACCGCGCGAAAAGGTGGATTTGATCAACTGCCAGCGCATTGCAAAATCGGCATCACCTTCCGGCAACGTCCACACCGTGTGAAGGTGATCAGGCAGCACCACGATGGCATCGATCGTGAATGGATGGCGTCGGTGCGTTTCGCGAAACGCCGTCCGCAACAACCCGATATGATCCGTCAGCAACGCCAGCTTCCGCTCCGCCAGGTTGACGGTGAAGAAGAAGCACCCACCCGAAACGAAGTTGCGGCGGTACGCGGTCATGACGCGACATTATCACGAAACAAGTGCGATGGGTTTCGCAAGGGCTCAACCCATCCTACGGGCTGCTGAAAAAGCTGACCGGCGCCACCGACGGCAATCTCGGCGCGCATATCGAGACGCTGGCCAAGGCGGGGTACGTTTCGGTGGACAAGGCCTTCGTCGGCAAGAAGCCGCAGACGACGGTCACCGCGACCGCGGCCGGCCGAGGGGCGTTCGCGCGGCATGTGGCGACGTTGCAGGAGATCATTGCGGGGAGGCAGGTTTAGTCTTTCCGCAATTCCGGGGATCGTCGTTCCGCTTCAGCCAAAAACAGGATTGTCGAAGCTGTCATATGGAGAACGTATGCGACCAGCTCATCTGGAGGTTCCGGCCTGGCTTGCGTGCCTGAGCCGTGGCCCGCTTGCCGATTCCGCGCAGTGGGAATACCCGACTGAAGCACGGACCGCAGAGCAGCAAAGTGGCTTTGCCAGAACGAAGGTATCAACCCTTGCGACAGGCAAATATTGACTAGATCAGAGGCGGTCGCCCTATTCTTATCGTAAGCCCATCCCCGTTTGTCGCAGATTGCTTTCATCGCGCTCTCAAACGACTTGCAGGCGTCTACTAGCGCTTCCTCATTGTTTCCGTGTCGATAGTGCTCGAACGCACTCAAAAATTCTTCCTGCGCACCAGCGAAGTGCTTTTCACGCAAAACGGCGAGCGCCGGGATAACGACCTCACTGTGAACGAGCTGTGAGTCGACTCTGAGGAGTTTGCCTTCTGCAAATTGATAGCCCACTCCATGCTCTTTGAATCTAGTATTCAGCTCCAAAGCGACGCCGTCGGCAATCTCTCGATTCTTTCTGCCATAAAGGTAGTCTTGCCGCCCGCAATAAACGTCGATTATTTGGAAGGTCAATTCGATTGCATCGAGGACGCGATCATTGTCTTGTTCATTCAGGAACCAGCTCACAAGGTCGTCCCTGGCGTCCCTCCTGTCTGTAGGATCACGAGCATTAGACAATTTGAACACGCCGTATTCTCGACGCAGGATCTGAGCTATCTCGAGATAAGTGTCCTGAATCGTCTCGGTGTCGTCTGAGCGGTATTCCACACCAATCGCTTCGTCCCACATGTGAACGACCTGAGTTCGCAGGGCGTCCGGGATGTTGTCGTATGTGAATACATCGGCCAACGGACCGAGTTCTTTTTTTCGCCGTTTCGAATAGAGTTCCCAAACTGCCATCTAGCGATCCTGCCGGTATCATCCCCATACAGTATCTCAGTGTCTCAAATTCCTGACACTCAGAGGAGCGGCGGTCTTCCAGTCGGCGAGACCGCCGCCCTCTTGGATTAAGCGGCCGCTGACGATGCCGAGGCCGCTTCGTTCGAGTGGCGGGACGGGAAGCCCAACTTCCATCGGATCATGTCGCCGAGTATGGGATAGATGTCGTTGTGCTTGGCACCGAACCTCATATAGCCGCCCTGGTAGCTACCGAGGTCGCGGTTGCCAGTCTCCTCCGCTGGCAGGTAGGCGGCCAACGTGGTCAATCCGTATCTGCTACGCTCCGCAACCGACAGCTCGTAATATCGCCACATCGGATTTTCATGGCTGAAGTCGATATCGGTCAGATTAGACAGCAGCTTTTCGGTCAAATCATCTCCGTCGTCAGGACGGCGATTGCTAAAGCTAAAATCGAACACCAGCTTCGCGATTGCCTTCAAGACAACTGGCTGAGCTGCAACCGTCTTCTGGCGAGCGTGCTCCTCACCAAAACCATCAATGGCATGTACGGCCGTCCAGAAGCGATAGGCCGTATCTTCTTTACCTTCCACAAGAGCCGGTGTGGCGCTGCTGATGTTGGTCTTGTTGAGGAACAGAATGGCATTGACGGCCACCATATCCTTCCGCGGCAACGCCCCCTTGTCGTCTGACCAATCCTTAACGTCCATCTCCGACACGGCAATTCCGATAGCGTCAGCGTTGATGAGCTTATCCTTAATGAACAAGTTGATCGGATTTGAGTTGTCAAACTGCAGGGCGAGGTTGGTATCGACCTTCTTTCCCAGCCTGTTCAGATCGTGGAAAAGCTGACGTTCTTCATCGGCGTTCAATCCGAGATGCACCTCCAGCAACAAGGTGCAGTAACTGCGGGCCACTTCGAAACACTCTTCCCAAACCGCAAGTTCATCCCCCGTCGCAGGTTCGCCATCTTTGAAGCCCGCCAGGTTACCCTTCTTCGGATATGCGCGAGTGGTGCGAACACTCTCAAGGAAATCGAACACCAACTGCATTCCTTTCCGACGATGCTGACCATCAACGACCCAAAGAACGTGTCGCTGTGACAAGAAAACTCGGAAGGCAGCAGTCTCCTCAGTTCGCTTGTCGAGCATCCGGTCACCTCGGATGTCCGCTCCCCGTGGATTGCAATCTCGAATGTTCACGACGAGAGGCTGAAGCGCCATGTATGGCTGACGGCCCAAGTGCTCCATCACGCTCTTAAGCGCGTCGGGAACGGGCTTCCCTGCGATCTGGCGTCGTTCGATAGCTGCTGAGACCAATCCCTTCAAAATGTACAATGCGAGCTTCTGTGCGTGGGCAGGATCAAGCTTTCGCTGGGCAACCGTATCTCCATCGCGGCCGGGATCGTTCGCCACCTCAGACATGCTGTAAAATTCGTGCATTGGCATCTGCATGAGGAACGTGCGGCTACCAAGGTTGTGACCGATGAAAACCTTCATCGGCTTTTCGGATGTGTCCCCGGTGTCGAGGACTTCATCGAGGGTGGCGAGCGGTTTGGGCAATCCGTTGTCAGAGGGAATCATGAAAGCTCCTTTGGTGTGATCAATGTGAAGTCAAGTAGCGGGCCTGGATATGATAGTCAAGTATCCAGGATGGTTTTTTTGAAATTCCTGGACACATTTATGTACCATCCAGGTGATATATCTCAAGTATCCAGGACTAGGGAGGTTACTTGGTAGCCCCCATCCGGAAGCTACTGAATTTAATGGAAGAATTCGAATGCTCGCATTCGCCACATGCGCGGTGTTCGAGGCTTTGCCGGAAGCGCAACACCGTCAAGCAGAAGACCGTCGAGGCGAATGTCTCGGCGGCGACCGTCATGGGTTAAAGGGGGCGGCGTTGCAGGAGATCATCGTGGGGAAACCAAGTTTAGCACCCGCCGTCCTTCCGGGGCGCCGCGCCGGCACGAGCCTGGAATGGCGGGGAGTTTGAGGCAACATCCCTTGAGCCCCACCCCGATTCGTGCGACCTCCGCCCCCAGCAAAACCCCTCATTTCGAGCCTTCGATGCACATTCTCCTGCTCGGTTCCGGCGGCCGCGAACATGCTCTGGCATGGAAAATCGCAGCCTCTCCCCTGGTGACCAAATTCTGGTGCGCGCCCGGCAATGCCGGCATCGCGCGCGAGGCGGAGTGCGTGGCGCTCGATGTGGCCGACCATGCCGCGGTGATCGCCTTCTGCAAGACCAACGCGGTCGAGCTCGTGGTGGTCGGCCCGGAGACGCCGCTGGCGGCCGGCATCGTCGATGATCTCACCGCCGCCGGCATCAAGGCGTTCGGCCCGAACAGGATCCCCGCCCAGCTCGAAAGCTCCAAGGGTTTTACCAAGGCGCTCTGCACCGAATTCGGCATTCCGACCGGCGCCTACCAGCGCTTCACCAACGCGAAGGACGCCAGCGACTACGTCCACAGCCAGGGCGCGCCGATCGTGGTGAAGGCCGATGGCCTTGCCGCAGGCAAGGGCGTGGTGGTGGCCAAGACGGTGCGCGAAGCCGACGACGCCATCGCCATGATGTTCGAGGGCGCGTTTGGCGAGGCCGGCGCCGAGGTCGTGATCGAGGAGTTTCTGCCGGGCCGCGAGATCAGCTTCTTCGCGCTGTGCGACGGCGAGACCGCTATCCCGCTCGCCTCCGCGCAGGACCACAAGCGCGTGTTCGACCACGACGTCGGCCCGAACACCGGCGGCATGGGCGCCTATTCGCCGACGCCGCTGGTGACGCCTCAGATCCACGACGCGATCATGGCCAAGATCATTTTGCCGACGGTCGCTGGCATGAAGCAGCGCGGCACGCCGTTCCGCGGCATCCTCTATGCCGGGATCATGCTGACGACGCAGGGCCCAAAACTGTTCGAGTTCAACGTCCGTTTCGGCGACCCCGAGTGCCAGGTCTTGATGCTGCGCATGATGTCGGACATCGTGCCGGCGTTCCTCGCCGCCTGCGACGGCCAGCTGAAGAATTTTGATTTACGCTGGCATCCGGAAAGCGCGCTCACGGTGGTGATGGCGGCGAAGGGCTATCCCGGCGATTACCAGAAGGGCACGCGCATCGAGGGGCTCGATGACGCGGCGAAGGTGGACACCGTCGAGATCTTCCACGCCGGCACGGTCGAGAAAGACGGCGCGATCCTCGCCAATGGCGGCCGCGTGCTCAATGTCTGCGCGCTCGGTGCGACCGTGACGGAGGCGCAGAGCCGCGCCTATCAGGCCGTCGACCGCATTCACTGGCCGGAGGGTTTTTGCCGCCGCGACATCGGCTGGCAGGCGGTGGAAGCCGAGAAGGCGCGGGGCTGACAGGCTTTTTTCCGGAATGGGCGCAACGAGCCCTGCGCCATCGCGCCGCCACATCGTCAATCCAAGAATGCGTAGTCGGCTGTTGGGCTTAGCGTCCTTCGCCGAGGACGCGCGCTACTGTGCATGGGGTTGTTTTCGACATTTTTGTTGGGAGCAGCTCCCGGACTGACCCGACAAGGATGCAACAAGATGTCCGATCTCGCCGACCTCTATCCCGGCTTCGCCTCCGAATGGATCAACACCTCCTTCGGCCGCATCTTCGCCCGCGTCGGCGGCAGCGGCCCGCCGCTGCTGCTGCTGCACGGCTTCTCCGAGACCCACGTGATGTGGCACCGCGTCGCGCCTGAGCTGGCCGACGCCTTCACGCTGATCATCGCCGATCTGCCGGGCTATGGCTGGTCCGACATGCCCGAGAGCGACGCGCTGCACATGCCCTACAGCAAGCGCGCGATGGCCAAGGCCATGGTCGAGGTGATGGAGCGCCTCGGCCACGTGCACTTCGCGCTCGCCGGCCACGACCGCGGCGGCCGCGTCTCCTACCGCCTCGCGCTCGACCATCCCGGCCGGCTGTCGAAGCTCGCCGTGCTCGATATCCTGCCGACCTATAATTACTGGGAGCGGATGAACCGCGCCTATGCCCTGAAGATCTATCACTGGACTTTCCTGGCCCAGCCCGCGCCGCTGCCGGAGACGCTGATCTCGAGCCAGGGCGAGTTCTTCCTGCGCTTCAAGATGGCGAGCCAGACCAAGTCCAGGACGCTCGATGCGATCGACGAACGCGCGCTGGAGCACTACATCGCCCCGTTCCGCGATCCGGCCCGCGTGCACGCGATGTGCGAGGACTACCGCGCCGGCGCCTATTTCGACTACGACCTCGACAAGGCCGATTTCGAAGCCGGCAAGAAGATCACCATTCCCATGCTGGTGCTGTGGGGCAATGCCGGCGTGGCCCAGGCCGCCGCGACCCCGCTCGATACCTGGAAGCAATGGGCCACCAACGTGGACGGCATGCCGGTGGATTCCGGCCACTTCCTCACCGAGGAGAACCCGGAGGTGACGGCCAAGGCGCTGCGCGAGTTCTTCGCAGGCAGCTAGCGCCGCTCGCGAAAGAACTCCTTGAGCAGCCGCGCCGCCTCGCTCTCGCCGACGCCGGAATAGACGTCCGGCGCGTGATGGCAGGTTGGGGATGCAAAGAACCGCACGCCGGACTCGATCGCGCCGCCCTTGGGGTCGGCCGCGCCGTAATAGAGCCGCCTGACCCTTGCAAACGAGATCGCGCCAGCACACATGGTGCAGGGCTCCAGCGTCACGTAGAGGTCGCAGTCGACCAGGCGCTCGCTGCCGATCTTTTTGGCCGCCTCGCGCAGCGCAACGATCTCGGCATGGGCGGTCGGGTCGTAATCCGTCAGCGTCCGGTTCGCCGCGGTGGCAATGACCTCGTAATTGCGGACCACCACGCATCCGATCGGAACTTCGCCCGCCTTTCCGGCATTTTCGGCCGTTTTGAGCGCCAAATCCATGAAAGAGGGGGCTTTCAAGCCTCGTATCATCGCCAGAAACCTGCTAGTAGCTCCGCCTTCAGCAAGAGTGAATACCGGATTTGCCTGAGCATGCGGCTCGAAGCGAGCACGCACAATGCTCATCGCGCCACCCCCTAAGTGAGAATATTCATGCCTCGCGACAGCGACAAAGACAACGATTCCCGCGGCCGGCGAGGCCCCCCCAAGGGACCACACAGGGGACCGCCCAAGGGCCGGTCCGGCAAGCCGCGTGGCCCCGAGAAGAAGTTCGCCAAGCGCGGCCCCGAGGGCAGGAGCGACGCCCGCCCGCCCCGTGGCGACCGCGACAGCCGTCCGCCTCGCACCGACCGCGGCGATCGTCCGTTCCGCCCTCGCGCGGACGGCGATGCCCCGCGCCGCGACTTCGGCGACCGGCCGAAATTCAACCGCGACGATCGCGGTGGTGAGGGACGCGGCGAGCGCAGCTTCAAGCCGCGCGGCGACCGCCCGTTCTCCGATCGTCCCTCGCGCGATGGCGAGAAGCGGCCGTTCAAGCCGCGCGGTGATCGTCCCTCCTATGGCCGCGACGATCGTCCGCCGCGCAGGGATCGCGACGAGTCCCGTCCCGCCGGCCGGACCGGTGACAGAAAGTTTGGCGACAAGAAGCCCTACGCGCCGCGTGGCGACCGCCCGGAACGCAAATTCGACGGCGAGCGGAAGTTTTCGCGGGGCGCACCGGACCGTAGCGATCGTCCGCGCGATCGCGGCGAGCGCTCCGATTCAAAGCCTTGGCAGAAGCGCGATGCGGCGCCGCGCGGCGACCGGCCGCCGCGGAAAGACTTTGGCAAAGGCCCGCGCAAGGATTTTGGCGGCCGTGATCGCGGCGAAGACAAGCCCTGGCAAAAGCGCGACGAACGGCAAGGCAGCGGTGATGACCGTCCCCGTTTCTCGCGCTCGCGCGACGATCGCGCGTCAGGTGATCGTCCGTTCCGCGAGCGGCCCAAGTTTGATCGTCCCAAGTTCGATCGGCCCAAGTTCGACCGGCCGCGCGATGATCGTCCCAAATTCGATCGCCCCCGTCGCGACGGCGATGGCGACCGCAGCGGCGACCGTCCGAAATTCAATCGCCCGCGCGAGCGCTCCGAGGGCCGCTCCGACTGGCACGAGCATCCGCGCAGCGAAGGCCGCTTCGGTGATCGTCCGCGCCGTGAAAACGAGAACGAGAGCAGGATCTTCGAGAAGCGCCCGGCGTTCGGCGGCCGCGGCGCCTATCGCGAGCGCGATCGTGATTTCGATCGCCGGCCGCGGCGGGAGGAAGAGCCGAAGCCGAAGAAGGCCGGCGAGCGCATCGCCAAGGTGCTGTCGCGTGCGGGCCTCGCCTCGCGCCGCGACGCCGAGGAGATGGTCACGCAGGGCCGCGTCACCGTCAACGGCCGCGTCATCAACTCGCCGGCGCTCGACATCACGCAGAACGACGTCGTTACCGTCGACGGCAAGCCGTTGCCGGAGCGCGAGCGCACCCGGCTGTTCCTCTATCACAAGCCGCGCGGCCTGATGACCACGCATGACGACCCCGAGGGCCGTCCGACCGTGTTCGACAATCTGCCCGAAGGCCTGCCGCGGCTGATCTCGATCGGCCGGCTCGACTTCAACACCGAAGGGCTGCTGCTGCTCACCAATGACGGCGGCCTCGCGCGCACGCTCGAATTGCCCGATACCGGCTGGCTGCGCCGCTACCGCGTCCGCGCCCATGGCGAAATCACCCAGGCCCAGCTCGATCAGCTGAAGGAAGGCATCGAGGTCGAGGGCGTCAAATACGGTCCGATCGACGCGACGCTGGAACGTGACCAGGGCGCCAATGTCTGGCTGGTGTTCGCGATCCGCGAAGGCAAGAACCGCGAGGTGCGCAACGTCTGCGCTCATCTCGGGCTCGAGGTGAACCGGCTGATCCGCGTGTCCTACGGCCCGTTCCAGCTCGGCGAGGTCCCCGAAGGCCAGGTCGAGGAGATCAAGTCGCGCGTGCTGCGCGACCAGCTCGGCGAGAAGATCATCGAGAAGTCGGGCGCGCAGTTCGACGTGCCGAAGAAATCATCGTCGGGCGACGATGATGCGTCGCGCGAAACCAAGCCCGTCAGCAAGCGCGCGGTGATCAACGACCGCAAGGGCCGCCGCGTGCTGGTGCAGCGCACCGGCAGCGAGGAAGCGCGCGAGCGCAAGGAGGCGGAGGCGAGCGGCTACGGCCCGCCGCGCCGTCCGAAGCGCGGCTATCACGGCAAGCGCGACCTGACGCCGAAGGAGGACTAGTTGCGCGTCGTCGGCGGTCGCTTGAAGGGGCGTAATCTCGCCTCACCGTCTTCGCGTGACATCCGCCCCACGGCGGACCGGCTGCGCGAGTCCGTGTTCAACATCCTCGTGCACGCCTATGACGATCCGATTCCGGACGCCCGCGTGCTCGATCTCTTCGCCGGCACCGGCGCGCTCGGCATCGAAGCATCGTCACGCGGCGCGAAGTTCGTGCTGTTCGTGGACAATGGCGCCGAGGCCCGCGCGCTGCTGCGTAACAATGTGGAATCGCTCGGCCTCGGCGGGGTGACAAAAGTCTACCGCCGCGACGCGGCCGATCTCGGCCCCGCGCATCCGGTCGAACCGTTCTCGCTGGTGTTCCTCGATCCGCCCTACGGCAGGGGACTTGCGGAGAAGGCACTCGTCTCATTGCGCGATGGCGGCTGGCTGACGCCGGGTGCGCTGCTCGTGGTGGAAGAGGCGAAGGCCGCACAGTTTGCGGCGCCCGAGGGTTACGAGGAATTGGAGCGGCGGGCGTATGACGACACGGAGTTCGTGTTTTTGCGGAAGCCGTAGCCGCGCTGCCGTAGGGTAGGCAAAGGCGCAACGCGCCGTGCCCACCAACTTTCCTCGATCGCGATAGGTGGTGGGCACACTTCGCTTTGCCCACCCTACGACACCGTGATTACCGCCGCCCGAACAGCTTCTCCACATCGCTCAGCTTCAGCTCGACATAGGTCGGGCGGCCGTGATTGCACTGGCCGGAGTTCGGCGTCTCCTCCATCTCGCGGAGCAGGGCGTTCATCTCCTCGGGCCTGAGCCTGCGGCCGGCGCGCACCGAGCCGTGGCAGGCCATGGTGGCGGCGACGTGCATCAGGCGGCGCTCCAGCGGCAGAGCCTCGTCCCATTCGGCCATGTGCTCGGAGAGATCGCGGAGCAGCCCGCCCGCATTGGTCTTGCCGAGCAGCGACGGCGTCTCGCGCACCGCGACTGCGCCGGGGCCGAAGGATTCGATGGCAAGCCCGAACGAGGCCAGCTCCTCGCTGCGCTCCAGCAGGCGCTCCACCGTGGCCTCGTCCATCTCGACGATCTCGGGGATCAGCAGGATCTGCCGCTGCACGCCGTTGGCGGCCAGCGAGGCCTTCAGCCGCTCGTAGACGATGCGTTCATGCGCGGCGTGCTGGTCGACGATGATGAGGCCGTCGCGGGTCTGCGAGACGATGTAGGTCTCGTGGATCTGCGTGCGTGCCGCGCCGAGCGGGCGGTCGACGAGGTCGCTGGCGGGCTGTGTCTCGAACCGTACATCCGCGCTGGGCGCGCCGACGTCGAACGCCGCCTGCGCGCGCTCGGCGAAGGCGGGCGCGGCCGCTCCGTCGAATGACGGCATCGGTGCGACCGGGGCGGATGGCGAGGCCCGCCAGTCCCAGCTTGCCGGGCGCTGTGGCGTGAAGGCGGGGCGGAACGAGGACAAGGCGCTCTCACCGCTGTTGGCGGCGGTACGCCGGCCCTCCCGTGCGAGCGCTTCCTTCAGCCCGTGCACGATCAGGGCGCGCACGAGGCCGGCATTGCGGAAACGCACCTCGGCCTTGGCGGGATGGACGTTGGCGTCGACCTCGCGCGGGTCGAGCGTGACGAACAACGCCAGCACCGGATGGCGGTCGCGCGGCAGGTAGTCGGCATAGGCCCCGCGCACGGCGCCCAGGATCAGCTTGTCGCGCACCGGGCGGCCGTTGACGAAGAGATATTGACCGAGCGCATTGGCCTTGGTCAGCGCCGGCGCTGCGGCATAGCCCGAGACGACGACGCCCTCGCGTTCTGCATGGACCTCGATGGCATGGCTGCGAAACTCCGCGCCGAGGATGTCGCCGAGCCGTGTCAGCCGTCCGGCGGCGCCGGGGAGCGCCGCGGCCCAGGTCACCGGCGCGCGCTCTTCGCCTGCGAGCGTGAAGGCGACGTCCGGCCGCGCCATCGCAAGACGCCTGACAACCTCGCGGATCGCCTCCGCCTCGGTGCGGTCGGTCTTCAAGAACTTCAGCCGCGCCGGCGTCGCGTAGAAGAGGTCGCCAACCTCGACCCGGGTGCCATGTGCGAGCGCCGCCGGCATGATCTCGGATTTCTCGCCGCCCTCGACAGTGAGCGCCCAGGCATGCGGCTCGCTGGCATGGCGCGTGGTGATCGAGAGACGCGCGACGGAGCCGATCGAAGGCAGCGCCTCGCCGCGGAACCCGAGGGTGCGGATCTGGAGCAAATCCTCGTCGTCGAGCTTGGAGGTGGCATGGCGCTCGACCGCGAGCGACAGGTCTCTCGCCGTCATCCCGCTGCCGTCGTCGGTGATGCCGATCCGCCGCCGGCCGCCGCCATCGGTGAAGACGTCGATCCGGCTCGCGCCGGCATCGATGGCGTTCTCGACCAGTTCCTTGACCACGCTCGCGGGCCGTTCGACCACCTCGCCGGCGGCGATGCGGTTGACGACCTGCTCTGGCAATTGGCGGACGGGCATGGGCTCGGATCTTGGATTCGCGGAACGGCGTTATCTTAAGCGGTGTTGCGTCAAAAGCATGTGTTGGGCAACAGTCGTGTGGCGGCCTGGGGAAGAGGGATGCCTATCACATTGAAGACATTGGACCTTCGAGAAAAACGTGCAACCGGGGTGATGCGACTTCCGCCTGCCGTCCTGATTGTGGGGTGCCGGGCAGCGGTGTAGCATCGTGAAAAAACGGCAACAGGACGGGAGGACGCCATGTGCCATCTCTTCGCGCACCAACCCCAACGCGACTATGAATCCCAGACCCGTTCCTTGCGGATCGACGGCCACTGCACCTCGATCCGGCTGGAAATGGCGTTCTGGGACACGCTGGAGGAGATCGCAGCCAGGGAGAACATGAGCCTCGGCAAGTTCCTGACCACGCTCTACAACGAGGTGCTCGACCATCACGGCGAGGTCAACAATTTCGCCTCGCTGCTGCGGTGTTCGTGTTTGATCTATCGCTCGCGAAACATGGCGCCGGTGCAGGAGTTCAAGGCGAGCGTTACGCCCATTCTCGACGCGGCCGAGTAGCTGCATCCATTTTCTCGATGTCGTCCTGGCGAAAGCCAGGACGACGACCGAGGGTGCAGTTAGATCAAATCTCCTTCTTCTGCATCGCCCCGGCGATGTAATCCGCCTGCCGGATTGCGAGCGCGACGATCGTCAGCGTCGGGTTGCAGGCCGCGCCGCTGGTGAACTGGCTGCCGTCCGAGACGAACAGGTTCTTGACGTCGTGGCTCTGGCCGAACTTGTTGACCACGCCGTCGCGCGGCTTCTCGCTCATTCGGTTGGTGCCGAGATTATGCGTGCTCGGATAGGGTGGGGTCGGATAGGTCACGGTGGCGCCGACGGCGTCGTAGACCGCAGCGCCCTGCTTGTAGGCGTGCGCGCGCATTGCGATGTCGTTGGGATGATCGTCGAAATGCACGCTCGCGACCGGCTGGCCGAACTTGTCCTTCACGACAGGATCGAGCGTGATGCGGTTGGTTTCCTGCGGCATGTCCTCGCCGACCAGCCACATGCCGGCCATCCTGGGATAACCGTCGAGCGCTGAGGTGAACGGACGGCCCCAGGCGCCGGGATTGAGGAACGCGGCCATGAACGGCAGTCCGATCGACAGCGTCTCCATCTCGTAACCGCCGACGAAACCACGCTTCGGATTGTTGGCGGCTTCATCGCGGATGATGCCGGCCATGGTGGTGCCGCGATACATGTGCACCGACTTCTCGAACACGGCATAGACGCTGCCGGTCATGTGCCGCATGTAGTTGCGGCCGACCTGACCGCTCGAGTTGGCGAGGCCATCCGGGAACATGGTCGAGGCGCTGTTGAGGAGGAGCCGCGGGCTCTCGATCGAATTGCCGGCGACCGCGACGATGCGCGCCTTCTGGCGCTGCATCGCGCCGCTCTCGTCGGCGTAGACGACGCCGGTCACCTTGCCGCCGGCGTCATGCTCGATCTTGACCGCCATGCTGCCCGGCCGCACTTCGAGATTGCCGGTCGCCTCGCCCTTGGGGATCTCGGTGTAGAGCGTCGACCATTTCGCGCCGGACTTGCAGCCCTGGAAGCAGAAGCCGATCTGCTGGCAAGCGCCGCGTCCGTCGCGCGGCTGGCTGTTGATCGCCATGTTGCCGGTGTGCACGGTCTTGTAGCCGAGCTTCTTCGCGCCGGCCTCCAGCACCTTGAAGTTGTTGTTGCCGGGAAGTCCGGGAATGCCGTTGGTGCGGGTCACGCCCATCTTGTTCTCGGCCTTGGCGTACCACGGCTCGATCTCCGCCAGCGTCACCGGCCAGTCCAAAAGGTTGGCGCCGGGAATGTTGCCGTAGGTGCTCTTCACCCTGAACTCATGCTCGTCGAAGCGCAGCGACGCGCCAGCCCAGTGTGTGGTCGAGCCGCCGACCGCCTTGACGATCCATGCCGGAAGACCCGAAAAGTCCTTGGCGACGCGCCATGTCCCCGACGTGGTGCGCGCATCGGTCCAGGCGAGTTGGGAAAAGCTCTCCCACTCGTCGTTGACGAAGTCCTGGTTCTCGATGCGGGGACCTGCTTCGAGGATGACGACCTTGACGCCCTTCTGCGCCAGCTCGTTGCCCAGCGTGCCGCCGCCGGCTCCGGAGCCGACGATCACCACAACGCTGCTGTCGTTCAGATCGAATTTGGCCATATGCGTTCTCCTGAACCGTTGGGGTGCGACTTAGGCTTTTGGCAGCCAGTCGATGTCGGCGAAGCCGCGGTTGATGTAGCCGCCATGCTCGGCGGAGGAGCCCTCGTAGCCGAATCGCGGCCAGACCTCTTTCTGGTTGTAGAGCGAGACGATGAGGTCGCCGCGCACCTTCTGGAAGAAGTCGCTTCCCTCGATCTCCTTCAGCAGCACCACACGGTCGGCTTCCCAGGGGACTTCGGCGTAGGCCATCTTGTGGCGATCCCGTGCGTTCTGATCGAGCCGCGCGATGCCGTCGCTGATCAGCGCCTTGACGGACGCGTCCTTCGCGGCCTTGCCGTCCCACGGCTTGATCGCGGTGATGTAATAGCTGTCGCCGAGCACATCGTGCGGATAGATGTCGCGCGCGACCTTGAGCAGCGTCTTCATCGTCGCAGGCGAGAGCGTACTGGCATCATCCGCCCAGGCGTCCTCGATGCTGACGGCAACGCTGGTCGCGACGGCGACGACCGGGACGGCCGTCGCCGCACCCTGGAGAAAGACGCGGCGGCTGTGCTTGCTTCGACGATCGACTTCTCTCATGGCATTCCTCCGTATTTTTGTGATTTGGATTTTGTGGTTCGTTTAGTTGAAACGTCCGCCCCGCTGGATCACCTCGATCTTGTAGCCATCGGGATCACTGACGAAGAAGAAGCGCGCCAGCGTTTTGCCGTCATGCTTGAAGTCGCGTAAGGGGCCCGGCGAGAGCTTCTCGCGCTCGAAGCGGGCATGTTCGGCATCGAGATCGTCGACCACCACGGCGAGATGACCGTAACCGTCGCCGAGCGCGTACGGCTCCCTGCGATCGAAGTTCACCGTCAGCTCCACCTCGAAAGGTGAGGACGGGTGACGCAGATAGATCAGGGCAAAGTCCGAGAATTTCAGGTGGTCGGCGACTTCGAGGCCGAAGGCGCGCCTGTAGAAATCGAGCGAGCGAGCCTCGTCGAGCACGCGGATCATGGAATGGACGGGCTTGGCCATTCAGTTCAGCTCCTTCAGGTAGGCGATGATGGCGGCGCGCGTCTCCGGCCTTCCCTGCCGGTAGGCCATGACCACGCCGGGGATGACGGCTTGCGGATTGGCCAGCCACGCGTCGAGCTTCGCCTCGTCCCAGGCGAAATCAGCCTTGGCGAGATCGTCTGAATAATGAAAGCCTTCGACCTTGCCGGCGGTCCGGCCCACGATCCTGACCAGCGGCGGACCTTGTCGCATCGGCTCCGACAGATTCGTCGTGTGGCACACCGCGCATTGCTGCTTGAACAGCGTCGCGCCATCCGGCGGCTTTGCCGCCGGCAAGGGCATCTGCGCGTCCGCAATCCGCACCACCAGCACCACTGCGGTGCACAATCCCAGCACGACTGCGCGCATCGCCAAGAGCTCGCCCATCCACGTCACATTCAGCGTGCGCAAACTCTAGGCGCCGCGAAACATGCGGTGGTAGTAGCGGGCTGTTTCGCTGCGAGCGGAAGATGCTCGCAGGTCGCGTTGTTCCGTGCCGCCGCATATGCGGAGGACAATTCCGCGAAACCGCCTCGAAATCCCTAAACGATCACCACATGAGACGGGTTGCATCGCAACCGCGCCGTTCGAACTCTCTACGCGATGAACTGGTCCGGCACAGAAGGGCGGCGCAGGAAGCAGCCGACCCGGTCATCGCGAAAAATCCAGGAGAAATGGATGAAGTTGGTGAAGACTTCTGCAATCGCATGCGCTCTTGCGGCCCTCGTTGCGACGCCCGTTTTCGCGCAAGGCACGTCATCTGGCATCAAGCCGGGCGGCACCGTGCAAGGCAAACCCATGCAGGGGGGCGCGTCAGGCAGCGAAGATGAGGAGCTCGGTGCACAGCAGGGCGCAGCGGGCGAGAAGACCGGCATGAAGTCGACCAAAGGCACCCGAGGCACGGTCGGCACCACGGGTAGCGCCGCGCACAAGGGGACCGCCGACGATGCCGCGACGGGCGGTGCGGCCCCATCCAAGCGTTACTAGTCTCGCCAGGTGAAACGGCAAAACTCCGGTCGCCTTGCGACCGGAGTTTTTTCGGTTGCTTTTGCTAGTCGTCGAAGCGGCCGCCGCGTCCGGCCTTGACATCGCTGCGCCGCTTCTTGCCGTCGAGCCGGCGCTGCTTGGAGCCAAGGGTCGGCCGTGTCGCGCGCCGTGGCTTCGGCCGTATCATCGCCTCGGTCAGGATCTCGACCAGCCGGTCGATGGCGTCCTGCCGGTTGCGTTCCTGGGTCCGGAAGCGCTGGGCATGGATCACGATCACGCCGTCCTTGGTCATGCGCTGGCCGGCGATGCGGGCAAGCCGGATCGTCGCATCCTCAGGCAGGGTTAGCTTGCGGGTATCGAAGCGCAACTGGGCCGAGGTCGAAACCTTGTTGACGTTCTGCCCGCCCGGGCCCGAAGCGCGGACGAAGCCGATCTCGATGTCGTCCTCGTCGATGACGAGATCGCGGGATATCCGCAGCATGATGGCACCATTCGTGATGTCCGGACATATCCCGGACGTCCACGTTCGGCAATGGCGCTCGTCCGAAACGCAAATGGCCGGGGCGAGCCCGGCCATTCAACACAGCGGGCAGAAGACCTCAGTTCGACTTGGGTGCCGCCGCCGCCGGCTGCGCGGCGGCCTGCGGGGCGCGGCCGACGACGACGGTCAGGAGGCCCTGGCCCCAGAGGCGCCTGGCGGACGCTTTGGCGTCGTTCAGGGTCACCGCGTCGACGATGGCGTTGCGCTTCTCGATATAGTCGATCGGCAGCTTGTCCTGCTGATATTGCAGCAGCGCCTGGGCAAGCTTCGAGGACGTATCCAGCGCCAGCATCTGCGAGCCCTTGAGGTAGGACTTGGCCTCGTCGAGCTCTTTCTGCGTCGGGCCCTCCTCGGCGATCCGGCGCACCTCCTTCTCGATGGCGTCGATGGTGTCGCCGGCGCGGTCGGCGCGGGTGCCGGTGTTGCCGATGAAGATCGCCGAATGCTCCATCCAGAGCAGAGATTCGTATACCGAGTAAGCGAGGCCGCGCTTCTCGCGGACCTCGCGGTAGAGCCGCGAGGACAATCCGCCGCCGCCGAGGATGTGGTTGACGACATAGGCCGCCATGAAGGTCGGATCGCTGCGCTTCACGCCGGGGCCGCCGAAGGTGATGACGGTCTGCGGCACGTCGAGCGGCACGAAGGCGCGCTGCGGCGGCTTGGCCGCCTCGATGTCGGGGACCGGCACGAGATTGGCCTTGGCCGGCAGGCTGCCGAACGTGTGGTCGAGCAGCTTGCCGAGGGTCGCCGGATCGACGTCGCCGACGACTGCGACCTTCAAGGTGTCCTTGGCGAGCACGCGGCCGACATAGTCCTTCATGTCGGCGACGGTGATGGTCGGCACGCTGTCCAGCGTACCGTTGGTCTGCCGGCCGTAGGGATGATCGCCGAAGGTGACTTCCAGAAATTTGCGGCTGGCCAGCGACGACGGGTTGGTGGTCTCGCGGCGCAGGCCCGAGATCACCTGCGAGCGGATGCGCTCGACGTCGGCGGTGTCGAAATGCGGTGAGGTCAACGCCATCCGCAGCAGGTCGAAGGCCTCGTCCTTGTTGTCGCGCAGCATGCGCAGGCTGCCACGGAAGGTATCGCGGGTGGCGCTGAAGGAGAGCTCGATGGCGCGGCGGTCGAGCCGCTCGTGGAACGTCCTGGAGTCGAGATCGCCGGAGCCTTCGTCGAGGAGATCGCCGACCAGATTGGCGACGCCCGACTTGTCCTTGGGGTCCTGGGCCGAGCCGCCGGCGAAGGAATATTCCATGGCGATCAGCGGCACGGTGGCGTCCTGCACGAACCAGGCCTCGATGCCGCCGGGCGAGACCAGGCGCTGGATCTTTGCGGCTGCGTGCGAGGGCGAGATCGTGGCGAGTGCGAGCGCCGCGCCGGTGACGAAAGACAGTGCGAAGTGACGCGTTCGAAGGAAGGGATAGGTCACGAACGCTTCTCCTCGCGCTTGGTGGTCGCGGTGTCCTTGATCAGATAGCCCGTCACCGAACGCTTCTTCTCGAGCCATTTCTGCGCAACGGCGCGAACCTGCTCGGCGGTGACGGCGCGAATGCGGTCGGGCCAGCTTCTGATGTCCTCGATCGACAGGCCCGTGGTCAGCGCGCCGCCATACCAGCGCGCCAGCACCGCCTGATTGTCCTGGGCGTAGATCGCTTCCGCAATGAGCTGGGTCTTGACCCGTTCGAGGTCCTCGGCGCGGATCGGGTTCTGCGCGATGTCGGTGATGACGCCGTCGATCACCTGCTCGACTTCGGCGAAGCTGACGCCGGATTTCGGCGCGGCCGAGATCGCGAACTGGGTCGGGTCGAGCGAGATGCTCGAATAGCTGGCGCTGGCGGAAACCGCGAGCGGCTTGTCGACGACGAGCGCGCGGTAGAGATAGGAGTTGCTGCCGCCACCCATCAGTTGCGCCATCACGTCGAGGGCCGCGCTTTCGCTGGCCGCGGCCGTCGTCGCCGAGGGCACGAGATAATAGCGGCGCAGGCTCGGCTGCTCGACGCGCGGGTCGGCCAGCGTGACGGTGCGCGGTGCCGCGGGCTCCGGCTCCTGCGGGCGGACACGGCGCGCCGGGATCGCGGGCTGGGCGGGAATCGAGCCGAAATTGCGTTCGACCAGCGGGCGGATGTCGGCCGCCTCGACGTCGCCGGCGATCACCAGGATCGCGTTGTTCGGCGCGTAGAAGCGGCGGTAGAAGGCCAGCGCATCCTCGCGATCGAGCTTCTCGATCTCCTGGTGCCAGCCGATCACCGGCCGGCCGTAGGGATGGTTGAGATAGAGCGCGGCCATGATCTGCTCGTTGAGCCGCGCGTCGGGATTGTTGGCGACGCGCATGTTGTACTCTTCGAGCACGACGTCGCGCTCCGGCAGCACGTTCTCGTCCTTGAGGATCAGGCCGGTCATACGATCGGCCTCGAACTCCATCATGGTCGGCAGCTGCTCTTTCGGTACGCGCTGGTAGTAGTTGGTGTAGTCGACCGAGGTCGAGGCGTTCTCGTTGCCGCCGACGCGGAGCACGGTCTGGGAGAATTCGCCGACCGGATGCTTCGAGGTACCCTTGAACATCAGATGCTCGAGGAAGTGCGCGAGCCCGGACTTGCCCGGCGTCTCGTCGGCCGAGCCGACCTTGTACCAGATCATCTCGGTGACGACGGGCGTGCGGTGGTCCGGAATCACCACGACCTGCATGCCGTTGCCGAGCGTGAAGCTGGCGGGCGGGGCCGATGTCACCGTGGTCTGGGCGAGGGCCGCGCCGGCTGAGAGGACACTCGTCGAAAGCAGCGCGGCAAGGAGGCGGGCAACCGATCGGTTTGCGAACATCATGATCCCTAGTGAAAGGCCGAGCCCGGATGTCCGGCTCGGAGGCACGGCATGCTACACCGTGCGGCTGAGGCTTCGCGTCACGAAGCAGAGAACTCAACGCGTAGGCAAGTTACTGATAAGCAATTTAAGGGCCGCGTCCGGCGCGCATGGGCCGCCGGCGCCGGGTTTGCAACTGTCAGGACGTCGCGGAGGGCGAGGACGCTATTGCTCCTTGTCCTTGCCGGACATGATGTCGAAATAGGTCCGCCGCGACTTGTCCTCGCCGGCGCCATAGGCATAGCTCGGCGAAGGCGTCTGGTAGCCCGGTGGTGGCTCGACCAGCGACTGGCGGGGCGGCTCGCTGGTGAACTGCTTGGTCTCGCCTTTGCCGCCGACGCCCTTCATCATGTTCCAGAGGCCGCCGGAGAAACCGAGTTCGGCGGGGCTGAGCGACGGGTTGCCGTTGGTGCCCGGCTGAATCGGATCGTTGCTGGTGCGCTCGGGGGCGGCTGCCGTGCCGGCTTTCATCTCGGCGGGCGTCAGCGGCTGGGCCGCCTGCCAGCTCTCCGTCGCCTTGACCGCCTTCTTCCGCTGGGCGATCGCCTCCTTGCGGCGCCTCTCGTCCGGGTCCTTAGGCCAGTTCGGCGCGGCCTTGGCCTGGGTCTCGGCGGGCGGCGGCAGGTCGAGCCTGGGCGGCACCACCAGCGGCGACCGCTCGCGGTACTCGATACCCTTCTTTTCCATGCTCTTGGCGCCGATGCCGGACATCAGATTGTCGATGAGCTTCTCTTCGAAGGTCATGTCGTCATCATCGTCGCCATCGTCACCGGCGCGGACCGGGCCTGCCGACATGACGAGACCGATGCCGAGCGCGACAGCTGACAATTTCAATGCCCGCAAGATCCCCCATTTGGGGTCTCGAACCATCGAACCGCTGGTCTTCGAGCTGCGCATCACTGTACCTGTTCCAAATTGTGGCAGATTGCCGCGTCGCGCACGGCCAACCCTCGCAAAACCAAGGTTCCACCTGCCGGTCCGTATCGGCCGGGATCAGGGCGCTTTTGCGGCGGGTACCCCCAGGAAGGAATCATACAATAGCGCCGCCACCCCAGCAACGATGGCCACGTCCGCGAGGTTAAACACGTACCAATTATAGGTATTTCCGCCGACATCGAGATGAAACAGGGCGAAATCGACCACCGCGCCGTAGGCCAGGCGGTCGATGCCGTTGCCGATGGCGCCCCCGATGATCAGCCCGAGCGCGACGGTCGCAAGCAGGGTCTGGGAGCGGGCCATCCAGATCGCCAGCGCGACCACCGCGATACCCTTGACGGCCATCAGCGCGATCTGCGCCGCCTGGCTGTCGTTCTGGAGCCAGCCGAAGCTGATGCCGATGTTCCAGGCCAGCACCAGGTCGAAGAACGGCGTCACCTTCACCGCGCCGCGCCGCGCGAGGTCGAACACGTTCAGCAGCCACAGTTTTGAGGCCTGGTCGAGGATGACCGTGGCCACGGCGGAGATGATGCCGGCGCGGAGGAGGGTCATGCCGGGGCGTCCGCCACAAACATCGTCGTCGTCCCGGCGAAGGCCGGGACCCATACTCCGGGGCGGTCGTTAGTGGAGGGACTCGGAATCATCAGCCTTCGCGACGATTAGCTGCGGTGGTTATGGGTCCCGGCCTTCGCCGGGACGACAGATGAGATTAGACGCTCACCCCCAACGCCTTCCATTCGCGCAGCGCCTTGGCATCGCGCGGGGTGACGTCGGGGTATTCGGGGTCTTCGCCGACCGCCTGCGAGATCTTCCAGGAGCGGGCGCATTTGGTGCCGACTGCCTTCTCCACCACGACGGCAACGCCGGGCACGACATCGAGACGGAACGCAGAGGCCGGCGCCTCACCCTCGCGCACCTCGTAGTTCGAGGTGATGCAGATTTCGGCGAGGTCGATGTCGAACAACGTCGCCAGCATGTCGCGGTCGGCGACATAGATCACGGGCGAGGCCTCCAGCGACGAGCCGATGTTCTTGGCGGCGCGTTCGAGCTCGAGCGCGCCGGTGACGACGCGGCGGACGTTGCGGATCGCCTCCCATTTCGCGGCGAGCTTGTCGTCGCGGAGTTTCTCGAGATCCCTGGGAAATAGCGTCAGATGCACCGACGGTTCGGCGTCGGGCCGGTACATGCGCCAGGCCTCCTCCGCAGTGAAGCTGAGGATCGGCGCCAGCCATTTCAGGACCGACGAGCACAACAGGTCGATCGTGGTCAGCGCCGCCTTGCGCGTCGGCGAGGACGGCGGATCGCAATAGAGCGTGTCCTTGCGGATGTCGAAATAGAACGCGGAGAGCTCGCTGTTCAGGAATGCGGACAGCGTTGCCACCACGCTCTTGAAGTCGAACGTCGCATAGGCCTTGCCGACCAGCTCGGCGCGCATGGCAAGCTCGTGCAGCATCAGCCGCTCGAGCTCGGGCATCTCGGCCGGCAAAACCGCGTCAGCCGATTTGTAGTGATGCAGCGTGCCGAGCATCCAGCGGACGGTGTTGCGCAGCTTGCGGTAGGTCTCGACGGTGTTCTTCAGGATCTCGGGGCCGATGCGCTGATCGTCGGTGTAGTCGCAGGACGCGACCCAGAGTCTCAGGATGTCGGCGCCGGATTCCTTGATGACGGCCTGCGGCTCGATGGTGTTGCCGAGCGACTTCGACATCTTGCGGCCGTCCTCGGCTTGGGTGAAGCCGTGGGTCAGCACGATGTCGTAAGGCGCGCGGCCGCGCGTGCCGCAGCTCTCCAGCAGCGAGGAGTGGAACCAGCCACGATGCTGGTCCGAGCCTTCAAGATACATCACGGTGTCGGTGCCGCCGTCGACCTTGCGCTTGATGCCGGCAAGACCGGGGAACTGCACGGGGTCTTCCAGCACGAAGGCATGGGTCGAGCCGGAATCGAACCAGACGTCGAGGATGTCGTCGATCTTCTGCCAGTCCTCGCCGGCGTGCGAGCCCAGGAAGCGTTCGCGCGCGCCTTTCGCGTACCAGGCGTCGGCGCCTTCCTTCTCGAAGGCGTCGCCGATGCGGGTGTTGACGGCCTCGTCCTGAAGGATTTCGGCCGAGCCGTCGCCCTTCTCGCGGACGAACACGGCGATCGGCACGCCCCAGGCGCGCTGGCGCGAGATCACCCAGTCGGGGCGCGCCTCGATCATGCCGTTGATGCGGTTCTCGCCTGAAGGCGGCACCCATTGCGTCACCGAGATCGCGTGCAGCGCGCGGGCGCGCAGCGTGTCGCCGGACCTGGTCTTGCCATCGGTGGCAATATCCTTGTCCATCGCGATGAACCATTGCGGCGTGTTGCGGAAGATCACCGGCTTCTTGGAGCGCCAGGAATGCGGGTATTGATGCTTGAGCCGGCCGCGAGCGAGCAGCATGCCTCGTTCGACGAGAGCCTTGATCACGGCCTCGTTGGCGTCGCCCTTCTCGCCCTTGTCGTTGATAACACGCTTGCCGGTGAAACCGGGGGCCTGAATAGTAAACGCTCCGTCTTCGTCAACAGTATAGGGGATAGCAGTACTGATGTTACGCGCCTGCAGTTCCCTTGCGTATTCTACCCAAACATCGAAGTCTTCACGGCCATGACCTGGAGCGGTGTGCACGAACCCAGTGCCGGTATCGTCGGTGACGTGATCGCCGGCTAGCAACGGAACAGTGAATCCGTAGCCTCCCATCCCTCTTAATGGATGATCGCAAACAAGCGTTGCGAGCACGTCGTTGGGAACATCGTCGATCTTTTCGTAATCGCCGGGCTCGACGCGAGCTTGCTTGAATACATCTGGCGCAAGATTCTCGGCAAGAACATAAAGATCGCCAGCTTTAGCCCAATTTCCGGCCGGTGCATTTCTCACACCATATAGCGCGTACTTGATTTTTGGCGAGAAGCTGATGGCCCGATTTCCGGGCAAGGTCCACGGAGTGGTCGTCCAGATCACGATAGATGCCGCGAGCAAAGCCATGTTCTTGACAACGGGCTTGCTGTTCGGGTCAACCGACTGGAATTCTTCCTTGATCGGAAACTTTACCCATACCGTATCGGACGTGTAGTCCTCGTATTCGACTTCGGCTTCCGCCAGCGCGGTCTTCTCGACCACGCTCCACATCACTGGCTTGGAGCCGCGATAGAGCGTGCCGTTGGCGGCGAACTTCATCAGCTCGCGCGCGATCTGGGCTTCGGCCGGATAGTTCATGGTGGCGTAGGGATGATCCCAGTCGCCGATCACGCCGAGGCGCTTGAACTCCTCGCGCTGCACGCCAAGCCAGTGCGTGGCATAGGCGCGGCATTCTTTCCGGAAATCGATCATCGCGGCAGAGTCGCGGAAGTCGGGCTTCTGCTTGCCCTTCTTGCGGTAGTGCTCCTCCTCGACCTTCCACTCGATCGGCAGGCCGTGGCAGTCCCAGCCGGGCACGTAGTTGGAATCGAAGCCGAGCATCTGCTGGCTCTTGGTGACGAGATCCTTCAGGATCTTGTTCAGCGCCGTGCCGATATGGATGTTGCCGTTGGCGTAGGGCGGGCCGTCATGCAGCACGAACTTGTCGCGGCCCTTCGCCGTCTCGCGCAGCTTCTCGTAGAGGCCGGTCTCGTACCAGCGCTTGAGGATCTCCGGCTCGCGCTGCGGCAGGCCGGCGCGCATCGGGAATTCCGTCTGCGGCAGGAACAGGGTTTTCGAATAGTCTTTGGCGTCGGACTTATGCGGCTTTTCGGACATGAGGCTGACTGGCTCGGAAGGGCGCGGGAAAACGGATGGCGATGCGGAATCGCGGGGTGAAACGACAAAATCCCGGTCTTGCGCCGAGCCGAAGGCTCAGGCGGAAGCCGGGCCGCTAATCCCTATGATGCGCCGCGCAAACATGGGCTCTCCATAGCAGGGGGCCAAGGGAAGCGCAAAGGTCCGGCGAGCCGGTTTTCGGGATCAATCGATGACGCCAAGCCGCGGAAACGCGTCCGGGGCGGCGGCCAGGATGGCGCGGGCGCGGGCGGAATCGTCGTCCATCTGGCGGATCAGGGCCTCGATGCCGTCGAATTTCAGCTCCTCGCGGATGAAGCCGACGAAGGCGCAGTCGAGCGCCTGCCCGTAGAGGTCGCCCTTGAAGTCGAACAGGAAGATTTCCAGCAGCGGGGCGCCATTGTCGAAGGTCGGCCGGCGGCCGAAGCTCGCCACCCCGTCCAGGCGCTCCGTGCCACGGCCGACCCGCACCGCATAGATGCCGTGCTTGAGGCCGCAATTGGCATCGAGGCGGATATTGGCGGTGGGGTAGCCGAGGTCGCGGCCACGCTTTTCGCCATGGATCACCTCGCCGGTGATGAACCAGGGGGCGCCGAGCATGGTGGTGGCTTCGTCAAGCTGGCCTTCGGCGAGTGCAATCCGGATGGCGCTGGAGGAGACCGGCCGCTCGTCGAAATCGACATGCGGCTGCACGTCGACCTCGATGCCGAGCCGGGGCGCCTCGTTGACCAGCAGGCTCGGCGAGCCGACCCGTCCCTTGCCGAAATGGAAGTCGTATCCGACCGCGATCGCGCTGACGCCGAGACGCCCGATCAGGTCATGGTGAATGAAATCTTGCGCGCTGGTGCCGGCTCGTGCCTTGTCGAAGGTCATGACCACGGCGCCGGAGAGCCCGGTCCCGGCCAGAAGCCGCAACTTGGCCCGCTCGTCCGTCAGGCGGAATTGCGGGGTGTTCGGGCTGAAAAACCGCCGTGGGTGCGGCTCGAAGGTCAACGCCAGCGCAGGGCGGCCATGCGTCCGGCCCATTTCCAGGGCCGCTGCGATCACGGCGCGATGGCCGAGATGAACCCCGTCGAAATTGCCCATGGCGACCACGGCGCCGCGGGGAATGGCGGAATCCGGCGTGGTGTCGCGGATAACGGTAAAATGCGGGACCATCAGGGGAATTCTCGAGCCGGCGGGACCGGCCGGGACCGTGGCTTGACCCGCCCGGCGAAGTCAAGCGGGGGGAGGCGGCCGCATTGAACGCGATTTCAATTCTTCCGGGGCGGCCCCAGTTAACGCGCTGTTTAACGCCTTGGTGCTAGTCCTTGGAACGTGGAACTGCGCGGGCCTCCGGCCTGGCAGCTCCGATCGTAATATTCCTGAGTTTGCGTTGGGGGAGTCGAGATGGCGGTTGATTTGTCGATGCCGGTTCTGGTGGTGGATGACTACAGCACCATGATCCGTATCATCAGGAATCTGCTGAAGCAGCTTGGCTTCGAGAACATCGACGATGCCAGCGACGGTTCGGCGGCGCTGAACAAGATGCGCGGCAAGAAGTACGGCCTCGTGATCTCCGACTGGAACATGGAGCCGATGACGGGTTACGACCTCCTGCGCGAAGTGCGCGCGGATCCGAACCTCGCCACCACGCCCTTCATCATGATCACGGCGGAATCGAAGACCGAGAACGTGATCGCGGCCAAGAAGGCCGGTGTTAACAACTACATCGTCAAGCCGTTCAACGCGGCGACGCTGAAGACCAAGATCGAGGCGGTCTTCCCGGACATGGCGAGCGCGTAAGCGCGCTTTCGAAGCCATCAGGTGAATTTGAAAAGCCCGGGCGCTCGTCCCGGGCTTTTTCATGTTGGGCCGGTCGTTCCGGGTTCGAAGCTTCGCATAGTCGCCCGGAAGGACGGAAACTCGACAATCACCACTTCAATTCGCGCATCAGCGCCTTCGGCGGGTGGCCGAACAATTCCATCACCGATGCCGGGTCGAGCTGGTCGAGGCCCTCGAACTCCTCGGCATGGATGCCGCGGGTGACGAACAGGCAGTCGATGCCGAATTCGCGCGCGCCGGTTAAGTCGGTGCGGACGGAATCGCCGATCGCCAGCACGCGTCTGCGGTCGATCTGGTGGCCCTGGCGTTCGCCGGCGAGCGCCATCGCGCGCTCATAGATCGGCCGGTGCGGCTTGCCGTAGAAGATCACCTCGCCGCCGAGCTCGCGATAGAGCTCGGCGATCGCGCCGGCGCAATAGATCAGCCGGTCGCCGCGCTCGACCACGATGTCGGGGTTGGCGCAGACCAGCGTCAGCTTGCGCTCGCGCGCCTTCAGCATCATGCCGCGATAGTCTTCGGCCGTTTCGGTCTCGTCGTCATAGAGGCCGGTGCAGACGATGTAGTCGGCCTCTTCCAGCGGCGCGGTCACCGCATCCAGGCCGCGATAGATCGAGTTGTCGCGCTCGGGGCCGAGCCAAAACATCTTGCGGCCGGGATGCTGGGCGACATAGAGCCGGGTCAGGTCGCCCGACGAGACGATCGCGTCATAGGTCTCGTCGGCGACCCCGAGCTTGCGCAATTGCCGCTGCACGGAGTCGGCGGGGCGCGGGGCATTGGTGATCAGGATCACCGTACCGCCGTGGCTGCGGTAGGTGTGCAGCGCCTCGCAGGCTTCTGGGAAGGATTCCAGGCCGTTATGCACGACGCCCCAGATGTCGCTGAGCACGACGTCCACACCGCCCACGAGCTCGCGCAGGCTTTCGGCGAAATGCAGCGTGGTCATGATGCGCGCGGCCGATCAGATGCGGCGCGCGAGCGCCGCGTTGCCGGTGATACGTTGTGCCGGAGGTGCGGCTGACGTCGCGCCCGATGTCGCGCCTGGGCTGGGGGAAGCGGAGCCATTGGATCCCTGAATGTCCTGCGCCTGGTTCGGCGAGGCCCCGCCGGTAGCAGATGCCCCCTCGGGCCGCAATGGCCGGGGCGGCGCGAACAGGAAGCCCTGGCCGAACCGGACGTCATAGTCGAGCAGATCGACCACGGCGCGCTCGCCCTCGATCCGCTCGGCGATCAGGTCGATGCCGAAGCGGCCGAGCAGGTCGGAGAGGTCGGACGGGTGGATGTCGGAGGTCGAGGCCTGCCTCGGGTCGAGCAGCAGCGTGGCCGGCACCTTGATGAAGCGCACGCCGCGGTCGGCGAGCTCGCGCGGCTCGATGCGCAAATCCGTGACGTGGTCGATCGAGAAGCGGAAGCCGCGCTGGGCGAGCGCGGCGAGGTTCTCGGTCTCGGCCAGGCCGAGATTGCGGAAGGTCGACTGCTTGAATTCCAGCACCAGCGACGGCGCCAGTGCCCGGTTGGCTTCGAGGAAGTCGAGGCATTGCGCGAAGGTGGTGGAATTGCCCAGCGTGGAGGCCGCGACGTTGCAGAACACGCCGACGTCCTTGTTGCGCACCATCAGCCGGCGCAGCACCTGCACGCAGCGCAGCATCACCATGTTGTCGATGCGCCCGATCAGGCCCGAGGCCTCCGCGATGCTGATGAACTCCTCGGCGGCGATCAACTGCTCGCGTTCGTCGCGCACCCGCGTCACCGCCTCATAGAACCGCACCTTGCGCTGCGGCAGCGTCACCATCGGCTGGAGGAAGATATCGATGCGGTTCTCGTCGATCGCGTTGCGCAGCGTCGCCAGCAATTGGGTCTGGTTGCGTCCGTTGGCGGTCTGGACCGGATTGGCGGTTTGGGTCTGAACCGCCGGTGCCGGCCGCGGCTGCGCTGCGGGAGGTGGGGGCGCCGCAGGAAGCGCGGGCGGCGCCGCCGGCCGCTCCTCGAACGGCGCGATCAGGTCGATCGGCGCTTCCGGCTCCGGCCTCGCGACCGGAGCGCGAGAGGGCGGCGCCGCGCCGGCCAGCAGGTCCTCATGGGTCGACACCGTGGAAGCGAGCTGCCTGACCAGCCCGCCGAGCTCGTTGATCTCGCCGACCACCGATTGGATGCGGTCGGAGTTGGTCGAATTGGACGAGGCGATGCGCCCTTCGATCGCGGCTAACCGGCGGCCGAATTCGGCGACCTGGCGGGCGAGGTCGGCGGTGCCGCGCGACAGATCGGCGATCTGGCCGCCGACGTCGCTGCGGTCGCGCAGCCGCATCGACACCGCGTTGTAGAGGATCAGGAAGGTCAGCGCGGTCAGCGCCACGATCGCGGATTCGGTTCCGCTGATGCCGGCGACCGCGTAGAGCACAAGCCCGAGGGAGGCCGCGACCAGAACCATGCAGATGGCGATGAAGATCGTCGAAATGCGAATCATGCCGCGCGTTACGCCTCAAGAGCTGACTGCCTTACCGGGAAAACACGGGGCGTTGTGCGACCCCGTCACGCCTCATGCTCCCCCAAGCCGGATGACCCTAACATCATTGTTGATTCGAGGGGATAGTGCTCCGTTCGCGGCGCGGTCAGGCCGGGGCGGCGGCGCCGACCGTATCGGCAGAGACCGCCTCGCGGCTGCCGAGCGGCTTGGGCCGCCCGGTGGTGGTGTCGCGCAGCGTCTGCCGCTCGATCTCCGAGTTCAGCTCGGCGCCGAACATGATGACGATCGCCGACAGCCACATCCACATCATCAGGCCGATCGCCGCGCCGAGCGAGCCGTAGGCCGCGTTGTAATTGGCGAAGGACGAGAGATACCACGACAGCAGCGACGATCCGGCGATCCAGAGGATGGCGGCCGTCACCGCGCCGACGCTCAGCCATTGCCAGCGCGGTGCGTCGCGGCTGGGCGCCAAGCGGTAGAGCACGGCCAGCGCCGCCAGCAGGATCAGGAACAGCAGCGGCCATCGTGCCAGGGCCACGATCAGCTTGCTTTCGGCCGCCATGCCGAGATGGTCGAGCGCGAGCGGAAAGGCGACGACGGCGCCGACCATCGACAGCAGCGCGACGATGCCGCCGGCCGTGAAGGCGAGCGACTCCATGTTCAGATGGATGAAGCTGCGTTTCTCGCGCTCCTCATAGGCGACGTTGAGAGCGTCGAAAATGGCTTTCATGCCGGCATTGGCGCTCCAGATCGCGAGCACGAGGCCGGCCAGGAAGGTGAGGCCGAGCGTTGCATTGCCGTTCGAAACCACGCGTCCGACCTGATCCTCGACGATCTGGAACGCGCCCTCGGGCAGCATCGTCGCGAGGGTCTGGAGATTGGCGCTGATCGTGGCGGGATCGGCGAACAGCCCATAGGACGAGACCAGCGCGGTGACGGCCGGAAAGATCGCAAGCAGCCCGAAGAACACCACACCGCCGGCGGTCGCGAGCAAGCGATCGTCGTCGACGCGCTGATAGGTGCGCCAGAAGATATCCTTCCAGCCGGTCCAGGGGATCGCGAAGGGGCTTTGGGAACGGCGACCACGGCCGGGCTGCATCGCGGCACGGGTTGCGCTCGTTTCCGGAGAGCTAGCTTCGTTGTTGCGGTGGTCTTGCGGAGGTCCCGGCCGGATCACGCCGGGGTCCCGGAAGTAGCGTTCGGCGGTCAGCACGAAGACGGCGGTGGCAGCGACCAGCAGCCAGGAGTCGAGTTGCCCTGAGCGCCGCGCTGCCATCTCACGCGTCCAATCCGTGCCCGTGCCGTCTCCGACGCGCGGCCGTGAAGCCCAGCAGCCCGACGGCTGCGAGCATCAGACCCAGTTGCACGGGACGGTTGGCGCGCGCGAGCCGGGTCTTGTCGCCATGGCTGCGTTCGCCGGGCGCGAGCGGCGCCAGGGGAATCGTCGTGGCGACCTCTTTCATCGCCTGCTTGACCGTTCCGCGCGGAATCCGCGGGGTGGCGATCGCAACGCGCAGACGGCTGGCCAGCGGCACGATCGGCTTGTCCCGACGCTTCATTTGAGCCAGCGCCGCGCCGGCGCAGCCCGCAGCCAAGACCAGCAGGACCCCGCCGACGGCACCAAAGCCCCAAAATTGTCCGTAGGTGATTGCGATCCAGCGGTACAAGGCGACCAGACCGACAAAGCAGGCCGCGATCAGGAACAGTCCGGCCGCTGCGAACAGCCCGCCGGCCACCGCGTAAGATGTCACCTTGCCGGTTGCGTGGCTGGTCTGGTCACGCAGGTAGGATTGGGCGGCGCGTTTGACGTGATTGAGCTTCAGCGCCATGCCGGCGCGCAGCAATTCGCCCGATGGCGCGAGCATGCGGACATCCTCCGAGAGCGAGACATTCGTCGGGGATGAACGTGACGGGATTTGACTTGTTCCGCGCGGAGCGGCGCCGCGGTGACCGATCAGCCGAGGTCGGCCGCCGCGATCCAGAACACCTCGCCTTCGGAATCCTCGGTGTCCAGCCACAGCAGCGGCAGTTCCGGAAAGGCCTCGTCGACCAGTTCGCGGCCGCGGCCGATCTCGCAGATCAACCCGCCGTCCGGTGTCAGGTGATCGGGCGCGTCGCGCAGGATCCGGCGCACCACGTCGAGACCGTCGGCGCCGCCGTCGAAGGCGAGCTTCGGCTCGGCCCGGCATTCCGGCGGCAGCGCCGCCATGCCTTCCGCATCGACGTAAGGCGGGTTGGTGATGATCAGGTCATAGCGGGCATCGCCGAGCGGGGCGAACAGATCGCCGCGGTGCAGGCCGATCCGGTCATCGAGCCCGTATTCGCTGACATTGCGCGTGGCGACCTCGATCGCACCCTTGGAGATGTCAACGGCATCTATCGTCGCGTTCGGGAAATGATGCGCGGCGAGGATGGCAAGGCATCCCGAGCCGGTGCAGAGATCGAGCACCCGCTCGACCGCCATGGGGTCGTCGATCAGCGAGCCGGCCTCGCCGTCGCCGCCGAAATGCGAATCCATGAGCTCGCCGATGAAGGAGCGCGGGACGATGACGCGCTCGTCGACATAGAACGGCAGGCCGCGCATGTAGACCTTGTTGACGAGATAGGCGGCCGGCTTGCGCGTGGTGACGCGCTGATGGATCAGGTCGAGGATGGTCTTGCCTTCCGCAGTCGTGACGCGGGCGTGGGCAAAGCCCTCGAACTGGTCGGGATTCAGGTGTAGCGCCTCGCAAACCAGGAAGGCGGCTTCCGCGACCGGGTCGGTCGTGCCGTGGGCAAAGGCGAGCTTGGCCTCGACAAAGCGGCTCACGGCATAGCGGACGAAGTCGATCAGCGTGAGAAGTTCGCCGGGGCCGACTTTGGCAAGCTTAGGTGCGGCGCGGCCGCGCGCGGTCTTTTTCGAAACTCTTGCCATCACGATTTCGTCCAGCGGGCGGCGGCCTCGTCGTCACGGGCGTGGGCTTCGACCCAGCCGGTGCCGGTGGCGCTCTCTTCCTTCTTCCAGAACGGCGCGCTGGTCTTGAGATAATCCATCAGGAACTCGGCCGCCTGGAACGCCGCCTGGCGGTGTTGCGAGGCGGTCAGCACCAGCACGATGTTCTGGCCGGGCATGAACCGCCCGACGCGGTGGATGACCGTGACGCCGTTGAGCGGCCAGCGCGTGGTCGCCTCGTCGACATGACGCCCGATCTCTTCCTCGGCCATCCCGGGATAATGTTCGAGCGTCAGCGCGGCGATCTTCGCGCTGTCCTCGTCGCTGCGGCAGATGCCGGAGAAGCTCACGACCGCACCGATGTCGGTCCGGCTCCTGGTCAGGAGCGCGATCTCGCGCGCAACGTCGAAATCGTCTTCCTGGATACGGATGGTGACGGGGCCGGTGGTCGCAGGGGAAGTCATGGGGCCTAGCCGCCGGTCATCGGCGGGAAGAACGCGATCTCGCGGGCGCCCGCGATTGCGGCGTCCGACTTGACGTGGGCGTGGTCGATCGCGGCGCGGATCACCTTCGGCTTCTCGAAGGCGTAGGCATAGGCTTCGCTTTGGCCGGACAGCCAGGCGATCAGTTCCTCCACGGTGCGCACGGTCGCGGGCGGCTCGATGGTCTCCTCGGCCTTGCCGACGCGCTCGCGCACCCAGGCGAAGTACTTCACCTTCATGCCTCATCCTCCTTGATGAGGTGATGGATACCGGAGCGGAAATAATCGTAGCCGGTGTACATGGTGAGGATCGCCGAGGCCCACAGCAGCAAGAGGCCGATCTGGGTCACGACCGGCACGACCTGGTCGCCGGCCTCGCCCGCGAGCAGGAAGCCGATGGCGACGAGCTGGACCGTCGTCTTCCACTTGGCAAGCTTGGTCACGGGCACGCTGACGCGGAGCGCGGCAAGGTATTCGCGCAGGCCCGAGACCAGGATCTCGCGGCACAGGATCACGATGGCGGCCCACAGTGACCAGCCGTGGATGATGCCGTCGGCGGCCAGCATCAGCAGGCAGGAGGCGACCAGCAGCTTGTCGGCGATCGGATCGAGCATCCGGCCGAACGCCGATTGCTGATTCCAGATCCGGGCGTAATAGCCGTCGAGGTAATCGGTCACGGCCGCCGCGATGAAAATGGCGACCGCAACCCAGCGCAGCCACAGCGGCTGATCCAGGATCGACTGCGCATAGATGCATCCAACTACCACCGGGATCGCGGCGATCCGGCCATAGGTCAGGATGTTCGGGAGGGACATCGCGCGGTTCGTCGTCCCTCGTGTCGTGGCGATGTTCATCCGTCCTACCAATACCGCTCGTGCCTGAAGGTCAACCGTCCCGCTCCCAAATGGGGCGCGGGATGCGACGACCATATGACCGCGGTCCCCTTTAATTCACCCCGGCTGGGGATGGAAATACTCGAAAATCCTGCGGGCGCTTTCGGCGCTCACCCCCGGAACCTTGCCGAGATCGGCGATCGAGGCCCGTTCGATCTCCTTCAGGGTTCCGAAATGATGCAGCAAGGCACGTTTGCGTGACGGGCCGATGCCCGGAATCTCCTGCAAACCAGCCTCGCGGATGTCCTTCTTGCGCAGCTTGCGGTGCGAGCCGATGACGAAGCGGTGGGCCTCGTCGCGCAGGCGCTGGATGAAATAGAGCACGGGGTCGCGCGGCTCGAGCTTGATCGCCTCGCGCTCCGGCATGAACAGGGTCTCGCGGCCGGCATCGCGGTCCGGCCCCTTGGCGACCGACATCAGCGACACCTGGGTCAGGCCGAGACTTGCAAAGATCTCCCGGACGGCGTTGAGCTGGCCGCGGCCGCCGTCGATGATGACGAGGTCGGGCCATTGCGGGAAATCGTCGTCCTTGGCTTTGGCCGCGCCCTCTTCGGGCGGGTTGATCAGGCGCTTGAAGCGGCGCTCCAGCACCTCGCGCATCATGGCGAAGTCGTCGCCCGGCGTGATCCCTTCCGACTTGATGTTGAACTTGCGGTACTGGTTCTTCACGAAGCCGTCGGGGCCGGCGACGATCATGGCGCCGACCGCATTGGTGCCCTGGATGTGGCTGTTGTCGTAGACCTCGATGCGCTTGGGCGGATGCGGCAGGTTCAGCGTCGCGGCGATGGCGTCGAGCAGCCGGCTCTGCGTCGCGGTGTCCGCGAGCTTGCGGCCGAGCGCCTCGCGCGCATTGGTCAGCGCGTGGGCGACGAGCTCCTTCTTCTCGCCGCGCTTGGGCGTGGTGACCTCGACCTTGTGCCCGGCCTTGATCGACAGCGCGTTCGCGAGCAGTTCGCTCTCCTCGATCTCGTGCGAGAGCAGGATGTTCTTCGGCGGCGGCTTGTCGTCGTAGAACTGGGCGAGGAAGGAGCCGAGGACCTCCTCCGGCGTATAGGTCTTCTCCGCGCGCGGGAAATAAGCGCGGTTGCCCCAGTTCTGGCCGGTGCGGAAGAAGAACACCTCGACGCAGGAGAAGCCGCCCTCCTGGTGGATGGCGAACACGTCGGCTTCCTCCACCGTGCGCGGATTGATGCCCTGCTGCGACTGGATCGCCGACAGCGCGGCGAGGCGGTCGCGATACAGCGCGGCGGTCTCGAATTCGAGCTCGTTGGCCGCCTTCTCCATCTCGCCGGCAAGCTCCTGCTTTACCGCATGGCTCTTGCCGGACAGGAAGTCGGTCGCCTCGCGCACCAGCGTCGTATAGCCGGGGAAGTCGATCTCGCGGGTGCAGGGGCCGGCGCAGCGGCGGATCTGGTAGAGCAGGCAGGGCCTGCTGCGGCTCTCGAAGAAGGAATCGGTGCAGGAGCGGACCAGGAACGCGCGCTGCAAGGCCGTGATGGTGCGATTGACGGCGCCGGCGGAGGCGAACGGGCCGAAATAGCGCCCGGGCCGGGATTGTGCGCCGCGGTGCTTCAGGATCTGCGGCGCCCAATGGTCGCCGGTGATCAGGATATAGGGAAACGACTTGTCGTCGCGCAGCTGCACGTTGAAGCGCGGCCGCAGCTGCTTGATGAGATTGGCTTCCAGCAGCAGTGCTTCGGTCTCGGTGTTGGTCGAGACGATCTCCACGGTCACCGTGGCGGCGATCATGCGCAGGATGCGCGCCGGCTGCGGCGCACTCTGGCGCGCGTAGTTCGACAGGCGCTTTTTGACGTTCTTGGCTTTGCCGACATAGAGCACGTCGGCGTTGGCATTGAGCATGCGATAGACGCCGGGCGAGGTGGGGGCGAGCCGGACCGCCCGCTCGATCGCCTCATGGCCGCTCGCCAGCGGCTCTTCGCCGACCGCGCCGCTCTCTTCCAGGATGTCGGGCAGCCGCGCATCGTCCTCGTCGTCGCCGCCGGTGGTGGCGGGATCGAGGTCCGGCGCCGCCAGCCCTTCGGGCGGCGCGTCGGTCGCAGCAGCCCGCGGCGATTTGCGCGCGCGGTCGTCCGGATTGTCGGTGGAATCGTGAACCATGGGGCGAATTTAGGCGCTGGGGGGACCGATTTGAAGTTCCGGCCACGCTGCACGCACAGGATGGCGGCGCAGTTCCCGGTAACGCTTCCTTAAGTCTGTTAAGCGCGCGGTAACGGGTCTTAACAGGCCTTTAACTTAAAACTCTCGATAAATCTTACGCGAAAAGGTCTTGGTTCCGTAACCATGCGACATGGTCCGGCGCGGCGGCGCAGGCATCGCACCCGGTCACGGCAGTTGCGTTGGAGAGTACCGATGAAGAGGTTCGTTGTGGGCGCAGCCGCGTTGGTTGCCGCCGGCTGGACAGCTTCGGCAGAGGCCGCCGATCTCAGTTACGGGCAGCGCGCGCCCTATACCGTCAACCAGCCGCTGAACGCGTATAGCTGGGCGGGCCCTTATCTCGGCGGCAATGTCGGCTACGAATGGGGCTCGGTGAGCAACAGCCCGGTCAAGCCCGGCGGTTTCATCGGCGGCGTGCAGGCGGGCTACAATTTCCAGAACGGTCCATGGGTGTTCGGTGTCGAAGGCGACATTCAGGCCGCCGGTGCCGACGATACCTTCGCGCCGTGGAAGTTCTCCAATCCGTGGTTCGGCACCCTGCGCGGCCGTGCCGGCTATGCCTTCAGCAACGTGCTGTTCTACGGCACCGCCGGCCTCGCTTTCGGCGAGCTGCGCGCGCAGACCTTCGGCTGGACGGAGTCGCACACCAGCGCCGGCTGGACCATCGGTGCCGGTGCGGAAGTCGGCCTCGCGCCGAACTGGAGCGCCAAGCTCGAATATCTCTACATCGATCTGTCGACCAGCCAGTTCGCAATTACGGGCGTGTCAAACGGCTATAGCGCCAGCGTTGTGCGCGCGGGCGTGAACTATCACTTCTGATAGCTGAATAAGAAAATACCGGACAACAACCTCCCGGCCGCTCGCGGCCGGGATTTTTTTGCGGCAGATGTGTTCAATCAGGCCCGCTAGGAGAGGATCACTAAATTGACCGCCTTCGGTCCCTTCCCCTTCTTGTCCGGTTCGACTTCGAAAGTAATGCGCTGTCCCTCGGCAAGGTCCTTCAGTCCCGCCCGCTCCACAGCAGTAATGTGAACAAAAACATCGCGACCGCCGTCGTCAGGCTTGATGAAACCGTAGCCGCGCTCGCCGTTGAAAAACTTGACCGTTCCCGTCATGGCCATCGGGAAACTCCCCCTCATTGCTCCTCCGTCGCGACGCAGACTCACGTCGCGACATGACCGGGCGTTACGGAGCCCGGGAGAGCTGGCCATCCTTGGGCGGACCTCAACGGTCCGGCCGGATCTTTCTTAGGCCTTCACTCCGCCGCAACCATTCGCGGAAGCGGAACGTAAAGCCAGTCACGGAAACAGCATAATACGGTTCGTTGCAGATTGACTACCGCTCCTGCATATTTTTCCCAAGAATGCCGGAGTGTTACGGCCTGGTGCTGCTAAGGCTTGGGCACCTCTAATCGGAATCTGGCCGCGCCGCCCTGGCCGAGCGGCATTTCGAGTTCGGGCAGGATCGTCTTGAGCTCGCCGTGCAGCGTGTAAGGGGGATTGACGATCAGCAGCCCGGTGGAGGTGAGGGCTGCACTGTCGGCTTGCGGCGCAACACTGAATTCGAGGCGCAGGCATTTTCCGGGCGGCTTTGCTGCGGCTGCGAGCCGCGCCACTGACTGCGCCAGCGTATCGGTGGCGCGGCGGCTCTTGGCCGGATACCAGATTACGTAGATACCGGTCGGCCATTTTGCGAAAGCCTCCGCGAAGGCTTCGCCCAGCCGTTCGAACTCGTTCTTTGCCTCGAATGGCGGATCGATCAGCACGAGTCCGCGCCGCTCCTTCGGCGGCACGAAAGCCGGCAGCGCCACCCAGCCGTCGAGATCGACCACGCGGGCCTGCTCGTCGCGGCGCAGCACGTCGATCAGCGCCTTGCGTGCCTTCGGCTCGAGCTCGCAGGCCACGAGCCGGTCCTGCGGCCTGAGCAGGCCGCGCGCGATCAGCGGCGAGCCGGGATAGGCCTTGAGCTCGCCCTTCGGATTGAAGGCGCGGACGATGTCGAGATAGGGTTTTGTGAGCGCGATGGTCTCGTTCGACAGGCGCGCCTGCATCAGCCGCGCGATGCCGGTCAGCCATTCGCCGCTGCGGCGTGCCTCGTCGCTTTCGAGATCGTACAGGCCGGCGCCGGCATGGGTGTCGATGACGCGGAACGCCCCAGGCTTGTCCTGCAAATAAGTGAGGATGCGCGCCAGCACGATGTGCTTGATGACATCGGCGAAGTTGCCGGCATGAAAGGCGTGACGGTAGTTCATGGCGGAGAGTTACGACATCGCGCGATGAAAGTAACTCCCGTCATTCCGGGGGCGGTGCGCCGTTGCGATCTGGCTACCCGCCCCTGATCGGCGGCATCGTCACCTGGTCGCGGCGGCAGGCGCGGCGGTCGATCTCCTCGCAGGCGCGGAATTGCAGGTCCTTGCTGAGGCAGATGCGGACCTCGGACAGCCGCGTCCGGTTGCAGGTGACCGAGACCGCGGCGCTGCCGAGGCCCGGATTGGCCTTGATGAAGGCCTCCTCGACCTCCGCCGGTGCCACGGTCTTGGCCTGCGACAGGTCGAGATACTCGGCCGGAATCTTGATCGCGGCGCGCGCTTTGCGGATCGCCTCGAAATAGCTGCGGTCGGCGAGCCCCGAGCAGGTGCCGTGCTTGTCCCATTCGTTGAAGATCAGGCCTGGCGCCGGCATCAGGTCGAGCATCGATGAGACGATGCTCCGGCTCAGCCGCGGCGCCGGCCGCTGGCAATATTCCGGAAAGCCGTTCTCATATTGCGGCCACAGCCCGTGCACCACGAAAGCGAAGGGCCGGCCGCCGCACTGGATCTGGGAGCGGCCGCCGCGTTCGGCCGCCTCCTCGCAAAAGGAGGGCGACCACGACAGCGACAGCACATAGAAATCGAATTCGCCGGGCGCGTTCTGCCGCTTGTCCTGGGCCTTCGCGACGTCCGCCAGCGAGACCAGACCGGCGGCAAGCGGCAGCGAGATCATCAGGCGGGAGAAGGAATGCAATCTGGAATGAAACATGGCGACGCCCCTCAACTAGACTGTGCAAGCGAGCCTAGCAGGCGATGAGAACATTTCAAGAACAAAATGCGAGCAATCACCGTTCGGCGGGTTGATCGGCCGAAATCAGGACTTCCGAATCAGGGCCTGGCGGCGCGGCAGGCCGGATTGTAGGCCCAATTGCGGTCGACGCCGACCACGCACCACTCGACGCCGTTGCCATAGCCGGCGAAGCCGCCATCCTCGACAAGCGAGAAATGCACCTTGCGCACCTTGCCGTCGGTCAGCATGGCGTCAGCGCTGCAATAGCGGCGCGGAATGTTGTCGGACTGCCAGGGCCGGAACGCGGTCTCGCGAACGGCGGAGAAGCCGGTGATCTTCAAGGAAGAATTCCAGAACGTGCTTTCCTTTTCCCAGAACTGGGTGGCGATCGTCGGCAGCGCCCGTTCGCAATCGGCGACCGTGCCGTCATAGCGCGGTCCGCTCAGCCAGAAATTCATTTCCAGCGGATTGGCGGCCCTGGCCTCGCCGAGCGACAGCGCCCCGAACATGAGGCCGAGCAAAGCGGCAAAGCGGAGCGATTTCTGGGAGGGGGCGCGCATGGTCAATCCGGACGGCTGAAGTCTTGCGAAGTCCGGACGGTGCCGCGAAGGCCGGGGCAGGTCAAGTGCAACGCGGCAACACTTCGCCAGGAGTTGACCACAACGTCGCGCCCAGACGGCTTCGGTTCTTTTCACTTCCGTTCCGGCACCGTAAACTGGCGGCCAGCCAATTGGAGTGACGGTAATGCGAATCATTGCGGCCGCGGGTCTTCTCGCCAGCCTGGTTGTCTCGGGTATGGTGGCGAGCCAGTCGGCGCGTGCCGACTACGTGCTGCCGTTCAAGGGCAACGATACCGGCGGCATCATCGCCTATTCGATGGCGACCCAGGTCGATGCGCGGCAGGTCGCAGTCGATCACTGCGCGCGCTACGGCAAGGTCGTCAAAATCCTCGGGGTGCAGGCCTATGAGGGCGGCTACATCTCGTTCTCCTGCCGCTGGGTGCCCTATGGCGCCGCCGACCGGCCGATCCGCACGCTGTACTGAGGCGCTTTCGTAACGTCGCGATCTTTCAGCCGGGAGCTTCCCACATGACGCGCAAACTCGCTTTGCTCGGCTCGGCACTTTGCCTTGTGTTGTCGGCGGGTAGCAGCAGTGCCGACGATCTGCCGGTGCGCAAGGCCGGCTTGTGGGAACTGAAGATGGTCAGGAGCGGCTCTGCGATGCCGGAAATGACCATGCAGCACTGCACCGACGAGACCGTCGACAAGGAGATGAACAACAACGCCTCCCCGATGGCCAAGCAGGTCTGCGCCAAGCAGGACATCAAGAAGACGGCGACCGGTTATGTCACCGATTCCGAGTGCAGCGTCGCCGGCATCAGCACCACCTCGCATGCCGAGATCACGGGCGATTTCAACTCGGCCTATACGGTGAAGACCTCCTCGCACGCGCAAGGCGGCGCCGCCGGCGCGGCGGGGCGCGACACCACCATGACGCTCGAAGCGAAATGGCTGGGCGCCTGCAAGCCGGACCAGAAGCCCGGCGACATCGTGATGCCCGGCGGCTTCAAGATGAACGTGCGCGACGTCGACAAGCTGAAGGCGCTGCTGCCGAAGTAGGGTGAGCGTAGTTCGTAGCCCGGATGGAGCGCAGCGAAATCCGGGGCCTTGCATCCGTGGTGAAGAAAAGAATCCCGGATTGCGCTACGCTCCATCCGGGCTACGTTACCGGCTAAACCGGAATCCTGACACTCGCCCTTAGTCCGCCCATCGGGCTGTCGCCGAGCGTGATGTCGCCGCCATGCGAGCGGGCGATGTCGCGGGCGATCGCAAGGCCGAGGCCCGTGCCGCCTTCGTCCTGGTTGCGGGCGTTGTCCAGCCGCAGGAACGGCTTGAACACCTCTTCGCGCAAGTGCGCGGGAATGCCGGGGCCGTCGTCGTCGACCGTGACGGTCAGATAACGGTGATCGCGCTGGCCGGTGATGGCGATGCTCTTGCCGTAGCGCGCCGCATTGGTGACGAGGTTGGCGAGGCAGCGCTTGAACGAGGCCGGCTTCACCGTCACCACCGGCAGTCCGTTGAATGCGACGGTTGCAGCGTGACCGTGGCGTTCGGCATCGCTGCGCAGCTCCTCGAGCGCCTGCGCCATGTCGGTCGGCTGCGACTGCTCGCCGGAATCGCCGCGGGCGAAGGCGAGGTAATCCTCCAGCATCATCGACATCTCGTCGACGTCCTTGCGCATGCCCTCGAGCTCGGGGTTGTCGCCGATCAGCGCCAGCTCGAGCTTGAAGCGGGTCAGGATGGTGCGCAGATCGTGGCTGACGCCGGCGAGCATCGCGGTGCGCTGCTCCATGGTGCGCTCGATGCGCGATTTCATTTCGAGGAAGGCGACCGCCGCGCGCCGCACCTCACGCGCGCCGCGCGGCCTGAAATTCGGCGCCTCGCGGCCCTTGCCGAAGCTCTCGGCGGCATCGGCAAGCCGCAGGATCGGCCTGATCTGGTTGCGCAGGAACAGCACCGCGACGATCAAGAGGATCGAGGACGTGCCGACCATCCAGAACAGGAAGATCTCCGAATTCGAGGCATAGGCCGCACTGCGCTGCGCGAACACGCGCATCACGGCGTCGTCGAGCTGGATGCGGATCTCGACCAGGTTGGAGCGGCCGACCGTGTCGATCCAGAACGAGCGCCCGATCTGGCGGCCGAGCTGCACCGACAGCGTCTGGTCGAGCAGCGAGAAGAACGGCTTTGGTCCCGGCGGCGGCATGTCGCCGGCGGGCAGGAAATCGACGACGAGGCCGAGGCGCTGCTGGGCGATGCGGCGGATCTCGTTGCGGTCCTTGTCCTGCGGATAGCCCTTGTAGACGTCGATCAGCGCGGCGATGTCCTGCACCACCGCGGCCGACAGGCGGCGCGTCACCGTGTTCCAGTGCCGTTCCATGAACACGAAGGCGACGACGGATTGCAGGATCACCATGGGCACGATCATGATGAGGAGCGCGCGGGCATAGAGGCCGGTCGGCATCCAGCCCTTGAACGCGTTGCCCATCCAGCCATTGGCGGCGGAGACGCGGCCGGCCGCGCTCTTGAGCAGCGTCAGGCCGGTATCGATCGTGCTCATCGGTCGCGCTTCACTGCTTTATGGCGAGGCCACCAGCCGGTAGCCGATGCCGCGCACCGCCTGGAGGAATAGCGGATTGGCGGGATCGGTCTCGATCTTGCGCCTGAGGCGGTTGATCTGCACGTCGACGGCGCGCTCGTTGACGCTGCCATTGCCGGTCAGGGCGCTGCGCGGCACGGTCTCGCCCGGCGTCTCCGAGAGAATCCGCAGCATCTCGCGCTCGCGGTCGGTGAGGTGGATGACCTCCTCGCCCTGGCGCAATTCGCCGCGATCGAGATGGTAGACGTAGGGGCCGAACGCGATCTTCTCCACCATTGCGGCCTGCGGCGGCGGAGCGGCGCGCTTGAGGATGTTGTTGATGCGCAGCGCGAGCTCGCGCGGCTCGAACGGTTTTGCGACGTAATCGTCGGCGCCGATCTGAAGGCCCTCGATGCGGGCTTCGGCCTCGTGCCGCGCCGTCAGCATCACGATCGGCACCGAGGAGGAGGTCCGGATGAAACGGGCGAGGTCGAAGCCGGTCTCGCCGGGCATCATGACGTCGAGGATCAGCAGGTCGAAATGCAGGCCCATGAGCTTCGAACGCGCATCGCTGGCGCTGGCCGCGGTCGAGACGCGATAGCCCTCGCTGGCGAGGAAGCGCGACAGCAGATCGCGGATGCGGCGGTCGTCGTCGACCAGCAGGAGATGCGGGGCGTCGTCGGCCGGTTGCACCGGCGGACGGGCGAGCGTGGCAGCGAGTGGCACGGTCACTCCTTTGCGTCTTGATTGACGGAGGCGAAGATCGTCTCCAGCACCTTGTCCGGATCGTCGCGGTCGATCATCGCGCGCAGGAAGCGCTTGACGGTCTCCGCATCCTGCGGGCCCATCTCGGCGAGCGCCTTGGTGATCCGCGTGGTCTGGAGCCCGGCGAGCTTCTGCACCAGCGCCTCGCCCTTCGGCGTGGCGTAGAGCAGGCGCTGGCGGCGGTCATTGTCGCCGGTCTTCTGCACGATATAGCCCTCGTCCAGGAGCTGCTTGAGCACCCGGCCGAGCGATTGTTTGGTGATGCGCAGGACGTCGAGCAGATCGGCGACTTTGAGACCTGGATAGCGATAGACGAAGTGCATGACGCGGTGATGGGCCCGGCCGAAGCCGAAAGCCTCCAGTTCCTGGTCGGGATCGCCGACGAAATCGCGATAGGCGAAGAACAGCAGCTCGATGATATCCCAGCGCAAATTGCCTCCATCGCCTGCGGCCGGCCGAGGCTCGGCAGCGTCTTGAGGGGGAGTCGCGAAATTTATGTCAGGCATATTGACGTATCTTGGGTTCAATGTTACAAAACGATCGACCCGCACGAAATTTTAGATCGTTTCGCGTCGGGTGGCATCGAAGCAGAGACGGCCGGAGGGAGCCGGACAGGCAGCGACGGCCGGATCAGGTCTACCGTGCGATTGTCGAGCGGCATTTCGGCAAAACATACTGGACTTCCGCCTTCCGCAAAAGCATGTCCTCGGCGACATGCTGGCCACGGAAACCGGCCGTAACAAGGCTGGCGGTGGCCCGGCCACAACCCTAATCAAGCCAGCCGGACCCAAAACAGGGCAGGCGGGCGCCAGAACAGCGCCGCTACCGGCAGCGGGAGCCAAGGACATGAGCATGAAATTCGACATCCAGCCCGCATCCAATCCTACGCCAGAGAAGGATCGCGTCGCCAAGCTGGTGGACCCCGGCTTCGGACGGATCTTCACCGATCACATGGCGATCGTCCGCTACAACCAGGCCAAGGGCGGCTGGTACGAGGCCCGCGTCGAGGCGCGCGCCAATTTCCAGCTCGATCCGGCGGGTGCCGTCCTGCACTACGCGCAGGAAATTTTCGAGGGCCTCAAGGCCTACAAGCGCGACGACGGCGGCGTGAACCTGTTCCGACCCGACGCCAATGCGCGGCGCTTCAGGGACTCGGCCGACCGCATGGCGATGGCGCAGCTGCCCGAAGACGTCTTCATCGAGGCGGTCGAGCAGGTCGTGCGCATCGACCGCGCCTGGATGCCGGGCGGCGAGGGCAGTCTTTACCTGCGGCCCTTCATGATCGCGAGCGAGACCTTCCTCGGCGTCAAGCCGTCGTCGGAATACATCTTCGCGGTCATCGCTTCGCCGGTCGGCTCCTACTTCAAGGGCGGGCCTGCGCCGGTGTCGATCTGGGTGTCGGAGAACTACACGCGCGCCGCGGTCGGCGGCACCGGCGCCGTCAAATGCGGCGGCAATTACGCCGCGAGCCTGCGTGCGCAGGCCGAAGCGATTCAGCACGGCTGCGATCAGGTCGTGTTCCTCGACGCGGTCGAGCGCCGTTACATCGAGGAACTCGGCGGCATGAACGTCTTCTTCGTGTTCGACGACGGATCGCTCTCGACGCCGCCGCTCGGCACGATCCTGCCGGGTATCACCCGCGACTCCATCATCACGCTGGCGAAGGATGCCGGCAAGACGGTGCGCGAGGAGCCGTACTCGCTCGACCAGTGGCGCAAGGATGCGGCGAGCGGCAAGCTGAAGGAAGCCTTTGCCTGCGGCACCGCCGCCGTGATCTCGCCGATCGGCAAGGTGCGCTCGGTGAGCGGCGATTTCGACATCAGCGGCGGTGTCGCCGGCCCCGTCGCGATGGGCCTGCGCAAGCAGCTCGTCGACATCCAGTACGGCCGCACCAACGATCCGCACAGCTGGATCCGCAAGGTGTTTTGAGGCTCTGCGGCCCCGGGAAGACGGGGCCATGCTCGCGAAAAGGATCGGTAGCGCATCTTCCTCCGAAGGCCGTGCGCTCCGCTCCGCCTGCACTGCGCCAATCCTTAGTTGTTGAAAGCGCCGGTGCAACTGTGTGACAATGTCTGGGACATCAAGCCTCCCAGACGTTGCGCTCCATGCCCACTCCTCTCCCCCAGCAGATCAAATGGGCCCTATCCGCTGTCGTAACGGCAGTCGCCGTCTACGGTATTCTCACATTGCGTCCGGGGCCCGCGCTCGACGTGGCGGACCGCGTCATCAGCGTTGCTGACACCGACGCCGAGATGAATGCCGCCATCGCGCGCGCACGCGCGACACTGCCCGTCTTCTGGGCTTCCTATGAGGCGCCAAAACGGATGGAGACAGAGCACGCCCTCAAGGTGCGATTTCGGGCCGCCGGCAATGACGAGCACATCTGGATGAGCGAGGTGAAGAAGCTTCCGACCGGGGAATATGCAGCGCGTTTCGCCGACACGCCTCGGAATCTGTCAGGGAAGCGGTTCGGAGACCTCGCCGAGTTCAAGGATACCGACATCTCGGACTGGATGTTCATGCGCAACGGCAAGATCGTCGGCGGGGAAACCATCAAGCCGCTGCTCAAATCCATGCCGAAAACCGACGCCGACGCGCTCCGGGCGCGGATGGAGCAGCCGTAAAAGGGGACTTTCTTCCTTCTCCCCTTGTGGGAGAAGGTGGCGCGAAGCGCCGGATGAGGGGTTCTCTCCGCAATTTCAATCGTGAGAGGCGTGCTCGCGGATAGAGACCCCTCACCCGTCTCGCCGCTGGCGCGGCGAGCCACCCTCTCCCACAAGGGGAGAGGGGAAAAGGCGGCGGTTGCCGCCTTGCGCCCCGACTGGTAAATGCCGCGCATGGCCGAGAAACCCAAAAAACCCCAGAAACTGAAGGCGCGCCTGCCGCGCGGGCTCGAGGATCGCGACCCCGCCGCGATCCGGGCGACACGCGAGATGGTCGAGAAGATCCGCGCCGTCTACGAGCTCTACGGCTTCGAGCCGGTGGAGACGCCGGCGATGGAATACACCGACGCGCTCGGCAAGTTCCTGCCCGATCAGGACCGCCCGAACGAGGGCGTGTTTTCGTTCCAGGACGACGACGAGCAGTGGATCAGCCTGCGCTACGATCTGACCGCGCCGCTCGCGCGCTATGTCGGCGAGCGGTACGGGACCGACGCTCTGGTCCTGCCCTATCGTAGCTACCGCGTCGGCTATGTGTTCCGCAACGAGAAGCCCGGCCCCGGCCGCTTCCGCCAGTTCATGCAGTTCGACGCCGATACCGTCGGCTCGGCAACGCCGGCGGCGGATGCCGAGATCTGCATGATGGCCGCGGACACGATGGAGGCGCTTGGCGTTGCGCGCGGCCAGTACGTGGTGAAGGTCAACAACCGCAAGGTGCTCGACGGTGTTCTGGAGGCCATCGGGCTCACCGGTGACGAGAATGCTGCGCGCCGACTGACCGTGCTGCGCGCAATCGACAAGCTCGACAAGTTTCCCGCCGACGAGGTGCGCAAGCTGCTCGGTCCCGGACGCTGGGACGGCGGCGAGGAAGGCAAGGGCGACTTCACGAAGGGCGCCAATTTGAGTGCGGCGGAGGCTGACGTTGTTCTCGCCATCACCAAACCGCGTGACGATTGGAAAGAAGCCATTGCTGCGGCGGAAGCTTACCTCGCCAAGAGCGAAGTCGGTCAGGCCGGCGTGAGCGAGCTGGAAGAGATTGCCAAGCTGGTGACGGCGTCGGGTTACGGCGCGGACCGCATCAAGATCGATCCGTCCGTCGTACGTGGTCTCGAATACTACACCGGCCCCGTCTACGAGGTCGAACTGCTGCTCGACACCAAGGACGATAAGGGCCGGCCCGTACGCTTTGGCTCGGTCGGCGGCGGTGGCCGCTATGACGGTCTCGTCTCGCGCTTTCGCGGCGAGCCGGTGCCGGCGACCGGTTTCTCGATCGGCGTCTCGCGCCTCCAGGCTGCGCTGACGCTGCTCGGCAAGCTCGACACCCGGCCCGAATTCGGCCCCGTCGTCGTCACCGTGTTCGACCGCGACCGCGTCGCCGACTATCAGAAGATGGTGGCGAGCTTGCGCACCGCCGGCATCCGCGCCGAGCTCTATCTCGGCAATCCCAAGAACATGGGCAACCAGCTCAAATATGCCGACCGCCGCAACTCACCTTGCGTGATCATCCAGGGTTCGGATGAGAAGGCGCGCGGTGAGCTGCAGATCAAGGATCTGATCGAGGGCGCCAAGGCGGCCGCCGCCATCGCCTCCAACCAGGAATGGCGCGAAACGCGTCCGGCGCAGTTCTCGTGCAGCGAAGCCGATCTCGTCGCGAAGGTGCGCGAGGTCCTGGCCCGCCATGACGTGAGCTGGGGCTAGCCATTCACTGGCGTCGTCATGCCCGGGCTTGTCCCGGGCATCCACGTCTTGTTTGATAGCGAAGACCGTGGATGGCCGGGACGAGCCCGGCCATGACGGAGAGAGAAGAGGGAGCGAACACAATGCCTGAGATCACCGTCAGCATGGCCGAAGGCCGCACCGATGAACAGAAGGCCGGCATGATGCGCGACATCACGCAGGCACTGGTGAAGAATCTCGGCGTCGACGCCGACGCCGTCGTCATCCAGATCAACGAAGCCCCGCTCCGCCACAAGATGAAGGGCGGCAAGACCTTCGTGGAGCGCGCGGCGGCGGCGAAGAAGTAGCCAACGCCGGCGCGGCATTTTCCGCTGTCGTCCCGGACAAGCGTCGGCGCAGATCCGGGACCCATGACCACAGGGAGTGGTTATGTGGTGAAGCGGTAACTCCGAGTCCCCGTAACCACGACGTCCTGTGGTTATGGGTCCCGGATCGGCGCGCGCTCATGGCGCGCTTGTCCGGGACGACACCGGGTGTGAGGCAAGCATGGACGCACGCGGCTTCATCACAACAGGCATGAGCGCGGAGCGCACGCTGGTGGTCCCCGTGGAGCGCACGGTCGGGCATTTCGTGCCGGGCATGCCTTTTGTCTACGCGACGCCGATGATGATCCTCGAGATGGAGATGACGGCGGGCGATGCGATCCGCGCTGCGCTTCAGCCGGGCTGGGTCACGGTCGGCACCGAGGTCGACATCCGCCATCTCGCAGCCGCCCTCGTCGGCGCGACGGTGCGGACCACCGCCAAGGTGACTGCGGTCGAGCGCCGCGTCATCCGCTTCGAGGTCGAGGCGTTCGAGGGTACCCGCAAGCTCGGCGAGGGCCGCCACGCGCGCGGGCTCGTCAATGTCGAGCTGTTCAACAGGCGGCTCGCCGCAGGCTCGAAACCGTAGAAATCGTAGGGTGGGTTGGCGAAGCGTAACCCACCAACTTCGTTCTGCAATCGCTGAAGCAGGGTGGGTTACGGCTTCGCCTAACCCACCCTTTGGCACCGTCTTACTTCGCCAGTTCCTTCGACCGCTGCGTTGCAGCGGCGATCGCGCGGATCATCAACTCGCGCAGGCCTGGCTCGCCCATCAGCACGCCGAGGGCCGCGGCGGTGGTGCCGCCGGGCGAGGTGACGTTCTGGCGCAGCGTAGCGGAGGGAAGCTCGGATTGATGCAGCAGTTCGCCGGAGCCGGCGACGGTCTCCCGCGCGAGCTTCGTCGCCAGCGCTTCGGGCAATCCCGCTTCGACACCGGCCCGCGCAAGTTCCTCGGCGAGCAGGAACACATAGGCCGGTCCCGAGCCGGACACGGCGGTCACCGCGTCCATCAGGCTTTCATCATCGACCCATTCGACCGAGCCGGTGGCGCGCAGCAGCGCATCGGCCACCGCGCGTTGCGCAAGGCTGACATTCTTCGCCGCAACCGCCACCGTGATGCCGCGGCCGATCGCGGCCGGCGTGTTCGGCATCGCGCGCACGACCGCGCCGCCACAGACCTCGTGAAGCGAGGCGATCGTGGTTCCCGCCATGATCGAGACCACCGAGGTCTTCTCGGAGACGAAGGACTTCAGCTTGGCGCCGGCCTCGCGGAACATCTGCGGCTTCACCGCGACGACCATGGTCTCGACCTGGCCTGCCGCCTTCGCATCGGGATTGAGCGCCACGCCCCGGGCGGCGAGCGCGGTGATCTCGGGCGCGATGTGCGGATCGACCACGGCGACACGGCGCGGGTCGAGCCCGCCCGCCAGCCATCCGGTCAGCATAGCGCCGCCCATCTTGCCGGCGCCGGCAAGAAGGATGGTGCCGGTGATGTTTTGAAGAGTGCTGTTCGCCACTGTGGTCACCACAAATTCGGTGTCGTCCCGGCGAAGGCCGGGACCCATAACCACGACTGGTTTTAGTGGATGGAGGTGTTGGCAACAAGCGCGTGCCACAAGCGAAATCACGCGGTATGGATCCCGGATCTGCGCGCGCTTTAGGCGCGCTTGTCCGGGACGACGTGAGGCGCGAGCGGCGATTCTGTTACGTCGCGAGAGACCTTACGCCTCGCCCACCGTATCGAACATCGCCGCGTCCATCGCCTCCGTCGTGCTCTTGCCGGCCCACACCACGAACTGGAACGCCGGGAAGTAGCGCTCGCAGGCGTGGATGGCGCCGGCGAGCATGGCCTCGCATTGCGCGGTCGAGGCGGTGAGTCCGCCCGGCAGCACCAGGGCCTGGCGATGCATGACCATGCCGGTGTTGGTCCACAGGTCGAAATGGCCGACCCACAACTGCTCGTTGACGGCGGCGACGAGCCGCTGCACTTCGCCGCGGCGCGGAAGCGGAATCTTCATGTCGAATGCGCAGGCCAGATGCAGCGCCTCGATCCCGCCCATCCAGGTGAACGAGAGCTGATAGTCGGTCCATTGTCCCTTCGAGACAATCGTGAGTTCGTCTTCGCCGGAGCGTTCGAACGGCCAGTTGTTGCTGGCAGCGATATCCTCGACCACCGCGAGCGGGTGATTTCGGGAATCGATAGCGCCTTCGAGCAGGGACATGCCGTCTCGACCTCTTGCCTTCTTGTTGTCTTTGATACGCACGCGGTTGGTCCGGCGCGCGCTCCCTCGATATCGCTGAGGCGATCCCGCGGAGTCGCTGTTGCGACCCGGGGATCAAGCGCGGGCTTGTCGCGGATCAACTGATGTGATTTGCGGAATCTGCGCAACTGGCTGCCGAGTCCGTCCACAAGCGAGGACTCGTTCGTCCACAGCTCATCTCGGCCACAATTATTAACGGGAAGAACAAATCGGAATCGGAGTCCCGGCCGCGCCCCAATCGTTAATTCCGTCCCGCGAGGGCCGGACCGCCATGGGAGCATGGGACCATGCGGTTTTTCCATGCGGAACGCGCTTGCTGCGGTAGCCCTCCGGCGTCATATTTCGGGGCAGGCCGTTCATTCCGGACGGCCGATGTTCTCAGGGCGGGGTGAAAGTCCCCACCGGCGGTAAGGGCCGAAAGGCCCAAGCCCGCGAGCGCCTTCCCCAAGGATTGTCCCGAAAGGGACTTCTTCCGAAGGGAAGGGTCAGCAGATTCGGTGCAACTCCGAAGCCGACGGTTAAAGTCCGGATGAAAGAGAACGGTCGGTGGCGGACGCATCGCGAGGTGCGGCTGCTTGTCGTTCCGTGTGCCCTGATTCTGGTCCTTAACTGAGGAAAGCCATGAATCAGATGTTGCAAGACCCCCAAACCGAAACTTCCCAGACACAATCGCCGGTTCCCGTGGACCCGCCGGCCATCGAGCATCCGCATTTCGCAAAGCCGCAGCGGGTGGCCTTCGTGCAGGCCTGCTGGCACCGCGACGTCGTCGAGGAAGCCCGCATCGCCTTCATCAGGGAAGCCGAGGCGCGCCACCTCACCCATGTCGACGTGTTCGAGGTGCCGGGCTCGTTCGAGATCCCGCTGCACGCGCAGATCCTCGCCAAGACGCGGCGCTACACCGCGATCGTCGCGGCCGGTCTCGTCGTCGACGGCGGCATCTATCGCCACGAATTCGTCGCCGACACCGTGATCAAGGCGCTGATGGACGTGCAGCTGCGCACCGAGGTGCCGGTGTTCTCGGCCGTGCTGACGCCGCAGCAATTCCACGAGACCGAGGTGCACTACGATTTCTTCCGCAGGCACTTTGCGATCAAGGGTGTCGAGGTCGCGGAAGCCTGCGCCAACACGCTGCTCGGCCTGGAGCGCCTGCGCGGCCAGGTCGCGGCGGGAATTGTCGGATAGGCACAACAAGGTTGTTCCGGGGTTCGGCGGCAGCGCCGCCCCGGATGACCATGCCCTGACTTACGCGTCGGTCCGCTCCGGCTTGAGCAGCCGATAATGCAGCCGCGCGTAGTTGCCGAGCCACCGGACCGCCGCATTGAGCCCAAGCGCCAGCAACGCAGCGAAACCTGCGCCCGTGGTGACCAGCGCGACGCCAGCGAGCCCGCGCAGGATCAGCTCGACGATCCGTCCGTCGCCCGCGTGCTTGTAGACGCTGATCAGCAAGCCGATGCCGACGATTCCAAGCACGCACATCACGAAAGCGATCACGAGCAGGATGAGCAGGACGGCGAGCAGCAGCGGCAGCAGCAGGACGATGTCGACCACGGCGAGGCCGCTGAGCGCAAACAGCGCGGCCGTGGAGTTGCGGAAGGAGTGATGGTTCTCCCACCGCCGCAATCCCGTCTCGGCGCGCAGCTCGCGTGCCAGCCGTCTGGGGTCGCCGAGCGCGGAGGCGACCTCTTGCTCCGACCGCCCCGAAGCGCGGGCCTCCTCGAAATGGGCGGCGTAGTCGGCCAGGATGTCGTCGATCTCGATCGCCGGCAGTCCCGCGAGCCCATCGCCGAGGATGTGAAGGAAGTCGGCGCGGTTCATCTGGCGTCTCCGAGCAGCCTGTTCACGGCATCCGAAAAGCTCCGCCATTCGCGCTTCTGCGCGGTGAAGGCGGCGCGGCCTGCAGCCGTCAGCCGATAATATTTGCGCGGCGGACCGCTGCTGGATTCCTCGAGGCGGGTGTCGACCAGCCCGTCGTCCTGCATGCGCCGCATCAGCGGATAGATCGTGCCTTCACCCATGCCGACGCCGGCCGACAGCGTACTCGCGATCTCATAGGCATAGCTCTCGCCGCGCGCGAGCAGAGCGAGCACGCAGAGCTCCAGCGCGCCCTTCTTGAGCTGAACCTGATTCGTCGAGTCGGCCATTTCCTCCTTGACTACACCGCTTTCGAGAGAGCTTATATAGCAAGGTACTGTGTATTACAAGGTACCTGTGTATACCCCATTCCAGAGGAAATAGACCATGGCCTATCTCAACCGTCGTCATCTGCTGGCGGGCCTCGGCGCGAGCGTCGTCCTTCCGCGGGCCATGCCCGCGATTGCAGCATCGTCCGATGCGGCGGAGCGCCTCGCCGGGCTCATGCAGACCGGAAAGGTGCCCGGTCTGCACGTGTTCCTGGTCAGCCAGGGCGGCAAGCTCGTGTTCGAGCATTACGGGCGGGGCGCAGACGAGCGCTTGGGCGCTCCGCTCGGCGACGTCGTCTTTGGCCCCGACGTGCTGCACGATCTGCGCTCTATCTCCAAGAGCGTCGTCGGTCTCGCCTACGGCATCGCGCTCGCGGAAGGCAAGGTGCCGCCGCCGGATGCCAAGCTCTACGCGCAGTTTCCGGAATATGCCGATCTCGCCGCGCAGCCAGGCCGCGACAAGATCACGATCCATCACCTGCTCTCGATGACGCTCGGCTTCGAATGGGACGAGCTCTCGGTCGTTTACGGCGAGCCGCGCAACAGCGAGACGGCGATGGAAGCCGCGCCCGAGCGTTACCGCTTCATTCTCGAACGTCCGATCGTCGGCGAGCCCGGCGCGAAGTGGACCTATTGCGGCGGCGCGACCGCGTTGCTCGGCCGGCTGATTGCGAAAGGCACCGGCGAAGCCCTGCCGGCCTATTGCCGCCGCGTGCTGTTCGATCCGATGGGCTTTGGCCGGTCCGACTGGCGCGTTGGCCGTGACGGCGAACCGCGCGCTGCGTCGGGCGCAGCTCTCTTGCCACGCGACCTCGTCAAGATCGGTCAGCTCATGCTGGCCGACGGCAAATGGGACGGTCGACAGCTCGTTCCGGCCGACTGGGTGAAGCGCGTGACCACGCCGGTCGTCCCGATCCGCCCCGGCCGCGATTACGGCTATCATTGGTACATCGGCGATTTCGCCACGGCGCAACCCCTGCGTTGGTTCGGCGGTGTCGGCTGGGGTGGCCAATATCTGTTCGTGATGCCGGCGCGCGATCTCGTCGTGGCGATCCACTGCGGAAATTACCGGCGATCCGGCGAGGAGCAGACCGCCGTGATGCTCGCACTCATGAAGGACGTGGTGTTGCCGGGTTTTGCTTGAATCCGCTCTTAACCCAGCGACACGCCCGCCTTGGCCCGGCTGATCCCGAGGGTCAGGATGCGTTGCAGGAGATCCGGATAGTTGAGCCCTGCATGTTGAGCCGCCGTGGCGAACTCCTGGCTTTTGGCGATCTCGGGGTTGGGGTTGGCCTCGATGAAATACGGCGTGCCGTCGGCGGCGAGGCGAAAGTCGATGCGCGCGTAACCGTCGAGGCCGAGCGCCCGGTAGATGCGTTTCGCGGCGCGCTGGATGCGGGCGGTAACTTCGGGCGCGAGGTCCTTCGCCGGCCCGTCGACGATCCCGACCTTCTCCTGATAGTCGGTGTCGTGCTTGGCCTTTTCGGTGGCGATGTGACGTGACCTGCGCCCGCCCATGCTGCCGAATTTCAGCTCCCAAACCGGCAGAACGCGCAAGCGGTTGTTGCCGAGCACGCCGACATAAAGCTCGCGCCCCTCGATGAATTGCTCGGCGATGGCCGCGGACTCGACCCGCTCGTGGATGAAGGCGACGCGTTCCGCCAGCTTCTCGTCGGTGTCGACGATCGAGGCCTGCGAAATGCCGAACGACCCGTCCATGTTCAGGCTCTTGACGATCAGCGGCAGTGCAAGGCGCGTCGGGCGTTTCACCTTGCGGCGCATCGGGAACACGGCGAAAGCCGGCGCCGCGATCCGGCGATGATGCACCAGCGTCTTCGACAAATCCTTGCCGCGCGCGAGGATCAGGCCGCGCGGATTGCACCCGGTATAGGGAACCCTCATCAGTTCGAGATAGCTGGCGATGTGCTGGTCGTAGGCGACGTTGTTGTGGAATTCCTCCAGCAACGTGAAGACCACGTGCGGCTTGAACTCCTCGATCGCCTCGCGGATCGGCTTGATCTCGTCCTGCGCGCCGAGCGCGCGGACCTCGTGGCCGGCCGTGCGCAAGGTGCTCACCACGTCGTATTCCGTTTTCCACGCGTTGATTTCCTGCGCGCTGTACCCGTCGCTCGAGTCCGGAGGCATGAAGTCCGGATGCATCAGGACCAGAATGCGCAAGCGTCTCATAGCGCGATCCATTTGCGCCGAGACGGGCCAAACAGCGCGTGCATCGTCTTGGCGGTCACGAGGACGGTGAAATCGAGAACGAGCTTCTGCTCGGGGCCGACGGCGCGCAGGTCGAGCTCGCGGCAGCGGGAGATCATGTCGTCGAGCACGGCATCGAGCGTGAGCTGGTTCTCGCCCGTCCATCGCGAGACCAATTGCCTGATCTGGGCGCGGTGGCGCCGGATCAGGCTCGAAGCCGGCTTCGAGCGGTGATGGCGTGGATCGGCGGAAAACAGCCGGGAGAGATCGCGGTCGTAGGTCTTCGGCGGCGTGAAGGCATAGAACGCCTGCTTCTTCTTGTAGTGGTCTTCGAGCGTCTGGCTGAGCCGGCCCAGCGGGTCGACACGCTCCCGCGTCGTGATCAGCGGCCGCTTTCCCGCGATTTCGCCCATCAGCTCGTCGACATATTCGAGCTTCTTCAGCGCCGGCCAGCCGGCATAGCGCGTTCGCCAGTTCGAGCGCGGCCGCAGCCACACCGCGAAAGTTTCGGCGAAATCCTCATCCGGATGGCTCTGTGCGTACCAGAGGCGGAGGTGCTGGACATAACGCCGGCTCGCCGGATTGGGGCGGTAGTAGCGCGGGTAGTGTCTCGATGACGGGCCGAACAGCTGCTGCCAGCGCCGCCGGCGCTGCAGCTGGTAGCCGTGCTGCAGGGCATGGCCGGCCTCGTGACGGAGGATGGCCATGCATTCGCGCCAGGTCCCGCCCTCGACGTCGAACATCATCTTCTTCTCGAGCTTCATCAGGCGGGGATGGGCGAGATAGAACGGGATGGCGATGCCGGGCACGTCGCCCGGGCTGAACCATTCGCTCGAGATCCATGTGTGCGGCCGCAGCCGGATGCCCCGCTCTTCGAGCTCCTCGTGGAGCGTGCCGACGCAGTCCTCGAGCCAGGTGCCTTCGACCGTCACCCTCAGGCTGGAGAGGCGCTGCTTGAGCAACTCGTCATCCGACAGCTTCTCCCAGGCGAATTTCCGGCGTGGCATCGGGCATCCAGAAGGCAGAGATGACTCGGGTGTCCGGATGATGTCATGGGCGGCAGCCGGCAACAACCCGTGGGGCCTGTGGGGCGTGCTGCGGCGCGAGGTAGGCACGCCGTAGGGTAGGCAAAGCGCAGCGTGCCCACCGTCTTCGCGGCAACAAAAAAGGTGGGCACGGCGCTTTGCGCCTTTGCCCACCCTGCGAGACCTTTCGGAATCGAGAAAGCTAGTCGAACAGGCTCGACACCGACTCTTCAGCGGCGGTGCGCGCGATCGCGTCCGAGATCAGGCTGGCGATCGGCAGCGTGCGGATGTTCGGCGCCTTGCTCACCGCTTCCGTCGCCAGGATCGAGTCGGTGATGACGAGCTCTTTCAGCCTCGAGCCGGCGATACGGGCGGCTGCGCCGCCGGAGAGCACGCCGTGGGTGATGTAGGCGTAGACGTCCTTGGCGCCCTTGGCGATCAGCGCGTCGGCCGCATTGACCAGCGTGCCGCCGGAATCGACGATGTCGTCGACCAGGATACAGCTGTAGCCGGAGACGTCGCCGATCACGTTCATGACCTCGGATTCACCCGGACGTTCGCGGCGCTTGTCGACGATCGCGAGCGGGGTGTTGATGCGCTTGGCGAGGCCGCGGGCGCGAGCCACGCCGCCGACGTCGGGCGAAACCACCATCACCTTGCCGAGATCGAAACGTTCGCGGATGTCGCGCACCATCACGGGGGCAGCGAACAAATTGTCGGTCGGGATATCGAAGAAGCCCTGGATCTGGCCGGCATGCAAGTCGAGCGTCATGACGCGGTCGACGCCGGCATGGGTGATCAGATTGGCGACGAGCTTGGCCGAGATCGGCGTGCGCGAGCCGGAGCGGCGGTCCTGCCTGGCATAGCCGAAATAGGGGATCACTGCGGTGATGCGGCGCGCCGAGGAGCGGCGCAGCGCGTCGGTGATGATCAGCAGCTCCATCAGATTGTCGTTCGCCGGAAACGAGGTCGACTGGATGATGAAGGCATCCGAGCCGCGGATGTTCTCCTGGACCTCGACGAAGATCTCCATGTCGGCGAACCGCCGGACCACCGCCTTGGTCAGCGGCATGTCGAGGCCCTGCGCGATGGCCTGTGCGAGAGCCGGATTGGAGTTGCCGGCGACGAGCTTGATGGAGCCGTTCTTGGCCGACATGGACGCTTCCTCCCGCGCTTTGCTGGATAGGACGTTCAACATCTGGGAATACCCACTGGAAGCACGGTTACGACGGGCGAGGAAATATCAGGCCGGGGGCCGCAATGGCAACCCGGGATGCTACGTTTTCCCTTTGAAAATCCTGAGTCGGGCCAACGGTTTGGCTGCAAGTTGAGGCCGTGGTTTAGCGGGGGTTATCGCTCGGCATAGCCCAGCGCCGAGGCCGGCATCTGCGGCGCCGTCGCCTCCGGGGTCACGCTTGCCACCGCGGGTCCGCGCAGGCCGGGAGCCGTGCTCGGCGCATCCGGGGTGCCGTTGATCATGTTGGAAAGTCCGCTGAATCCGGCCTGGGCGATCTTCCGCAGCACGAGGTCGTCGGCGGCGGCCCAGGCATCGCGGCCACCCTTGGCCGAGGTCGGTTCCTCGCCGGAGAGGCGCAGCGCCCGCTGCTGGTTGGCGTCGTAGACGTCCCAGACCCAGGCGATCACGGTCCTGCCGCGCACGATCTGGGCAGAGAGATAACTGCGCACGCGATAGGCAGCCGTCCCTTCGCGGGAGACCACGGACAGGCTGCGCAGCTTGGATTCGCTGTCGAGCACGCCGACCATGCGGTCGAACACCTGAGGCGGCGGCCCGTCGATCGATTCGAAGGCCACCGTCGCCCCGGAGCCGGCGCTCGGCGCCATCGCGTAGGAGTTGGCGGCACCGTTGCCGCCGGCGCAGCCGCCAAGCGCGGTCGCCGCTGCCAGCAGCATGACCGCCAGCACGCGCGAACCCGCGCGGCGCAAGATGGATGACGCGTCCCTCATTATGGAGGGCAGCGATATCGTTAAAATCGATTAAGGTCTAGGGCAGAGGCGACACAAGCCACCGTCATCGCGTCAGGGGATCGCCCCGGAATGAGACGACGTTGCCCCTGTGTTCACGCTTCGAGCGCGATCGCGTGAACGTGGCGGCCGTAATCCGGCTCCTTGCGATGCACCGAGCGACGATAGCTGAAGAAGCGCTCGTCGGCGTAGGTATCGAGGCCGAGATCGTCGATCATCAGGATGCCGGCGGCCTCCAGCCGCGCCCGGATGAAGCCGGCGAGGTCGAACATCGCGTGGCCCTCGCGCACCGACGGGATGAAGAACATCGCGTTGTCCGCATCCGCCGCGATGAAGCGCGCCACGAACTCGTTGCCGACCTCGTAGCTGTCCTGCCGGATCAGCGGGCCGATCGCGGCGATGATGCCGCCGCGGGTGGCGCCGAGCTTCTCCATCGCCGAGATCGTTGCCTCCAGCACGCCGGTCAGCGCGCCCTTCCAGCCGGCATGGGCGCCGCCGATCACGCGCGCATCGGGATCGACGAACAGCACCGGCCCGCAATCGGCGGTGGAGACGCCGAGCGCGATGCCGGGCGTTTTGGTGACCAGCGCGTCGCCCTTCGGCCGCGGCCCGCTCGGCCATGGCGTCTCGGCGACGAGCACGTCGGGCGAGTGGATCTGGTGCAGGCTGAGAAAGCGTTCCGGCGCCACGCCGACATGCTCGGCCATGCGGCGGCGGTTTTCCGCGACGAGGGCCTGGTCGTCGTTGGAGCCGAGCCCGCCGTTCAGCGCCGAATAGATGCCGCCGGAGACGCCGCCCTTGCGGGTGAAGAAGGCATGGCGCAGGCCGGGTACCGCCGAGAGCAGCGATGAAGCAAGCGTCATGAACCCTCTCCAGTCCGTTCGAGATCGCTGAGGCCGGCGAGGCCTGACAGCCGCGGCTCGGAGATGCCGAGCACCTTGAACATCGCGCCCATGCCGCTGCGTCCGGTGTCGGTCAGGCGCTTGAGCGCGATCGAAATGTCGGTGGCGACCTCAGGCGTCGCCTTCTGCATCAGGGCGGCCGCGCGGGTGTCGATGCCGACGCGCTTGAGGAAATCGCCCTGGGTCACCGGGCCGTGCACGCGCGCGCCGACGTCCTCGGCCGCCCGCGCCAGCGCCTGGAAATCGACATGGGCGGTGACGTCGGCCTGGCCCGGGGCCTTGAGGGGATCGGTGAAGGTGTGGCGCGCGATGGCCTGGAAGGTGTCGCCGGCATCGCTGCGCAAATGGCCGTAATCGATGATCAGCGCGGCGCCGTCCTGGTCGCGGACGCGGGTGGCGAGCTTCATGATCTCCCCGTCCGGCCGCCATTCGAACACCGCACCGACCGGTGCGGCCCGCACCAAGGGCGGCAGCAGCACGTCGAAGCGCGGCGTCGGTTCGGGAGCCGCGCCGAACTGAAGCTTGCCGTTGGGATCGATCTCGATCACGCGCTCGTGCCAGCCGTTCTCGCGCTTCACCATCTGGTGGATCGGCAGCACGTCGAAATATTCGTTGGCGAGGATGATGCTCGGACCATCAGGCACGTCGTCGATGCTGTCGTGCCAGGCGATGTTGCGCACGCCCGACAGCGTCGCACTCTGCCGTTCGCGCAGGACGGGATTGACCTCGACCAGATGGATATGAAGCGCCTGGTAGAGCGGCGGCAGCACGCGGAGCGCGCGTAGCGCATCCGCCATCATGGTGCCGCGGCCGGGGCCGAGCTCGATCAGCCGCAGGAATTGCGGCGAGCCCATCTGCTTCCACACCGAGGCGGTCCACAGGCCCAAGAGCTCGCCGAACATCTGGCTGACCTCGGGCGCGGTGGTGAAGTCGCCCTCGCGCCCGAGCGGATCGCGCGAGACGTAGTAGCCGTAGCGCGGGTGCATCAGGCACAGTTCCATGTATCGCCAGACCGGCATGGGGCCTGAGGATTTGATCAGCGCCTTGATCTCGTTGAGTAGCGGCTGGTCGGTCACGACGTGCTTTCTCGAAATGAATTAACTGACAGCCCCGATCGGCTTCGGCGCACCGCGCCTGATTGCCAATACAATAAGTATGCCGCCTACAATAAGCATCGGGATCGACAACAGCATGCCCATGGTTAATCCGCCCCAGAGGAAGCCGAGCTGGGCGTCGGGTTCGCGGAAATGCTCGCCGGCGATCCGGGTCAGACCATAGATCAGGATGAAGGCGCCGAGGATCATGCCGGGTCGCTTCAGGGCGCCGAAGCGGATCATGATCGCAAGCACCGTGAACAGCAGGATGCCCTCCATGCCGGCCTCGTAGAGCTGGCTCGGATGGCGTGGGAGCTGGGTCGGGTCGTTGGGGAAGATCATCGCCCAGGGCAGGCTCGCATCGGTGGCGCGGCCCCACAATTCGCCATTGATGAAATTGGCAATGCGCCCGAGCAGCAGCCCGACCGGTGCGACCGCGGTGGTGATGTCGCCGAGCGACAGGATCGGGATGCTATTGCGGTAGGCAAACCACATCACCGCGACGACACAGCCGAGGAAGCCGCCATGGAACGACATGCCGCCTTCCCACAATTTGAAGATCGCGGCGGGATGATCGATGAAGAAGGGCAGGTTGTAGAACAGCACGTAGCCGGTGCGGCCGCCGAGGATGATGCCGAGCGTGACCCACAGGATGAAATCGTCGATCTGCACCAGCGACATCGGCGCAGGCCCGCCCCACAGGCGCTCTTTCTTCAGGAGCGAACGGGCATAGAGCCAGCCGAACACGATGCCGCAGATATAGGCCAGCGCGTACCAGCGGATCGCGAACGGACCGATCTCGATGGCGATCGGCTTGAAGGCGGGAAAGTCGATGAGCAGAAAGGGCATCACGCCTTGTTTCTAGAGTTCGATGGGCAAGCTGCGGCCCCGACGGAGCTGCGCTCCCTCTCCCGCTTGCGGGGGAGGGCTGGGGAGGGGGTGTCTCCGCAATCGAGATAATCTCCGTGTGGAGAGAACCCCCACCCGGCGCTTCGCGCCGACCTCCCCCGCAAGCGGGAGAGGTGCACCGGGTTCGCGGATAGGCCGATCATACTGCTGCTCACACGAGATTGCGGCGATAGAGCGCCAGCAGGCGCTCCCAATGCCGCTCGGCGGCGTCGCGGTCATAGACCGGGCGCTTGGGGAAGGCGAAGCCGTGATGCGTGCCGGGGTAGATCTCGACCTCGGCCTTGGCGCCGCTCATGCCCTGCTTGATCTTCTCGATGATCTCGGCGGGCGCGTAGATGTCGGTCTCGGCGCAGGCGAAATAGAGCTCGGCCTTGGTCTTGGCTGCCGCAAGATGCGGGCTGTCGTCCTGGTCGGTCGCAAGCTGCGTGCCGTAGATCGAGGCGGCGGCCTTGACGCGGTCGGGGAAATGCGTGGCGGCGTTGACGGCATAACGGCCGCTCATGCAGTAGCCGACGGTGCCGACGATCTTCGTGTTCGCGGCGGCCTGGCCTTCGGCATAAGTGAGCAGCGCCTTGGTGTCGTCCATGATCATGGGGATCGTGAGCGAGCCCATCAGTGCGAACATGCGCTTGCGCTCGGGCGCGTTCGGGTCGGCCGGCAATGCACCGAGCTCCATCACGCCGGAGCGGTAATAGAGGTTGGGCAGCATCACGTAATAGCCTGATGTCGCGAGCCGGCGCGCCATGTCGCGCAGCTCTTCGCGGATTGCGGGTGCGTCCATGTAGAACAGGATGACCGGAAACGGCCCGCCACGTTCGGGATGGCTGATGAAGGTTGCGGTGTGGCCGTCCTTGGTGGGAATCGCGATCTGCTGGTCGATCATCTCGTGCGCCTTGTGATTCTTCTTATGCCGGGACGTTGAATACGATTGCAAGGAAACCGGGGCATGACAAGGATACCGCCGCTTCGCCCTTGAACCGGCCCAATCGGATTGCCATTGTCTGCCCGAGAGTTCGCGCAAAGTTTATCGGAGGCCGACATGACCCAGACCAACAACCGGTTTTTCGACGAGATCGGCCGCCTGATGAACGACGCCGCCGGTGCCGCCCAGGGCGTCAAGCGCGAGTTCGACACGGTGATGCGCACCCAGGCCGAAAAATTCCTGCGCGACATGGACCTGGTCAAGCGCGAGGAGTTCGAGGCCGTCAAGGACATGGCCCGACTCGCTCGCGAGGAGAACGAGGCCCTGAAGGCGCGCATCGCGGCGCTGGAGGCCAAGCTCGGCGGGTAGGACTGCTTACCCTCCCCTGGAGGGGGAGGGTCGGCGCGGAGCGCCGGGGTGGGGTGATCTCTCCACTCGGGCACCGCCTCATTGGAGAGACTGTCACCCCACCCCGCTGCGCATTCCGCTTCGCTGCTTGCGCATCGACCCTCCCCCTCCAGGGGAGGGTAAGAACCGGGGTGGGAACCCCACCCGGGCAGCCCATTCTCCTTGTCATTTCCGCGTCTTCCGGGTAAAAGCCCGCCACGTTCGTGGCCCCCGCACCCCTGGAGGCTTGCTGCGAACTATGCCATGGGCCGCGTTGCGGCCCATTAACTTTTGCAAAAACAAGGACTTAACGACATGGCGACGACCGTCAAGGAATTGAAGGCGACCGCACGTCCGAAGAGCGGCAAGGGGGCCGCCCGGGCTGAGCGTCGCGCCGGGAGAGTGCCCGGAGTGATCTATGGCAACAACCAGCCCCCCGTCACGATCTCGATTGCAGATCGCGAACTGCGTCAGCGCATCCTGGCCGGCCGGTTCCTGACCACGCTGGTCGACATCGACCTCGAGGGCAAGAAGCACCGCGTGATTCCGCGCGACTACCACCTCGATCCGGTCAAGGACTTCCCGATCCATGTCGACTTCATGCGGCTCGGCGAAGGCGCCACCATCCGCATCAGCGTTCCCTTGCACGTCGTCAAGTCGGAAGCCTCTCCGGGCGTGAAGCGCGGCGGCACCGTCAACATCGTCGCCCACGCGATCGAGCTCGAATGTGGCGTCGAGAGCATTCCGCAGTTCATCGAGGCCGACGTCGGCGCGCTGGAAATCGGTCACTCGCTCCATCTGTCTGACGTCAAGCTTCCGGCTGGCGTCAAGGCGCTGACCCGCGAGGACGCGACCCTCGTCACCATCGTGCCGCCGTCCGGCTACGCCGAAGAGCAGAAGGCCGCTGCTGCGGCTGCTGCTGGTGGCGCGGCTCCGGCTGCGGGCGCTGCTGCTCCGGCGGCTGGTGCGGCTCCGGCTGCCGGTGCGGCTGCACCTGCTGCGGCTGCCAAGGCTCCCGCCGGCGGCGACAAGAAGAAGTAATCTCTCAAAGCTGGCGCGCGGTCTCTGATCGCGCGCCGAGCGAGGGGCGCGCCGCGTCATGCGACTCTTTGTTGGGCTCGGCAATCCCGGCGCGAAATACGCACGTAACCGGCACAATATCGGCTTCATGGCCGTTGACGAGATCGCGCGGCGTCATGGTTTCTCGCCATGGCGCCGCAGGTTTCAGGGCGAGACCTCGGAAGGCACGCTCGGCACGGAGCGCGTGATCCTGCTCAAGCCGACGACCTACATGAACGATTCCGGCCGCAGCGTTCAGGAGGCGGCAGGCTTCTTCAAGATCGCGCCGGGCGACGTCACCGTGTTCCACGACGAGCTCGAGCTGCCGCCGGGCAAGGTGCGGGTGAAGATCGGCGGCGGCATCGCCGGCCACAACGGTCTGCGCTCGATCTCGGCGCATATCGGCAACGACTACCGCCGTGTCAGGCTCGGCATCGGCCATCCCGGCGTCAAGGAACTGGTGCACGGCCACGTGCTGTCGGACTTCGCCAAGGCCGACAACGACTGGGTGGCGACGCTCTGCGATGCCGTGGCCGAGCACGCCGCGCTGATCGCCAAAGGCACGGACGCGACCTTCGCCAACAGGGTGCATCTCGCCATGCAGGCGAAGGGGTTTTTGACCAAGGACGACAACGGCAAGGAATAACGCTCGTGGGATTCAAATGCGGGATCGTCGGATTGCCCAATGTCGGCAAGTCGACCTTGTTCAATGCGCTGACCGAGACGGCGGCGGCGCAGGCCGCGAACTATCCGTTCTGCACCATCGAGCCGAATGTCGGCGAGGTCGCCGTGCCGGATCCGCGGCTCGACAAGCTTGCGGCGATCGCCAAGTCCGGGCAGATCATCCCGACCCGGCTGACCTTCGTCGATATCGCCGGCCTCGTGCGCGGCGCCTCCAAGGGTGAGGGCCTTGGCAACCAGTTCCTCGCCAACATCCGCGAAGTCGACGCCATCGCGCACGTCGTGCGCTGCTTTGAAGATTCCGACATCACCCATGTCGAGGGCAAGATCGCTCCGCTCGCCGACATCGAGACCATCGAGACCGAGCTGATGCTCGCCGACCTCGACAGCCTGGAGAAGCGCGTCGACAACCTCACCAAGAAGGCCAAGGGCAACGACAAGGACGCCAAGGAGCAGCTCGACCTCGTCAACCGCACCCTGGTGCTGCTGCGCGAGGGCAAGCCCGCACGTCTCGTCGAGCGCAAGGCGGAGGAGGAGCGCGCGTTCGGGATGCTCGGCCTGCTGTCGTCCAAGCCCGTGCTCTATGTCTGCAACGTCGAGGAAGGCTCGGCCGCGACAGGCAATGCGTTCTCCAAGGCGGTGCAGGAGCAGGCTGCCAAGGAGGGCGCCGTCGCCGTCGTCATCTCCGCCAAGATCGAATCCGAGATCGCGACCATTTCGCGTGAAGAACGCGCCGACTTCCTGGAGACGCTGGGTCTCGAAGAGGCCGGCCTCGACCGCCTGATCCGCGCCGGCTACACGCTGCTCGACCTCATCACCTATTTCACGGTGGGCCCGAAGGAAGCGCGCGCCTGGACCATCTATCGCGGCACCAAGGCGCCGGGCGCGGCCGGCGTGATCCACACCGATTTCGAGAAAGGCTTCATCCGCGCCGAGACCATCGCATACGACGACTACGTTGCGCTCGGCGGCGAAGCCGGCGCCCGCGATGCCGGCAAGCTCCGCCTCGAAGGCAAGGAATACGTCGTCGCCGACGGCGACGTGATGCACTTCCGGTTCAATACGTAAGATCTCGACGGATACGTAGGGTGGGTTAGCCCTGCAGATGATGCGCGAAGCGCATCTGCAGGGCGTAACCCGCCATGCTTCCGCGTTTGCCGAACGAAGTTGGTGGGTTACGCCTTCGGCTAACCCACCCTACGGCACCTCTGCCGGCCTCACCGCATCCCGCCGCCCTGGTCCCGGATGGCGCCGAGATGCTCGTTGATGCGGAAGATGATCAGGATCAGTTCCGCGACGATGCGCGAGAATACGATGCCGACCACCACGCTGGCGATCGAGGACAGCAGCACCAGGAAGCCGCCGAACGGGCTGATCGCCATCGCAGCTAAGCCGGAGAAGATGCCGGAGAGGCCGAACAGGCAGATCAGCGCGATCACCAGCCAGTAGAAGGTCTTGATGATCGTCGGCGTGATGAAGCGGTCCCACTGAAACAGGTCGCTGAATGAAAACATTGCTCTCCCCAGGCAAATCGGGACTTCGAACCGGGCCTCGGTAAGTGGATCTCGGCCCCCGGTTGATCCGACTCAAGACCAAAGCCGCCGCGCCCTATGTAGCACGAGCCATGCGGAGCGGCGGGTTGAGATTGCCGCAAAGTGCGGCCACAATCTGTCATTTCCTCCAGCAATCCCAAGATGACCCTGACCTTCGAAGACTTCCCGCCCGGCCGGTTCGGAACGTTCGGCCCGCGCCATGTCACCCGCGACGAGATCCTGGCCTTCGCCGCCGAGTTCGATCCGCAACCGATGCACCTGGACGAGGACGCCGCCAGCAAGAGCATGCTGCGCGGCCTGTCCGGATCGGGCTGGCACCTCTGCTCGCTGATGATGCGCATGATGGCCGACGGTTTCATCACCCGCGCCGCCTCACTGGGATCTCCCGGCGTCGACGAGGTGCGCTGGCTTTCGCCGCTCAGGCCCGGTGACGATCTCATGCTCGATGTCGACGTGCTGGAGGCGCGCGCTTCGAAGAGCCGCCCGGAGCTTGGCATCGTCAAGTTCAAATGCACCGTGCGCAACGCGGCGGGGCAGGCGCTCGCCGAGATGACCTCGCCGATCCTGATCAAGCGGCGCGAGGGGGCGGTCTGATGCGGTTCTTCGAAGACATCGCGATCGGACAGCGCCGCGAGATCGGCGCCTACATTTTCACGGCGGAGTCGATCAAGACCTTCGCCGCCAAGTTTGATCCGCAGCGCTTCCACCTCGACGAGGAGGAGGGCAAGAATTCGCTGTTCGGCGGGCTCGCGGCCTCGGGCTGGCATGTCGGCTCGGCCTGCATGAGCCTGCTTGTCGCGGACGGCCAGCGCCTGGCGCGAGAGGCCGCAGCGCGCGGCGAGGAGGTCGCGGTGTGGGGTCCGTCACCGGGCTTTCGCGACCTGCGCTGGATCCGGCCGGTGCTCGCCGGCGACACCGTCTCCTACGTCAATGTCGTCATCGACAAGCGCACCTCCGCCTCGCGCCCCGGCTGGGGCATTCTGACGGCCCGCACCACCGGCACCAACCAGCGCGGCGAGGAGGTCTATGCCATCACCGCCTCCGCCTTCGTGCCGATGCGCAAGAGCGGTTAGATCAGCTCCAAGATGAACGGCTGAAAAGAGCGCGCGAGTGTTGCCCGCGCGCTATGGACGCGATTCCGCGCGGCTGCCATAAGCCTGCGCAACATGGTTATCCGCAAAGCAGTTGGCGGAACCATCGAGTTGCTAACTAATTATGAACCTGTCGCTGTCTAATTGAAACGAATTGGGCAGAGTTCAGGGGACGAGGACCATGGCAGACCGCGGCGCACTCAAGTTTGTCGGATTCATCTTTGCGACCGCGACGCTGGCCGTGATGCTGGTCGCCGGCATGGTGGTGAAGGGCTATGCCGATGGCGCCTACACCCTGGAAGCCTCGACCGTGGAAGCCGCCCGGTAAGAGTTCGTTAACTTTTCGGGGCCGGCGTCCGGCCTCCGCTCAGCGGCTATAGACGAACGCCAGCACCGCGATCGCAACCGCCAGCAATCCGACAAAGCGCAGCATGATCGTGCCGAACTGGTTCGGCGCGGGTCGCAGCGGTATCGGGTCCGTGGTGTCGGGCCGAATGCTTTCCATCTGAAATGTCCCCAGCCCTGCCGTGGCGGCACGGGCGCTTGGCGTTAGTCGCGGGGGAGGGGTGGAGGGTTCAAAAGCGCACTCTCGTGTCCCGGACGCGCTGCAGCGTGCAACGCTGCTGCGCAGAGCCGGGACCCATCGCGCGGCGCGTTCCGGATGGGCATGGGCCCCGGCTCTGCGGCGCGTCACTGCGTGCCGCACCGCGTCCGGGGCACGAGAGCGCATCCCAGAATCAAAACCGCCGCGCCCCTTTCGGGACGCGGCGGCCGAGTGATGCGTGGTACCAGCGATCAGCTGTTGCGCAGGCCGTCGGCGGCGCGCTTCCACTGCGCGACGTTGTCGGCGATCATGCGGGTCGACTTCATCGCGGCCTGGCTGAGCTGGGCGTAGCCGGAGATCTCGCGCTGGACGCGCTGGCCTTCGGCATGGAGCAGGTCGCGCAGGCTCTCGAGCTCGGAGATCAAATTCTCGATCTCGGCGAGCGAGGTGCCGGCGACGCGCTGGATCAGCGAGTTGACGTTGGTGACGGTGGCTTCCGCGCTCGGATCGAGCGGCGATGCGTCGGTCGTGGTCGCCGCCGGCCGGCGCAGATAGGCGATGTCGTTGCGGACGAAGTCACGGATGCCGGCTTCGACCTCGGTGACTGCGGCAAGGTTGCTGTCGACGGTCTCGGTCTCGGCGGCTTCGATCTTTTCCGGACGAATGGCGTTCATCGTTGTTCCCCTGTTCGCGTTGAGCGCAGCGCGAGTGTCCCCCGCACGACGACGTCTGTAAGGCGTTCGCATCAGGGCTTCGGATTTTGACCGTAACTGGGCCGAGATGCGGCAAGGGCGGACCATTCGGGGGTTTTGCCGTGGCGTATGGTTACGAGAGTCTGAACGCTGCGACGCGCCAAAGTGAATGCGCGGCGCGGGCGGTGTTCGGAATATGCTTTCGCAAATTCCGGCCTCTCCCCGCACGCGGGGAGAGGCGAAAGACTACCAGCTCTTCTTGAATCCCGCCGTCAGGCTTTTGTTGACGGTGCCTTGCGAGGTCTCGCCGACCGAGCCGGAGACGGTGACGTTGTCGAACAGCTTTTGCTCGGCGCCGAACTTGCGCAGCCATTTGTCGTCGGTGGTCGACAGCGTCTGGCCGGCGGTGATGCTGGTGCCGGTGTCGGTGAGGGTGACCTTGGCGGACTGGTCGGTCTCGTAGTTGCGCGTGACGTGCCCGCCGATGCCGGGGACGGCGGTCGTGCCCTGCTGGTTGACGCTGTAGCCGTTCTGGAGCGTCAGCGACGTGTCGCCCGACAGCGGCACCGATTTGGTCAGCGACGCCCCGAGCTTGCTCTGATCGGCGCCGGGATCGACGCGGGCTTCGACCGCGGTCTTGTCCCAGATCACCCCCGCGCCCGGCGCGGTCGCGGCCGCCCAGGCGCTGCCGGAGGATTGCGGCAGGCTGCCGCCATTGGCGGCTTTCTGCGCCAGCAGCTCGGACATCGTCCGCGGCTCGCTCGTGACCGTCATGTCGGCGCCGATGCGGGCGTCCCAGAACGAGGAGACCGACTGCTTCACCGTCACCGCCGAGGAGCCGTTGGCATTGGCGTTGGACGACCAGTTCATCCCGTCATTGGCCGCGGCCTGCGCGCGTTTCTTGGCGGCGATGAGGTCGTTGAGCGTACCGGCGTCGATCGCGAGCTGGCTCCAGTCGAGCTTGTCGACGTCGATGCCCTTCATCACGTCGGGGTCGTTGACGTCAGCGGCTTCCGCCGTCTCCGTCTCGTCGTCGTCGGGCGCTGCGCCCGGCCCGGGGGAGAAGGGCGGAAGGATCTGCGCCGAGACCGTCAGCACCGAGCCCAGAATGAACGCCGCCGCCAGCACCGGCAGCCTGGTCCAGCCAAAACCTGTCGAGAATTCCATCGTTCTGCCCGCGAACCCCAGCGCATTTCTCCGCCAATATAGGGCGGCCGTCCGCAAACACCATGCGCCATTCCGCGCGAAGGATGCTGATCTATCGTTGCGAAATTGTGGCAACCCGCGGGGACGCGAACCAACGGGCCGCGCGAGAAGCGCGCGCCCGATGACGAGCTTCCTTGCGACGGCATCCGGCGGGGCTGGAGGCCAGGACGTGTCGCGAGGAGCATCAGTCGATCGGTCCCGAAAAGCGGGGCCCGTTGGTGTCTCCTTCAGCCGACGCTGGTCATCTTCGGTAGATGAATGGCGCGGCCGAGTGCCTGCTCGACCAGGTCGAACGTGTCGATCAGCACGCGCATGCTGATCAGCTTGCCCGCCCTGAACTGGGCGAACTGCGCGACCCGCAAGCTGATTGGCTTGTTGGAATCCAGCGCCGTCAGCGAATAGCGCAGCATCGAGGCGGCGGAATCGACGCCCAGCATGATGCTCTCGCGGTCGAAGCGGCGAACCCTAAAATTGTCGGCGAGCTGGCGGATGACGTCGAGCACGGCGTCCTTGCCCTGGCGCGCGCCGAGGAACGGAAACATGTCGATCGGGCCGTAGAGCGCCCACTCGACGTCCTCGTCGATCAGGGCCTCGATGTCCTCGAAATGCCGGTCGTTGATCGCGCGGTGCAATGCGCGCGAGAAACGCCAGAGGCTGTGCTCTGTCATTTTGGGCAGGTCCTGACGCTGGCTTGCAGAAAAAACGGAAAACGACCCCATGCACGGCAATGTGCTCCGGGGGCGTCTCAACTCATTTGTATACAAACAAAATACAGAATTTCGGCCAAAACGCAATTCACGTTTTCGCAATGAACGATTGACTGCGCTTTGTGAGATTTACAATAGAACCCCGTAATCTCCCGGTCCTGTCTCGAGGGTACGGGCGCTGGTTCCCGCATTTTCGGCGTCGTCCTGGCGAAGGCCAGGACCCATAACCACCGAGCCCTGCAATGGGCAGGCTGGTGGTTGGCAGGTGCCGCCACACCGGCAGCCGGGATAATGGGTCCTGGCTTCGCCAGGACGACGTCGCGAAGAGGGCGGTCAAACCTGCCCTTCGTCCACCGGCGCCCCCGTGATCAGCGGCCCGATCTCGCGCTCCAGCACCTGCTGCACCAGGTCGTAGGAATCGATGATCTCGCGGATCTCGGCCACCAGCCCGCCGCGGAAGGTGTAGAATACCGCCATGTCGAACTGCACGACGCGGCCGTTGCCGCGCTTCCTGAAATAGCTCTGCATGTAGGTCGCGATCGCGTCGCCCTCGGCGACGATGTGCGTCGCCTTGTAACGGACCTCCGAATAGCGCGACCAGACCGTCTGCCAGAGCGCACGCAATTCGGCCTTGCCGTGGCGCGGCACCATGTGCGGCAACACGTCGATCGGCGCGTGGGTGAGGAAGTCGACGTCGTCGGTGCAGCACGACAGCGCGGCCTCGATGTCGCCGCGCGCGAAGGCGTCGAGCAGATGCAGCACGCGTTGCTTGTTCAGCGATTCAACACTCATGCTGCTCCCGCCTTCGTTGGCTGCGGATGGCAAACGCTATCGTGCGGTGTGCGGATCCATCAATCCGCAAAAACACAGGCTCGTTGCAGCTTACGCGCGAGCACGACACCTCGTTCATGAGATGCAATCGAGGATTGTGTTTATGCCCGCATGCAAGAATTCGAGCGGCATTCGCGTCGCGATGACGCTGCGCGCCTATCGGCAGGCGCGCCTTGCCGTGTTTGGCGCAGGGAACCCGGAGCTATCAGCGCTCGTTGATATCAAGCCATCGCATCCGGAGACATCGACCCATGAAATCCCCGCTTCTCGCCTTCACTGCTGTCCTCCTCATGTGTGGTGTGACCACCGCCGCCAACGCCAAGGGTTGCATCAAGGGCGCCGTCGTCGGCGGCGTCGCCGGCCACTATGCCGGCCATCACGGCTTGTTAGGGGCCGCCGCCGGTTGCCTCTACGGCCGGCATCACGCCAAGGAACAGGAAAAGCAGCAGCAACAGCAGAGCCAGGTGAACGGGCAGGGCAAGCTGTAATCCAGCAAGCCGTAATCCGGTCGGTCCGAGCGCCATATGATGTGCACGATGCCGCGGCAATCGGCACTCGGCTCCCTCTCCCGCTTGCGGGGGAGGGCTGGGGTGGGGGTGTCTCCGCCTTGGGATTGTTGACGAGCGGACGGTGTCCCTGCGTGGCGAAAGCCCTCACCCGCCGCGCTCTGCGAGCGCGTCGGCCTCTCCCGCAAGCGGGAGAGGCGAAGCAAACTCGCTCGCAATCGTCGTGAATTCCATATGCGATGGCCCTGCCCCCGCGGGGTGGAGAGGTGACCAGCCACCGCGTGACCCATCTCACATCCCCGCTCCGGCATCACACCTATCGTCATCCCCATGTCATCAGGGAGACGTGCCATGGCCGCCACGATCGCCGCGAGAAAGTCCCGCCTCCGCAACGCGTTCGAAGGCCTCGCGCTGACCGCGACCCTGCAGAGCTTCCCGACCTTCGCCGCCGCCGCGATGCTGCTCAAGCTCGTCGGCAACCACGACCTCGTCGGCGACCCCGGCGTCGCCATCTTCGTCGCCATCGCCTCGCTCGCCCACGCGCTGCTGGCTGTGGCCTTCGGGCCGAGCTTCCCCGCCGTCTTCAAGACCGTCTACGAACCAAAGTTCTTCGAGGCCCATCTGTCGCTCACTGAGAAGATCACCGCATGGCGCACCCAGCCGGTCGCCTCGCTCCAGCTCGTGACCATCGTGCTGCTGCTGTCGGTGATGGCGGTGGTGACGGCCAGCGTGGGGTGAGAACATCATGCCCTTCGTCACCGCGTCGAAACCCGCGCCCCTCAACTGGCTCGAAGGTTTTGCGCTGACCACAGTCCTTCAAGGCTTCCCGATCTTCGCCGCGGCGTCCCTGATGGTGAAGCTGCTGAGCGACTCCCCCGGAAGCAGCCACGTGCTCACCATCACGCTGGCGTCGATCTTCTACGCCATCTTCGTCGTCTCGCTCGGGTCGGCATTTCCGAGACTCAAGAGCGGCTACGAAGCCCAGTTCTTCGACGCGAACCTGCCCCTCTCCGAAAAGATCGCCCGCTGGCGCGCCAAGCCGGCGACGTCGCTGCAACTCATGGCGTCCGTGCTGCTGCTGTCACTGCTGGCGACGATTGCGGGGTGAGGGCTCTCGTCATTCCGGGGCGCCGCAAAGCGGCGAGCCCGGAATCCATAGCCACGTAAGGCGCGGACCATATTCCGTCGTCTATCTCTTCTTCCACCCCCCGCGATGCCCCGGCGTGCCGCCGCTGGAGCGTGGGGTTGGCCCGAACTCCGGTCCCGACTGCCTTGAATCCGTCGGCTGGATGATCCGGCTCGTGCTGCCGAACGGTTTTGCCGGCAGCGTCGGTTTCTCGCGGTAGGGCAGCGACTCCGGCCCGTGCATCTCGTCGAGATACGGCTTGTGGACTTTTGAGCCGCTGCCGCCGCCGCTGGCCTTCAGCGCCGAGCTCACGGTCTTTTTCTTCATGGCGCTGACCGGCAGGTTGGCCGCGTCGCCGTATTTCTTGCTGCCGGCATAGGCGCCGGCCTTGCCCTGCACGGTGCGCTGCTTGGCGGTGGGGTCGTCGACCACGGCGAGCTCGGTGGCGCGCAGGCGCTTGACTTCGTCGCGCAGGCGGGCGGCTTCCTCGAAGTTCAGATCGGCGGCGGCTTCGCGCATCCTTGTTTCGAGGTCGGCCAGCACGGCTTCGAAATTGTGGCCGATCGAGATGACGTCGTCAGTCATGTCGTGGCCGCCGACCTCGACCAGCACGTGGTCGCGCTCGTAGACCGAGTTGAGGATGTCGCCGATCTGCTTCTTCACGCTCTCCGGCGTGATGCCGTTGGCGGTGTTGTATTCGACCTGCTTCTCGCGGCGGCGGTTGGTCTCGGCGATGGCGCGCTCCATCGAGCCCGTCATCTGGTCGGCATAGAGGATCACCTTGCCGTCGACGTTGCGCGCGGCGCGGCCGATGGTCTGAATCAAGGATGTCTCGCTGCGCAGAAAGCCTTCCTTGTCGGCATCGAGAATCGCGACCAGCGCGCATTCGGGAATGTCGAGGCCTTCGCGCAACAGGTTGATGCCGACCAGCGCGTCGAACGCGCCGAGCCGCAAATCCCGGATGATCTCGATGCGCTCGATGGTGTCGATGTCGCTGTGCATGTATCGGACACGAATGCCCTGCTCGTGCAGATATTCGGTGAGGTCCTCCGCCATGCGCTTGGTCAGCACCGTGATCAGCGAGCGATAGCCGGCTTGGGCTGTGGCGCGGACTTCGCCGACGAGATCGTCGACCTGGGTCCGGGCGGGGCGGATGTCGACGGGAGGATCAATAAGTCCAGTCGGACGAATGACCTGCTCGACGAACACGCCGCCGCTCTCGTTCAGCTCCCAGCCGCTCGGCGTCGCCGACACCGCGATGGTCTGCGGCCGCATCATGTCCCATTCCTCGAAGCGGAGCGGGCGGTTGTCCATGCAGGAGGGCAGGCGGAAGCCGTATTCGGCCAGCGTCGCCTTGCGGCGGAAGTCGCCTTTGAACATGGCGCCGATCTGGGGGACGGTGACGTGGCTCTCGTCGGCGAACACCAGCGCGTTGTCCGGGACGTATTCGAACAGCGTCGGCGGCGGCTCGCCGGGCAGGCGCCCGGTGAGATAGCGCGAATAGTTCTCGATGCCGGCGCAGCTCCCCGTGGCCTCCATCATCTCGAGATCGAAGGTGGTGCGCTGCTCCAGCCGCTGCGCCTCCAGCAGGCGCCCCTGGTTGTGGAGCTGGTCGAGCCGCATCTTCAGTTCGGATTTGATCGACTTGATCGCCTGCACCAGCGTCGGGCGCGGCGTCACATAGTGCGAGTTGGCGTACATCTTGATGAATTCGAGCTCGTCCTGCTTGTGGCCGGTGAGCGGGTCGAATTCCTCGATGGTCTCGATGGTGTCGCCGAACAGGTTCACACGCCAGGCGCGGTCTTCATAGTGCGCCGGGAAGATGTCGATGACGTCGCCGCGCACGCGAAACGTGCCGCGGGTAAAATCGGCCTGGGTGCGCTTGTACTGGAGCGCGACGAGATCGGCGATCAGCTGGCGCTGGTCGATGCGCTCGCCCTTCTTCAGCGCGAACGTCATCGCGGTGTAGGTCTCGACCGAGCCGATACCGTAGATGCAGGACACCGAGGCGACGATGATGACGTCGTCGCGTTCGAGCAGCGCGCGCGTCGCCGAATGGCGCATGCGGTCGATCTGCTCGTTGATCGAGGAATCCTTCTCGATATAGGTGTCGGTGCGCGGAACGTAGGCTTCCGGCTGGTAGTAGTCGTAATACGAGACGAAGTACTCGACCGCGTTGTCGGGGAAGAAGTTCTTGAACTCGCCGTAGAGCTGGGCGGCGAGCGTCTTGTTCGGCGCCAGGATGATCGCCGGGCGCTGCGTCGCCTCGATCACCTTGGCCATGGTGTAGGTCTTGCCGCTTCCGGTGACGCCGAGCAGCACCTGGCTGCGGTCGTTACGCTGGATGCCTTCGACCAGCTCGGCGATCGCGGCCGGCTGGTCGCCGCGCGGTTCGTAGTGCGACTTGATCTCGAAGCGCACGCCGCCTTCGGACTTTTCCGGACGCGGTGGCCGGTGCGGCGTCCATATCTTGGTGGAGCCGTCGTCCTTGCGGAACTCGGGACGGCCCTCGCGGATCAGCGACTCCAGCGCGTCTGCCGTGGCCTTGACGCCCAGCGCCTCCATCTTGTTGCGCGGCGGCCGCGCCAGCGCCTCGGCGTCGTCCTCCTCGGTGGGAAAACCGAGCTGCCGCGCCAGTTCCGGATCGAGCGTCGGGATCGTGGCCGCGGTGCCGTAATTGGCCTGCGGGGCCTCCTCCAGTCCGCCCCCATCCTTTCCCTCCCCCGCACGCGGGGGAGGGTTGGGAGGGGGAGGAAAGTCCTTCGGCGTCGAGGCGCGCGCGCGGTGCGCGGCGGCCTCGCCCCCGGCGCGGCGGTCGCGTGAATTGTCTGGCGGCGGCTGCAGGCCGGTGCCCGATCCAAGCCCGGCATCGCCGCGGTTGATGGCGGGATTGAGCAGCTCGGCCAGCGCCGGCCCGATCGGCTGCACATCGGGGCGTGACGCGCGAGAATTTGGCGCCTTCGAGTTCGGGGCCTTGGTCTTGGGGGATTTGCCGGGTTTTTCGGAGGATGCAGGTTTCTTCGCCATGAGGCGAATATGGGACGAGTCCGCCGCTCAGAAAAGAGCGAAGGTACGTCCGCGTTCAGGCTGCTGACAGCAGGTTGGCAGCAGGTTCGCGGATCCCGCCGCAATCGGTCCAGCGCATGGCTCTATGCCGTCACGCCTATCTTTTGCGAGATCAGTTTCGCTGCGCCTGACCAGGAGGTGAAGTCGACGCCGAATTGCAGGGTCTTCATGTGAAGGTCGTCGCGGCACACCCTGATATGCTCGGCGTTCTCCGTGATGAAGAGCGTCTGGCGCAGGGTGCCGTGGACCTTGGCCCGCTTGAGGGCGGTCTTGAACACCTCGGCGGCGGGCTTGAGCTTTCCGGCGTGGGTCGACAGCGTCACGCGTTCGTCGACCGGCTCGAAGAAGCCCCTCAGATGGGTCTTGTCCAGCACCTGGAGGTAGTCGGCGAACGCCGCCGCGATGGCCTCCGGGGTACGTGGTTCCGGCATCGTGTAGTCGGAGACCAGGCACATCACCAGCGGCTTGTGGTCGGCCATCTTCAGGGTCTTGAGCACGCCAAGTGCCTTCTCGACGCCGGGATACGGCGCTTGAGGCGTCCTGTGGGTGTCGATCAGCGTGTCGCCGAGGTCAAGCAGCAGAGCCTTGATCATGGTCGCACCTCGCCTGCGCCCCGTATGTGCCCCCGCCTTACGCCGCCGCCGGCGGTCCCTCGTCGTCCCCGGCCGGCTGGCGCGGCTTGAGGATGTCGAGATGGATGCCGCCGCAATCGGTGCAGCGCATGGTCCAGTACTCGCTTCCGGCGCGGCCGCCGATCACGCGGAGCACCGTGAGATCGCCGTCGCATTCCGGACAATTCGACAGGACGGTGCGGGTGTAGATCCGAGGCCGCACTGCATCGTCGAATTCGATGATTGACATGACCGGTTCCCCCTGTCCCTGCCGATTATTCGTCGTCGCTGTCGTCCGCCCGGCGGCGGAAGCGATCGATGTGGTGCTTGGCATCGGCGATCGCGGCGTCGCGGTCCGGCCAGGCGAAGCCGACTTCCATGGCCGGAAACAGCACGCCGTCGATGGCAACCGGGCTGAAATCGGCGCGCCGGATGCGGGCGTGCCACAGTCCCTTGCCAGCTTCGAAGGATTCGATGTCAAAGCCGTCGTAGATGGTCGTCATTGGTAGTCCCCGGAGTGTCTAGGTCGAGTCTCTGCTCGAGCGTCTTGTTGGAGGGTTAGGGGACCACGTTTCCGGCTTTTCGGATGTGAAGCCGTTCACAAGCTGCCGGGTTTTTCACCCAACCGGGTGATGGGTCAGCTCCGTCCGGCGGCGCGTCCGGACCGCCGCGGACGGGCAGCGGGTTCCGCCGCCGCGCGCATGATCCAGCGGCGGAACGCGGCAAAGTCGCGCTGCTCGGTCTGGAAGCTGCGATAGAGCAGATACCAGCGCATCCCCTTGGGAACCGAGAGGTCGAACGGCGCCACCAGGCGTCCGGCGGCGAGATCGTCGTCGATATAGGGGCGGATACCCATGGCGATGCCGAGCCCGTCGGCGGCGGCCTGGAGCGCCTGGCCGTAGAACTGGAACTCGGGACCACGCGGATTGATGCGGGGCAGGTTCGCGGCCTTCAGCCAGATCGGCCAGTCCTCCGGCGAGTGCTCGACGCGGATCAGGCTCGGGCCCTTGAGGTCTGCCGGCCGTTTCAACGACGTCGCAAGGCGAGGCACGCAGACCGGCGTGAGATCGCCGGCGAACAGCGGCTCGGCGACGAGGCCGGGCCAGTCGCCGGTGCCGAGCTTGATGCCGCAGCTCCAGTCCTCGCCGAACGGCACCGACGCGCCGCCGGTGGTGAAGCGCACCTCGATGTCGGGCTCCTCGCTGCGGAACTCCGACAGCCGCGGGATCAGCCAGCGCATCGCAAAGGTGTGGCCGACGCCGATCGTGAGCACGCGGACGCTGGAAGGCGCCGTCACCTGCGCGGTGAGGCTGGCCAGTGCATCGAAGATCGGCGTCAGCCCGCTCTGATAGGCGCGGCCGGCCTGCGTCAGCACGAGCTTGTTGGCCTTGCGCTCGAACAGCGCGAGGCCGAGCCGCTCTTCGAGCAGATGCACCATGCGGCTGACGGCGGCCGCCGACACGTTGAGCTCGGCGCCCGCCGCCGCAAAGCTGCCGGTCCGCGCCGCCGCCTCGAATGCCTTGATGCCGTTGAGGAAGAGCAGCCGCCGCAAATACGTGGACCCTCAGGAAAACTGATGCCAGGCCAAGATAACTCAGTTTGCGCGAGGGGAGCAAGCGAGGCAGAAATATCGGCGTAATTTACGCTGATTTGTCGAAGCGAGGACGGTGCCGTTCGCCTCTCCCGGCGTGCGGGGAGAGGCCGGAATCCTAGCAAAGCTTGGACTCCGGGTGAGGGGGCTCTCCGCGAGTCCAACTGCCGCCGTCCCCGTAGAGACTCCCCCTGACCCCACCCTCTCCCCGCAAGCGGGGCGAGGGAGTGATGCAGCCTTCGTCCCTTACGTTGAGCCACCACAGGAGAATTCTGACGTGACGCCCATCATGATCGCTGCCCTCGGATTGCTGATGGTCGCCACCGCGTTCCTGTCGGGGCTGTTCGGCATGGCGGGCGGGCTGATCCTGATCGGCGTGCTGCTGGCCTTGATGCCGCTGCCGACCGCGATGGTGCTGCATGCGATCACGCAGATGGCCTCGAACGGCTGGCGCGCGTTCCTGTGGCGGACGCATATCCGCTGGCGGCCGGTCGCGAACTACATGGTCGGCGCTGCGGTCGCGCTGGCAGCCTGGTCGCTCACGCGCTACGTGCCGGACAAGCCGGTCGCGCTGCTGCTGCTCGGCATCACGCCGTTCATGGCGTGGCTGCTGCCGTCCAACATCAAGCCGGATCCCGATCGTCTCTGGCAGGGCACGGTCTATGGCACGATCTGCATGGGCCTGATGCTGATGACCGGCGTCTCCGGCCCGCTGCTCGACACCTTCTTCCTCGGCGGCGAGTTCGGCCGGCGCGAGAAAGTGGCGACGAAAGCGATGTGCCAGCTCGTCAGCCATTTCACCAAGCTGGTCTATTTCGGCGGCATCATCGACCAGGCGGCCACCCTCGATCCCGTGCTCGCGGCCGTCGCGATCCTCGCCTCGATGCTCGGCACCACGCTGGCGCGGCGCATCCTCGAGGCGATGACGGATCAGCAATTCGTGGCCTGGTCGATGAAGCTGATCACCGCCATCGCCTGCTACTACATCGCCTATGGCAGCTGGCTGCTGGTCCGCACACCCGTGCTGGCGGCCTTCGACAAGGGAGGTTTGCAATGAGCGGTAACGCCGATCCGCTGGTGCTGGACTTCGTCGAATGGGTCGCGCGCGAGCCGCGCGCCTATGCCGAGGTGATTTCGACCTGGAAGACCTCGTGCCCGCGCCTCACCATCTGGGAGGACGCCGCCGACCGCGGCTACGTCACGCGCGAGACGGTCGCCGGCCTCGGACTGGTCATCGCGGTGACGGAAGGCGGCAAGCAGTTGTTGCGCACCAACGGGCGGTGAGCACGTCGCTTTCGACGGCTCTGGCCGCAGTCCTACCGCGAAGGCGCGGCAAGCCGTGGCCGGATGATCTCGACGATGCGCTCGGCCGAGGTGCCCGGTGGAAAGAAGCCGAGATATTTTCCGTCGCGGTCCATGAGATAGATGAAGGAGGTGTGGTCGACCGTGTAGTCGCCGGCCTCCTTGCCGATCGGCACCTTGGCAAAATAGACCTTGTAGGCCTCTGCCGCTGTCCCGATCGCGTCGAGGCTGCCGGTCAGCCCCAGCAGCCGCGGATGAAACAGCGGCGCATATTCGGCAAGATGTTCGGCCGTATCGCGTTCGGGGTCGAGCGTGATGAAGACCGGCTGGACCGCGTCGGCTTCCGGCCCCAGTTGCTCGAGCGCCTGGCCAATCGCCATCAAATCGGTCGGACAGACGTCGGGGCAGTAGGTGAAGCCGAAATAGACCAGCATCAGGCGTCCGCGGAAGTCGCGGTCGCTGCGCGGCTTGCCGGTCTGGTCGATCAGCTCGAACGGTCCGCCGACCGGCTCCCGATTCCACATCAGGATGTCCATGGTCTCGGCGGCCGAGCGCGCCTGCGCTGCTCCCGCGCAGGCGAGCGCCAGCATCACGTACAGCCAGGCACTGGCGCGTCGCATCACAGCCCGAAGGTGAGGCGGCTGCCCGTCGTCGTCACCACCACCTTGCCCTCCATCTGAGCATTGGCTTCCTGTGCGAAGTTGAGCCCGCTGCAATGCATGGGCACGACGACGTCAGGATTGAGCGCCTTGATCTCGCTCACGACCTGCGTGAGGTAATCCTTGGGCGCCGGGCCGAGATGGAAGCCGCCGACGATGGCGTGCACCTTCTGGATGCCCGACACCTCCTGCGCCTGCTTCACCGAATTGACGATGCCGACATGGCCGCAGGACGAGATCACGACGAGGCCGAGATCGCGCACATTGAAACAGGTGGCGTGCTCGTGGATGTGCTCGTCCGGCACGATCTTGCCCTCCATCTCCGCGGGCAGGTAGTGGCCGACATTGCAGCCCAGCCCATCCTTGATGCCGAACTCGACCAGCGTGTTCGGCAGCACGCGTTCACTGCTACGACGCGTGATCTTGCCGGTGGTGAAGGCATGGTCCGCAATCACGGTCGGCGTTTCGCACAGCACGGTCGTCACTTTCTGCGCCGCGAGCTGGCGGCGGTCGAGCGTGCCGAAATCGGCGAATTGCCCCTGCGTCGGCGTCGGGCTGACGCGGTGGCAGAAATTATCCTCGCCGCCCGCGTAGAGCTTGACGTCGGCCGGCAGCTTGTCGCGGAACTTGTCGAGGAAGCCGTTCAGGCCGCCGAAATGATCGTAATGGCCGTGGCTCACGATCAGCGCGTTGAGCTTGGCCGGATCGACGCCGATCAGCGCCATGTTGTTGAGCAGCACCTCGGGCGTGTAACCGTAGTCGAGCATCAGCGTGCGCTGGTTGCCGCCGCCTTCGGATTCCAGCCAGAGCGACAGGCCCCATTCATTGTGCAGCGATTTGCGGAAATCGCCGCCGCGCGCAGCCGGTGCGATCGAGACACCGTTGATTTGCTTGGGGCGGAAGAACAGATCGAAGCTCGAATCCACCAGCACGCGGATCGAAAGCTTGTCGACGGTCGGAACGGCGATCGGTGCGGCGCTCGCGATCTCGACGCAGGTGAAGGCGTTGGCGGCCGCGGCTCCGGCGAGTGCCGCCGAGCCCAGAAGAAATTCGCGCCGTGGAATGGTCCTGGTCATTGCAATGCCTCCCGTTGCTTGAAATGCCCGAGCTTAGGTCCAATCCGGGGCCGGCTCAATAAGTGGCGGGCAAATCCGGCGCGGGCGAGACCGGTCATACCCCGGCACCGGCGGTAAGATGGCTTCTTGTGCTCGTCGCCATGACGGCTACTCTGTTCGCCAATCGCAGCTATTGGACCAGTCATGTCACTCAAACTGTTCGAACTCGTCGGCACCGACGCTTCGCGCCCCTTCAGCCCGTATTGCTGGCGCACGCGCATGGCGCTGGCGCACAAGGGACTGTCGGCGGAATCGCTGCCCTGGCGCTTCACCGAGAAAAGCGCGATCGCCCCGCACGGCTCGGAGCGGGTTCCGGTGTTGTTGCATCACGACAAGCCCGTCGTCGATTCCTGGGTGATCGCCAACTATCTCGAAGATGCATTTCCCGATCGCCCGTCGCTGTTCGGCGGCGAGGGCGGCCGCGCCATGGCGCGCATGATCAATGCGTGGGGCGATATCGCCATCGTCGGCGGTCTCTCTCCGCTGATCATCGCCGACATCCCGAACAATCTCGCCGAGGTCGATGCCGCCTATTTCCGAAAGTCGCGCGAGGCGCGGTTCGGCAGGAAACTTGAAGAGGTCCAGGCGAGCCGCGACACCGGCATCGTGGCGTTCCGCAAATCGCTGGAGATCATGCGGCAGACGTTCAAGACGCAGCCGTTTCTCGGCGGGCAGGTACCGAACTATGCCGATTACGTCGTGTTCGGTGGCTTCCAGTGGGCGCGCGTGGTGAGCCCGTTCAAGCTGCTGGAGAGCGATGATCCGGTTTATGCGTGGCGCGAGAAGCTGCTCGACGCGTTCGACGGCATGGCGCGGACATCGCCGGGACATGCGGTGTAACGAACGGGAACGGAATGCAATGACATTGTGACGTTGTTGACAGAGCACGCTTTCTCCCCAACGTCGTCCTGGCGAAAGCCAGGACCCATACCGCGTGATCAATCGATTGCGGTTGGTCGCAGTACCAAACGACCAGTCTTCGCCAAACTTCTCCCTGGGGTAATGGGTCCTGGCCTTCGCCAGGACGACACTGAAGATGTGACTGCCTGCTCGCGTCTCACGGACGATGTTGCGGCCTACTTTGCGGCACTCGTCTCCGCTGCCGCCTTGCGCAAGCAATCCCGGCACAAACAGTCCTCGCCCTTGACCGGCATCGGCAGCCGCGCGGTTTCCTCCGCGCACCAGCAATTGCCCGACAGATCGCAGCCGAACTCGGCGCCGCAGCGGGAACAGGCGAGGCGGCGCGGTTCCTGCATCGAGGATTCTTTCGGAATTGTCATGATTTGCGCAAAAGCTGTGCTGTCATTTTCATGTCGGGTTCATCTCTCGCTGCGGTATATTATCCGCCGCGCACAGACCAGGAAAGCGGTTGGCAATCCGCGAAGGACAAATCGATGGCCCGCGATTCGCAAGCCGCCCTCGTTGCGCTGAACCGTTTCGGCTTCGGGGCCCGCGGCGGGGCGTCCGGCGATCTGATCAATGCGGCGTCCGATCCGCGCGGTTTCGTGAAGGCTGAACTGGCGCGCCCCAACGGCGTGCTGCTGGAGGCGCCCGGCCTGCAATCGACGCCGCAACTGGGCCAGGCCGTGTTCGCCTATCAGGACGAGGTCAAGCGGGCGCGTGAGGCGGCCGCCAAGGAAACTGCGAAGGCCGGCGCGATGCCCGAGGCACCGCCACAACAGCCGCCTGCCGATCAGAAGTCCGGGCCGCGCCGCAATCTTTCGCTGAACACGGCCGCGACCGAGATCGCCGGCCAGATGACCGATGCGAAGCCGGCCGACACCGCGGCGAAGCCCGAGACCATGCCGCCGAACATGGCCGCGCCGCCGCCCGCCAAGCCGGCCCCGCAGCCGCTCAACGTGATCCAGAAAACCTTTCGCGCCGAGGCGCTGGCGCGCTTGCAGCGCGCGACGCTGGTCGAGTGCGGCTTCACCGAGCGTCTCGTCGTGTTCTGGTCCAATCATTTCTGCATCTCCGCGAGCAAGGGCGAGCTGGCACGGATCTGGGCCGGTGCGTTCGAGCGCGAGGCGATCCGGCCGCACGTGCTCGGGCGCTTCGCCGACATGCTCAAGGCGGTCGAGCAGCATCCGGCGATGCTGTTCTTCCTCGACAACCAGCAATCGCTCGGACCGGATTCGCGCGCGGGCCAAAACCGCAAGCGCGGGCTCAACGAAAATCTCGCGCGCGAGATCATGGAGCTGCATACGCTCGGCGTCGGCGGCGGTTACACGCAGGAGGACGTCACCTCGCTCGCGCGCATCATCACCGGCTGGACCTTTGCGGGCCGGCAAGGCGGGCTCGGCACGCCCGGCTCCTTCGCCTTCAACGCCAACGCGCACCAGCCGGGCCCGCAAATGCTGCTCGGCAGGACCTACGAGCCGACCGGCCTTGCGCAGGGCGAAGCCGCGCTCGCCGACATCGCCCGCCATCCCTCGACCGCGAATTTCATCGCAACCAAATTCGTTCGCCATTTCGTCGCCGACGATCCGCCGCCCGGGCTTGTGGCGCGATTGCGCGACGTCTTCGTCAAGACCGACGGCGACCTCAAGGCGATGGCGACGGCGCTGGTCGATTCCGACGAGGCCTGGAAGGCGCCGCTGACCAAGATGCGCAGCCCTTACGACTTCGTGGTCGCGAGCGGCCGGCTGCTCGCGCGCGTGCCGGAGGACCCCGGCGGCTATATCAACAGTCTCAACCTGCTCGGCCAGCCGCTGTGGTCGCCGGCCGGTCCCAACGGTTTCCCGGACACCAGCGCCGCATGGGCCGCGCCCGAAGGCATGAAGCTCAGGCTCGACATCGCCGCGCAGATGGGCGCGCGGCTCGGCAACAACATCGATCCGCTTGATCTGCTGGAGTTCGCCGCAGCGGATGCGGCGTCGATCGAAACGCGCAAGACCATCGAGCGTGCGGAATCGCGCCAGCAGGCGCTGGCGCTGCTGCTGATGTCGCCGGAAATGCAGAGGAGATGATGATGATCGACTGCGTCGAGAACCGGCTCCTCACCTCGCGCCGCGGCCTGCTGCTCGGCGGTGCCTCCTTCGCCGCCTGGGCGTACCTGCCGAAATTCGCGCGTGCCGCGGACGGGCGCGATCCGCGATTGATCGTGGTGATCCTGCGCGGCGCACTCGACGGGCTCTCGACCGTCGCGCCGGTCGGCGACCCCGACTATGCCGGCCTGCACGGCTCGATCGCGCTCGCGGCCGACGGCGCGCATCCCGCCATCATGCTCGATACGTTCTTCGCGCTGCATCCGGCGATGCCGGAATTTGCGCGGATGTATCGCGACAAGCATGCTGCGGTGATCCACGCCGTCGCAACGCCCTATCGCGACCGCTCGCATTTCGACGGCCAGGACGTGCTCGAAAGCGGCTATGCCGGCCCGGGCCGCGTGCAGTCCGGCTGGCTCAATCGCGCGCTGGAAGCGCTGCCGCGCGGCGAGCGGGTGTCGAGCGGCCTTGCGGTGGGGCCGACCACGCCGCTGGTGCTGCGCGGCAACGCGCCGACCGTCGGCTGGGCGCCCGTCGCGCTGCCGCAGGCCGACGACGACACCGCGATGCGCCTGGTCGATCTCTATCGCCACCGCGATCCCGCGCTGGCGATGGCCTTGTCGCAAGGTCTTCAGCTCGACAAGGTCGCGAGCGGCGACGACATGAAGCCGAAGGGTGGCAACCAGGTTGCGCAGATGCGCCAGGTCGCGCGTGGCGCGGCGAAGCTGATGGCCGCCGACGACGGCCCGCGCATCGCCGCGCTCGCCTTCGACGGCTGGGACACGCACGCCAATGAAGGCGGCCCTGTGGGGCGCCTCGCCTTCCTGCTCGGTGGGCTCGACGGTGCGCTCGCCGAATTCGAGAGCGGCCTGGGGGACCGCTGGCGCGACACCGTCGTCGTGGTCGCCACCGAGTTCGGCCGCACCGCGCGCATCAACGGCACCGACGGCACCGATCACGGCACCGGCACGATCGCGCTGCTCGCCGGCGGCGCGGTGAAAGGCGGTCGCGTCATCTCCGACTGGCCCGGCCTCAAGCTCGCGAACTTGTATGAGGCCCGCGACCTCAAGCCGACTACCGACCTGCGCTCCGTGATCAAGGGCGTGCTGCAAGGCCAGTTCGGCCTGTCGGACCGCGTGCTGGCCGAGACGGTGTTTCCGGACAGCGCCAGCGCAAGGCCGATGAAGGGATTGGTTGCTTAACAAAAGCCGTCATTCCGGGCCCGCGCCTTGCGGCGCGTCGCGGAATGACGACATGATGAGCCAAGCATCAGGAGACCACCCATGTACATCGCCATGAACCGCTTCCGCGTCGCCAAGGGCTCGGAGTCTGCCTTCGAGCAGATCTGGCTCACGCGCGACACGCATCTGGACAAGGTGCCGGGCTTCGTCGAATTCCATCTGCTGCGCGGGCCCGAGCTCGAGGACCACACGCTCTACGCCTCGCACACCGTGTGGGCGAACCACGCGGCGTTCGAGGCCTGGACCAAGTCGGAAGCGTTTCGCGCGGCGCATGCGCGGGCCGGCGACACCAAGCCGACCTATCTCGGCCATCCCCAGTTCGAGGGTTTCGAGGTGATGCAGACGGTCGGGCGCGGCGCTAGGTAGCGCGCCACGCCGCAGAGATCAGCCCAGCGTGATCTTGTCGATCTCCGCCATCTCCTCCGCGCTGAGCTTCCACGCGATCGCCTTGACGTTCTCCTCGATCTGCTCGACGCGGGTGGCGCCGGCGATCACGCTGGACACCTGCGGGCGTGCGGCGAGCCAGGAGAAGGCGAGTTCGAGCATGCTGTGCCCGCGCGCCATGGCGAAGGCCTGCAGCTTCTCGACGATGTCCTCGTTGCGCGGCGTGACGTAGCGGTCGCGCAGCCGCGGCACCTTGCCGAAGCGGGTGTCATCAGGCGCGGTCTCGCCCTTGCGGTATTTGCCGGTCAGAAGCCCGCTCGCGAGCGGGAAGAACGGCAATAGTCCGAGCTTGTATTCCGTTGCTGCCGGCAACAGGTCCTTCTCGATGTCGCGCATGACCAGGGAATATTCGTCCTGGCAGGAGACGAAGCGGTTGACGTTCATCGCGTGTGCGACGTGCTCGGCTTCGGCGATGCGCCAGGCCGGAAAGTTCGAATTGCCGATGTAGCGGACCTTGCCCTGCCGGACGAGGTCGTCGAGCGCGCGCAGGCTCTCCTCGATCGGCGTCAGCGGGTCATAGTCGTGCTGCTGGTAGAGATCGATGTAATCGGTCTTCAGCCGCTTCAGGCTCGCTTCCACCGCGTCCATGATGTAGCGGCGCGAGGCGCCCTGCTTGGTGCCGTCCTCCGCCATCGGCTTGGAATATTTCGTCGCCAGCACGATGTCCTTGCGGCGATCGCCGAGCACGGTGCCGAGCACGTTTTCCGAGCCGCCCATGTTCGAATAGATGTCGGCGGTGTCGAACAGCGTGATGCCGAGGTCGAGCGCGCGGTGGATCACCCTGCGCGAGGTCTCGAGGTCGGTGCGCTGGCCGAAATTGTTGCAGCCGAGCCCGACCGCGGACACGCGAAGGCCGGAGGCGCCGAGATTGCGAATTTCCATGGGAGGTCCTGTGAGGAGAAAGCAGCCCCCATAGTGACCGCGGTGCGCCGCAGCAGCAAGGCGCCGCCTGCGCTGCTGCCATGCCGGCAGAGCGGACAAAAAAATGCGGCCCCTGTCAGACGCGGCGACTGACGGGGACCGCTTTGGGGCGCTTGATCGGTGACGGGGGGCCTGATCAGACGCAGGTGGAGCCTAGCCCCGCTATGTAACGGGCGGGTGACAGACGGACTTATCCACAGGCTGCGGGCACGGATCAGAACAGCTTGCGATAGACGATGAAGCCGGAGCGCTCCGCGACCTTGTCGTACAGGCGCTGCGCCGTGACGTTGGTCTCGTGCGTCTGCCAGTAGACCCGCGGCGATCCCGCCAGTTTCGCCCGTTCATACACGCCGTAGATCAATGCCGAGGCGACGCCCTTGCCGCGCGCGGCCTCCAGCGTGAACAGGTCCTGCAGATAGCAGGACGGCTCGATCGCGGTCGTGCTGCGATGGAACAGATAGTTCGTCATGCCGAGCAGCTTGCCGTCGCTCTCGGCGACCAACCCGTGCACCGGCTCGTAGGCATCGAAGAAGCGCTGCCACGTCACGCGCGTGATCTCGGGTGCGAGCGCGGTCGGCCCGGAACGGCCGTAGAAGGCGTTGTAGCCGTCCCACAGCGGCAGCCATCGATCGTAGTCCTGCTTGGTGACGGGGCGAACGGTGAGCGACATGTGAAAATTCCGCGAGCGATGAGGTGTCCTTCATACGTGATGAAGGGCGCGCCGATCAATCGCGCAATCGCCTCACTCCGCGACGCGCAGATACCGGATCAGCTTGCGGCTGGTGGGATCGCGCAGCGAACGGTAGTAGTCGGCGCGCGCCGGCGCGTCGGTGTGGCGCACGAGGTCGGTCACCGGCGTGTAGCTCAGCATGCGTCCGCCGTCGGGCAGCGCGGCGCAGACGAAGCGCAGCACCTCGCCATTGCGCAAGGCGATGTTGATCGGCGTGGCGTCGCCGATCCGCACCATCTCCATGCGCTGGGCGATGAACGTGCCGAGCTCCTCCTCCGGCAGCTCGAACGCGCCGGTGTCGCGGCCGTGATACATCAGCGCGATGAAGGGCGGCTTGCCGTCGGCGATGTCGTCCGGCACCGCAAAATAATCGCGGAACGCGCGGTTGATGAACTCGGCGCGCGTCTCGGCATCGAGCAGCACGATGCCGATATCGACCTGGTCGAGCGCGGCCGACAGCCGCGCGGCGGTGGCGTGGCTCTGGCGCTCGGTGGCAAAGGTGCCGAGCAGCCGCTCGCGCATCAGGCCGGTGATCGCGGCAGTGCCGGCGGCCGTCACTGCGAGGAGGCCGAGCTCGACCAGATCCGCCGTCGCAAAGGGCAGGGCGCGGTGGGTGAGGAAGACCAGCGCCGCGCCGGCCGCGGCGAGCGCCGCGCAGGTGATGGCGGAGGCGAAACCCGACAATGCGCCGGCCAGCGCCACGATGCAGACGAACAGCGCCGCGGGCGAGGGGACAGAGCGATCAAGCAGGATCGCCAGCAGCAGGGTCGCCGCTGTCAGCACCGGACCGCAGATCGCGCGCCATCCGACTAGCATGGGCCTGTCTCGTTCCTCCCTGAACGAGGTAAGGCGGCAACACTGACTGATTGTTGCGATGGCGCAGTGCGAAATCGTGCGGAGCGCTTAAGGGCGCCTTGCGGCGGCGCGCAAAGCTTTCGGATGATTAAGAGCGTTTTCGAGCGAAGTGGACACCGGTTCGCGCAAAGAAAACGCGTCAAAACAAGAATCTGGAGTCCGTTCCGATTTCGTCGGAAAGGGCTCTACGCCAAGTGCGCGTGCGCGATGCGTTGCTGCAACGCGGGCGCATTCAGCGTCGAGGTGCCCGGGTTCTTGCGCATGCCGGTGAAAATCAACAGCGATGCCGCGACCAGGATGGCCGCGGTCAGGGTGATTGCAACGACTACCACAGGTGATTTCATCGACGTCCTGTCGCGATGCCGGTCGGCGCGAGCCACGCAGCGCCTTGAAGGGCTGGTCCAGGATGAAACGGGGATCAGACCGGCAAGCCCATCGCCATGGTCGCCTTGGTCGACAGCACCGTCAGGGTGACGATCAGGCATAGCGAGAGCGCGGCGACGGCGAGCGAGGCCGCCACCGCGTTGGTCAGCCGGGGAGACGCGACGGTGGCGGATTGGCCCTGAAAGCCAGCCGTGCCGAACGCCCGAATCATGGGTCTAAATCCTTCAACGTGCGAGCGAATCACCCGCGACTTTCCACAATTTCCCAGTTTCAACCGGCAATATTGCGGCGGCTGCCACGCTGAAAATGGCGAGATTGCGGCAAAAACGCCCCTTATGCCCGCTATTCGCCAGAGCGGACCCGCGCCGTCAGGCACTCGCTGCGATGCTGGCGGGGTCGTCGATGTCGGCCGGCCGCCAGTCCATCGACACGAAGCCGGGTGCGGCCTCCACGCGCTTCAGCCAGTCCCGGATCGCCGGGAAGGTCGAAAGGTCGAAGTCGCAGCGGTCGGCGAGATGGGTGTAGCCGTACAGCGCGATGTCGGCGACCGTGAGCTGGCGGGCGGCAAAGTAGGCGTTGGTCTTGAGGTGGTTCTCCATGACCTGGAGCGCGCCATAGCCACGCTCCATCCAGTCCTCCAGCGCGTGGGTCTGGAGATCGCGGCCGCCCTTGACCAGCGACAGCCAGAAATAGGCGGCGCCGAGGTTCGGCTCGAGCGCATGCTGTTCGAAGAACATCCATTGCAGCGCCTCGGCGCGATCGATGCGGTTCTCCGGCGCGAGCGGTGTGCCGACGGCGACGTACCAGAGGATGGCGTTGGACTCGGCGAGGTAACGGTCGCCGCCGACCTCGAGCAGCGGCACCTGGCCTGACGGGTTCTTGGACAGAAAGTCCGGCGTACGGCTCTCGCCGCGCAGAATGTCCACCTCGACCGCTTCGTAAGGCAAGTTCAGCAGCGCCAGTGCAAGGCGAACCTTGTAGCTGTTGCCGGAGCGTTGCATCGAATAGAGCTTGTACATTCTGGGAGTTCTAAACCGAGGACGGGAAGGCGCGGCGCTTGTTGCCCCGCAACGCGGCTAAACAATGATGCCGATGCGAATCCGCCGCAAGGGCCGGCCAATAGAAAAACTCGAAAACCCTACCGCAGTGCAACGCCAGGGAAGATCATTTCCACGCGACGATGCAAATCAGATCACGCTTGCGTCAACATGCGCGACGCATTGCTCTGTGCGATCGTGCGTGCGAGTTGAAGCGGCTTGATTTCACAGGGGCTGACGATCGGTCGCAGGGGGCGCCAGCGTCAGCCTGCCGTCAGCTTCGTGGCGCTTCGGAAGGTGCAAAATTGCTCCGAGGACAGGCCTTGCCGGTTATGAGGGATCTGGACGGCAAAGTTGCGGAATATTGCGGGAAATCGCGCCTCGAAGCGCCGGAAATCAGCAAACTTTTGCGAGATCGGGCCGAAGTTTCTTGCGGTGCAGCGGCGCACGTTTTAGGGTGGCTCCATTCCCACAATCAGAGTCGTGACGACCCATGGGGTCACGACGCTTGTCAGGAGATGACGATGTCCTTCCTTGCCGCTGCGCTCGACCGTGTGAAGCCGTCCGCGACCATCGCGGTCACGGATAAGGCACGTGCGCTGAAAGCGGCGGGCCGCAACGTCATCGGCCTCGGTGCCGGCGAGCCCGACTTCGACACGCCCGCCAACATCAAGCTGGCGGCGATCCACGCCATCGAGGCCGGCAAGACCAAGTACACCGCGGTCGACGGTATCCCCGAGCTGAAGGAAGCCATCATCGCCAAGTTTCAGCGCGAGAACGGCGTCGTCTACAAGCCGAACCAGATCATCGTCGGCACCGGCGGCAAGCAGGTGCTCTACAACGCGCTGATGGCGACCATCAATCCGGGCGACGAGGTGATCATCCCGGCGCCCTATTGGGTCAGCTACCCCGAAATGGTGGCGCTCGCCGGCGGCGAGCCGGTGCCGGTGGTCTGCACCGCGGCGACCGGCTTCAAGCTCGGGGCCGAGGCGCTCGAGCGCGCGATCACGCCGAAGACCAAATGGGTCATCCTGTGCTCGCCGTCGAACCCGACCGGTGCCGCCTACACAAGGGCCGAGCTGAAGGCGCTCACCGACGTGCTGGTCAGGCATCCGCATGTGTGGGTGATGACCGACGACATGTACGAGCACCTCGTCTATGACGACTTCCAGTTCACCACGGTCGCGCAGGTCGAGCCCAGCCTCTACGACCGCACGCTCACCGTGAACGGCGTGTCGAAGGCCTATTGCATGACCGGCTGGCGCATCGGCTATGCCGGCGGCCCGGCCCAGCTCATCAAGGCGATGTCGACCATCCAGTCGCAGTCCACCTCGAACCCGTGCTCGATCGCGCAGTGGGCCTCGGTGGAGGCGCTGAACGGTCCGCAGGACTTCATCCCCGCCAACAACAAGGTGTTCAAGGAGCGCCGCGACCTCGTGGTCTCCATGCTCAACCAGGCCAACGGCATCGAGTGCCCGCGCCCCGAGGGTGCGTTCTACGTCTATCCGTCCTGCGCCGGCACGATCGGCAAGAAGGCGCCGTCGGGGAACGTGATCTCCAACGACGAGCAGTTCGTCACCGAGCTGCTGGAGACCGAAGGCGTTGCCGTCGTGCAGGGCTCGGCGTTCGGCCTCGGCCCGGCGTTCCGCATCTCCTACGCGACCAAGACCTCGGACCTCGAAGACGCCTGCAAGCGCATCCAGCGCTTCTGCGGTAATCTGCGGTAAGCTTCTCGCGACAGTGCGAATTGGAAAGGCCCGCTTCGGCGGGCCTTTTTTATTGCCTCACGAAATCTGGCACCGGCATCACTCCTGTGGCATAGAACTCCCGCGCGGCGTGTACCGCGCCCTCCAATGCTCGAATCATATTCATCGCCGGAGACATTCATGCGCCGTTCGTTCATCTTCGCCGGGCTTGCCGCGGCCAGCCTCGTTGTCTCCGCCTCCAACAGCGGCGCTCAGCAGCAGCGGATGGTGCGGGTCGGTGTGCTCGAATGCCGTGGCGGCGCCAGCGTCGGCTTCATCGTGGGATCGGTGACCAATCTCGGCTGCGTCCTGCGCGCCGACGGGTTGCCGGAGGATCGTTACGTCGCAACGATCCGTAAAGTGGGTCTCGACATCGGCATCACCCAGGAGACGGCGCTCGCCTGGGGCGTGTTCGCGCCGGTCGATCGGCTGGGACCGGGTGACCTCTCGGGCACCTATGCGGGCGCGCAGGGCAGTGCGTCGGTCGGCGTCGGCCTCGGCGGCAACGTGCTGGTCGGCGGCTCCAACAACTCGATCGCGCTTCAGCCGCTCAGCTTGCAGGGCCAGGTCGGCCTCAACGTCGCCGCCGGCCTCGAAAGCCTGGAACTCCGTCCCGGCCGTTAACACATTCCGTCACGGCGGACGCTCTCTTCACCTCTCCCCAGCGGGGAGAGGTGGAACACAGAGCCGACAGCCGTCGAATTATTAATCCTTGATCTAACGGACGACGCACCGCAGCGACGTTTGACGCTTGCCAAATCTCGGGGACGGGCAGAGCATCCGCGTTTGCCGACCCAATCATGGGCCGAGCTCCACACCAAGGAGGCGGCGAATGGGACAAGACGTCAGAAGTCCCCGAGGTCCACGGTGCATTGCGCTGGTGGGCCCATTCCAAAGCGGTAAAACCACACTTCTCGAAGCAATACTGGCGCGCACGGGCGCAATCCCCCGTGCCGGCAGCGTCGATGCCGGAACTTCCGTCGGCGACGCCACGCCGGAGGCCCGTCATCACAAGATGACCGTCGGCCTCACTGCCGCCACCACGAGTTTCATGGGCGACAGCTACACCTTCCTCGATTGTCCCGGTTCCGTCGAATTCGCCCACGACATGCGCGCCGCGTTGCCCGCCGTCGATGCCGCGGTCGTGGTCTGCGAGGCCGACGAGAAGAAGCTGCCCCAGCTTCAGATCATCCTGCGCGAGCTGGAGGAGCTGAAGATTCCGCGCTTCCTGTTCCTCAACAAGATCGACCGCGCCAACAAGCGCATCCGCGAGACGCTCGCAACGCTCCAGCCCGCCTCGCGCGTGCCGCTGGTGCTGCGCCAGATCCCGATCTGGAAGGACGAGATGATCGAGGGCTTCGTCGATCTCGCGCTGGAGCGCGCCTTCATCTATCGCGAGCACAAGGCCTCCGAGGTGATCGCACTCGAAGGCGGCGATCTCGACCGCGAGAAGGAGGCCCGCTTCTCGATGCTGGAGAAGCTCGCCGACCACGACGATGCGCTGATGGAGCAACTGCTCGAAGACATCCAGCCGCCGCGCGATGCCGTGTTCGACGATCTCGCCCGCGAATTGCGCGAAGGGCTGATCTGCCCGGTGCTGCTGGGTGCTGCCGCGCGCGAAAACGGCGTGTTGCGCCTGATGAAGGCGCTGCGCCACGAGGCGCCCGGGGTTGCGGAGACTGCAAAGCGTCTCGGCGTACCGGAGAGCAAGGACGCGCTCGGCTATGTCTTCAAGACGCTGCATTCGCAGCACGGCGGAAAGCTGTCGCTGACGCGGCTGCTCGCCGGCCATCTCGACGACGGCGCCACGCTGCAATCCTCCTCCGGCGGCGCGGGGCGCATCTCCGGCATCCTCGCCGTCAACGGTGCCTACGATACCAAGCGTATCTCGGCGGAAGCCGGTGACACCGTGGCGCTCGCCAAGGTCGATCCGGTCAGGACCGGCGACATGGTCTCGAGCGGCAAGACCCAGCCGGCAGCGCTGGTCACCGCGGAACCGACGCCGGCCGTGCTCGCGATCTCGGTCGCGGCCACCGACCGCAAGGACGACGTCAAGCTCGGCCAGGCGCTGACGCGGCTGCATGAGGAGGATCCCTCGCTCATGGTCGTGCAGAACGCCCAGACCCACGACACCGTGCTGTGGGGGCAGGGCGAGATGCACTTGCGCGTTGCCAGCGAGCGGCTGCGCGATCGCTTCGGCGTCAAGATCACATCGCATCCTCCCGCGATCGGCTACCAGGAGACCATCCGCAAGCCGATCGTCCAGCGCGGCCGCCACAAGAAGCAGTCCGGTGGCCACGGGCAGTTCGGCGACGTCGTGCTCGACATCAGGCCGCTGCCGCGCGGCGAGGGGTTCAAGTTCGCCGAGAAGGTGGTCGGTGGCGCTGTACCGCGCAACTACATCGGCGCGGTGGAAGAGGGCGTCGTCGACGGATTGGTGCGCGGCCCGCTCGGCTTCCCCGTCACCGATTTGCAGGTGACGCTGACCGACGGCTCCTATCACAGCGTCGATTCCTCCGACCTCGCCTTCCGCACCGCGGCGCGGGTCGGACTCAACGAAGGCCTGCCGCAATGCCAGTCGGTGTTGCTGGAGCCGATCCACGTGGTCGAGATCGTCTGCCCGACCGACGCCACCGCCAAGATCAACGCGATCCTGTCGGCGCGGCGCGGCCAGATCCTCGGCTTCGACACCCGCGACGGCTGGAGCGGCTGGGACTGCGTCCGTGCCATGATGCCGGAAGCCGAGATCGGCGAGCTGATCGTCGAGCTGCGTTCGGCCACCGCCGGGGCCGGCAGCTTCACCCGCACGTTCGACCATATGGCCGAAGTCACCGGCCGCGCCGCCGACCAGATCATCGCCGCGCATCAGCACGCGGCGTGATCGGCTTCGCGCGGTGACGGTCGCATCGCTCTTCCTCTCCCGTTCTCACGGGAGAGGAAGATGTGAGGCGATATCCTCTCCACGCGTCATTGCGAGCGTAGCGAAGCAATCCAGAGTCTTTCCGCGGAGGCATTCTGGATTGCTTCGCTACGCTCGCAATGACGGAGTGTGGATCAGCAGCGCGAACTCCATCACCGTCACCCTGAGGTGCTCGCCCCTTCGGCGAGCCTCGAAGGGCGACGGCCCGGCTGCATCGGGGGCCGTGCATCCTTCGAAGCTCTGCCAGCGATGCATTTGCATCGCCGGCTTCGCACCTCAGGCTGACGGAGTTAACAGTGCACCGTGATGAAGGAGACCCGCGGGTAAGCCCCTTGCCTTCGCCTTACAATGATGTATTTTACATCATTGTGCATATCTCAGATATCACTTATAAGATATGATACGTGAGGCCAAGGTGATTACGTCGTTCCAGATGCGGGCCGCCCGCGCGCTGCTCGGCATCGACCAGAAAACCCTGGCCGAACTCGCCGGCGTGTCGCTGCCGACCATCCAGCGGATGGAGGCCAGCACAGGCAATGTTCGCGGCGTGGTCGAGACCTTGATCAAGGTGGTCGAGGCGTTCGACCGGGCCGGTGTCGAACTGATCGGCGAGCAGGCACGCAGTGACAGCGGCGGACGCGGCGTTCGCCTGAGGGAGCCGGGGCCGCCGCGTCGCGTCGGAGCATGATCGGACGTCGATCGTGCTCGGGGACAGGTTGAACTAACGCACCGTCGCGCCGAAGCACGCGGCCGCACGATGCATCGGAGCATTGTGGGCATGAGCATCGCGAGCGAACACGCAAGCCGGCTGCATCAGCTGCGCCGGCCGACCTTTACCGAATTGTATCTGCCAAAGCTCGTCACCGTCTGGCGTGAGGGCTACGGCCTTGCGGATTTCCGCGCCGACGTCTTTGCAGGCCTGACCGTCGCGATCGTGGCGCTGCCGCTGTCGATGGCGATCGCGATCGCCTCGGGCGTGACGCCGGATCGCGGTCTCTATACTGCCGTGGTCGGCGGCTTCATCGTGTCGCTGCTCGGCGGCAGCCGGTTCCAGATCGGCGGGCCCGCCGGTGCCTTCATCGTGCTGGTCGCAGTCACCGCGGAACGGCACGGCGTCGACGGCGTGATCCTCGCCACCATGATGGCGGGCTTGTTCCTGATCGCCGCGGGCCTCCTGCGCATCGGCACCTACATCAAGTTCATTCCCTATCCGGTCACGGTCGGCTTCACCGCGGGCATTGCCGTGATCATCTTCGCCAGCCAGCTGCGCGATCTCTCGGGGATCACGCTGGCGGGCAAGGAGCCCAGCGAATTCGTTCCCAAGCTCGCAGCGCTGGCGGGCGGCCTGCACACCGTCAACCCGTCAGCGCTTGCGGTTGCGATCGGCAGCATCGCCATCATCGCGGCCTTGCGGGTCTGGCGACCGTCCTGGCCCGGCATCCTGATCGCGGTCGTGCTCGCCGCGGTCGTGTGCGCGGTGTTCTCGCTGCCGGTCGAGACCATCGGCTCGCGCTTCGGCGGCATTCCGCGCGAACTGCCGTCACCGGCGCTGCCGGCGTTCTCGCTGGCGAAGGCGCAGGCGGTGCTGCCGGACGCGATCGCGTTTGCGCTGCTCGCCGCGATCGAATCGCTGCTGTCCGCGGTGGTGGCCGACGGCATGACCGGACGCCGGCACCGCTCCAATTGCGAGCTGGTCGCGCAAGGCGTCGCCAATATCGGCTCGGCGCTGTTCGGCGGCATCTGCGTCACCGGCCTGATCGCGCGCACCGCGACCAACATCCGCGCCGGCGCACGCGGCCCGCTCGCGGGCATGCTGCACGCGGTCTTCCTGCTGCTGTTCATGCTGATCGCAGCGCCGCTCGCAAGCTACATCCCGCTCGCCGCGCTCGCCTCGGTGCTGGTGGTGGTCGCCTGGACCATGGCGGAGAAGCACGAATTCGCAACGCTCCTGCGCTCGTCCTGGGGCGACGCCGTGGTGCTGCTCGCGACCTTCCTGCTGACGATCTTCCGCGACCTGACCGAAGGCATCCTGGTCGGCTTCGCGCTCGGCGCGGTGCTGTTCATCCACCGCATGTCGGAGATGACGGGAATCGAGGAGCGCACGCCGCTGGTGGCCGCCGACCGTCCCGATGACGGCAACGGCGAGCGCGTGCCTTACGATCCCGCGCTTGCGGTCGATCGCGACGTGCTGGTCTATCGCATCACCGGCGCGTTCTTCTTCGGCGCCGCCTCGGCGATTGGAAGCGTGCTCGACGGCATCGCCGACAAGCGCAAGGGGTTCGTGGTCGATTTCGCCGCGGTGCCGTTCCTGGATTCGACGGCGGCCAACGTGCTCGGCCGCGTCGCCGTCAAGGCCCATCGCCAGGGCATCAGGCTGTTCATCACCGGTGCCTCGCCCGCCGTCCGCCGCGCGCTGCTGACCCACGGCGTCACGCCGCCCCGCGCGCGCTATCGCGCAACCATCGAACGCGCGGTCGCCGACATCAAGGGCGGCGCGGCGCTGTCCGCGGCCGACGACGCCGCCGCGAGCTAGCGGCGCGCACCTTCTCAAGCCGGCGGATTTGACCGACACTGCCGCGTCACGGCGGTGGTGCATCGGAATGCTCAATTCACGTCGCAATATTGCGCTGGCCTGCGCGCTCAGCATGCTCGCGGGCTATGTCGACGGCATCGGTTTCCTGCATCTCGGCGGCCTGTTCGTCTCCTTCATGAGCGGCAATTCCACGCGCCTCGGCGTCAGCCTTGCGGAAGCGCAATGGTGGCAGGCCGCCGATGCGCTCGGCCTGATCGCGCTGTTCGTGGCCGGCGCGGCAGCGGGCAGCCTCGTCGTGCTCGGCGGTGGTGCCGAACGGCAGCCATGGCTGCTCCTGATCGAAGCGGCGCTGCTGGCGGGTGCCGCGCTCTGCCATGCCTACGGCCTGCCGAATCTCGCGATCTCAGGCATCGTGCTCGCGATGGGCCTGGAGAACGCCGTGTTCCAGATCGACGGCGGGGCGGGCCTCGGCCTCACCTATGTCACCGGCGCGCTGGTGAAGGTCGGCCAGCTCCTCGCCGTCAGCCTCACCGGCGGGCCGCGCTGGAGCTGGGCACCGAACCTGTTGCTGTGGGCGGCGCTGGTTGCAGGCGCGGCGGCCGGCGCGCTCGCCTATGCCTGGATCAACCTCGCCGCGATCTGGTTCGCCGCGGGCGGGGCGCTGACGCTGGCCGCGACCGTGACGGCAGCGACGCGGCGCCCGCGCGCTTGACAGAGCGGGCGGGACGCGAAATGGATCGCCTCCGATACGATCCGGGGAGAAGATGACCGTGACCAAGGCTCCCGCAGCCTGTCTGATCGGATGGCCGGCCGCGCATTCGCGCTCGCCGCTGATCCATCATTACTGGCTGCGCACGCTCGGCATTGAAGGCGGCTATGTCATCGAGGCGGTGCCGCCCGACGATCTGCGCGACTTCGTGCTGCGGCTGTCGCTGCGCGGTTTCGTCGGTGGCAACGTCACCATCCCGCACAAGGAAGGCGTGCTGGCGCTGTCGAGTCCCGATGCGCGCGCCAGGGCGGTCGGCGCCGCCAACACGCTGTGGTTCGCGGACGGCGAGCTGCGCTCGACCAACACCGATGTCGAGGGCTTCATCAACAATCTCGATGCCGGCGCGCCCGGCTGGGACCAGGCGGAAGAAGCGCTGGTGCTCGGCGCCGGCGGCTCCGCGCGCGCGATCGTGTTCGGCCTGCGCGAGCGCGGCATCAAGCGAATCCATCTCGCCAACCGCACCATTGGGCGGGCCGAGACGCTGGCGAAGCAGTTTGGGCCGAACGTGCATCCGCTTCTCTGGGACGGGATCAACGACGTCCTGCCGCGCGCAAAACTCCTCGTCAACACGACCTCGCTCGGTATGCACGGCCAGCCTCCGCTCGAAGTGGATGTTACGCGCCTGCCAGAGGCAGCCGTCGTCGCCGATCTCGTCTATGTTCCCCTGGTGACGCCGCTGCTGGCGGCAGCAACGGCACGCGGCCTGAAGACCGCCGACGGGCTCGGCATGCTGCTGCACCAGGCCGTGCGCGGCTTCGAGCTGTGGTTCGGCCAAAGGCCTGAGGTCACGGCCGAGCTCCGGGCATTGGTCGAGGCCGATCTCACAAAATCTTGAGAGAATAGCGAGTCGGATCCGGGGTCTTGTCCTCGTAGGGACAATCTGGAGACACTCATGCCTGTTCAACGTGTCACGCTCGCACGTCCGCTTCTCGCCGTCGCGATGGTGGCCCTCTCGACTTATTGCGCGATCGCACAAAGGGCGCCGGTTCCGACGCGTGTGCGCGGCACGATCGAAAGCGTCGATGGCGACACCATGCAGGTCAAGTCGCGCAGCGGCGAGGACGTCAAGCTGCACATCGCTCCCGATCTGCGCGTCTCCGGGATCACCAGGATTTCGCTCGCCGACATCAAGACGGGGTCGTTCATCGGCGCCACCACCGTGCCCGGGCCGGACGGCGGCCAGAACGCGGTCGAGGTGCATGTGTTTCCGGAGAGCATGCGCGGCACCGGCGAGGGCTCGCGGCCCTACGATTTGAAGCCGAACTCCAGCATGACCAATGCCACGGTCGCCGAGAGCGTGGTCGGCAATGACGGGCACACCTTGCTCGTCAAATACAAGGACGGCGAGAAGAAGGTGTTCGTTTCGGCGGACACGCCTGTCGTGACCTACGTGCCGGGCGAAAAATCCGATCTCAAGGCGGGCGCCAAGATCATCGCCTTCGTCAAGCCGCTTCCCGACGGCTCACTGGAAGCCAACCGCGTCAGCGTCGGCCGCGACGGGCTGACCCCACCGATGTAATGGAGCAACCGAACATGTCGAAATCGAACTGGATGCCACGCGTCGTCGTGGCTGCGTTGGCCGCGGCCTCCATCGTCTCCGCCTCGGCGCAACAGGCGCCGACGGTCCGTATCCGCGGCACCATCGAAAGCGTCGACGGCAACACGCTCGCCATCAAGACCCGCGAGGGCAGCGACGTGAAGGTGCGCATGACCGACAACGTCGCGGTGTTCGCCGTGGTCAAGACCTCGCTGTCGGAGATCAAGGACGGCTCCTATATCGGCGTCACCGGCATGCCCGAGCCCGACGGTACCCAGAAGGCGATCGCGGTGCACATCTTCCCGGAGAACCAGCGCGGCGCGGCCGAAGGCTTCCGTCCCTGGGATGCGCGCGCCAACTCGACCATGACCAACGCAACCGTGGCGCAGACGGTGAAGGGCACCGACGGCCAGAACATCACGGTGAAATACAAGGACGGCGAGAAGAAAGTCGTGGTGCCGCCGGACACCCCGATCGTCACCTTCGTCGCCAGCGACAGGTCCGAGATCAAGCCCGGCGCCAAGCTGATCATCTTCGGCGCGGCGAAGCAGGAAGACGGCTCGCTGGAGGCCAACCGGGTGAACGTGGGCAGGGACGGGATTACGCCGCCGATGTGAGGGGCGCAAGCTGCGGCTACATCTTCAGTGTCGTTCCGGCGAAGGCCGGGACGACGGCTGAGTTTGAAGCGGCGGCTTTTCACTACACTACGGCGCGGCCGCAATGATCTGATCGTCGATCTCGTCGATCCGATTGACGCCGCACAGGCCCATGGTCGTGAGCAGCTCCTTCTGGATGATGTCGATCGCCTTGGCGACACCGGCCTGGCCGCCGGCGCCGAGGCCATAGGCATAGGCGCGGCCGATCATGCAGGACTTTGCGCCGAGCGCGAGCGCGCGCATCACGTCCTGGCCGGAGCGGATGCCGCCGTCGAACATGATCTCCATCCTGTCGGCGACGGCGTCGACGATCTCGGGCAGCACCTCGATCGAGGACGGTGCGCCGTCGAGCTGGCGGCCGCCATGGTTCGAGACCACGATCGCCTGTGCGCCGGTCTTCGCCGCGAGCTCGGCGTCCTCGACGTCGAGAATGCCCTTGAGGATCAGCTTGCCCGGCCAGATCGAGCGGATCCAGTCGATGTCCTTCCAGTTCAGCGAGGTGTCGAACTGCGAGTTGATCCAGGTCGACAGCGAAGTGATGTCGTCGCTGACCTTCAGATGGCCGGCGAGATTGCCGAAGGTGCGGCGCTTGCCCTGCAGCACGCCCGACACCCAGGCCGGCTTGGTGGCGAAATCGATCAGCTTCGACAGCGACCATTCCGGCGGCACCGTCATGCCGTTCTTGATGTCCTGGTGGCGCTGTCCGATCACCTGGAGGTCGACGGTCAGCACCAGCGCCGAGCATTTTGCCGCGATCGCGCGCTCGATCAGCGCCTTGATGAAGCCGCGGTCCTTCATCACGTAGAGCTGGAACCAGAACGGTTTCTCGACATTGGCGGCGATGTCCTCGATCGAGCAGATCGACATCGTCGATTGCGTGAACGGGATGCCGGCGGCCTGCGCGGCGCGGCAGGCGTGGATCTCGCCGTCGCCATGCTGCATGCCGAGCAGGCCGACGGGCGCGAGCATCAGCGGCATGGTGGAGGGTTCGCCGAGGATCGTGGTCGAGGTGTCGCGCTTGGAGACGTCGACCAGGATGCGCTGGCGAAACTTGATGTTCTGCATGTCATCGCGGTTGGCGCGCAGCGTTTCCTCGGCATAGGAGCCGCGGTCGCAATAGTCGAAGAACGCCTTCGGGACGCGGCGCTGATGCAGCGCGCGAAGATCGTCGATACAGGTGATGTGCTTCATGAACGTTCCCCGGCCCGTCTTGTCTCGGAAGTCTTGCATCAAGAGTCTTGCATCGGAAGATTGAGGGGTCATCTAGCATGGTTGGATGCACAGCCAAATCGTTTGAGAGGAGGGCGTCATGACCAAGCCGCACGCCGGACCTTCGCCGGAAGAGATCAAGGAGAAGCAGGACCTCGAGGACGCCCTGGAAGAGGGCCTGGAGGAGACCTTTCCGGGCTCCGATCCGATCAACGTCACCCAGCCGGCGCCGAGCCGCGGTGACGGCCATGTGAAGCGCTCCTCTTAAGGGCGGGTTCCGCCCGGTTTCGGCACCTCAACGGAAATACAGTGTTAACAATATGTTACCGGGACCCGTTGTCCCCGGTTCCGTAATGATTCATCATATTTTTTGAAGCCAAGTTAGCCGCGATGGCCTTATAAGACCTCAGCAAATCAGGGATGCGGGTCCCGCCAGGGCAGCCCGTGGTTGTAGAGGGGGTTCCCTGGTTGTTGCTTGGGGGACGATTATGAGCCGCAAATATTTCGGAACGGACGGGATTCGGGGCCGCGCCAACGGACTGATCACGCCGGAGCTCGCCCTCAAGGTCGGCCAGGCCGCAGGCCTTGCGTTTCAGCGCGGTGACCACCGCCACCGGGTCGTGATCGGCAAGGACACCCGCCTGTCCGGCTACATGATCGAATATGCGATGGTCGCGGGCTTCACCTCGGTCGGCATGGACGTGCTGCTGGTCGGCCCGATGCCGACGCCGGCGGTCGCGATGCTGACCAAGTCGATGCGCGCCGATCTCGGCGTGATGATCTCGGCCTCGCACAATCTGTTCGAGGACAACGGCATCAAGCTGTTCGGCCCGCAGGGCTTCAAGCTGTCCGACGACGTCGAGAAGCAGATCGAGCAGCTGCTCGACGAATCCCTCGACAAGCGCCTGGCGCAAAGCGCGAGCCTCGGCCGCGCCCGCCGTATCGACGGCGTGCACGACCGCTACATCGAATTCGCCAAGCGCACGCTGCCGCGCGACCTCTCGCTCGACGGCCTGCGCGTCGTGGTCGATTGCGCCAACGGCGCCGCCTACAAGGTGGTGCCGGAAGCGCTGTGGGAGCTGGGCGCCGACGTCGTGCCGATCGGCGTCGAGCCCGACGGTTTCAACATCAACAAGGAATGCGGCTCGACCTCGCCGGAAGCGCTGTCGAAGAAGGTGCGCGAGATGCGTGCCGACATCGGCATCGCGCTGGACGGCGACGCCGATCGCGTCATCCTGGTCGACGAGCGCGGCCACATCGTCGACGGCGACCAGCTGCTGGCGGTGATCGCGCAGAGCTGGAAGGAAGACGGGCGCCTGTCGCGTCCGGGCATCGTCGCCACCGTGATGTCCAATCTCGGCCTCGAGCGCTTCCTGAAAGAGCAGGGGCTCGATCTCGTGCGCACGCCGGTCGGCGATCGCTACGTGCTCGAGCAGATGCTGAGCGGCGGCTACAATCTCGGCGGCGAGCAGTCCGGCCACATCATCCTGTCCGACTATGCCACCACCGGCGACGGCTTCGTTGCCGCCTTGCAGGTGCTGGCCGTGGTGCAGAAGTCGCGCCGGCCGGTGTCGGAAGTGTGCCACCGCTTCGATCCGCTGCCGCAGATCCTCAAGAACGTCCGTCACAAGGGCGGCAAGCCGCTCGATGATTCCGATGTCAAGTCGGCGATCTCCGACGGCGAGAAGCGCCTCAACGGCCACGGCCGCCTCCTGATCCGCTCCTCCGGCACCGAGCCGGTGATCCGCGTCATGGGCGAGGGCGAGGACCGCATCCTGGTCGAGGACGTCGTCGACACCATCGTCTCGGCGCTGGGCCAGGCGGCGGCCTGAGTCTTTCTTACCCTCCCCTGGAGGGGGAGGGTCGATCGCGCGAAGCGCGAGCGGGGTGGGGTGATCTCTCCACGCTGGCACGGTTCGACGCGGAGAGACTGTCACCCCACCCCGTCTCACATTTTCGCTGCGCTCAATGTGAGCCGACCCTCCCCCTCCAGGGGAGGGTAAGCGACGAGAACACCCACGCATTCCAGCCATCGACGATTGGCGGTGGTTCCGCCACAGCGGTCATCGTAGGTAGGCAGATGCGGCGGTTCGCCGCGCCTGTCGGGATCGATCCATTGAACAAGCCAGTCGTCGTCTCAGAGGAAACGCTGACCGAGCCCGTCGTCGTCGCCGACGTGGCGCCCGTCGCCAAGCCTGGTGTCAAGGCCGCGGGGCCGGCCTATGTCGTGCTTGCCGGCATCAGCGTCTCGCATTTCCTCAACGACACCATGCAGTCGCTGATCGCCTCGGTGTATCCGATCCTGAAGGACACCTACGCACTCGACTTCGCGCAGATCGGCATGATCACGCTGGCCTTCCAGTTCACGGCCTCGCTGCTTCAGCCGGTGGTCGGACACTACACCGACAAGAAGGCGCAGCCTTATTCGCTGTCGATCGGCATGGCCTCGACCTTCTTCGGCCTGTTGCTGCTCAGCGTCGCGCACCAATATCTGATCATCCTCGTGGCGGCTGCCTTCGTCGGCCTCGGCTCGGCGGTGTTCCACCCTGAATCCGCGCGCATCGCGCGGCTCGCCTCCGGAGGCCGCTACGGCTTTGCGCAATCGGTGTTCCAGCTCGGCGGCAGTTTCGGCACGTCGATGGGGCCGGTGCTGGCAGCGCTGATCGTGGTGCCGTTCGGGCAGGGCAGCATCGCCTGGTTCTCCTCGATCGCGTTCCTCGCCATTGTCATCCTCTGGCGCATCGGCCGCTGGTATGCGCCGCAGATCACGACGAAGAAGGTGGCGCCGGTTCACACCCAGCCGGGCGGGCCGAGCTCGCGCCGCGTCGCCGTTGCGCTTCTCGTGCTTGTCGCGTTGCTGTTCTCCAAGCAGCTCTACGTCTCGAGCCTGTCGAGCTACTACATCTTCTACCTGATCGACCGTTTCGGCGTGTCGACGCAGGCCGCGCAGATGTATCTCTTCATCTTCCTGGCGGCGAACGCGGTTGGCGCGTTTCTCGGCGGGCCCTTGGGTGACCGCTTCGGCCGCAAGATCGTGATCTGGATCTCGATCCTCGGCGCGCTGCCGTTCACGCTGGCGCTGCCCTATGCCGGCCTCTATGCGAGCGCGGTGCTGTCGGTCATCATCGGCCTGATCATCTCCTCGACGACGTCGTCGATCATCGTGTTCGCGCAGGAACTGGTGCCGCACCGCTTCGGCATGATCTCCGGCGTGTTCTTCGGCGTCGCCTTCGGCATCGGGGGCCTGGGGGCGGCCGTGCTGGGCAAGCTCGCCGACCACACCTCGATCGAGTTCGTCTACCAGGTCTGCGCCTACCTCCCGGCGATCGGGCTGCTCGCGGTGTTCCTGCCCAGGCTGCCGCGCCACGCGCGTTAACGGATCCTGTTTCGCTGCATTGCGGCTTCATACATCGTTAGCAATTGCGGCGCGCAAAGGCGCTGGCCGGCGGAATAGCCGCCGCATTTTTGCAACGCTTGCGCCGCATCGGCGTGTGCAGTCAGAAAAAATCAACCTTAAAAATTAGGGTTAAGTGGCGCTTAAACATTTGCTGCCATCGTCCGGGCCGTGAGTTTCCAGAACGTGAGGCCTGCGTATTTGCCTCACCGGCCAAAAGGACGAAGCCAATGCGTAGCGTTAAGTCTCTCCTTGCCGCGGGTGCGGCAACCCTGATCTCGTCGATGGCGTTCGCCGCCGATATGCCGATCGCGGCGCCCCCTCCCATGTACGCGCCGCCGGCTCCTCCGGCTGACTTCGGCGGCTGGTATCTGCGCGGCGACATTGGCATGACCAACCAGAGCGCCAAGCGCATCGACAGCGCGACCGCGCAGACGTACCCGACGACGACGACGGGCCTCGGCTTCGACTCTTCACCGCTGTTCGACGTCGGCGTCGGCTACCGCTTCAACAACTGGTTCCGCGCCGACGTGATCGGCCAGTATCGCGGCAAGGCCAATCTGCACGGTTCGGACAGCGTTCGCCTCGGCCCGACCGACGTCGAAGCCAACAACTACTCGGGCAGCAAGTCCGAGTGGGTCGTGATGGCCAACGCCTATGTCGACCTCGGCACCTGGTGGTGCATCACCCCGTTCGTCGGCGCCGGTGTTGGCGGCTCCTACAACAAGCTCAGCGGCTTCCAGGACAACGGCGTCCGCTACACCGCCGGTGCGCTGTCCAACAGCGTCACCTATTTCGACACGAACGGAAAGTGGAACTTCGCCTGGGCCGCGCATGCCGGTCTCGCCTACAAGGTCAACCCCGGCTTCACCGTCGAACTGGCCTACAGCTACATGGATCTCGGCGATGCGGCGCCCGGCAACTACCGCGCGTTCGACGGCAGCATCTCGGGCGCTTCGACGATCAAGGTCAAGGACATCACCTCGCACGACATCAAGCTCGGCGTGCGCTGGGATCTCAACAGCCCGCCGGCCTACATGCCGCCGCCGCTCGTCACCAAGGGCTGATCCTCAAGCCCATCGCTTAAGACCTCTTAACGGCGCGGGATCATCCCGCGCCGTTTTGCTTTGCGTATTTTTCATGGCGAGCGGCGACGAAATCGCCGGACGCAACCATTGGTTAAGGTTAACGAGCCATGATCATGGCGAAAGTTCGAGTCCGATTTGGAGCGTTGCGATGCGTAGGCTTTTGTTGGCGGCGGCGATGTTGGGGACGGTGTCTGCCGCGCACGCGGCCGATCTGCCGGATCTGCCCATTCTGCGCGGCAGCTTCACCGACGGCCTGTCGAAGACCTCTCACAATTGGGACGGCTTCTATGTCGGCGGCCAGTTCGGCTTCGCCATGACCGACATCGATTTCAGCCGCGCCCCGAAGTCGATGACCGACTTCATGCTTCGCAACAGTATCCTCCAGGCACCGGTCGGCGGCTGGTCGCTGCTACCGAAGAACCACGTGCAGTCGACCGGGTTCGGCGCCTATGTGGGCAAGAACTGGCAGATCTACGATGCCGTGATGGGCGTCGAAGCCAATTACAGTTACATGAACAATATATCGAGTTCGGCCAGCGATTCCATGACGCGGATTCTCGATGGCGAGACGGGTCCATCTGGACACACCTATACCTATGTCACCACGCTCGGTGGTGGTGCTTCGTTGAAGCTGAAGGATTACGCCACCTTCCGCGGCCGGGTCGGCTGGGACGGCGGCGACTTCATGCCGTATGCTTTCGCCGGTTTGGCGGTCGGCCGCGCCGAGGTCTCGCGATTTGCGACCGTGTCCTATATCAAGCACGACGACTACGATACGTCGGTTACAGTCGGCGGTGTCACGACGACGACGCATCATCAGGACACGATCGACACAGGCTCATGGTCGAGCGTCGAGCAGCGAACGAACGCCTTCATGTACGGATGGACGGCCGGCATCGGTGTCGAGTACGCGATCTGCGGCAACTTTCTCATTCGCGGCGAATGGGAGCACGTCGGCTTTTCGGACGTGAAGAACATCACCGTCGGCCTGAACAATTTCCGTGTCGGCGCCGGCTACAAGTTCTAGACGCGCGTACGCAGCCGGTTGACAGGTTCCCTTCGTCCTGATGCTCTGTCGCCCGAAAGCGGGGTGGCAGCGATGCAGATCTACGGCGACGGCAATTCCGGCAATTGTCTCAAGGTGAAATGGGTCTGCGACAAGCTCGCATTGCCCTACGACTGGATCGAGGTCGACACAGGCAAGGGCGAGACGCGCACGCCGCAATTCCTGAAGATGAACGGCGCCGGCCAGGTGCCGACCGTCGCCTTCGACGACGGCCGCACGCTGGCGCAGTCCAATGCCATCATCCGCTACCTCGCCCGCGACAGCGCGCTGGTTCCGCGCGACGCCTTTGCTGCGGCCAAGATGGACGAGTGGCTGTTCTGGGAGCAGTACAGCCACGAGCCCTATATCGCGGTGTGCCGCTTCCAGCTCGTCTATCTCGGCAAGGATGCTTCCGAGCTCGACCCTGAAAAGGTCAAGCGGGGCTATGCCGCGCTCGACCGCATGGAGCAGCATCTTGCGGCAAGCCGCTTTTTCGCCGGCGAGGCGATGTCGCTGGCCGACGTCTCGCTGCTCGCCTATACGCGCGTGGCGCATGAAGGTGGCTTCGATCTCGGCCGTTACGCGGCCATTCGCCGCTGGATCGGCGAGGCCGAGGCCTATCTCGGCCTGCCGCCGGCGCGCTGAGCCCGGAGTTTCTTCCATGAATGCCAAATCCGTCTCCATTCGTCCCGCACGCCGCGAGGATGTCCCTGCGATGATCGCAATGCTCGCCGACGATCATCTCGGGCGCGCCCGCGAGCGCGTGGAGGATCCGTTGCCTGCGTCCTATTACGACGCATTCGCGCGGGTCGAGCGCGATCCCAATCTGACACTCGTCGTCGCCGAGAGCGAGGGCAGGGTGGTCGGCTGCCTGCAACTCGCTGTGCTGTCAGGCATCAGCTCGCAAGGTGGCATCCGCGCTCTGCTCGAGGATGTACGGGTTGCTTCCGATTGTCGCAGCCGCGGCATCGGCGAGCAATTGGTGCAATGGGCCGTGACCGAAGCAAAGGCGCGCGGCTGCAATCTGGTCGAACTGCTGACGCATCAGACGCGCGTCGATGCGCAACGCTTCTACAAGCGGCTTGGATTCACAGCGAGTCACGTCGGCATGACTGTCCGCTTTTGATGCAACAGAGCGTTTTCGAGCGAAGTGGATACCGGTTCGCGTGAAGAAAACGCGTCAAGGCAAAATCTAGAGTCCCGTTCCGATTTTATCGGAACGGGACTCTAACCTCGCGCACGTTGCGTCATCAGCGAAATCGGATCGCGCGTTCGTTCGTATTAAGAGTGGGTAAACTACCCCTCCGTCGTTCACGTGGAACCAGGAACGAACGGTGCTACGCCAGCGTCAGACACCGAGCTCGGTCGGTTCGGGGATTTCGATGACAAGCTATTCGATGATCAAGGTCGGCAACGACTACGTTGTGCAGGCCAATGACAAGTGCATTTTGAAGGTCGGCAGCCGACGCAAAGCCGCGCAATTGATCAGCGAGGCCACGGACTTGCTGAACGCGCTTGCCATGGTCGAATCCCCCGATATTGCGCCGGAGGCGCCATCACTCGCGCGTGAGACCCCGGAACTTCCTTGACGACTCTACCCGTTTCCCGTATCAGCCGCGGCGGGACACCTCCCCCCAACGGGAGGCTTACTATCTGGAAGGGTAGACTATGACTGTAGCGAAGCCCGCTTCGCGGCCGACCGTGCCGCATTTCTCCTCCGGCCCCTGCGCCAAGCGCCCCGGCTGGAACGCCCAAAATCTCAAGGACGCAGCGCTCGGCCGCTCGCATCGCGCGAAGGTCGGCAAGACCAAGCTCAAGCTCGCGATCGATCTGACGCGCGAAGTGCTTGAAGTGCCGGCCGATTATCGCATCGGCATCGTGCCGGCCTCCGATACCGGCGCGGTCGAGATGGCGCTGTGGTCGCTGCTCGGCGCACGGCCCGTCACCACGCTCGCCTGGGAATCCTTCGGCGAGGGCTGGGTCAGCGACATCGTCAAGGAATTGAAGCTCAAGGACGTCACCAAGCTCAACGCGGCCTATGGTGAAATCCCCGATCTCTCCAAGGTCGATCCGAAGTCGGACGTCGTCTTCACCTGGAACGGCACCACGTCGGGCGTGCGCGTGCCGAACGCCGACTGGATCAGCTCTGCCCGCGAAGGCCTGACCATTTGCGACGCGACGTCCGCGGCGTTTGCGCAAGCTCTCGACTGGGCCAAGCTCGATGTCGTCACCTTCTCCTGGCAGAAGGCGCTCGGCGGCGAAGCCGCGCACGGCATGCTGATCCTGTCGCCGCGCGCCGTGGAGCGGCTCGAGACCTACAAGCCGGCCTGGCCGCTGCCAAAGATCTTCCGCATGACCAAGGGCGGCAAGATCAACGAAGGCATCTTCGTCGGCGAGACCATCAACACGCCGTCGATGCTGTGCGTCGAGGACTATCTCGATGCGCTGAACTGGGCCAAGTCGATCGGCGGCCTCAAGGCCCTGATCGCGCGTGCCGATGCCAACACCAAGGTGCTGGCCGACTGGAAGGCGAAGACGCCCTGGATCGACTTCCTGGCCAAGGACGCCGCGATCCGCTCCAACACCTCGGTGTGCCTGAAGTTCACCGATCCTGCGATCACCTCGCTCTCCGACGACGCGCAGGCCGACTTCTCCAAGAAGCTGGTCGCGCTGGTCGAGAAGGAAGGCGCCGGCTACGACTTCGCGTACTACCGCGATGCGCCCGCGGGCTTGCGCATCTGGTGCGGTGCCACGGTGGAAGCAAAGGATGTCGAGCTGCTGACGCAGTGGATCGACTGGGCCTTCGCCGAGACCAAGGCCGCGCTGGCGAAAGCCGCCTAGTTCTTACCCTCCCCTGGAGGGGGAGGGTCGACGCACCGTCAGGTGCGGCGGGGTGGGGTGATCTCTCCACACGGCGCACCGGCAGTTTTTTTGTTGCAGCTTCACCCCACCCCGGCGCTTCGCGCCGACCCTCCCCCTCCAGGGGAGGGTGTGAAGGACACATCCCCATGACCAAGCCCAAAGTTCTCATTTCCGACGCGCTCTCGCCCGCTGCCGTGCAGATCTTCAAGGATCGCGGCGTCGAGGTCGACTTCCAGCCCAATCTCGGCAAGGACAAGGACAAGCTCGCCGAGATCATCGGCAATTACGACGGCCTTGCGATCCGCTCCGCGACCAAGGCGACCGCCAAGATCCTGGAGAAGGCGACGAACCTGAAGGTGATCGGCCGTGCCGGCATCGGCGTCGACAATGTCGAGATCCCCGCCGCCACGGCCAAGGGCGTCATCGTGATGAACACGCCGTTCGGCAATTCGATCACGACCGCCGAGCACGCCATCACCCTGATGCTGGCGCTGGCCCGCGAGATCCCGCAGGCCGACGCCTCGACCCAGGCCGGCAAGTGGGAGAAGAACCGCTTCATGGGCGTCGAGATCACCGGCAAGGTGCTTGGCGTCGTCGGCTGCGGCAACATCGGCTCGATCGTCGCCGACCGTGCGCTCGGCCTGCGCATGAAGGTGGTCGCGTTCGATCCGTTCCTGTCGCCGGAGCGCGCCAAGGACATCGGCGTCGAGAAGGTCGATCTCGACGACCTGCTCAAGCGCGCCGACTTCATCACGCTGCACACCCCGCTCACCGAGAAGACCAAGAACATCATCGATGCGGCCGCCATCGCCAAGATGAAGAAGGGCGTGCGCCTGATCAACTGCGCCCGCGGTGGTCTCGTCGACGAGCAGGCGGTGGTCGATGCGCTCAATTCCAAGCACATCGCGGGTGCGGCCTTCGACGTCTTCGTCGAGGAGCCCGCGACCTCGAACGTGCTGTTCGGCCATCCCAACGTGATCTGCACGCCGCATCTCGGCGCCTCCACCACGGAAGCGCAGGAGAACGTCGCGCTCCAGGTCGCCGAACAGATGTCGGACTATCTGCTCACCGGCGCGATCTCGAACGCCGTCAACTTCCCCTCGATCACCGCGGAAGAAGCGCCGAAGCTGAAGCCGTTCATCGCGCTTGCCGAGAAGCTCGGCTCGTTCGCCGGCCAGCTCACCGAGAGCGGCATCCTCAAGGTCGAGATCACCTATGAGGGCCACGTCGCCGAGATGAAGATCAAGGCGATCACCTCGGCCGTGCTGTCGGGCCTGCTGCGGCCGATGCTGGGCGAGGTCAACGTGGTGTCCGCGCCCGTCGTCGCCAAGGAGCGCGGCATGGTGGTGGACGAGATCGTCCGCGCCGCCCAGAGCGACTATGAGAGCCTGATCACCGTCACGGTCACCACCGAGCGGCAGGAGCGGTCGGTCTCGGGCACCGTCTATGCCGACGGCAAGCCGCGCCTCGTCGACATCAAGGGCATCCGCGTCGATGCCGAATTCGGCAAGTCGATGATCTACGTGACCAACGAGGACAAGCCGGGCTTCATCGGCAAGTTCGCAAGCCTGCTCGGCGACGCCAAGATCAACATCGCCACCTTCCATCTCGGCCGCGTCGCGCCGGGCTCCGATGCCATCGCGCTGATCGAGGTCGACGGCGCGGTGCCGGCCGACGTGCTCGCCAAGGTGCAGGCCCTGCCGCAGGTCAAGCAGGTCAAGGCGCTGACGTTCTGAGGTGAACTCCCTCCGTTCGTCATGGCCGGGCTTGGCCCGGCCATCCACGCCTTGCCGCTCGGCACGAAGAACGTGGATGCCCGGGACGAGCCCGGGCATGACGAGTGGATAGAGTGGGGCGCTCCCCCCGGGATGACGCGTATCATATATTCCGACCCGCGGAACAACGCCGCCTCCCTCACGGGGGGGCGGCGTTTTTATTTCTCCCGCGGCCTTCCAACTTTGTGTACCAATGGCACAAGGACGCTCCGTACCAATCGTTCGAAAGGGAGAAAACAATGCGTGAAGCCGTCATCGTTTCCTATGCGCGCACGGGCCTTGCGAAGTCCGGCCGCGGCGGGTTCAACATCACGCCGCCGATGTCGCTGGCGGCCCACGCCATCCACCACGCGGTCGACCGCGCCGGCGTCGAGAAGGACTATGTCGAGGACTGCTATCTCGGCAATTGCGCCCACGGCGCGCCGAACATCGGCCGGCAGGCTGCGCTGCTCGCCGGCCTGCCGAAGACCACGGCCGGCGTCTCGGTGAACCGCTTCTGCTCCTCGGGCCTCCAGACCATCGCGATGGCCGCCAACTCGATCCGCTCCGACGGCGCCGACTGCATCGTCGCCGGCGGCGTGGAAAGCATTTCCATGCCGGGTGGCGGCACGCCGAAGGAATCGATCGATCCTGAGCTGCTCAAGGTCGCCCCCGACATCTTCATGGCGATGATCGACACCGCCGACATCGTCGCCGAGCGCTACAAGCTCAGCCGTGAGTACCAGGACGAGTTCTCGCTGGAATCGCAGCGCCGCATGGCCGCGGCCCAGCAGGCGAGCAAGTTCAAGGACGAGATCGTCCCGATGAAGACCAAGATGAAGGTCGTCGACAAGCAGACCAAGGCCGAGTCGATCGTCGATTACGTCGTCGACCGCGACGAATGCAATCGCCCTGAGACCACGATGGAAGGATTGGCAAAGCTCGAGCCGGTGAAAGGCCCCGGCAAATTCGTCACCGCCGGCAATGCCAGCCAGCTCTCCGACGGCGCCGCCGCCGTGGTGCTGATGGAAGCCAAGGATGCCGAGAAGCGCGGGCTCAAGCCGCTCGGCCGCTTCGTCGCCTGGGCGACCGCCGGCTGCGAGCCCGACGAGATGGGCATCGGCCCGGTGTTCGCGATCCCGAAGCTGCTCAAGCGCACCGGCCTCAAGGTCGACGACATCGATCTGTGGGAGCTCAACGAGGCCTTCGCCAGCCAGTGCCTGTATTGCCGCGACCAGCTCGGCATCGATCCCGCCAAGTACAACGTCAACGGCGGCTCGATCGCGATCGGTCATCCCTTCGGCATGACCGGCGCACGTCTCACCGGCCATCTGTTGCAGGAAGGCGCGCGCCGCAAGGCCAAGTGGGGCGTGGTGACGATGTGCATCGGCGGCGGCCAGGGCGGCGCCGGCCTGTTCGAGATCTACAGCTGAGACGAACCGAGGGGAATGCAAGAGGCACGGCGCCGCAAGCGCCGTGCCTTTTTGTTGGTGCGTTGTTGACGCGGTCCCGAGACCGGGGAACCTACTTTGCTGTCGCGGTCATCTTCATCGTGGATCGTCGCTCGAAATCAGCGGGTGCTGCCATCACAGCTTTGCGAGCGCAGCAAGTATTGCGCGGCAAACTGAGCCAATTGTTGTCGAGCCGGGCTCGGTATTGACCGCGGTTCACAACTACGCGGCAAAATGACCGTTGCGATCGCCTGTAAGTTGTGTATAGTTTTTGCATACTTTAGGTAGTACGACAGAATTTTTTCGACCGCGACCGACCAGCGCATCCCGATCCGTCCAGTACAAAGATCAGCGTCATAAATGCCTGCGTCGTGCAGGAGCAATGTCGCATGGCATTTTTCGCAATGCCTGCGATGAGGATGCTATGCGTACTCATTCATCTGGGCATCGCTTTTTCCCAAACTGGGGAGACTCGAGCATACGCGTCGCCGTCCTGGACGGAGCGGCGGACGTTGCACATCCGTGTTTCCAGGGGGGGAACGTCACCTTGCTGCCGAGCCCGACCTCGCCGGGACAACAATCGAGCGACGCCATGGTCGCTCACGGCACGCACATCGCGAGCGTGATCTTTGGCCAGCACGGCAGCGAGGTCGAAGGAATCGTGCCGCGCTGCACCGGCTTCGTCATCCCCATCTTCTTCAACGAATCCTACAGCGTTTCGCAGCTCGATCTGGCCCGTGCCATCGAACTGGCGGTCGAGAACGGCGCCCACGTCATCAACATCAGCGGCGGCCAGCTCACCGATTTCGGTGAGGCTGACGCCTGGCTGCACAACGCCATCCGTCTGTGCTGCGATCGCAACGTCCTGATCGTTGCCGCTGCGGGCAATGACGGATGCGAGTGCCTGCATGTTCCGGCCGCGCTTCCCAATGTGCTGGCGGTTGGCGCGCTCGATCATCAGAACCGGCCGATGGATTTCAGCAATTGGGGAGACGTCTATCGCGTAGCGGGGCTGATGGCGCTGGGCGAACAGATCCTCGGCGCCAGGCCGGGAGGTGGAACGACCCGCGCCAACGGCACCAGCTTCGCAACGCCGCTCGTGTCGGGCGCGGCGGCGCTGTTGCTGAGCCTGCAATTGAGCAAGGGTCGCGCGCCAGATCCGCTCGCAATCCGCCGATTGCTGCTTGACACCGCGCTTCCATGCGACCGCAGCGCGGCCAGGGGCCGTGACCGGTGCTTGGCGGGAATACTCAACATGCCTGCGGCTTTTGATACTCTAACAGGGAGTGAGGACATGACTTATCAGTCGATATCCAAGGCCAATGCGATAAGTCCCCAATGTGCGTGCGAGGATGCCGATCAGCCGCAGCAACGCGTGAACGCTGCGCTCGCACGCGAAACGGAGCCGCAGGGCGCAGACGCGCAGCCCGGCGCTTCCGCGCTCAGGCCGGCCGGGCTGGCTACGGCGGAAACGCTTCGCGGCGATTTTTTGGGGCGCGTCGCGGCGCAACCTGGCCGCGGCCCCGACTCGCTCGCCGCGGACCATGGGCTGGGTGCGCGTGCCGCGGACGGCGCGCGGCCGAGTGCGATCGTTCCAAGCCAGTCACCTGACGAGGCCGCGACGGCCCCCGGCAAGGTCTTTGCTCTCGGCGTCCTCGGATACGATTTCGGGACCGAGGCACGTCGCGACACCTTCAAGCAATTGATGCCGCCGAGCGAACAGTCTCCGGCCAATCCGTACGATGCGCGCCAGATGGTCGACTATCTGAAGAGCAATCTGTCCGAGGCGCGATCGCTGATCTGGACGCTGAACATCGAGCTGACGCCGGTTTACGCCATCGAGCCGGCCGGCGCGTTCGCGCGCGATGTCTACGAGGTGCTGCGCAACTTGCTGGACGGCGAGATCAGGATCGAGACCGACCCCGAATATATCGAGCGGGTGAGCGTGCCCGGGCTGATCTCCGGCCGCACCGTGAGGCTGTTCTCGGGACAGGTGGTGCCGGTCATCGAGCCGCAGAACACGCGCGGCCTGTACGGGTGGAAGACCAACATTCTCGTCGATCGCGCCGTCCAGGCGGCGGGCAAGTCGGACCGCAAGCCGATCGATATCAATGCGACGCTCGAGGGATTCCTCAATCGCGTCTATTACGACTTGCGCAATCTCGGAAAGACCTCGCACGACCGCGCGCTCAACTTCGCCGTGACCAACGCCTTCCAGTTGGCCGGAACGTTTCGCGAGTCTCTCGCGGCAGGCATGCAGCTTGACGAAGTCTCGGTCGAGAAGAGCCCATTCTGCCGGCTGGACAGCGACTGCTGGGACGTCAAGCTGAAATTCTTCGATCCCGACAACGTCAATCGCGCCAAGAAGATCTACCGCTACACGGTGGACGTCAGCGACCTCGTGCCGGTGACGATGGGTGAGGTGCGGACCTGGTCTGCAGCCAATTGATCGGAGGGCACTATGGATCTCTATCCCGTTCTTTCGAAGCCCGTGAAGCGTCCGCACTTCGTGAAACCGTCGACTTGTGTCGACGTGGTGCATGGAAAGCGCGACCACTTGATATCGCTGGCGATCAAGCTGGTCCACGGCGCCAACTACAACGATCCGGCGGCGTTCGACGCGCCGCAATACCAGCAGGTCATGAGCTCCGCTCCGGCAGGATGGCGCTTCTGAGTCCGGCTGACGACCCGAGGAAACCAACCAGGAGATATTCCAGATGGCGAGGAAACCAACGGCGGCCAGGCCGCGGTCCAAGACAGCACCGCCGAATAGATCGGATCCACCTCCGCTCGATACGATCAGCTGGCATCAGGGCAACGAGATGAGCATGAACTACAGCACCTACCTGCAGGCCGAGAGGCGAACGATGCTGGCGACGCCGAGGGGAACGCAGGATGACGCGGCGGTGAGCGACCAATCCTACAGGAGGGGGAGAATATGGGCATGACCCCGTCGCTCTAGGGCTCCGCGGGCGTCATCTCCCGATCCGGTCGGCGCGCGCGGCGCTCCCGATCGGACTCAATCGTCAAGAACCGGGTTCGAGTCGATGCTGATGCAGTCTGATTTCGTCGATCATGTCGCGGACGGCCGGGCGCGGCCCGCGAGGCCGTGCATCAAGGCGAATTTCCGCGTCGAAATCGTCGTGCCGATGCACGTCTATCTGCTCAGCGAGCACGCCTCGCACGCTCTGACCGGCCGATTGTATTGCGCCATCGTCCCCTTGCTCGACGGCCGGCACACGCAGGAAGAAATCCATGGTCTCGTGTCGGAGACGATCTCGGGCGACGTCGTGGATCATGTGATCGATCGGCTGAGGCGCCTCGGCTACCTCACGGACGCGGTCGACGCGTTGCCGCAGGGTGTCGCGGCATTCTGGAGCGAGCTTGGTTTCGATCCCGGCCGGGTCGCCGCCGTCCTGCGGCAGGGCAGGATCGCTCTGACGGCGATCGGCGACGTCGAGGTTGCACCTCTGGACCTGCTTCTGTCAGAGGCAGGTCTCGTCGTCGGCGATGCAGGACCGTGGAGCGGCGATGGAGCGGCCGCCGTCCCCGGGTTGCAGGTCGTCGTCACCGACGACTACCTGCGCCCGGAGATCGCGGAGATTAACCGCGCGTCACTTCGGAGCGGGCGTCCCTGGATGCTGGTCAAGCCGGTCGGCAGTGTCGTCTGGCTTGGTCCGATCTTCGTGCCGGGCGAGACCGGCTGCTGGGAATGTCTGGCCCAGAGGCTGCGCGGCAATGCCGAGGTCAAGACGTCGGTGCTCCGGCAGCGAAACGCGCCGCCGGACTCGGTATACCTCCCGACGTCGCGGCCGGTCCTCCCCTCGACGCTCAAGCTGGCGCTGAATTGGGCGACGACGGAAATCGCGAAATGGATCGCGGCACGGGCACTGGACGTCGATGCGAACGGCCCCGCCATGCCGGAGACGCTGGCCGGAAAGATCGTCACGCTCGATCAAGTCACCCACGCATGCCGAACGCATTTGCTGCCGCATCGGCCCCAATGTTCCTGCTGCGGCGATCCCGGGCTCGTGACCCGGCGAGGCTTCCAGCCGATCGCGCTGGAATCCTCCCCGAAGCGGTACATCGGTGATGGCGGCCATCGATCGCTGACGCCCGAGGAAACCCTCGACCGCTACGGGCACCTGATCAGCCCGGTCTCCGGCGTGGTGATGGAGCTGACGCGGATTTCGGATCCGGCCAATCATTTGGTGAACACCTACAAATCAAGCCACAGCATGGGCACCGTCGGGTCGCTGCGCGGCCTGCGCCAGATCCTCCGGCACACCAGCTCCGGCAAAGGCAAGACCGGCAGCCAGGCGCGCGCCAGCGGCTTCTGCGAGGCGATCGAACGTTATTCCTTCATCCATCAAGGCGACGAGCCGACGATCAAGGCCACCCTGGCCGAGTTGGGCGACGACGCCATCAATCCCAAGCGCTGCCTCAATTTCAGCGAGGCTCAATACGCCGATCGGGAGACGCTGAACGCCGCCTCCACCGTCGGCAACAACTGGATACCCCAGCGCTTCGATCCCGATCGTCACATCGACTGGACGCCCGTTTGGTCGCTCACCGAGGGGCGGCGGAAGTTCCTGCCGACGGCGTATTGCTATCTCTGGTATCCGCTGCCGAAGGACCACGAGTTTTGTCGCGCGGACTCGAACGGGAATGCCGCAGGCAACGATCTGACGGAAGCGACTTACCAGGGCTTGCTCGAGGTCGTCGAACGCGATGCCGTGGCGCTCTGGTGGTACAACGGCCTGAAGCGTCCGGCCGTCGATCTCGCAAGTTTCGATGATCCGTATTTCCAGGATCTCGCGCAGCATTACCGCGACATCGGCCGCCAGATCTGGGTTCTGGATCTGACCGCCGATATGGGCATCCCGGTGATGGCCGCGGTGTCCCGAAGGACGATCGGGACCGAACGGCTGATCATCGGCTATGGCGCGCATCTCGATCCGGCCGTCGCGATCACGCGGGCGCTCACGGAGATGAGCCAGGTCGGCCTGGAGCTGGACAAGATCCCCGATGACCGGATCGACACCGACAGCGCCGATTGGCTGCTGCGGGCCACCGTCGAGAACAAGCCCTTCCTGGTGCCCGATCGGTCGGTGCCCGCCACCAGGGCCGGTGACTTCGCATCCACGAAGACCAACGACATTCGAGATGATGTCGAGATTGTCGTTGCCGCGGCGCGGCGCGCCGGTCTCGATGTTCTCGCTCTCGACCTGACGCGTCCGGACATCGGGCTGAGCGTCGTGAAGGTCGTCGTGCCCGGCATGCGTTTCTTCTGGCAGCGGTTCGCGCCGGGACGCCTCTACGACGTGCCCGTCAAGCTGGGGTGGCTGAACCAGCCAACGGCGGAAGCCGAGCTGAACCGGGCACCGATGCCGTTCTAGTTGATGCCGGCGTTTTCCGGCAGCGCCGGAAGCCGCCGGTGGCCAAGCTTCTTCCACAGGAAGAAGGAGCCAAGCGACCCGCTCAAAGTGGTCGGATATGCGTCAATCAACGGAGATAGCCATGAATACCACGAACAGGAAGCCGATCCAGACCGCGCCTGTCGCCCGCAGGGTGATTGGCAATCAGGCCGAGTTGCTGGCCGAATTGTCGGAAGAAACCCTCGTCGGCGTGAACGCCTCCATCAGCGTCACGCTGCCGTGCGGCATCTCGGGTACGGCGGGCTGCGCCTATTCGGGCGACGGCGAATAGCACGCCGGCGACAGCAATCGGCTGATCGTCGCGCGGCAGTGCCGGCGACGGTCGGTGGGACTCTGAGAGGGAACGCACGCCGCTTTCGGTGGTGGGCGTTCCCCGATCCAGACACAGCCGATCGCGGTTTCGTTGAGGCAACCCGCGTCCGAGCACGATCCCGGGACGGAGCACTGGCCATCATGATCGCCGCTAAACGCCAGTCCGGTGCCGGACAACAGCACGATCTGGATGACCGCATTCCGGGCCTCGCTGTGCTTCGACGGCACACGGCTGGCGACCGCCGAGTCACCATCGTCATTCTCGACGGCAATCCGGATCTCACGCTGTCCTGCTTCCGCGGCGACGGCATTTCCAGGATTTTCCCGTACTGGCATGATCGTGCGGTGCCGATTACGACAACGCAGCACGCACTGTTTCGTCAGATCGCGAACAGCGATGTGCCGCGCGAGGTAAGAGACAAGCAATTCCTGACGGCATTCCCGCGACCGATTCTGTTCCGCTTCCTCGGTGATCGCCATGCCACGCATATTTCCAGCATCATTGCGGGACAGCCCGGCACGCCGGCGCCGGGAATAGCCCCCGATTGCCGCGTCATCGTCGTGCCCCTGAACGAGGTCGGTGATCCCGGCGAGTTTCTCTCGCCGCTGAATCTGGCCCGCGCGTTCGATCTGGCGCGTGAGTTCGGCGCCAACATCATTCATTGCGCCGCGTGCGTGCCGACCCAGACCGACTCGCCGCACGAAGTGCTGGCGCAGGCGGTCGGCAAGTGCCGCGATGACGGGATCCTGATCGTGGCGCCAGCCGGCAACAATGCCGGCGATTGCCGCTGCATCCCTGCGGTGCTTCCCGGAACATTGGCGGTCGGCGCTTTGAAGGACAGCGGCCAGCCGTTCAAGTTCAGCAATTGGGGCGGCAATTACGCGATCGACGGCATCATGGCGCCGGGCGAGAAAATACTCGGGGCGCAGCCCGGTACCGAAGAGCCGATCCGCGAAATGGGCACGAGCGTCGCCGCGCCCGTCGTAACCGGCATCGCCGCCTTGCTGATGAGCCGGCAATTGCAGCTCGGCCGGCCGATTGATGCGGAGGCGATCCGCAAGGCGCTGCTGGTCACGGCCCGGCCCTGCGATCCCGCCGTCGTCACCGAGACCGAACGCTGCCTGCGGGGCGTGCTCGACCTGCCGCTCGCCGTCGACGTCCTGTTCGGCCAGCCCGGCGGGACCACGGCGCAGACCAATCGCGCGCGCCTGTTTGCCAGCGGTCTCATTCCGCAGCAATCGGCCACAGCAGAGACTGCGTCGGCGAGCGGCGTCGAGGAAGCGATTGTTTCACCCGCAACTGTCGCGGCGCCCCCAGTCACGGAAGCGGCCGGGCTGGATCCGTCGGCGGGTGCGGTCACCGATCTGGTCCGGCCGAGCACGGCTCATTCCGGCCTGATCTATGCGCTTGGCCGCCTGTCCTTCGATCTGGCATCCGAAGCCGGTCAGCAGGCACTGGCGCAGCGCATGGCGCGGGCCGTGCAAGCGGGCGAGCTCGATCATGCGGATCCGAACGACGTACGCAGTCTGATCGAATATCTCGACAAGAATCCGACCGAGCGGCGTTGCATCATCTGGACCCTGGAGCTGGATGGCGGACCGATCTACGCGCTGGAGCCGAGGGGGCCTTACGCGGATGCGATCTACGACGTCCTTTTGCAGTTGCTGGCGGGGCAGGTCATGCCTTCCGATGCAGCCGAGTTCGTGGAGCGCGTCAGCATTCCGGCCCGCCGCACCGAACGCACGGTGCAGTTGCTGGCGAACGCCACGGTGCCGGTCGTTGCGCTGTCCGATGTGCGCGGCATCTATGGCTGGCAGATCAACGCGCTGGCGCGCGACGCGGTCGCCTCGGCCGTCCTGCCGCCCGGCGGCGCCCCGGACGATCAGAGGCTTCACGACGGGATCGTCGATTTCCTCAATCGAGTCTATTTCGAGCTGCGCAATTACGGATCCACCTCACGCGATCGGGCCATGAACTTCGCGGCCACCAATTGCGTGCAGGCCGCATCCGGCTTTGCCAGGGCGCTGGCCGAAGGGAGGAAGCTTGAAGCCGTGACTGTGGCGAAGAGCCCGGTTTGCCGAATGCACAGCGATTGCTGGGAATTGTATCTGACGTTCAATGACGCCGATGACGAGCGGCGCGCAACGCGGGTCTTTCACTTTACGGTCGACGTCTCCGACGTCATGCCGGTCACCGTCGGTACCGTGAAATCATGGATGAAGAGGCGGATCTAGTCGCGCGTGTTCGGGTCATTCGGCCATTCCCGACGGCAGCAAGGCCGAGCTGCGCCAGAAACTCGCCGACTACCAGCGCGACTTCTCCGCCTGGATGGAGACCGCGCTGAAGCTGGCGGCCGAGCTGAAGGCCATGTCCGAGGCCTTCTCTTCGGTCGAGCCCGTGATCGAGGTAGAGGTTGCAGCGAGTATGCCGCCGGATCGAGTAAGCCCTCCTACGCCCCCGCCACCACCGGCGCGAACGCCACTTCGATCAGCGTGCCGTGGCCTGCGCTCTTGATGTTGAACCGGGCGCGGTTGGCTTCGACCAGGGCCTTGGTCAGCGACAGGCTGAGCGCCGAATTGTCCTCGGCATCGCCCGGCGGCGGGGTGCGGAACGGCTCCATCGCGGCGGCGACCTCGCGCTCGGTGAGGCCATGGCCGGTGTCGCGGATGCGAAGCGCGATCTCGCCGCGATCGGACAGCGCGGTCGAGACGATGACCTGGCCGCCGGCGCTGGCCAGCCGGATCGAGTTCGAGATCAGGTTCATGGTGATCTGCCGCATCGCGCGCGCGTCCACCGTCACCTGCGGCAGCGCGTGCGCAAGCGAGGTACGGATGATGATGCGCTCGCGGTTGGCCTGCGGCTGCATCACCACGACGCAGGCCTCGACCAGATCGTTGAGGTTGAGGTTGGCGAAGTTGAGGTCGAGCTTGCCGGTCTCGATCCGCGACAGCTCCAGCAGATCGTCGATGATCGCGATGACGCGCTCGCCGGAGGCGCGGATGTCCTTCATGTATTCGCCGTAGCGCTCGTTGCCGAGCGTGCCGAAGCGCTCGGAGATCATCACCTCGGCAAAGCCGATGATGGCGTTGAGCGGCGTGCGGATCTCGTGGCTGATCCGCGCCAGCATGTCGGCCTTGGCATTGGCGGCGCCGTCGACGAGGCGGCGGGCCTGCGTCAGCTCGCTCTCGCCCTTCTTGCTCTGCGAGAGGTCGCGGAACACGGCGAAGAAGTTCGGGCCGTCGGGTCTCGTGCGCCCCATGATCATGGCGAGCGGAATGACGCCGCCCTTCTTCTCGCGTCCCAGCACCTCGCGGCCATGGTCGAGCAGGCTCGCAATGTCCTGGCTCTTCAGGCTTTCGAGATAGTCGAGCACGACGTGCTGGCTTTCGGGCGCGAACAGCGTCACCAGGTTCTGCTGCATCAGGGCCTCGCCGTCGTAACCGAACAGCGCCTCGGCGCTGCGGTTGCAGGCGTGGATGTTGCCTTCGGCATCGAACATCACGATGCCCTCGGCCGTGGTGTCGAGGATCGCGGCGAGATCCTCGGCGTCGGCTTCGCCGGCCTCGGGCTCGGGCTCGTAGGGGAAGGATTCCGCGATGACAGGCTCGGCGACGACGGGCTCGGCGGCAACGGGCGGTGCGACGACAGGCGCGGTAATCACGGGCGCGGCCACAACAGGTGCAGGATTGGGCAGCGCGCAGATCAGCGCATGCGCGCTCTCGCCGTCCCAGTCGATGGTGTGCAGGTGCGCCTCGGTGGTCGGCAGCGGCTCTTCGCCGTTGGCAACCGTCGCGCTGATCGTCACCGGCGTGCCGGCCTGCGAGGTGCTGCTGGCGGACGACACGCCCGGCTCGACATAGAGCGCATCGAGCCCGCCGGCATTCTCCAGCGCGCCCACGCTGGCATGGCCCATGCGCGCGAGGAACGCCGGGTTGGCGTAGAGCAGGCGGTCGAGGCGATAGATCAGGATGCCCGTGGGCAGCAGGTCGAGCAGCGCGCGGTCGCGCAGGCTTTCGCCGCGCGCCGGCGGCGCCGGCTCGGTCAGCCATTGCGCCGGCGCGGGCGTCGTCTCCGGCGCCTCGATCGGCGGCTCGGCTGCGATCTCCTCTGCGGGGGGCTCGGTCGCGCTGGCGGCGATCGTCTCGCGCTCGCGTTCGAGCCGCTCGGACAATTGCCGGGCGAGCTCGTTGAACGCGCTGTTCTCGATCGGCGTCAGCGTCGGCGATCTCTGATCACCGGGCGATCTGGTATCGCCGGGGGTGCGGAACGGCACAACGTTGGGAGGCGTTTCCACTGGCGTTTCCGGTTCGGTCTTGTGTGAATTCGCTTCGATGACGGGTTCGGGCAGTTCGGCGACGGGCTCGGGTGCAGGCTCAGGCTCGGGTTCGGGCGGCCCGGCCGGCGGAGGCGGCGCCTCTGCCACCGGCTCCGGCTCCGGATCCGGATCGGCGATGTCGGCGGAGAGGCCGTGTTGGGCCGGCGGCTCGACGAACAGCTCGAAGCGGCGGAGCGCATCGAGCCGGTTGAGGCCGTCGAGATCGCGGCAGACGCCAAAGCCCTTGAAGCCGGCAAAGTTGCGCGCGTGGTCGTAGACCGGCAGGCCGGCGAGCTCGACCGGCAGATGCTCGCCGCCATCGGCCGGCCAGTTCACGGTGATCCCGGCCCAGGTGTCGTGGCTGGCAAGCGCCTGCGCGACGCGTCCCTCGGGGTCGAGCGCGAACTGCTCGGCGATCTCGTGCCAGGGGCGGCCGAAACCGGCGGCGGTGTGCGCGCCCATCAGGCGGATGAATTCGCTGGACGCCAGCACGAAGCGGCCCTCTGCATCCATCTGCCAGAGGAAGCGCAGCGGATGCTGATGCGGCGCGGGCGTCTCTGTGGGACCCGACGGCGGCTCGACCATAAGGGGCGTGATCGGCGCAGCCTGCGGCGACACGATGGCTGCGGCCAGGTTTTCAACCGGAGATTCTTGAGCGGTTTCGGCTGCCTGGTGGGCCGTTTCCTGAACCGGCTGTTCGCCCGCCTCCCTGACGGCCTGCTGGATCGAGACGAGCTCTGCCGCCGGCTCGCTCGCAGGCACGTCCTGCGCGATCGTCCCGATCGGCGCGGGCGTTTCGACAGGCTCGGCGAAGGCGTCGAACATCGCGATGTCGGACGGAGCCTCGTTCGACGGCGCGCCCTGCACCTGGTCCGGCACCGCGGCCGGAGGTTCGGCCGACGTAATCTCTGGCGCGGGCTGAACGGCCTCTTCGCGCGCGGTGTGCTCTGCGGCCTCAGGCGCAGTCTCCGCCGTGGCCGCCTCCGCCACAGCCGGCTCGATCAGCGCGACCAGGCCGACATCGGCGCCCTTGCCGACCCGTTGCAGCACCATCTGCCCGATGCCTACAGGCGTCTCGGCGCGGCCGTCGCGAAGCGCATCGCTGCGGGCCTGCTCGAGCCCGGCCTCGCCGAGGTCGCGGAAGCCGAGCAGGGACCGGGCGGCCTCGCTGGCGCCGGCGAACATTCCGTCGGGCGCGAACGCCGCCATCGGCACCTGGGCGCCCTCGACGAGGCGATGCAGGCGCTCGACCAGCGGCATGGTGCGCATAGTTGTGTCCATCGCGGTGACGAGCACGCCATGGCTGCCGTCGGCGAAGTCGAGCCGCGCGCAGGCGCAGGTCATCAGCGTGCCGAGCCGGGCGCCGAAGCCGCGCAGCCGTTCGAGCCTGACGGCGCCGCCTCCCGGCAGCTGGAGCGCGAGCCGGACGACCTGGCGGCGATGGCTGTCGGCCGGTCCAAAAGTCCTTTTCGCCAGCGCCGCGGCATGCGCCGCGCCGAAGAATTTCGCGCCGACCGGATTGGCCCACAGCACCCGCGTGCCGTCGACCGACCAGAGCCAGGCGGGCAGCGGGGACGTCGCATGCACGGCCAGCCGGGGATCGCCCACGCCTCGCAACTGGAAATCCGAACTCGTCATCCGACCGGCTTTAAGTCTCGCTGTCACGCGTCTGGTCCCAAGGCTGCCGGGAATGACAGCCTTAAGAAAGGGTTAGTATCGCGCGCGGGCGCGGGCAGGTCCACGGTCCCAGCCTAGGGGGAAGGGCCTAATGCCGCGATAACCTTAATCCAGCCAAACCCGCAAGCCGCACCGACGCGGCATCCGCAGGATTCGCGGGGCGGGGCGTGGCTAGCGCGGCACCAACAGGTGCCCATCCTCCCCTGGAGGGGGAGGATCGGTTCGAAGGGCGCAAAGCGCCCTGCGAACCGAGGTGGGGTGACAGTCTCTCCACCGAGGCGCTGCCCGCGGGGAGAGATCACCCCACCCGCTCGCGCTGCGCGCGATCGACCCTCCCCCTTCAGGGGAGGGTAAGAATGCTGGCCCCTTTCACCAGGTCAGTATCATTTACTCAACCACCGGTTCCGCCACTCCGGAGCCTCATCCTCCCCGAGATTAAATTTTCGCGACGCACCCGGATCGCGTTGCGCTGCACAATGTTGACATGTTAGGCAGTAATACTACCGGGCGTTGGGCGAGCCATCTCGTTTCGCGTATCCGGTCTCCGCACCGCTGAATTCGAAGGCCCAGATTGGGGCCGGCGGGCGCGCCAGAAGGCTCACTCCATTTTCCAATATCGTGAGGGACAACCATGACAGGTGCGACTGATCCATTCTCTGCCTCCATCATCCCGTTCGAGGTGCCGGAGCAGATGCGTGCGTTCGCCGAAAAGGGCGTTTCGCAGGCCCGCGAGAGCTACGCCAAGTTCAAGGACGCGGCCGAAAGCCATAACGGCACCGTCGAGGCCGTGTTCTCCTCAGCCAGCAAGGGCGCGAACGAATACACCGCCAAGCTGATGGAGTTCATGAAGGCCAACACCACGGCCCATCTCGACTTCACCCAGGAGCTGCTCGGCGTGAAATCGCCGTCCGATGCCTTCGCGCTGTGGACCAGCCATGGCCGCACGCAGCTCGAGACCTTCCAGGCCCAGGCCAAGGAGCTCGCCGAGATCGCCCAGCGCGCCGCCACCGCGGCCGTCGAGCCGATCAAGGCCAGCGCCTCGAAGTTCTACCCGCCCGCCGCCTGAGCGGATCGGGTCTGAATGAGTTGAAAACCCGGGCCGCAAGGTCCGGGTTTTTCTTCACCTCTCCCGTGCTTGTCCGCCGAAGCCTTTTGGCGAAGGCGGATGCGGGAGAGGGCTCTCGCGTCACGGGGAGTGTCGCCGCCAGGCGGGCGAGGGGAGCGCAACCTCGCTACGGTCGCCATCAAGCCCGATTTCATCGCGCTCAGGGTGATTTACCCCGGTTTTTCGTCCGTTTGCGGCCTTGCCAAAAACGGCCGTTGCACCTAGTTTCCGCCCCGTCCAGCCCCCCTCGGTGACCGGCCCGTCAGGGCGCCCCCAAGGCGCGGCTCGCAAGGATGCAGTTGTAGCTCAGTTGGTTAGAGCGCCTGTCTGTGGAACAGGAGGTCGGTGGTTCGAGCCCACCCAACTGTACCAGTGCCGGCAATGATTTAGCCCCGACACCCCGGAACGGATTTGTGGCCGCCCGCCTTGGCGGCCGCAATTATCATCATTTCGCGGACTGCGTATAACCGCTTGGGACCCGCCAAAAATCTGTTATACTCAACTTGCGAAATGAGTATAACTCCGGTGAGGAGCGATGGCACCCCCGAAGCTGGTCCTGCAAACCACCTACGCCGAACTGTTGGACCGAAGCACCAACGCGGCGTTTGACGATGCGTTCGCGGAAGATGGTTCGTTCATCGCCAAGACGGTGAAGCAGCGAAAGTACTGGTACTTTCAAGCGGGCGCGGGCGAAAATCGCAGCCAAAAATATGTCGGCCCCGAAACCCAAGAACTGCTGGACCGGATCGCGCGTCACAAGGAGCATCGCGACGACATCAGGGAAAGGCGAGCGCTGGTATCGACGCTTGTCAGGTCCTTTGGTTTGCCGCGACCGATTCCGGACATCGGCAACGTTCTGGCTGCCTTGGCCAAAGCGGGGGTATTCCGACTTCGCGGCGTGCTCGTCGGCACCATTGCATTTCAGACCTACCCCGCGATGCTCGGCGTGCGGCTTCCTGGCGCTTTGCTGCAAACCGGCGATATCGACATTGCGCAATTCACGAATGCGTCCGTCGCGGTTGGAGACAGCACGCCTCCGGTTCTCGACATCTTGAAGGAGGTCGACGCGACTTTCCGGGCGGTGCCGCACGTCGTCGATGGACGGCGCGTGACGAGCTACGCGGCGAAGGGCGGCGTGCGAGTCGATTTCCTCACGCCCAACACCGGTCGCGAAACGGGCGAGCCTCAGGCCCTGCCTGCGCTGCAAACCGACGCGCAACCGCTTCGCTTCCTGGATTATCTGATCCACGATCCCGAACCGGCCGTGATACTGCACGCTTCAGGCATATCCGTTCATGTTCCGGCGCCGGCACGGTTTGCGATCCACAAGCTCATCGTTTCGAGGCGCCGGAGAGAGGGGGCGGCCAAACGCGATAAAGATATTCAACAGGCCGAGGCGCTGTTGCGGACACTTTCCGAGCTGAGGCCGCATGATGTGAAGGAAGCCTGGGACGAAGCACGCGAGCGTGGCCCAGCATGGCGCCAACTGCTGGAAGAAGCACTGACAGAGGTCGAGAGCGTCACCCGTGACCTGACGCTGAGAACGGTCGGTGCCGTGCGGTCTCTGCTTCCGGGCATCGATCTCAATTTCGACAGCGCCCCTCCGCGCTACGATGTCAGCCGGGACGTCGTTGCATTCGCAGGGCGAGCCCTTGGCCGGCAGGTGGCCTGCGCGATCAGCCGGGAGGCGCTCGACGACCACTTCGGGACCGACGGCCTCGACAAGGAGGGAAGGGTGCAGGCTTTCCTCAGGAGCCGGTCGAAGATCGAGCAGATAGCGCGCGCGAAATATCTGAATGGTCCGATCGAGGAGCCGGATGTAGTGCTCGTGAATACGTCGGACGTGCGGGGGGCGGCGCGGCCGTCGCGCCGCTAGGTCTGGATCCAGCCCCTCGGTGACCGGCCCGTTCAGGGCGCTCAAAGGCACGGCTCGCAAGGATGCAGTTGTGGCTCAGTTGGTTAGAGCGCCTGTCTGTGGAACAGGGGGGCGGTGGTTCGAGCCAACCCAACTGTACCAGCGGGATTCCTTCACGACCTCGCCTCACCAAGCAGCGGGCTGCTGTCTTACCCTGTTACCAATCTTCGTCGGTGACGAATTTCATTCGTGACAGTATGTGCCGGCGGCCACATCCTTAGGATGTTTGACGGCTGTTCGGCCAGCCTGCCCTTTTTGGGGGAACTTGTATGCACATCCAGGCACTTCGGATTCGAAACTTCCGGCGGTTGAAGAATGCCCGCGTTGATTTTCAGAAAGATATTTCAATCTTCGTGGGTGCGAACAACAGTGGCAAGACCTCGGCCGCTCACGCCATAGGTCTCTTCCTGGGCGACGAGAGCGGGGGGCTGACGGTTCACGACTTCAACGCCGAGACCTGGACAACGATGAACGCGTTCGGCAACGAAGAGCCCGACGCCGAGTTGCCCACCATTTCCATGGATTTGTGGCTGGCTGTTGGGGAGAATGACCTCTACCGCGTCCTCGAGCTGCTTCCGCGCGTAAAATGGCAGGGTAGTGTCGTCGGCGTGCGAATTGAGTTTGCCGCAAGCGATTCCGCAGGCCTGCTCGCGCGATATAAAGAACGAAGACAAGCTGTTCTCAGCGCCGTACCTCCCGCAAATGGACAGGAAAAGGGCGAGTTCGACCCTTCTCCTAGAAACATGCGCGAGTTCCTGACTACGAACATCAAGCGCGAGTTCGGACTTCGCTATTTCGTACTGGATCGAAATAGATTCGATGCCAATTTTGAGGCCATCGGCGACGTCCAGCCGCAGCCCTTCAGTCGAGAGCATGGCAAACAGGGTAGAGACGTGCTCGCGTCTTTGATCAAGGTGGACATGCTCTATGCCCAAAGACACCTGTCGGATGCGGCGGGTGGAGCTAGAGCCGAGGACCTAACCAAGCGTATCGGACGGATTTACGCGACGGGTGCGAACGAGCGTGGAAACCATCCAGAGGCCCTTCGAGCGCTGATGGATGCCGAGCAAAATTTTAACAAGCATCTCAAGGACGTCTTTGAGCCGTTCCTAGCCCAAGTCGCGCAGATGGGTTATCCCGGTGTCGCTAATCCGCATCTCATCATCAAGTCCTCTCTCAATCCAATGGCGGTGCTGGCTGCCGCGGACGGCGCTCAGGTTCATTATGCGCTCACTGATGCGCAAGGCGACGCTGAACTGACCTTGCCCGATCAATATAACGGCCTCGGGTACAAGAACCTCATCTACATGATTATCGAACTCTTCGATCTGCACTCGAGATGGCTCAAGATCGAGGACAGCCGGCCGCTCCTGCATCTGATATTCATTGAGGAGCCCGAAGCCCACCTGCACATGCAGTTGCAGCAGGTCTTTATTCGGAAGGTCCTCGACATCGTTAAGGTCGTTGGCGAGGCCGCCGACTTCGCAACGAGCCAGGTCGTAGTGACGACGCACTCATCGCATATTGTCTACGAACTTGGATTTGTCCCCGTTCGCTACTTCCGACGCTCTGGTGTCGGGAAGGGGCAGCAGTCAGAGGTATTGAACCTCTCACTCTACTACGAGCAACTCGGACCGCCTTTGAGCGAATTTCTGGTCCGCTATATGAAGTTGACCCATTGTGATCTGTTCTTTGCCGACGCAGCCGTGCTGGTGGAGGGAAACGTCGAACGTCTCCTACTCCCCGAAATGATTGCGATCGCCGCACCCCGCTTGCAGTCCACATATCTCAGTGTCCTCGAAGTTGGTGGTGCCTATGCACATGTGTTCCGCAGCCTAATCGGTTTCATCAACATTACCACCTTGGTGCTTACCGATATCGACAGCGTCGTAGGGCCCAAGGAGGAGGGTGCTATAATCGACGGTGCAGTCGTCGATCTGGCGGGCACTGTCGATACTGATGACGATGACCCCGGTGAGGCCTGCCTTGTTGCCACTCCTGGCGCGATAACGTCGAATCGCACGCTGATCAGCTGGTTGCCAGGGAAGACCAAGATTGCTGATCTTCTCGCTGCCACGCCCGAACAGAAAACGCAGAAAGGTACGCTCGTGCGGATCGAGTACCAAAGCGCCACCGAGTTCACGTCGAACGGCGAGACGAAGGCGGTGGTTGGGCGCACGCTGGAGGAAGCTTTCGCACTCGAAAACTTCGACTGGTGCCAGGGTGCCGAGCGGAAGAGTTTGGGACTTCGGCTTAGGGGAGCGGCCAGCTTGACAGTCGACGAGCTCGTTGAAAAAATTCATAAGCGTGTCACCTCCTCTAGTTTCAAGAAGACAAATTTCGCACTCGCCTTACTGGAACAGGATCCCGGAGCGTGGAAAGTCCCACGGTACATTCGCGAGGGATTGGAGTGGCTTGAGAAGGAGGTGGCCCCGCCTCCATCTCCTTCCGAGGCCAAACCAGAGTTCGTGATCGAAATCGGCACCGCAGAGGACAAGGTCGCGCCCGAGACTTCCCCAGTGCCGGAGGAAACTGGAAAGTGACAATTCGAGTCCATCAACCTGATACTCAGGCCGACCAGGAGCTTAGGGCGTGCTTGGATGAGAAGCCGATCCATAGCTTCGTCATGACCGCCGGCGCTGGATCGGGAAAGACCACATCGCTGGTCAAGGCCCTTGCTCATCTCGCGGCGACAAAGGGCCCGCAGTTTCGCCAGAGAGGGCAACGCGTCGCTTGTATCACCTACACCGAGGTAGCGGTCGGCGAAATTTGGGGAGACGTCGGCAATGGGCCGCTGTTTCATGTCTCAACGATTCACAGCTTTCTCTGGAGCATCATCCGACCGTTCGCCGACGACATTCGGGAGTGGGTGGAGTCGCGTGTCAACGAGAAGGTCGCTGACACTAATGAGCGCATCGAGAAGCCCCGGACCCAATCGGCAACAAAGGCGAGATTGAGAGAGGACCTGGTCCGCTACGCAGAACAGATCGAGGCCATCAAGAGCGTGGCCTATTTCACTTATGGCATCGGGAGCAACTACTCCGAAGGTGTGCTCGGCCATGACGACGTCCTCAAGATCGGACGAGCAATGATCACGGACAGCGCGTTGATGCGCCGTTTGGTTGCTGATCGTTTTCCGTATCTCTTTGTCGATGAGAGCCAAGACACCGATCCTGCCGTCGTCGAAGCTTTTCGCCTCATAGAGCGGGATCACGCGGGCCGCTTCTGCCTAGGGTTCTTCGGAGACCCCATGCAGAAGATTTATTTGACGGGCATAGGCCCTATCGAGATAGCGGAAAAGTGGTTTTCAATTACCAAGCCCGAAAACTTCCGCTGCCCCCGGCTGGTGCTCGACGTCGTAAACAAGATACGCGCGAAGGGCGATGGCCTCGAACAGACCCGCGGGAGAATGGTGGAGACCGATGGCAAACTCGTTTCGGTTCCGGGGACCGCTAGGATATTTGTGTTACCAGCCGACAATGCCCGCAGTCAGCGCCTCCAAGGAGTCCGCCAGTGGCTTAGGGAGAAAAACAACGACGAACAATGGCTTGATGATTCGCTTGACGGAGGTGTCAAGGTCATGGTGCTCGTTCATCGCATGGCGGCGCAGAACATGGGCTTCCCTGACATCTACGCTGCGCTAAATGATAATGGTTCGAGCAGCCTCAAAGATGGTCTGCTCGATGGTTCTGCTTGGGTGTTGCGCCCGTTCCTCCAGTATGTCCTGCCGATCGTACGCGCGAGTCGCAATGGCGATGACTTCGCTGTGATGAATCTGCTGCGGGCCACCGCGCCCGCGCTACAAGCCGAGAACGTCAAACCGCAGACGATCCGCCAAATACTTGATAAGCTAGAGGCCGATATCGACGATCTCGTCACGCTCTTCCAGAGGACGAACCCGCCAACGACGCGCGAGGTGCTAACACTGCTCCTTAATCGCAACCTCTATCCCATCGATGAGCGGCTTTTGTCTTACCTCGCGGATCCGCGTCTCGGTTCTGACCCTACCGAGGGTTCTGGCGACGACGCAGCGGTCGCCGCTTTCTTTGCCTGTCCCGCGACGCAAATGTCGGCATACGAGGATTACGTGATGAGGCAATCTCCCTTCGATACTCACCAGGGTATTAAGGGTGCCGAGTTTTCACGCGTCCTAGTCGTGCTCGACGATGAGGAGGCAAACTACAATCTGTTCTCGTACGGGAAGTTCTTCGGTGTCACATCGCTCTCAGATACCGACAAGGCAAACATCAAGGACGGGAAAGAGTCGGTCTTAGACCGTACCAGGCGTCTCTTCTACGTGTGCTGTTCTCGCGCCGTCGGCGATCTGGCAGTCGTGCTCTACGTGCCCGAGGCGGACGTTCCGTTAGCCGCACAAAATGCCAAGGAGTTCTTCCGAGAAGAGGACATCTTCACTGTGGGCGATCTAGCCTCGCATCAGGGCTGACAGGGACGACACCTGACTAGTCCTCCAACTCTTTTTTGGGCTGAAGTCGATTGCCCTGGCCATACTCCAGGTAGGCTGCGGGCGATCGACCGCTCAACGCTGCGACCAAAACGATATGGATCAGGTCGCGCACGTGGTGAAGTTCCGAGATAGTTTCGCGGAACTGGTGGGCCTTCTTGACAGAGTAGTCGATGCCGCCCTGGCTCTTTCGCTTGAATGCACGCGAGGTCTTTATACCCTCGAGCCGGCCATATAGGTTTTCGTCGCTGGGGAAGTCCGTGTACCATAGGCGATGCACGATGTCGTTGCGCCTTCCATTGACCTTGTCGATGCGATCCGAGACTGAGTCGACTATGCTGTGCGCTTCAGTATCATTTTCGAAGGTCGCCTTGACGAGCGCAGTCCAATACCGCCTCATACCTTCAATGTTGTATCCAGCCAAGACAATCTTGGCGTATTCTTCATCCAAGCCACCTTTAAGTACGAGGAGCATCCACAAGGCGTCGTTCATTGCCCTATTGAGATGCTCCGTCCTCACGGTGATCTCGCCAATCTCTGCATAGAAATGCTTGAGGTCTTTGTCGCGCGTGTTCTGCTTTTCGTCGGCCAACTCTCTCCTCCCCAATCAGCGCCCAGGAATCCCTATCCGAGATGCAAGCCGCCGCATTATGGTGACAGTGCACAAAACTCTCGACGCGGGGCGCGCCCCATTCGCAACGCCGCTCAAAGCCAGTTTTGCGCGCGGTCACCGTAGCCCCTCCGTCCGCGATGCGCTATCGGTAGCCAACCAAGACGTCCATGAACAAGCAACCCCGGCGAAAAACATCGTGACCTTCTTCGAGCGTCTCAAGACAGCAGCATCCGTTGAGTGGCGGGCTTACACCGAGCATCCCTTCACGAACGGATTGGCGGACGGCTCGCTCCCTGAAGCTGCGTTTCGTCACTACCTCGTTCAAGATTACCTGTTTCTCATCGAGTTTGCGCGCGCCTACGCGCTCGCGGTCTACAAGTCGCCCAGGCTTGCCGACATGCGGGAAGCAGCTAGCGGCCTGTCGGCCATCCTCGATGTCGAGATGAACCTGCATGTAAAACTCTGTGGCGAATGGGGGCTGTCCCCGGCCGACCTCGAACAGGCCCCTCCGGCGGCCGAGATGCTGGCCTATACACGCTACGTGTTGGATGCGGGAATGCGCGGCGATCTGCTGGCCCTCAAGGTGGCGTTGGCCCCCTGCGTGATCGGCTACGCGGAGATCGCAACGCGGCTCGCCTCGCGACCCCATGCGGACGCTGCGACGAACGCCTATCGCGTCTGGATCGCCGAGTACGCCGGCGCGCCGTACCAGGAGGTCGCGGCCAAGGCGCGGGCGCACATGGAGCATCTCGCCGATCTCTACGCCACGCCGGCCCGCGAGGCCGAGCTGATGGCGATCTTCAAGGAAGCCACCCGGCTCGAGGCAGACTTCTGGGAGATGGCGTGGCGCGCGGGCCAGCGAGTTCAATGACCTTCCGGCCGTCGGGACCCGAAAGCTAAAGCGGGATGTGTTTTGGTTGAATCGATGCCAACCGAGAGCTCCGATCACCTCTCCCGTAGGGAGAGGCATAGGCCGCCCTTGGCGGCCGTTCCTAAGAACGCCGAAGCGAAGCTTCGGCTACGTCGCATCGAAGATGCGGTCCGGGTGAGGGGTTTTGGTCTCACTGGGTGCCGCGGCCCCTCACCCGGATTGCTCGGGCGCTCACATCAAACCTGATCGCTGCGCTGCGAGCGAGCCAATGGGAGGGTATTGGAGGACTCGGCGGGCCCTTGCTGGGTATGGGCAAATGCCTCATCTCGTTTAACTTCGCCAGCTGCTTCCAGTGCGGTCAACGCTACCGGCTGAGATGCAGGGCCCGAAGCGCGGGTAGCGCTTTTGGACATATGATCAAACAGATCTTTCCAACCCTTCTCCCTTGCGATCGCGGCTTTTCGTCTGCGCTCCTCGCGCTGACGATGCCGCTTACGCTCTTTCCGCTGCTCGTGAAGCGCGCAAATCATTTTCATGAGGATATTGCTCGTCATCATCGGATTCCGCGTCGCGCAAAGGGATCAACCTGAATATCGCGTCTGTCAGTTCGGCTGAGACCGTAAATTGGCCGACGCGCCCTTTGTTGATGTTGCGCCATGCGCTGTGGTGGTATCGGCGATTTTGTCCTGGGATCGCTTTGTTCGACCGACGATTTTGGATCGCTTTGTTCGACCGACGATTTTCAGCTTCGAAACAACCTCGCTGTTTTCCTCTCGGATCACCGTTTCAAAAGTGTTCTCGATCGACTCGAGCTTTGCTCGCGAAAAATGGGGGCTGTTGGGATCGAGGTCGAAGTCGACTTCGACGACCAGCGTCTTCTTGCGATGATGTCCTTTGATCTCCAGCTCGAAATGGGTTCCGACCACTCCCCCGATACGCTCGACGAGTTCTCTGACCATCGCTTTGTCTTGCGCTTTGTCCTGCGCTTTGTCTTGCGCCTTGTCTTGGCTCACGGGACCCTCCATAGACTGAATGCGTCTGGTCATCCTTGGGCAGAACTCGAACACACGACGGGCACGTCCGTTCCATCTTCGGCTGCTTTCCGTAACCGTGGCCGGATTGGTCGTGGCCGATCAGCAGGGTGGGGCGTGGCGGGCTCTTCCGTCAAGGTGGCTGGCGGTAGGCTGGCGGCAGGCTGACGGTACCTGGGCCTCGACCTTACCCCACCCCTGGAGTAGTCTTCTCGCACAGCAACATGTCAGCGGAGGTCCTCCGTGGAACATCGCGGCGTCAGCTTCTCGGTCGTTCGAATGAGCTATTTGTCCGGCTGGCAGTGGACCGTCGGAAAGGGCCGAACCGTGTCGGTCGGGGTCTGTGCGACGAGGGCGGACGCGATCCGCCAGGCTCAGACCTTCATTGACGCGATCATGGACTGGGCCGCCTAAGCGGCGCGAGGCTTACCTTGCCCCGCCTCACGCGATCATCGCCTTGATCTGAGCCGTATCCGCAAACTCGATCAGCTCGGCGATCTTGCCGTCCTGAAACCTGAACAGGTGCAGGATCTCGGTGCTGACCGCTTTGCCTGTTGGATGGTATCGAACGAGAACGCGGGAATGGACGGCGACACGATCTCCGTCGACCAGCTCGGCCAGGATTTCGCGGCCTTCGAAGCCGAAGTCGGCGATCAATTGACTGAACGCGCCGCGCAGGGTCGGGTGGCCCTGCATGCTTCCTGTCAGTTCGAGCGCGCTCTTGTCGCCCATCAAGGTGAACGCGCCCTCGGGATGAAAAGCCGTCACCAGGCCCTCGGCGTCGTCGCCATCGCGCGCGGCGTAGGCGGTCCTGATCAATGCGAGCATCTCTTCGCGTTGTCCCATGTCACCCTCCCGGCAAGGCGTATCAAGGCAGATTAGCGACCTTTGCGTGCAAAGGCAAAATCATCGGAACCAGGGTGCGCGGGCTCACCCCCGTCGTCCGAACGAATGATCTGGACAGTCGGGACGGCAACGCGACCCTTCGTAGCGCCAATGGCAACGTGACTTGCCGGTCCGAACCCGCAAGCGGTTGCGTCATCCGCAGCCAGCTCACGACCGACGTTGCGCGCGTGAGGTTCAGCTACAAATTTCAATAGTTTCCGGATCCCTGTCGTCTTCGGGAAGCCTCGGTCCGAGCCGGGGCTTCCTCGCAACCGGCTGTCGGGATGAAGGCGGGCTACTTCAATCCGGCGACGATCACCACCACCACCGGCAGCGTCACCGCCGCCAGCAGCGTGCCCAGCGCCACCGCGCCCGACACCGGGTTCACCAGCCGCTTGTACTGGACCGCGAAGATGTACGCGTTCGCGCCGGTCGGCATCGCCGCGAACAGCACGATGACACCGGCGGCAACCGGCGGCAGGCCGAGCAGCCTGGCCAGCACGAACGCGGCCGCCGGCATCGCCATCAGCTTCAGCGCGCACATCACGACGACGCTCAACATCTCGCCCTTCACCTCGAAGCGGAACAAATTGATGCCGAGCGCGATCAGCGCCGCCGGCGATCCCGCCTGCGCCAATAGCTCGATGGTCCGGTCGACGACGGGATGGAGGCCGAGGCCGGTGAAGCGCCAGACCACGCCGAAACCGATTCCCAGCATCAGCGGGTTGCGGGAGAGATCCGCGAGCACGGGCCAGATCACCGTCAGCGCCGAGCCGGTTCGCTTGCGGCTGACGAGCTCCATCTGCAGGATGCCGCAGAGCCAGAGCAGCGGCGTGTTCACCGACAGGATCAGCGCCATCGGCCCCGCGGCCTCGTTGCCCAGCGCCGAGAGCACGAGCGGAATGCCGAGCATCACGATGTTGCCGTAGACCGAGCCGATCGCGAGCACGACGCCGTCCTCGCGGTCCTCGCGCCGTTCGCGCAAGCATGCCGAGAGCGCCAGCGCCGCGATCCAGGTGATCGCCAGCGCGCCGTAATAGGCGCCCCACATCCGGTAGGGGCTGACGTCGGGGAATTCCGACACGACGATGGTGCGGAACAGCAGCGCCGGGATCGCGATGCTGAAGGCGAATTCGGAGATGCCCTTGTGCGCGGTCTCGGAGACGAAACGAAACAGCACCGCGGCATAGCCTGATGCGATCAGGGCAAACACCGGCGCGACGATCAATATGGTGGCCATGCGCCCCTCAACCTCACGGGGATCTCGGCCGACCACCCCACGCAATCCTCGATGATGTCATCATGCCACTGTTTTGCCCGACGGGTCAAACTGATTTCGTAAAATCCGTATGTCGTGCCGGGCCGGGCTACTGTGCATGGGGTTGTTTTCGCGTTTTTGTTGGAGGGGGCAGGCGCGCTGCTCTCCCGCTTGCGGGGGCTGGGGTGGGGTGTCGCGGAAAGCCGGGACCCGCGCCTGTTGCCGAGACCGCACACGTCCGAGCTTTCGCCTCGGGCCGCGTTGCCAACGAACCGCCGTTCACCCACACTCCGGCCGACTCGAGATTTGGGGGGATCGATGCCGGCGTTTCGCTTGAGGAAGTCCGTTATTGCTGCCGTCGCGGGGCTCGCCCTGGCCGTGCTGGTCCTGCCCGGCGCCGGTTTCGCCTACACGCAGGAGGAGCAGCAGGCCTGCACGCCGGATGCGATGCGGCTGTGCGGCGAGTTCGTGCCGAACGTCGACGCCATCACCGCCTGCATGATCAAGAAGAAGGCGCAGCTGTCGCCGCAGTGCAAGGTTTTCTTCCGGCCGGGACCCGAACCCGGCGGGGCCGCCGCGCCCCGTGCCGGCAAACCGGTCAGCATCACGCCCAAGAGTGCGTCGAATAGCGCGAAGAAGAGCACCAAGCCGGCGCCGAAGGCGACCAAGAAGAAGAAATCCGACGAAGGCTGAGCGCCGCGCGCGTTCCTTCCCTGAATCTCCATCATGCCGGGCGCCAGGTGCGAAGCGCGTCGTCGCGCTTCGCACCGCGAGTCGAACTGCCCGGGCATCGGCCAAGCGACAGCTACCGGACTCGTTTTGTTCGCGCAGATTGCGCGCCTGCTTGCGGCAATGGTCATCACGGGCGATCAAAAAGAGTCGCGATGCGATTTGCCCGGCAAGGTTGCATTCCAACTTTTCCCGCGCCGCTGCTCAAAAAACGCACGATTGCTCGCGCGAAAGGCGCTTCATTGCAGTTCGTGTCGTCGTCACACGCGGCAGTGTGACTCAAAAGCCAACACGCTTTGTTATTTCGTGGCGGCGAGGCAACTCCCGGTAAATTTTTCTTTCACGAATCAGCGCGGTGATTCATTTTCGTGGCCTGGGGTCAATCTGGAGGCCGAAGGTATGAACGTTATTGTTTTTGCATCGCGTAAAGGCGGCTCGGGCAAGAGTACCCTGGCCGCACATCTCGCCGCGCAGATCAAGGCGAGCAAGCAGGTCATGCTCGTGGACGCGGATCCACAAGGCTCGCTCACGCTCTGGCACAAGCTGCGTGGCACCAACGAGCCGCCGATCAAGGCTGCCGTGAATTCCGTCAGCGGCATCGTCTCCGCTGCCAAGCGCGACGGTTATGAATGGGTGTTGATCGACACGCCGCCGAACCTCTCGGCCGTCGTCGACGACGCGATCCGCAACGCCACGATGGTGATCATTCCGGCGCGTCCCGGCGTGTTCGACGTCAACGCGGTGCAGGAAACCATCCAGATGTGCCGTGCGGCGCGCAAGCCCTACGCGGTCGTGCTCAACGGTGCGCCGGCGCGCCGTGACGACGCCGAGAGCCCGATCGTCACCATCGCCCGCGAGGCGCTGGCGAAATTCCGTGCTCCGGTGTGGGGCGGCCAGATCACCAACCGTTCGGATTTGCTGATGGCGCTCAGCCACGGCGAAGGCGCGCGGGAGTATCAGGCCGAGAGCCGTGCGGCTCAGGAGATTGCAAGGTTGTGGGCAGCGATCGAGCGTTCGGTCAAGGCCATTCGCGGCACGGCGTCGGCATCCGGCGCAATGCACAAGCAGGCGGCATAATTTTCATTAATCATTCCCCGGACGAAAAACGCGCGGATGTCCGCGCGTTTTGCGTTTCAAGGATCGGGTGAAGGTGCTTACGCCACCATCAGCATGTAGAAGACGATGACCGGCGACAGCGTCAGGATCACCGACCAGATGCCGACGGCCCAGAGAATGTCCTCGGTGGTGAAGCTCTGCTCGGTGGTAAAGCCCTGCCGTCCGGCGCCGTAATGCGACGCCATCTCGTTCTGACTGTTCACAAACGCCCCCGCGATTTCTTCGCTTATGGGCATCGACATTACGTCTGATGTTTTAAAATTCCGGGTTGCACCGTCGCTCGCATTTTGAACGCATTTGTGACCCCGGCTTAACCATCCGCGCGAGCAGCGGCCTCAGGCGAGCCAGACCCGAAACAGCAGCACCGGCATCAGGCCGAGCATCACCGCCCAGAACCCGAACGACGAGACGACGAGAATTCCCTTCAAGAGATCGGCGGGCGCGAATTGCTGCGCGGCCGTAGGCCGGGTGCGATGCCCCATTGGTTTATTCCCCCTTCGGAATGCTTTGGAGAAAACGATAGGAGCGGATGCGTAAACGAGACGTGGATGCGCCATGCGGCAGCTGCGAAGGCGATTGGGGCGCGGTTAACCACGGCGCATCTTGCCCTCCCCCTCCAGGGGGCCCTGGAGGGGGAGGGCAAGCGAAGCGCTACGCCGCGACTTTCATCCGTCGCTCGATCTCGCGATCGATGGTGGCGGCGAGTTCGCTGCTGACTTCCACCATCGGCAGGCGCACTTCGGGACTGTCGATCAGGCCGTTGCGCCACAGCCAATACTTCGCCGGCGCCGGGCTCGGCTCGGCGAACAACAGCCGCGTCAATTCGGCGACCTCGTGCCAGCGCGCCTGCGCCGCATCGTGATTGCCGCGCTTGTGCTCGGCGTAAACCGCGGCAAAGGTCGCGGTCTCGACATGGGCTGACAGCACGATGCCGCCGTCGGCGCCGTCGGTGAGCGCCTCGAGATAGTTCGCGTCCTCGCCGGTGAGCACGCGAAATCCCTCGGGCCTGTCGCGCAGCAGCGCGATCGATTGCTCGCGGCTGGCGCCGCAATCCTTCAGGCCGACGATGTTGGGATGCTCGGCGAGCCGCAGCATGGTCTGGTTGGTGATGTTGACCGCGCAGCGATAGGGAATGTTGTAGAGCGCCAGCGGCCAGGCGGCGTGATCGGCGAGCGCCTCGAAATGCGCCAGCAGCCCGCGTTGCGACGGCCGCACGTAATAGGGGCTCGCGATCAGGTAACCGTCGATCGGCCAGTCCGCGGTTTCATCAAGGCGCTCCTTCAGCCGCGAGGTGTCCGCGCCTGACAGTCCAAGGCACACTGGAATATTGCGCCGGCCGGCGGCCATCTCGTCGCGCACGATGGCGACAAGCCGTTCGAGTTCGCCGTCGCGAAGCGTCATGCCTTCCCCGGAGGTCGCCCCGAGGACAAGCCCGTCGATGCCTTGTCCGCTGTAATGCCGCGTCAGCCGCCGCAGCGAGGTCTCGTCGAGCTTGCCGCCTAGAAACGGCGTCACCAGCGGCAGCCAGAGCCCGTGCAAATGATCTCGTAGTCCGGTCATGTTCCATCTCCTTCTCGGGAAAAAACCTGAGACGGAGGTCACATGAAAAAACCCCGTCCAGGCGGCGGGGTTTTCGGGATTTGTTGCGATGACGAAGTCTGTCTAGCGCGCGCAAAAATCCGAGGCCCCGGGATGGGGGCCTTTTTTCGAGACGATTGCGCACGACTTCGTGATCATTCGCAAATGATGCGGGGTATGCCCCAAACTGTCAATACACGCGGAAAGCGAAAGATAATTTCGACCAAAAAAAAGCCGGGCTCGAACGAGCCCGGCTTAAGGTATTGGCCACGTGAGGCCGACACAATCACCTTCCAAGAGGGATTACTGAACTCCCGCGCCACTGGAGGAGGGGGACAAATGCGCAACGCGAAGGCTCAGCGTGCAAACATTATGAGCTTGCCGAACGCCATGCAGCAACAGCCGAGGCCGCATGTCAGACATGCGGAAATCAGGACGGCCAGCGCTGCGCCTTGCTCACCACGAAGTCGCGGAACACCTGCACGCGTGCGACCGTCTTCAACTCCTCGGGATAGACGAAATACGTATCGAGCTGGATCGAATCCGATTCGCCGAACAGTTGGACGAGACGGCTCTGCTCTTCGATCAGATAGTCCGGCAGCGCGGCGATGCCGAGGCCCTGCTGACAGGCGCGCACGAGGCCAAGGATGTTGTTCACCCTGAAATAGGCCTCGCGCGGACCCGAGCCGTTGCGGCCGGCTTCGACCAGCCAGTTGCGGTTCTGCAGATGCGGCGCGAAGTTGCCGTCGGAGAGCGTGATGATGCGGTGGGAGTCGAGCTCCTCCAGGGTGCGCGGCGTGCCGAAGCGCTTGATGTAATCCGGCGAGCAATAAGCGTGGAAGCCCATCGCGAACAGCTTGCGCTGGATGAGATCGGGCTGCGTCGGCTTGCGGGTGCGGATCGCAACGTCGGCCTCGCGCATCGACAGGTCGAGCTCCTCGTCGGTGACGATCAGCGAGATCCGGATCTCCGGATAGAGCGCGGTGAATTCGCCGAGCCGCGGGATCAGCCAGTTGATGCCGACGCCGGGCGTGGTGGTGATCTTGAGATCGCCGCTCGGCCGCTCGCGGCTGTCGGTCAGTTTGGCGCGCGCCGCCTGCAACTGCATGAACACGTCATGCGCGGTGCGGAACAACAGATCGCCCTGCTCGGTGAGGATCAGGCCGCGGGCGTGGCGGTGGAACAGCGAGACCGAAAGCTCCTGCTCCAGCGCCGAGACCTGGCGCGAGACCGCCGATTGCGACAGGCCGAGCTGCTCGCCCGCATGCGTGAAGCTGCCTGCTTCAGCCGCCGCGTGAAACACCTTCAGCTTGTCCCAGTCCATATCCGTAAATCCGTCGCGTGTTCGAGGCATGATCTTTATTCCGCTGCCGCGCGCTCGCTGGCGCGCAGGGCCAAGAAACGTTCGGCCTCGAGTGCTGCCATGCAGCCGAGGCCTGCGGCCGTCACGGCCTGGCGATAAGTTTCGTCGGCGACGTCGCCGGCGGCGAACAGGCCGGGCACCGAGGTGGCGGTCGAGTTCGGGGCGACCTCGACATAGCCCGACGGTTTGAGCTTGACCTGATCCTTCACGAGCTCGGTCGCCGGGGCATGGCCGATGGCGATGAAGACGCCGTCGGTCTTCACGTCCGTCAGCGTGCCGGTCTTGACGTTCTTGAGGCGGACGTGGGTGACCTTGTTCGGGTTCTCAGTGCCGCAGATCTCGTCGACGGCGCAGTCCCAGATCACCTTGATCTTGGGGTGCTTGAACAGACGCTCCTGCAGGATGCGTTCGGCGCGGAAGTGATCGCGACGATGCACGATGGTGACCTGCGAGGCATGGTTGGTGAGGTACAGCGCTTCCTCGACCGCGGTATTGCCGCCGCCGACCACCACGACGTCCTTGCCGCGGTAGAAGAAGCCGTCGCAGGTGGCGCAGGCCGAGACACCGCCGCCCTGGAACTTCCCTTCGGACGGCAGCCCGAGCCAGCGCGCTTGCGCGCCCGTGGCGAGGATCACGGCTTCGGCGAGATAGACATCGCCGCTGTCGCAGGTGAGGCGGAACGGCCGTTGCCCGGTCTCCAGCTTGGTCACGAGGTCGGTGACGATCCTGGTGCCGACATGCACCGCCTGCTTCTCCATCTGCTCCATCAGCCAGGGGCCCTGGATCACGTCGGCGAAGCCCGGATAGTTTTCGACGTCGGTGGTGATGGTGAGCTGGCCGCCGGCCTGTATGCCCTGGATCAGGATCGGCTCGAGCATCGCCCGCGCGGCGTAGATCGCCGCCGTGTAGCCGGCGGGGCCGGAGCCAATAATCACGACCTTTGCATGAACAGGAGCGGACATTTCGATGGACGCCTTTCACGGGGGATCTGCAGCGCGGGCGCGGAAGGAGCCAGGAGGCCTCGCGGAGGCGCTGAAATATCAGAGCTAATCTAAGCCTTCTGGTGAGCTATGCAAGAATTGCATTCCCTGTCGGCGGATTTTTCCAACAGGGAACAAAAGTCGATTGCGCTGCACGCGCAATAAAATTGCGCTAACCGTGCGGACTGGGTTATGAGGATTGCGACAGACCCACCCAATACCGCAGCAAAGGCCAGGAGTTCCAATCACGTGTCGCGGAACCTAGACGAGATCGACCTGAAAATTCTCACCGAGATTCAGGCCGACGGTCGAATCACCAATGTCGAGCTGGCCAAGCGGGTCGGCATTTCCCCGCCGCCCTGCCTGCGCCGGGTCCGGGCGCTGGAGGAGGAGGGCTATATCCACGGCTATCGCGGGCTGCTCGACGCGCGAAAGCTCGGTTTCGACGTCACGGTGTTCGCCGCCGTGCACCTGTCCAGCCAGGCCGAGGCTGACTTGCGCGCCTTCGAGGAATTCGTTCGCGCCGAGCCCCTGGTGCGGGAATGCTGGATGCTGTCGGGTGAGGTCGATTTCATCCTGAAATGCGTCGCGCCCGACATGGCGACCTTCCAGGATTTCGTCACCCACCTGACCGCCGCGCCCCATGTCCGCAACGTGCGGACCTCGCTGGTGCTGCACAATTCCAAATATGAGGCGGCGGTGCCGCTGGACGTGAAGGGAAGAAGATAGGGGCGCCTTCTCATGCCCCGGACGCAGCGCAGCGCTCCTTCAGCGGTGCTGCTTGTCCGGGGCACGAGACCAAAGGCGTTGCTGTCGCCTCCGTCGTTGCGATCGCTCTTCGTCAAGCAACACGCCGAAACAAAAAGGCCGCGCATCGCGCGGCCTTTTCAAAAAATCATCACCGGCAGCGGCAAATCCCTACCGCCACTCCACCTTGGTGATCTCATAGGCCTTGGCGCCGCCGGGGGCGTTGACCTCGACGGTCGAACCCTTCTTCTTGCCGATCAGCGCGCGCGCGAGCGGCGAGGTGATGGAGATGCGGCCCTTCTTGGCGTCGGCCTCGACCTCGCCGACGATCTGCCACACCGTCTTCTTCTCGGTGTCCTCGTCGACCAGCGTCACGGTGGCGCCGAACTTGATGGTGTCGCCGGACAGTTTCGAGATGTCGATGATGTCGGCGCGCGCGAGCTTGTCCTCGAGCTCGGCGATGCGGCCCTCATTGTGGGACTGCTCTTCCTTCGCGGCGTGATATTCCGCGTTTTCCGACAGGTCTCCGTGCGAGCGCGCCTCCGCGATGTGCTCGATGATGCGCGGACGGTCCTCGGACTGGCGCTTCTTCAATTCTTCCCCGAGCGCGGCAAACCCGGCCGAAGTCATCGGAACCTTTTCCATCTTCTCTCTCGTCCTTCGATCGTGCGCCCCAGAACGCAATTGGGCGCCCAACCTTGATTCGTCGGTCTTTCCGGGGCTCGACACATGGGCCGCCGGACGTTGACAGATATGGGCTTGGCGCCGGAACAGAACAACCATATGGCCGGACAGTTCCTCCGGCCATTGTGGCTTGATCGCCAATCACTTAGCGAAAGGCTTGCCCCTCAGGGCCTGGCCTTCCGCTGGCGATCAGGTTTCCGAAAAGTAGCTCTGCAGGGTACGAACCTCAAGGTCCCCGCCCAAATAGGCGCGGATGCCCTGCGCGGCCGCCACGGCCCCGGAAAGAGTGGTGTAATATGGCACTTTATGCAAGAGGGCCGCGCGCCGCAGTGAACGGCTGTCGGCCAGCGCCTGCGGGCCTTCGGTGGTGTTGAAGACCAGCTGGACGTCGCCATTGGTGATGGCGTCGACGATATGCGGCCGGCCCTCCAGCACCTTGTTCACCTTCTCGGTCGGGATGCCCTGGTCGGTCAGGAAGCGTTGCGTACCCGACGTCGCCAGCACCTTGAAGCCGAGCGAATGCAACTCGCGAACAGCCTCGGCGATGCGCGTCTTGTCGCTCTCGCGCACCGAGACGAACACCGTGCCCTTGCGCGGCACCCTTGTGCCGCCGCCGAGCTGGCTCTTGGCGAACGCCACCGCAAACGAGCGGTCGATGCCCATGACCTCGCCGGTCGAGCGCATCTCGGGACCGAGCACCGTGTCGACGCCGGGGAAGCGCGCGAAGGGGAAGACCGATTCCTTGACGCCGACATGCTTGAAGTCCGCCTTCTTCAGCTGGAAGTCGGCGAGCTTCTCGCCGGCCATGATGCGTGCGGCGATCTTGGCGACCGGCGTGCCGATCACCTTGGCGACGAAGGGCACCGTGCGCGAGGCGCGCGGATTGACCTCGAGCACGTAGATCTCGCCGTCCTTGATGGCGTATTGCACGTTCATCAGGCCGACGACGTCGAGGCCGAGCGCGAGTTCGCGCGTCTGCCGCTCCAGCTCCTCGATCATCTCAGGCTCGAGCGAGTGCGGCGGCAGCGAGCAGGCGCTGTCGCCGGAATGGATGCCGGCTTCCTCGATGTGCTCCATGATGCCGACGATGAAGGTGTCCTTGCCGTCGCAAAGGCAGTCGACGTCGATTTCGGTGGCGTCGGACAGATAACGGTCGAACAGCAGCGGATTGGTGCCGAGCACGGTGTTGATCTGCCCGGTCTTGTCGTTCGGGTAGCGCGCCTTGACGTCACCGGGCACCAGCTCGGGCAGGGTGCCGAGCAGGTAATCGCTGAGCTGGTTCTCCTCGCGGATGATCTGCATCGCGCGGCCGCCGAGCACGTAGGACGGGCGCACCACCAGCGGCAGGCCGAGATCGGTTGCGACCAGGCGGGCCTGCTCGACCGAATAGGCGATGCCGTTCTTCGGCTGCTTGAGGCGAAGCTTGTCGAGCACGCGCTTGAAGCGGTCGCGGTCCTCCGCAAGGTCGATGGCGTCCGGCGAGGTGCCCAGGATCGGCACTTCGGCAGCCTCCAGCGCGCGCGCCAGCTTCAGCGGCGTCTGGCCGCCGAACTGCACGATCACGCCGTGCAGCGTGCCGTTGGTGCGCTCCTTCGCGATGATCTCCAGCACGTCCTCGGCGGTGAGCGGCTCGAAATAGAGCCGGTCCGCAGTGTCGTAGTCGGTCGACACCGTCTCCGGGTTGCAGTTGACCATGATGGATTCGTAGCCGGCGTCATGCAGCGCGAAGCAGGCGTGGCAGCAGCAATAGTCGAACTCGATGCCCTGGCCGATGCGGTTCGGCCCGCCGCCGAGGATGATGACCTTCTTCTTGTCCGACGGCGTGCTCTCGTCCGCCGGCGCGCCCGCGAACGGCGCCTCATAGGTCGAGTACATGTAGGCGGTGGGAGAGGCGAATTCGGCCGCGCAGGTGTCGATGCGCTTGTAGACCGGGCGAACGCCGAGCGCGTGGCGCTTCGCGGTCACCTCGGCCTCCGTCGCCTCGGCGAGCACCGCGAGCCGTGCGTCGGAGAAGCCCATGGCCTTGAGCGTGCGCATGCCGAAGGCATTGCCCGGCAGGCCGTTCTTCCTGACCTTCTCCTCCATGTCGACGATGCCGCGCATCTCGCCGAGGAACCACGGATCGATCTTGCAGGAGTTGAAGATGTCCTCGTTCGACCAGCCGAGCCGCATCGCCTGGGCGACCTGGAGCAGCCGGTTCGGCGTCGGCGTACCGAGCGCGGCACGGATCGCATTCTTGTCGTCGTCGCGGCCGAGGCCTTCGATCTCGATCTCGTCGAGGCCGGTCAATCCGGTCTCGAGCCCGCGCAGCGCCTTCTGAAGGCTTTCCTGGAAGGTGCGGCCGATCGCCATGACCTCGCCGACCGACTTCATCGATGTCGTCAGCGTGGTGGAAGCACCGGGGAATTTCTCGAAGGCGAAGCGCGGCACTTTCGTGACGACATAATCGATGGTCGGCTCGAACGAGGCCGGTGTCGCGCCGCCGGTGATGTCGTTGGCGATCTCGTCCAGGGTGTAGCCGACCGCGAGCTTGGCGGCGACCTTGGCGATCGGGAAGCCGGTGGCCTTCGACGCCAGCGCGGAGGAACGCGACACGCGCGGATTCATCTCGATGACGACCATGCGGCCGTCGTCCGGATTGACGCCGAACTGCACGTTGGAGCCGCCGGTCTCCACGCCGATCTCGCGCAGCACCGCCAGCGAGGCGTCGCGCATGATCTGGTATTCCTTGTCGGTCAGCGTCAGCGCCGGCGCCACCGTGATGGAATCGCCGGTGTGCACGCCCATCGGATCGAGGTTCTCGATCGAGCAGACGATGATGCAATTGTCCTTCTTGTCGCGCACCACCTCCATCTCGTACTCCTTCCAGCCGAGTACGGATTCTTCGATCAGCACTTCGTTGGTCGGAGACGCGTCCAGGCCGCGCTCGATGATGTCGAGGAACTCTTCCTTGTTGTAGGCAATGCCGCCGCCGGTGCCGCCCATGGTGAAGGAGGGGCGGATGATCGCGGGCAGGCCGATCTCGGACAGCGCCATCATGGCCTGGCCGAATGCGTATTCCTGATAGCGCTTGCGGCGCTCGCTCTCGCCCAGCGTCCACTGCCGCTCATGCTCCTCGAGCGCGGCGCCGGAGAGCTTCTCGCGCTCGGCGAGGTATTTGTCGCGGAACGACTTCTTCAAGGCCGACGCGTTGGCGAGCCGCGACTTCGGCGTCTCGAGCCCGATCTTGGTCATGGCCTCGCGGAAGAGCTGCCGATCCTCCGCCTTGTCGATGGCATCGGCGGTGGCGCCGATCATCTCGACGTCGAATTTGTCGAGCGTGCCTTGGCGGCGCAGCGACAGCGCGCAGTTCAGCGCGGTCTGGCCGCCCATGGTCGGCAGCAGCGCGAAGCCGCCGGGAATGACGTGACGTTCCTTCTCGATGATCTTGGCGACGATCTCGGGCGTGATCGGCTCGATATAGGTCGCATCGGCCAATTCCGGATCGGTCATGATCGTGGCCGGGTTGGAATTGACGAGGACGATGCGATAGCCCTCTTCCTTCAGCGTCTTCACCGCTTGCGTGCCCGAATAGTCGAACTCGCAGGCCTGGCCGATCACGATGGGGCCGGCGCCGATGATCAGGATGGTGGTGATGTCTGTACGTTTGGGCATCAACTCTCGCCGAAGTGGAATTTGGGCACAAAAAAAGGGCGCGCTTGCCGCGCGTCCCCTTGAGCCGAGAGCGCGGGGGTCTCCCTCGCGCGCGGACGGGTCTTAGACCAGTTTTCGGGGCGGCGAAACCCCGAAAAACACCCATCAACCGGCAATTTTCACGGGTTTTGGCCGCGCCTGCCAGCCACGGGCGAGGTGCACCAGAAGCGAGGCCGCAACGCTCGTTCCGCCGATCCAGCCGAGGTCGTTTGGCGAGAGGGTGGCCAGCACCGCACCCCCCAGGGCACCGCCGATGGCGAAGCCCAGATACATCGAGGAGGCGTTGAGCGAGAGCGCGATCATCGAGGCCTGCGGCTCGATCCGGATGATGCTGGCGATCTGGGCCGGATAGAACGCCCAGCCCGAGATGCCCCAGAGGAAGATCGCGCCCAGCACGGTGTAATGCGCCTGTCCGGGCATCAATTTGAGGACCAGCGAATGCAGGATCAGCGCGGCTGCCATGCCGGCGAGCCCGAGACCTGCGGTAGCAAGCGTGCCGAGCCGGTCGGCCAGGACGCCGCCAAGCATGTTCCCGATCGCGGCCGCGCCGCCGAACACCAGCAGCGCAAGGCTGATCTGCGCGGCGTCGAAGCCGAGGCCGCGCAGCGGGACCGCGAAATAGGTGAACACGGTGAAGCCGCCGAGCGCCCATAAAATCGTGATCACAAGCGCGACCAGGACATTGCCGTGACGCGCCACCGCCAGCCGTTCGCCGAGCGAGGCGGTGTTGCGCGGCAGGCCGCGGGGCAGGCCCAGCAGGAGGCCGGCGAGCGCAACGGCGCCGATCAGGGCGACCATCGCGAAGGTCGCGCGCCAGCCGAGCAGGCTGCCGACGAGATTGCCGAGCGGGACGCCGATCACGGTCGCGACCGTCAGTCCCGAGGTGACCAGCGCCACCGCGCGGCCACGCCTTTCGGGGGCGGCGACGGCCACCGACACCGCGAGTGCCGTCGGCATGCACAGCCCGGAGCCCAGGGCCATCAGCATCCGGGAAGCCAGCAGCAGGACGTAGCTGGAAGCCACCATCGCGGCGAGATTGCCGGCGATGAAGGTCGTCAGTGCCACGGCCAGCACGGTCCGGCGGTCGATATTGTTCAGCGCCACCGCCAGGATCGGCGAGCCCACCGCGTAGGTGAGGGCGTAGGCGGTGACCAATTGGCCGGCGGCCGAGACCGAAATCGACAGGTCGGTGGCGATCGCCGGCAAAAGCCCTGCAATCACAAAGCCTTCGGTGCCGATCGCGAAGGCCGCCAAGGCCAGCCAGAAGACGCTCATTGGAGACAATCCCTATGTTCAATGTTTATTGAACTATCGAACGCGACGGTTTCGGTGTCAATTGGTTCAAGAACTATTGAACATTGCGGCCGCATCGCTATGATTCCGGACCATGAGCCGCACGCCCCTCCATCCCACCCGCGAGCAGATCGAGCTGCCGATGGTCCTGGATTGCCTGAGCGATCCGATCCGATTGGCGATCGTGTATCAGCTCGCCCAGCAGGAACGTGTCAGCAGCGAACTCTGCTGCGGCGACTTCAACGGTCTCGCTGGCAAGTCCAACCTCGCCTATCACTTCGCCAAATTGCGCGAATGCGGCCTGATGCAGACGCGCGTGGCGGGTACCAACCGCTTCATGCGGCTGCGCCGCGAGGACCTGGAGGCACGTTTTCCAGGCCTGCTCGACGCCGTGCTCAACTCCGCGACGAAGGATGCGGACCGGCTTCAACTGCTGTCGGAGTGCGAAACGGTCGCCGCAGACTGAAATCGAGGGCGATTGCGCGCGGGCCGCTGATTTGCCCGCCGCGTCAATGCCTTCGCAACATCCTACGGGCATCGCGCCGGCCATCGCCGGCTACTGTGCATGGGGTTGTTTTCGACATTTTTGTTTTGGGTGGCAGTCCGTCTTCGCCAGTCCGCCTTCGCGAAGGCGTCGGCGGGACAGCCTTCGCTACGACAGGGCTTGCCTAGCCGAAGCTGGCGGAGCCAGCGAAGGCTGGAGACCCGGCCTGGATTTGAACCAGGATGAAGAGCGATGCACCGCCCTCGCGTAGACGCTTCCGCCACCGGGCCGCACCGATCATGTCCGAACGGGGTGCGACAAGCCACCTCAGGTGGTCGTTATGCTTAACGGACCAGAGGCGGCCGCGCGACGAAGGTCATGCGCCAGCGATTGTGGCCGATATTGGTGTGGGCGCGCTGGACCGCGAACCCGGCCGCCTTGAGCCTGGCGGTGATCTCGTCCTCGCTGTAGCGCTGGAGCCCGATGCGCGAGCGCAATTGACGGTAATCCGACAGCGCGGTGCTGATCAGTCCGATCAGCGCGTCCTTCAGGAAGCCGTGACGCAGGCCGAAGCTGAGCAGCGCCATCACGTCCCTGAACATGCCGACATTGGGCTGGAGGACGTCGCCGAGCACCAGCTTGCCGGAGGGCTTCAGGATACGGCGGATGTTGAGCAGCGCGGCATCGAGCTCCTCCGGTGTCATGTACTGCGCGACCGAGTTCATCACCGCAAGGTCGATGGATTCGGCCTGCATCTTGCGGACGTCGTCGAGCGAGCGGACTCGGATCTTTGTGTTCGGGGCAAACCGCGCGATCAGCCGGCCGCGCACGCCGGGCGCAGGCTCGGCCAGGATCAGCTTGCCGCAGGCCGATGCCACCTGGCTCGCCGACAGCGCCTCGCCGCAGGCATAGTCGAGCACGGTCGCCTCGGGCGAGGAGATGTAGCCGATGATGTCCCGCGCGATGATCTGGAAGTGCAAATCGCGATGCAGCTTGCTGACATAGATCGTGTGCGTCGAGTCGTAATAATCGATCCAATCGTCCATGGTATCCGCGGGCCCCGGCCAAACGGTTCCTGCTCAGGAACCGGCGCTGCCCGCCTGCGTTAGGGGTGCGACGGCGCGCCGTCAATGTCCGCGTCCTAACAGGAAGGTTTATCGTGAGCAAAGCCCCCAACAAGGTCTCGCCCGACCTCGACACCCCCACAGATCTGGCACCCCAGGCGGTCAACAAGGTTTCCGAGGTGCTCAACGTGCTTCTGGCCGATGCGTTCGCGCTGTACCTGAAGACCAAGAATTTCCACTGGCACATCAGCGGCCGGCATTTTCGGGACTACCATTTGCTGCTGGACGAGCAGTCCGACCAGATTTTCGCGACCACCGACCAGCTCGCCGAGCGCGTCCGCAAGATCGGCGGAGCGACGCTGAAGTCGATCGGCCAGGTCGCAAAGCTCCAGACCATCAAGGACAACGACGAGGACTACGTCCCGCCACGCGAGATGCTGCGCGAGTTGATGCAGGACAACAAGCATGTCGCGAGCGCGATGCGCAAGGCGCACGAGGTTTGCGACGACGCCGGCGACGTCGCCAGCGCCAGCATCCTCGAAAACTTCATCGACGAAACCGAGCGCCGCACCTGGTTCCTGTTTGAAGCGACACGGCAGGAAGGCGCCAACGAGGCTTAGGCACAGTGCGGTAGGGTGGGCAAAGGCGCGCCCTTCGCGCGCCGTGCCCACTAATCTATCCACATAGTTCAAATCGATTGGTGGGCACGCTTCGCTTTGCCCACCCTACGGCACCGCGCTTGTGACTACCGCCACAACCGCATCATCGCCCCATTCTTGCCCGTCACAGGATCGGCCGGCGGCAGCGCGACTTTCGGAATCGTCTTCAGCGCCTTGGCGTGGTTCTCCGGCGTTGCCCGCGTGATCTCCATCTTCGATCCCGGCGGATAGGCGCCGATCACACAGAAATCACCGCTCGCCTCGATGCACTGATGCCCGGTGCCAGCCGGCAGGATCGCGACGTCGCCTGCCCTGATTTGAAGCTCCTGGCCGTGATCGCCACCGAAACGGACTCGCGCACTGCCGCGCGCAACGCCGAGCACTTCATGCACCGTCGCGTGATAGTGCAGATAGTCGTAGACGCCGTTGCGCCACCTGCCGCCCCAGCCGTTCGCCTCGAACAGGTTTTCGATCGTCTCCTCCGGATGCTCCGGGGCGAGCTTCACCGCCCCCTGGTAGACCAGGAAGGGGAGAATGTTGTTCGGCACGAGCCCGTCATCCTCGAACACGATGGCGAGCGGCTCGGCATTGTCGCGGACGACGGACATGGCTGGGCTCCGAGTAGCAGTTGACGCAGAATCAAGACGGCGCGGACGCGCTTGTTCCTGACGCAAGTCCACATGCCGGCTTGACGGAGATCAAGGCGCGGGCGGCCATTCAAGGGCACGCAAATCGATGCGAAAGAAGGGGACGCCATGTACGCATCCGATGTTGCGCAGCGCCATTTTGCGGCGGCCCTCGACGAGGCGGGGACGGTAGGCCTCGGGCACGAAGCGGTCTGCCGCGCGCTGCTTGGTCTCGTAATCTCGAAATATCTGGAGACGAGGTCGGTCGCCGACATCCAGGCGGAGTTGCGCTTCATCGCCGAGAACTGCGATCCCGACACGGACTTCATGTTCATGCGTCCGTGACGGCGGGCCCCGGCGGATTGATCCGCCGGGTGATCTTGCCGCTTACGCGCTCTTCTTCTGCCGCATCAGGTCGGCAAAGCGCTGGAACAGATAGTGCGAGTCGCGCGGGCCCGGCGAGGCCTCGGGGTGGTACTGCACCGAGAACACCGGCCTGCCGTCGAGCTGGATGCCGCAGTTGGACCCATCAAACAAGGAAATGTGGGTCTGCGTCGCCCCCTTCGGCAGCGTCTTCTCGTCCACGGCAAAACCGTGGTTCATCGAGGTGATCTCGACCTTGCCGGTCGTCTCGTCCTTGACGGGATGATTGGCGCCGTGATGGCCCTGATGCATCTTCTTCGTCTTGGCGCCGACCGCGAGGCCGAGCATCTGGTGGCCAAGACAGATCCCGAAAGTCGGCGTGCCCGACTTGATGACGTCCTGGATGACCGGCACGGCATATTTGCCGGTTGCAGCGGGATCGCCCGGACCGTTCGACAGGAACACTCCGTCCGGCTTCATCGCCAGGATGTCTGCGGACGAGGTTGTCGCCGGCACCACCGTCACCTTGCAGCCGACGCCGGCGAGCAGGCGCAAGATGTTGCGCTTGATGCCGTAGTCGATGGCGACGACGTTGAATTCGGTGTTGTCTTGCCGGCCAAAGCCCTTGTCCCAGAGCCAGGGCGTTTCGTCCCAGGTGAAGCGCTGGCCGGAGGTGACCAGCGGCACGAGGTCCATGCCCTCGAGGCCCGGCCATTCGCGCGCTTCTTCCTTGAGACCATGCAGGTCGAACTCGCCGTTCTTGGCATGCGCGATCACGGCGTTGGGCATGCCCTTGCTGCGGATCAGCGCGGTCAGCGCGCGGGTGTCGATGCCGGAGAGGCCGATGATGCCGCGGGCCCTGAGCCAGGCGTCGAGATGCTTGGTGGCGCGGTAGTTCGAGGGATCGGTGATGGCGGTGCGCAGGATCACGCCGCGCGCGCCTGGCGTCGCGGCCATGTTCACGGTCTCGATGTCTTCCTCGTTGGTACCGACATTGCCGATATGCGGGAAGGTGAAGGTGATGAGCTGGCCGGCATAGGAGGGATCGGTGAGGATCTCCTCGTAGCCGGTCATCGCGGTGTTGAAGCAGACTTCGCCGACGGCGTGGCCTTCGGCGCCGAGACCGAAGCCTTCGAGCACCGTGCCATCGGCGAGCACGAGGAGCGCGGTCGGTTTATGGTCCGGCCAGGCGGGATCGTTGTCATGTTGTGTCATGAGCGCGTTTCATAGTCCCCGCGGACGCCGCCGTCAAAGCGGGAGAGGGTGGATTCACATGCGTTTTTGCATATTTGACAGCCCATCCCGGCCACTTAAGCTCGGCTGCACAATTTCCGGCAATTCTTGGGGCTTACGTGGCAATAATGGACCAGACCACGCCGCTTCTGCTGGTTCCGGGGCTGGCCTCCTCGGCCCGGATCTATGCGCCGGTGATCCCGGCGCTATGGCGGTTCGGCCCGGTGATGGTCGCCAACCATATCCGCGATGACAGCATGGCGGCGATCGCGGCCCGGGTGCTGAGCGAGGCGCCGCCGCGCTTTGCCCTCGCCGGCCATTCCATGGGCGGCTATATCGCCCTTGAGATCATGCGCCAGGCCCCTGAGCGGGTGGCCAAGCTTGCGCTGATCAACACCCAGGCCCGGCCCGATACGCCGGAGGCGACCCAGCGCCGCCGCGGCCTGATGGAGCGGGCGAAGCGCGGCGAGTTGCGTGCCGCGCGTGAGGAGATGTTTCCGGAACTCGTGCATCCCTCGCGCCGCGACGATGCCGACATTCGCCGGCTCGTGCACGAGCAGGGCGATGACGTCGGCGTCGAAGGCTATCTGCGGCAGCAGACAGCGATCATTGCGCGGGTCGACTCGCGGCCGACGCTGGCGACGATCAAATGCCCGACACTGGTGCTGACCGGCGATCAGGACAACACCATTTCCAACGCCTTCTCGAAGGAGATGGCGGACGGCATTGCCGGCGCGAAGCTCGTTGTGTTGGCGAATTGCGGGCATCTGCCGCAACCGGAACAGCCGGAAGCCACAGCGCGGGCGCTCGCCGAATGGCTCGCGAGCTAGGCGCTCATCCGCAATAAGCGGCCTTGGTCCACAGCGGCAGGAGGAAGAAGCCCGCCATGGCAAGATCGACCACGTAAAGGAGGCGCCGGACCTTCACCGAGACCGGATTCGTCGAGTGCTCACCCTCGTAGACCACGAGCGGATCGACCCTCGTCTCCCAGCCGAGCTTGTACGTCAGCAGCGAAATGAAGTCGTAGACTGGCAGGTACAGCAGAAGGATCAGAAAGAGGCCGTTCATGGCGATGGCGAGCCATGACGAGCTGGTTTCGCCCGTGAAGCCTGGAAGCGTGCCGCAGGCATAGGGGCCGAAACGGCTTGCCCAGAGCACCACAAGGCAGACCGCGAACATGGCGAGATGCTTTCCGGCCTTCATGCAAGCACCTATATTGAGCCCAGATCTTGTTGTAGACCACGAGTCTTTCCGGACAGTTTCCAAGTGAGGCGACCATGCTGCGCGACGACATCAACAATGCGGTCAAGGAGGCCATGAAGGCCAAGAACGAGCGCAAGCTGTCCACGCTGCGCATGGTCAACTCGACCATCAAGAACGCCGACATCGACGCCCGCGGCAACGGCAAGCCGCCGCTGTCGGACGCCGATCTGCTCGCGGTGCTTCAGAAGATGATCAAGCAGCGCCAGGAGGCGGTCGAGCTCTACGACAAGGGCGGCCGCGCCGAACTCGCCCAGCAGGAGCGCGAGGAGATCGCGGTGATCTCGGCTTATCTGCCGAAGCAGATGTCGGACGACGAGGTCAAGAAGGCGATCTCGGACGCCATCGCTGAAACCGGCGCTGCCGGCATGAAGGACATGGGCAAGGTGATCACCGTGTTGCGCGCGAAGTACGCCGGCCAGATGGATTTCGGCAAGGCCAGCGGTTTGGTGAAGGCTGCGCTGACGGGCTAGTGCTGTTCTTCCCTGAAGGGGGCGGACGGGCGCCTTTGATGCGGCGCGCATCCGGTCTACTCTCCCGACAGAAAGATCGGGAGCCAACCGATGACCGCCATCAAACCGTTCCGCATCGCCATCAGCGACGACATCCTCGCCGATCTCAAGTCGCGCCTCGCCTGCACGCGCTGGCCGGAGGCCGAACTGGTCGACGACTGGAGCCAGGGTGCGCCGCTGAAGTGGATCAAGGAGATCTGCACCTACTGGGCTGATGGCTACGACTGGCGCGCCCGCGAGGCAAAGCTCAACCGCTTCGCGCAGTTCACCACCGAGATCGACGGGCTGGATATCCATTTCCTGCATGTACGCTCGAAGGAGCCGTCCGCACTGCCGCTGATCATCACCCACGGCTGGCCCGGCTCGATCGTGGAATTCCAGAAGGTGATCGCCCCGCTGGTCGATCCCGCCGCGCATGGCGGCAATCCCGCGGATGCCTTTCATGTCGTCTGTCCCTCGCTGCCGGGCTTCGGCTTCTCGGCCAAGCCCAAGACCACCGGCTGGGGCGTCGACCGCATCGCAGCGACATGGGCCAAGCTGATGGATCGGCTCGGCTACGCGCGCTACGGCGCGCAGGGCGGCGACTGGGGCTCGGCGGTGACGACCTCGCTCGGCGCGCAGGATGCCGAACATTGCGCCGGCATCCATATCACGCTTGCCTTCAACGCGGCGCCGAAGCTCGAGGGCGAGCCGACGGCGGAGGAGAAGCGCGCGCTCGCCGGCCTCAAGCATTATGTCGATCTCGACTCCGGCTATTCCAAGCAGCAATCGACGCGGCCGCAGACGCTGGGCTATGGCCTAACGGATTCGCCGAGCGGGCAGGCTGCCTGGATCCTGGAAAAATTCTGGGCCTGGACCGATTGCAACGGTCATCCCGAAAACATCTTCGAGAGGGACGAACTGCTCGACAACGTCATGCTCTATTGGGCGACGGAGACGGCGACCTCGTCGGCGCGGCTTTATTGGGAAAGCTTTGGCAAGCGACGCACCACCCCGAAGGTCAGCGTGCCCACGGGCGTCGCGGTGTTCCCGAAGGAGATCATCACGCCGGTGCGGCGCTGGATGGAGCCGAACTTTTCCAACATCACGCATTGGAGCGAGATGGAGAAGGGCGGCCATTTCGCTGCCTTCGAGCAGCCAGAGCTGTTCGTGCGCGATGTCAGGAAGTTCTTTGCGACGGTGCGGTGAAACACACTCTCCGTCATGCCCGGGCTTGTCCCGGGCATCCACGTCTTTACACTGCGAAGCAAGAAGACGTGGATGGCCGGGTCAAGCCCGGCCATGACGATGCTGCCGGGAAACGACCATGCTCACCGAAGCCAAGACCTATGACGAGCTCACTCGCAACTTCCGCTGGGACGTCCCGGCGCGCTTCAATATGGCGGAGGCGTGCTGCGACCGCCATGCCGACGGCACCGGCCGCCTCGCGCTGATCTATGTCGACGAGAACGGCGCCACCACGCGCACCTCCTTCGACGAGGTCGCCGAGATGTCGCGCCGCTTCGCCAATGTGCTGAAGGCCGATGGGCTCGGCCGCGGCGACCGCGTCGCGGTGTTTTTGTCGCAATCGCTGGAATTGCCGATCGCGCACATGGCGGCGTTCCGCTCGGGCATGATCTCGATCCCGCTGTTCGCGCTGTTCGGCGAGGACGCATTGGAATTCCGCCTGTCGAACTCGCAAGCCAAGGCCATCGTCACCGACGAAGGCGGCTGGGAGAAACTCGCGAAGATCCGCGACCGCCTGCCGGACCTGAAGAACATCTACATCGTCGGCGAGCGCGCGCCTGCGGGCACGAAATCGTTCTGGGATGCGGCGAAGGCGGCGTCGCCCGACTTCACGCGGGTCGATACGTCCGCCGACGATCCCGCTTTGATCATCTACACGTCAGGGACCACGGGCAATCCGAAAGGTGCGCTGCATGCGCATCGCGTGGTGCTCGGCCATCTGCCGAACGTCGAGATGTGTCACAACTTCCTGCCGCGCCCCGGCGATCTCATGTGGACGCCGGCGGACTGGGCGTGGATCGGGGGGCTCGTCAACGGCCTGCTCGCATTCTGGTACCACGGCATCCCGCTGGTCGGCCATCGCGCGCGAAAATTCGAGCCGCAGGCGGCGATGCAGATGATGGCCGATCTCGGCGTCCGCAACGTCTTCCTGCCGCCGACGGCGCTGAAGCTGATGCGGCAGGCCGGCGTGAAACATTCCGGCGTCAAGCTGCGCAGCATTTTCACCGGCGGAGAATCGCTCGGCGGCGAGCTGCTGGGCTGGGTGCGCGAGACCTTCGGCATCGACGCGCACGAGGTGTTCGGCCAGACCGAGTGCAATCTCGTGATCGGCAGCAATTCCAACCTGTTTCCGATCCGGCCCGGCGCGATGGGCAAGGCGACGCCGGGCTTCGACGTTCGCATCATCAATGACAAAGGCGAAGAGCTGCCGCGCGGGCAACGCGGCATCATCGGCGTGCGCCAGCCATGCCCCGTCACCATGCTCGAATACTGGCGCAATCCCGAGGCGACGGCGAAGAAATATGCCGGTGCGTTCCTGCTCACCGGCGATCTCGGCGTGCAGGATGAGGACGGCTATTTCTGGTATGTCAGCCGCGAGGACGACGTCATCACCACCGCCGGCTATCGCGTCGGCCCGTCCGAGATCGAGCACACGCTGATGAAGCATCCGTCGGTGGCGATGACCGCGGTGGTCGGCATCCCCGATCCGATCCGCACCGAGTCGATCAAGGCATGGATCGTGCTGCGTCCGGGCTTTACCGGCAGCGACACGCTCGCGCGCGAAATCCAGGAGTTCGTCAAGGTGCAGCTCGCCGCGCACGAATATCCACGCTTCGTGGAGTTCGCCGAGACGCTGCCGATGACGGCGACCGGCAAGGTGCTGCGGCGCGAGCTGCGGGCAAAGGGTTAGCTTCTCAAAATGGCAAAGACGTCTCAAGCCGCGGGGCTTCACCGCGCCTCACTCGACAAGTTGCACGATCTCGATGCCGCGCTCGAGCTCATGTATTACGGCTGGCGCGGGATGACGCTGGAGGCCGACGATTTTCTTGCGAAGCAGGGCCTGTCGCGTCCGCACCACCGTATCCTCTACGTGGTGGCGCGCCGCCCCGACATCGCGATCGGGTCGCTCATCGAGGTTCTCGGCATTTCCAAGCAGGCCCTGAACCGGCCGCTCAACCTGCTGCTGGAGCGCAAGCTCCTGACGTCGAAGCGGGCGCCGCAGCAGCATCGCTCCAAGCTGCTGCGCCTGACGGAGGCCGGGCGGCGGATCGAGCAGAAGGCGTCGGACCGCGAGCGCAAGGTCTTGCGCGCAGCGTTCGATCGGGTCGGACCGTCCGGCGCGGCGGCATGGACCACCGTCATGGCGGCGATCGCCGACAACAACTGACGATCTTAAAGTCAATATAGTTGACATGAGGCGCGTGCTTTGCCACTTTCCCGGCAACGAGCCAGGGGAGGGTCGCGTCATGCGCGGATGGAAGCCGTGAGCGCTCAAGACACGAGCGCAGGGGAAATGAATCGTGCGGCTGCCGAACTATTCGTCGCGGCATGGTGCGCGAGTTGGCGCAGGGTCGATATCGACGCGGTCGTCGCGCATTTCGCCGACGATGCGCAGATGCGCAGTCCTCTGGCGCTGACGCTGACCGATTCCCCCGTCGTCACCGGGGCCGAGAACATCCGCGCCTATTGGCGGAAAGCCTATGGTCACATCGAAAGTGCCGACCCGAAGATCCTGAACTGGAGCTGGGACGAGGCGATCGCGCGACTGACGGTGTGGTGGCAGCTGGGCGACACGCGCGCCAGCGAGTTCATGGATTTCGACGCTGCCGGCCGCGTGGTGCGCAGCGAAGCCTTTTACGGAAAATAGCGATGCATCTTTCGGATTTCGTCCTGCTCCTCAATACGCTCTGGTTCGTCGGCGCCTTCATCCAGTTCAGCATCGCGCAAGCCAACACGCTGAAGATATTGCTGCCGCGGGAAGAGCGCGGCAATCCGATCGCGCCGACCCTGGCGGCCAGCGTGGCGTTCCTGGGCGGGATCAACCTGCCGATCGGGCTGTTGTCGTTCTATCTTCTGGTGGCGCGTCCGCTCTTCTTCCAGCCGGTCCACGCGCAGCTCGTGCTGTTCCTGTTCTTTGCCGCCTGCCACTTCAGCCAGTTCGCCTACAACCTTCCGGTCCTGATGCGCGGCGGGCGCGTCGGGGTTGCCTACTGGCCCGTGTTGAAGGGCCCGATGCTCAGGATCTTCGTCATCGACGCGGCTCTGTTTGCGGCCAATCTCGGCGTCGCGGTTCTGCTCGCGTCTGCTTCCTGACTATCGCGACGGCGCCGACAGGGCGGACCGCAGCATCGCGGCAAGATCCTTCCGCCGGAACGGCTTGGTGAGAATGCGGGCGTCGGCGACCCCGTCGGGCATCTTGACGGGATTTTGGGTGTAGCCTGAGGTGAAGAGCACCTTGAGCTCGGGCCGCAGCTGGGTGGCTTGCCTGGCAAGCTCCGGCCCGAACATGCCGCCGGGCATCACGACGTCGGTGAACAGCAGGTCGATGTGCCCTTCCTGACGCAGCAAGTCCAGCGCCGCGGGACCGTTCGACCGCGTGATGACGTTGTAGCCGAGCGCCTTCAGCTCGTTCTCGACATAGGCGCGCACCATGTCGTCGTCCTCGACGACGAGAATGGTTTCGCTGCCATCGGGTGCCGTGGTCCGCTCCGGGGGTAATGGCTGCTCGGCTGGCGGCGTTGCAAGGCGGGGAAAGAACAGCCTGACGACGCTGCCGCGACCCGGTTCGGACTGCATCTGCACCAGGCCGCCGGACTGTCGCACGAACCCGTAGACCATGCTCAGCCCGAGCCCGGTCCCCTTGCCGACCTCCTTGGTGGTGAAGAACGGCTCGAACGCGCGGCTTGCCACTTCGGCGGTCATGCCGCTGCCGGTGTCGGTTACGGCCACCATGACATAGTCGCCCGGCCGCGGCTCGCCGTTGACGTCCAGATCGGAGTCGCCGAGCGAAATGTTGCGCGCCTCAACCGTCAGCTTGCCGCCATCAGGCAGAGCGTCGCGCGCGTTCAGCACGAGGTTGAGCAGGGCAGTTGTCAGTTGGCCGGGATCGACGCTGGTCAGCCACAGATCCGGATCGAGCGCGAAGCTGCACTCGATGTGCCCGCCCAGGGTTCGGCGCAGCAACGGCTCCATGTCGCGAATTTTCCCGGCGATGTCGAGGTCTCTCGGTCGGAGCGGCTGCTTGCGCGCGAAGGCGAGCAGGCTCCGCGTCAGGTCGGAGCCGCGCTCGGCGGCGGTCGCGATGTCGCCGGCGATCCGGTGCAATTCCTTGTTCCCCGCCAGACTGTCGGCCAGATGCTCCGCATTGCCGAGAATGACGGTCAGCAGATTGTTGAAATCGTGCGCCACGCCGCCGGTGAGCTGGCCCATGGCTTCCATCTTCTGGGATTGGCTGAGCTTCTGGTTGAGATCCGCGATGGCGGCGCGTTGCTGCTGGAGCGACTCGGCGGTGTCATTGAGCACGGTCATCAGCCCGCCGAGCTCGCCGCGCGGATGGGGCGGCGCAATTCGCGCGCTGAGGTCACCGAGCCCGAGCTTCTTCGCCATCGTGGCGAGCCGCCCGACCTGGCGCCCGACGCTGACGGTGGCAAGGATCCAGACACCCGCCAGCAGCAGCAGCAAGGCCACCGCGAGGATCGCCATGTCCTCGTAAAGCCGGCGATTCCCCGCTGCGACAAGTCCATCCTTGGACCGTCCGACCAGGATGTAGAGGCCGGCAGCACGGGTCGAATGCGAGCCGGCGGCAACAGCCCAGACATGCGTCCGGCCGTCGCGATCAGTCACCTCCTGAAACGCCTTCTGGTCGGGCGTTGCAGCGAAGCGCAACAGTTCGGATCCCGCGATCGACGTGCCGACCGGCTCGGTCCAGCCTCCTCCGGAAGGGGTGACCAGAACCGTTCCCTTGCTGTCGACGAGCAGGATCTCTTTCTCGGCAAGCAGTCGCTTGTCGTGAAACTCCGCGAATTTGCGCAGGTTGAACGACGCGAGCAGGATCAGCTTCAGCGCGCCTGTCTCCGATCGCACCGGATAGGCGATCTGGAGCACCGATAGTCCGGTCAGCCGGCCGAACACCGGCTCGAGCGCGACGCCGCGCGAAACCAGGGCCTGCTTGAAATAGGCGCGATCCCGGAGGTCTAGCGTGCGGTTGGTCCGCAGCGAATCGCAGAACAGGCTGCCGTCGGGATCGATGGTCAAAATCCCGGTGAACTGCGGGTATTCCTCGCGCACTTCCGACAGAAACGCCGAGCACGCCGCCTTGTCGCGGGTGTCGAGGTCGCGCGCACGGGACAGACCGTAATGCAGCTGGGCGGTGCCCTGGATCTTCTCGTCCAGATCGCTTGCAATGTCGTCAGCCGTCGCAGCCAGATTGGCGAGAGACGCGTTGATCTCGCTGCTGCGATTCTGCACGAAACGCAGGCCAACGAGGCTCGCCGGCACTAGCATGGCCGCGATGACGAGTATCAGTAGCCGGGTACGCAAGCTCATCGGTCGAATGGTCCGCTCTGGTCATCGCGTGTGCTGGTTCGAAGGTACAATTTGCGGCACCGGCCTCCGTTCAGTCCATAGGCATCGTGCCGAAAAGCCCTCGATGGGGAAAGATTCTGAAGTGGTGCGCATCAAGGGGCGCCGCGGCGCTCCCATGATACCGTCATCCAGTGAACAACTTGCTCGTGCGCGTGGCGGCGGAGGGCGCTAGTATCGAGGACGCGTGCGACGAAGATCGCGCCGGCAAACGAGGAGGAAGCTGATGTCCATTTCGGGCAAGATCGATCCGGTGGTGCGTCCCGTGGTGGCGGCTGACATCGCCGAGGCGCTGGTCGAGGGCTTGCGCGATTTCCAGGCACTGCCGCTTTACGGGCTCTGCTTCGGCGCGCTCTATGCGGCCGGCGGCATCGCCATCATGCTGTGCGTCACCGCCTTCGGCATGGTCTATCTGGTCTATCCCCTGGCCGCGGGCTTCGCGCTGATTGGTCCGTTCGTCGCGATCGGTCTCTACGAAGTCAGCCGCCGCCGCGAGCGCGTCGAGCCCGTCTCGTTCGGCGTGATCTGGTCGGCGATCCGCGCGCGCAGCGAGATCGGCTGGATGGCGTTCGTCACGCTGTTCGTGTTCGTGGTCTGGATGTACCAGGTGCGACTCCTGATCGCGTTGCTGCTTGGCCTGCATGCCTCGTTCTCGAGCCTCCAGGAGTTCATGACGGTGGTGCTGACCACCAATGAGGGCCTGCTGTTCCTCGCCATCGGCAACGCAGTCGGCGCCGTGCTGTCGCTGATCCTGTTCTCGCTGACCGTGGTGTCGTTTCCGCTGCTGCTCGACCGCGAGGTCGATTTCGTCACCGCGATGGTGACGAGCGTGCGTGCGGTGGTGACCAGCCCGCTGCCGATGATCGCTTGGGCGGCCGTGATCGTGATGCTGCTGATCGTCTCGGCGCTGCCGTATTTTCTCGGGCTGGTCGTGACGCTGCCGGTGCTCGGGCACGCGACATGGCATCTCTATCGGCGGCTGGTAGTGCCGGTGGCGTAACGGCGCCGCCGGACGCTATGGCGGCGCGCTACTGACCTGCTGCCAGGCGGCGCGCGCCGGATGAGGTCAGTTCGAGTTCGCCGAGCCGCCTGATCGCATAACCCAAATTGGTCAGGCGTTCGCCGTGCGCTTGCGGAATGTCGCCTTGCGTCTTGCCCTTGCCGATTTCGGCCAATGACACAAATTCATCGGCGCTGAGCGTTGCGGTGCTGTCCGTCATCACGCAACCTCGTCGGTCCATACCTTGAAATTGAGTAGTTTATTCGGACCGAAAGTCTGGGTGATCGGGACGTCCGCTGCATCGCGTCCCTGCGCGATCAGCACGCGGCCGATCCGCGGCGTGTTGTTGCGCGGGTCGAACATGTGCCAGCTTCCACCGATGAAGGCCTCGAACCAGCCTGCGAAATCGCCCGCAGCCCACGGCTGCGGCGTGCCGATGTCGCTGAGGTAGCCGGTGCAGTAACGCGCCGGGATGTTCATGCAGCGGCAGAATGTGATGGCGAGATGGGCATAGTCGCGGCACACGCCCTTGCCTTCGTCGTAAGCTTCCCGGGCCGTCTTGGTCGCACGCGCGTGCTCATAGCCGAACGTGATGTGGCGATGAACGAAATCGCAGATGGCCTGGACCCGCGCCCAGCCGGGCGGCGTCCGCTCGAACAACTTCCATGCGATATCCGACAGGCGATCGGTCTCGCAGTAGCGACTGCCGAGCAGATAGACGAGCGTGTCGGTCGGCAGTGCTTCGACGGTGTGCTGAAACGCGTTGGGAAACGCCGGGTCGGGCAGACCGCTGTCGCGAACGACGCCGTCGCCGGCAAGGCGGAAGGCGCCGGCCGGCGCCACGATGCGGCTGCACCAATTGCCGAAGAGGTCGCGGTAGGGACTGATCGGCACCGAGGGGCTGGTGGTCAGCAGGTCGGGCACGATGACATCGGAGGCGCGCGTGAAGTGCGTGCCCAACACCATGATCATCGGCGTCGGCTGCGGGAACTCGTACAGCATCTCGAACCCGACGCGGAGCTTCATACGAAAGACTTTCCCTTGGCGAAGCTCTCAACATGGCTACGAAGCGGTCGATCACAAGGCTTCGTCGGCCTTATTCGATCGAGAGCGGCATTTGGCCCTTTTAAAGTGTGGGGCGGACGAGAAAACGATAGCTAATTGCCGAGATTGCGCGCACGGTGCGCCAATGTCAGAAAGAGCGGTCGTCTCTGCGCACACGCGGCGCCACGACGATACGCGACCTGAAATGGCTCATCTCTGGCACTGGCGGAGCCAGCTCATCGCGAGGTCGCAATGGCGACCGTTGCGCCTATGGCTCGTTCCCGCGAGCAGGTGGACGCGGCAGGCTCGTCCACCGCTGCCTGACAGATTCCACCGCGGCTCGATATGAGATCGAACGCCAACCGAAAGCACCTGATGCAACCTCAACCGATACAAGCTCTCTCGCCACGGCACGTCAAGACAGACGAGGCGCTCCGGCTCGGCGTCGAGTCAGGCTGGTACGCGATCAAGGTCAGCGGGACCTTTGTCTCGGGTCCGCACGATTCGGAAGGGGATTGCCGTCGCAAGATCGACGAGATTCAGCCGCCGCCAGCGAAGAAGAAGTGATCAGGGCGCAGATTCCGGCCGCTACGGCGTCTTGACCCCCATCATCTTCAGCGCATCCAGCATCCGCTGTGGCGGGCCCATCTTCACCACCAGCGGCCTGCCGGTCTCGAGCACGCTCTTGAGGCTGGACAGGATCGCGGGCCAACCCTGCCGTCCACCGGCAAGGATGTCGTCGCTCAGCGGCCGATCATGGCCTTCGCTCATGGTGAGCCGAACCGCGTCGCCGACCTGTTCGATCTCGTAGGTGACGAGCGTCGGGCCGAGCTTCTCGATCAGATCGGGCCAGTTGACGTTGAAGGTGACCGAGAGCTTTCGCGGCGGATCGTATGCCAGCACCTCGCCGCTGATGTGCAGGGCGCCATCAGGGGTGCGCACGACGAACGCGCCGCCGAGCCGCGGCTCGACCTCGACCGCGTTGCCGAAGAAGTACTGCTTGCTGAACTCCGCCGAAGTCAGCGCTTCCCACACCTTCTCCGGCGTGGAGGCGATGTAGATGGTGTAGACGGTCAGCGGCTTGAACTGGTCGAGGTTCATCACTCAAATCCTTCGATGCCGAGCGCAGCGGGCGGGATCGTGGGCGCCTTGCCGGTCTCCAGCAGGCTCTTGAGCCCGGACAGGATCGCGGGCCATCCCTTGGAGATGCCGTCGAGCAGCTTGCTGCCGCCGGTGAAGCCTTCGTGCGTCACCGTCAACTTCACGAGATTGCCGTAGGGCACAATGGTGAAGACGACTTTCGTCGCCGGTTCGTTCCGCATCTCCTCCATCAACTCGTGCTTGAACGTGTAGGAGAGCCGCCGAGGCCGGTCAGCCTCGAGGATTTCACCGGTGTCCGTGATCTTTCCGCTCATCACGAGGGCGAAGGGCGAGCCGACCTTCCAATCGGACCTGACTTCGGTATCGAACCAGTATTGACGCGTGAACGCACTGCTGGTCAGTGCCTCCCACAGCTTCTCCGGCGTGGTCTCGATGTAGGTCACGTAGACGAACTCTGGCTTACTCATCGCGCTTCTCCAACTGGCGTTTCAACTCGCCGAGCGCGGCGAGCTTGCTGCGCTCGAACTTCCTGATCCAGCGTTCGCCGATCTGATGGATCGGCACCGGATTGAGGTAATGCAGCTTCTCGCGGCCATGCCTGATCGTCGTGACCAGGTTGGCCTCCTCGAGAATGACAAGGTGCTTGGTCACGGCCTGGCGCGTCATCGCAAGGCCTTCACAGAGTTCGTTCAGCGTCTGGCCGTTCCTGGCGTGAAGCCTGTCGAGCAGCGATCGTCGTGACGCGTCGGCGAGCGCTTTGAAGACCTCATCCATGGTGACGATAATATGCAACCAAATGGTTGCATGTCAAGATGGTGTTTTTGGCGCTCGCAAACGGCTGTGCTAGCCTCGAAGCTCAGCCAACGCAGATTGGTTCCGGGAGGACATTCATGTTCCGTTGCGTCTTGACTGTCGCAGGCCTCGTCCTTCTTGCTTGCGGTACCACGGCACTCGCGCAGAAGCAGACGATCGGCGCGCCGCCGGAAGCCTCCAACATGAAGCTGCTCGGCACCAGCGACCTCCAGGCGCGCAGCGCGTATCAGCCGACCATCCATCACCAGGGCGACCGCTGGATCGCCTATATCGGCCATCATGGCGGCACCGACGATGTGCCCGCTCCCGTCAATCCGATGACGGGGCAGGCCGAGCCGAACGGAACCTCGATCGTCGACGTCACCGATCCCGCGCGTCCCAAATATCTGCGGCACCTGCCCGGGCAGGAAGGCAAGTACGAATCCGGCGGCGCGCAGATGGTGCGGGTCTGCGACGGCAAGTCGTTGCCGAAGGGCGATCCGAACGCGGTCTACATGCTGCGCACCTTCGGCAGCGAGGCGCATGAGATCTGGAATGTCGCCGATCCCGCCAGCCCCGCGCTGATCACGCGCATCGCCGGGCTGAAGGACACGCACAAGAGCTGGTGGGAATGCGACACCGGCATCGCCTTTCTCGTCTCGGGCGCGCCGGACTGGCGCACGCGGCGGATGACGCAGGTCTATGATCTCTCCGATCCCGCGCATCCGCAGAAGATCCGCGACTTCGGCCTGCCCGGTCAGGAGCCGGGTGCCACCGGCGCGGTGCCGACCGAGCTGCACGGGCCGATCTCGACCGGGCCCAATGGCAACCGCGTCTATTTCGGCTACGGCACCAACAAGGGCGGCATCTTGCAGATCGTCGATCGCGACAAGCTGTTGAACGGACCGAAGGAGCCGACGCCGGACAATCTGCGCTATCCCGAGATTGCGCGGATGCCGATGTCCGCCTTCAACGGCGCACACACGACGTTTCCGATGCTCGACATGCCCGTTGCCGAGTTCGCCGAGGACAAGGACGGCAAGACCCGCGACATCGTGATGATCGTGGACGAGGCGATCCTCAACGAATGCGGCGAGGCGCGGCAGATGGTGTGGTTCGCCGACGTCACCACCGAGACGCGGCCGATGATGATCTCGAGCTATACCGTGCCGGAGGCGAGCGGACAGTTCTGCCAGCGCGGCGGCCGCTTCGGCTCCCATTCATCGAACGAGAGCATGGCGCCGGTCTATTACAAGAAGATGGTCTTCATCGCCTTCTTCAATGCCGGCGTGCGCGCGCTCGACATCCGCGATCCCTATCACCCGAAGGAGGTCGGCTATTTCATTCCGTCGATCACGAGCGCGACCGACAAGCGCTGCATCCCGATCGAAGGCGGCGAACGCTGCAAGGTCGCGATCCAGACCAACAATGTGGAGACGGATGATCGTGGCTACATCTACGTCGTCGATCGCGCCAACACCGGTCTGCATATTCTCGAGCTGACGGGTCCTGCGCGCGCCGTCGCCGGCCTGCCGAAGAACTGACGATGCGGCGCGGGGCGCTCATGCTGATGGCCCTGGTTGCTCTCAGCGCATCGTCCGGCGGGCGTGCCTATGAGGCGGAACGCGCCGGGGCCTGGCGGGAGATTGCGTGGCCGTTTCCTCGCGACGGCTGGCCTGCCGGCCGCGCGTTCCGCTGTACTGCGGGCGGCTGCGCCGGCGCCGAGCTCTACGTCCGCGCCAAGCGCGGGTTCTGCAATTGCGACACCGGCGTTGCCGATGACGACGAGGTCGACCGCGTCACCGACATCGACCTGATCAGTCCGCGCTTCTCGGCTACCGCGGCGGGCGCGACCGTGAGCATCGCCGCCATGCAGGGCCGCATCAGGCATTACGGTCTCGACATGCCCGACGGCGCGCGTCACGCTGCCGCCGGCCTCGCGCTGTCGCGCCGCTGCGATCTGCTGGTCGTGGTGGCGCAAGGCACGGGCGAGGCGAATGCCGTGCAGCGTGCGGCGCTGGCGTTTCTGGAAACGGAGGAGATGAAGACATGGATGGCTGCGGCGCTGGATGGACGGTGAGGGCGTCGTTCTTCGCCTCTCCCCGCATGCGGGGAATGCGCGCGCAGCGCAGCTTCCGGGCGAGGGGAAGTCTCCGCGAGTCCGTTTCTCACCTTGTTTGCTGATGGAGCCCTTACCCCAACCCTCTTCCCGTAGGAACGGGGAGCAGGAGAAGTGCTTCCGTTCCCGCCCGTCCCATGCATTAATCTCCTCAAACCCCGCCCAGCCGAGTCCCTCCCATGATGTCCATGCAAGCCTATCTCGCCTTCGTCGCCGCCTGCATCGCGCTGGCGCTGCTGCCGGGTCCGATCGTGACCCTCGTCATCGCCAACGGCCTGCGTCACGGCACGCGGGCGGCGCTGACCAATGTCCTCGGCGCTCAAGTGGGGCTCGCCATCGTCATCGGCATCGTCGCGGTCGGCCTGACCTCGCTGATGGCGACCATGGGCTATTGGTTCGACTGGGTGCGCTTTGCCGGCGCGGCCTATCTGGTCTGGCTCGGCATCAAGCTGATCTGGGCGCCGGTCGAGGGCGTCAATGTCGACCAGCCGCCTCCGCCGCCGCGCGGCGGCTTCTTCCTGCAAGGTTTCCTGGTGCTGCTGTCGAATCCGAAGGTGCTGGTGTTCTTCGGCGCCTTCATCCCGCAGTTCATGGACATGAACCGCGACCACTTTCCGCAAGTCGCGCTGCTGGGAGCCACCTTCATGGTCACCGCGGCGATGACTGACGCGCTCTATGCCATCGCAGCGGGGCGTGCCCGAAAATTCTTCTCGGCCCGCCGCACCCGCCTGATGTCGCGCATCTCCGGTGGCTTCATGATCGGCGGCGGCATCTGGCTGGCGCTGACACGGGCGAAATGAGCTCCCCAGAGACCGGTTCGGCTTGACCCCTTCGCGGCGGCAATGCGTCCTCGCATTGAACCGTCGCGCTATACCAATCGCTCCGCCCGCAACTCCAATTCGATCTCCGCGAAGATCCTTGCCAGTCGCTCGGCCCATTGCTGCTGGCCGGACTGGTCCGCGATCAGATCCTGGCGGATCTCGATGCCGGTGTTGACGAGGCCGCGGGCTTCGCCGTGGATGGGGATGGTGTAGTCGGTGAGGTCGTTCACCGCATAGGGCTCGTTGTCGCCGACGACGAGGTCGCTTTCGGCGTGGAGATGTTTCAGCAGGAGCTGCGGCAGCACCGTGTCGCGGTTGTAGAGTGCGCCGATGTGCCAGGGCCGCGCGACGCCGGCATAGACAGGCGTGAAGCTGTGCAGTGACACCAGCACCGTCGGGCGCCTGTCGTGCAGGCGGCGGCCGATCGCAGCGTCGATACGATGATGATAGGGCTCGAAGATCTCGCGCCGCCTTGCCTCGCGCTCATGCTGCGAAATGCCCTCGTTGCGCGGGATCGTCGTGGCCTCGGAGATCACGGGGATCGAGCTCACGGCGCCCGGCGGGCGGTTGCAGTCGATCACCAGCCGCGAATAGCGCTGCGCGATCAGATGCGCATCGAGCATCTTGGCGAGCCGCTCGGCGACGCCGGCAATGCCGATGTCCCAGGCGATGTGCCTGACAAGCTCGGCCTCAGCGACGCCGAGATCACCGAGCGCGCGTGGCAAAATCCGCCCGTAATGATCCGAGGTGAGCAGAAAAGGCGATGTCCCCTCCGCATTCACCTCATGCACTGGCGGAATGTCACCCTCGCCAAGCAGTTGATCGGTCGCATTAGCTGTGTCTAAAGCCATCCAGATTGCCTACGGAAAGAGCAGTCACCCCCAGAATTGGGCAGAATCGCTATAGATTGATCCGCCCAAAGTCACCATGATCGCTTCACGATGCCGCTGCTCACGATTCATCACAAGACCGAATATCGCTACAACCGCCCCGTGGCGTTCGGCGAACACAAGATCATGCTGCGTCCGCGCGACGGGCACGATCTGCGCGTGCTCGACTCCAGGCTCGAAATCTCGCCGGAGCCGATGTCGCTGCACTGGATTCACGACGTGTTCGGCAATTCGGTCGCGATCGCCAATTTCGACGAACGTGCGGAGACGCTGACCTTCGACTGGCATGTCACCGTCGAGCACAACCCGGTGGAGGAATTCGCGCTGACGCCGGACGATCCGGCCTATTTCTATCCCTTCGTCTACGACGACGAGGAATTCCCCGATCTCGTCCAGTACATCACGCCGCAATACACCGATCCCGACGGCGAGATCGCGGAGTGGGCGCGCGGCTTTCTCGACGAGGATGCGCCGTCGCCGACCTTCAAGATCCTGACCGGTATCACGCACGGCATCCGCAAGCAGCTCAAATACCGCAAGCGCCATGAGCCCGGCACGCAGCATCCGCTCGATACTTTGCAGTCGGGCAGTGGAACTTGTCGGGACTATGCGCTGTTCATGATCGAGGCGTTGCGCCATCTCGGCATCGCCGCCCGATTTGTCTCCGGCTACATTTTCGTACCGGAGGATATCGAGCAGCGGCATGTCGGCGGTGGATCGACGCATGCGTGGGTGCAGGTCTATCTGCCGAGCGCGGGCTGGATCGAGTTCGATCCGACCAACGGCATCGTCGGCACCCGCGATCTCATTCGTGTCGCGGTCGCCCGCGATCCGCGCCAGGCGATTCCGCTGCACGGCGTCTATATCGGCCCCGGGGATGCCTTCGAGGCCATGGACGTGAATATCAAGGTGGTCTCGGACGACCAGCAGAGCGAGGAAGAGATGGAGGCGGAAGTTTCGTAGATGGAGATCAAAGTCGGCTTCGAGCTCACCTACGCGGCAGCGCAGCCGACACCGATGGTGATCATGCTCAACATCCACCCCTCCCGGCAGGCCGACATCATCGGCAAGGAGACGGTGGTCGCGGAGCCCGGTGTTGCGATCCGCTTCTATCACGACAGTTTTGGCAATGTCTGCGGCCGCCTCGTTGCGCCCGCCGGCGGCGTGACGCTGAAGGGCCGTGCACTGGTGCGCGATACCGGCCTGCCCGACGAGGTGATGCCGACCGCGCAGCAGCTTCCGATCGAGCAATTGCCGAACGAGCTGATGCTCTATCTGATGCCGAGCCGCTATTGCGAGACCGACAAGCTCACCGACGTCGCCTGGTCGCTGTTCGCCAAGACGAAACCCGGCTGGGAGCGCGTCGCTGCCATCAACGAGTTCGTGCACAAGCACGTCACCTTCGGCTATGAGCACGCCCATCACATGAAATCGGCGCATGACGTCTACGAGCAGAAGACCGGCGTCTGCCGCGACTTCGCGCATCTGGCGCTCGCCTTCTGTCGCTGCATGGGCATCCCCGCGCGCTACTGCACCGGCTATATGGGCGACATCGGCATTCCGCCGGATCCGGCGCCGATGGATTTTTCCGGCTGGTTTCAGGTCTGGCTCTCGGGCAAATGGTTCACCTTCGACGCCCGCCACAACGTCCCCCGCATCGGCCGCATCCTGATGGCGACCGGCCGCGACGCCGCCGACGTCGCGCTCTCGACGAGTTTTGGCCGGATGGAGTTGAAGAAATTCGTGGTGGTGAGCGATGAGGTGAAGGCGGCGTGAGGGATCGCTCCACGCTCGCGATGGGCAGCGTCGGGCATGATGTTTCCCCAACGTCGTCCCGGCGAAGGCCGGGACCCACCGCGTGATCTTTCGGTGAAGCGCGGTGCTAATTCCGCAGGACAACTTCTTCATTACTAGTCTCCGTCAAACTACTCCCTGGGGTCATGGGTCCCGGCTTTCGCCGGGACGACTGCGAACATGCAGCGCTGTCGTTCCGCAAAATTCGCGGCTATAGAGCCCTCATGACCTGCGATCGTCTCTTCGTCTACGGCACCCTGATGCGCGGCTTCGACCATCCGATGGCGCGGCTGCTGGCCGGCCATGCGGAATTTCTGGGTGAAGCGACCTGCCGCGGCCGGCTCTTTCTCATCAAGCATTATCCGGGGCTAGTGCTGTCGGATGCGCCGTCCGACCTCGTCCATGGCGAGCTGTTCCGCCTTCACGTGCCGGAAGAACTGTTGCGTGAGCTCGACATGTACGAGGCCTGCGGCGAGGGCTTTCCGGAGCCGACCGAATATCTGCGCAAGCTGATCGACGTGGCGCTGCCGGACGGCACCACCGAGAAGGCCTGGACCTACATCTATAACTGGCCCGTCGCCGATCTACCCCGCATCGCGTCGGGCCGTTTTCTGGATCATTAAGCCGACAGCACTTCCTTCACCACGCGCACGTCGACCTCGCGCTCGACGTAGGTCCACTCCTCGGTGCGCCTGAGCATCGCCACCAGCTCCTCGAACAGCGAGGCATGCGCGGGGGCGAATTCGAACCAGGTCAGGAAATCGAAGGGGCCGCCGAGGTCGCGGCAATGATAGAGCTGGCGCGCGATGGCGGGCAGGTAGCGCAGGCTGCTCGCGATGTGGTGCGACTTGTCCTCGAAAATCCTGCGGCGCTCTTCCTGCGTCAGCTCCCACCAGGCCTGCGACTTGCGGATCGGGATCAGCGCGGCGGAGGTCGCCTCAGGCCGGCCGAGCCCGGCCTGCACGGCCACGAGCTGCTGCTTCTCCGGCCGCTCGGTGTAGCGCAAGCTGCTGGGCGTGCCGACCAGCCGCCAGGCGTTGCGGGAGGGCACCAGCGGCAACGAGACGGCCTCGCTGTCGGTGACCGACAGCGCCGGCATGAAGGGCAGGGGCTCGCCCGTCACCGATGAAATCGAGGTGATGCGCCAGCCCCCGCTATGGCCGCCTCGAAACGTCCTGAACATGGCCCATGGAAGCGTGGAACCGGGCGGGGTTCAAGGCACTTCTGCCTCTGCTTGGCATTCCGGGGCGCCCGCCCCGTCATCCTGAGGCGCTCACACTGCAAAGCAGTGTGAGCTTCGAAGGATGAATCGGCCCGGATGCAGCCGGGCCGTCGCCCTTCGAGGCTCGCCGAAGGGGCGAGCACCTCAGGATGACGGCGAAAAAGGATTGCCTGGACGACGAGAAAGGCCTGTGAACAGCGCGTATAATCCTGACAAACCTGACTTTTAGGCCGGTCGCACCTATATCCCTGATCCTTCGCCCGACTCACCCTGGTTCGCGCTAGACACATCCCATGCGCTTCACGCCCCAATTCCTCGACGAGCTGCGCGCCCGGCTTTCGGTCTCCGAAGTCGTGGGCAAGCGCGTCAAGCTGAAGAAGGCCGGGCGGGAGTGGAAGGGGCTGTCGCCGTTCCAGCAGGAGAAGACGCCGTCCTTCTACGTCAACGACCAGAAGGGTTTTTACCACGACTTCTCCTCCGGCAAGCACGGCGACATCATCAACTTCGTGATGGAGACCGACGGCCTGCCGTTCGCCGAGGCCGTCGAGCGGCTGGCGAACATGGCGGGCCTGCCGCTGCCGGCGGTGACGCCGGATGCCGCGCGGCAGGAGCAGCGCCGCCGCTCGCTGCATGACGTCATGGATCTCGCCGCCAAGTATTTCGCCGAAACGCTGGCTTCGCGGGTCGGCGCCAAGGCGCGCGGCTATCTCGCCGATCGCGCGATCTCGCCGGCGACGCAATTGCAGTTCCGCCTCGGCTACGCCTCGCCCGATCGCTTCGCGCTGAAGGAGCATCTCGGCAAGCTCGGCGTCTCGGTCGACGACATGGTCGAGACCGGCCTGCTCGTCGGCGGCAACGACATTCCCTTGCCCTACGACCGCTTCCGCGATCGCGTGATGTTTCCGATCACCGATTTGCGCGGCCGCGTCATCGCCTTCGGCGGACGGGCGCTGGAGAAGGACGTTCCGGCCAAATATCTGAACTCGCCGGAGACGCCGCTCTTCCACAAGGGCGACAATCTCTACAACCACCAGACCGCGCGCAAAGCCACGTATGACGGCAGCGCGCTGATCGTGGTCGAAGGCTATGTCGACGTCATCGCCATGGTCACGGCGGGCTTTGCAGGCGCCGTCGCGCCGCTCGGCACCGCGCTCACCGAAAGCCAGCTCGCGCTGCTCTGGAAGATGGCGGACGAGCCGATCCTCTGCTTCGACGGCGACCGCGCCGGGCAGAAGGCGGCGTATCGGGCCGCCGATCTTGCGCTTCCCTTTCTCGCGCCTGGCAAGAGCCTGCGCTTTGCGCTGCTGCCGGAAGGGCAGGACCCCGACGATCTCGTGCGCTCCGGCGGCCGCGGCGCGATGGAAGAGGTGATCGCGGCGGCGCGTCCGCTCGCCGACATGCTCTGGTCGCGCGAGCTTGAAGGCGGCAATTTCGCAACGCCCGAGCGTCGCGCCGCGCTGGAAGCCCGCATCAAGGAGCTCTCCAATGGCATCCGCGACGAGGTGGTGCGGCGCTATTATCGCCAGGATCTCGCCGAGCGGCTTCAGCGCACGTTCGCGCCCGAGAGCGGGCGCGGCGGCTTCGCCGGCCGTGGCAATTTCCGTCCCGGTCAGGGCGGCCGTCCGTTCCAGCCGAGGGCCGGGGGACAGGCGAATCGATTCGGCGGCCAGGGGTTTGGCGGCCAGGGGTTTGGCGGCCAGGGCCGCCGCGGGCCGCCCGGTCCCGCCATGCTGCCCTCCGGTCCCTACCAGGCGGCGAGCCCCCAGCTTGCGGCAAGCCCGATCATGCGGGGCCAGCGCAGCGCCATCTCCCGCCGGGAGGCCCTGATCCTGCAAATCCTGATCAACCACCCCTGGCTGCTGCATGAGCACCTCGAGGAGGTCGCCGCCCTGGAGCTGGCCCACCCCGAGGCCCACAAGCTCAGGGCCGCCATCATCGCGGCTTTCGCCAACGACCATCACCATAGCCCGGACCCGACCGAGCAGGCCGAAAAGATGCGGGCCGACATCGAACGGGGAGGATTTTCTCAGCTTCTTCAAAGAGTTGAGAACGGTATCACGACCCAGGCGGTGTGGGGTGCGCTCGAAGGCGCGGCCAGGGACGACGTTCTTGCCACCTGGCACCAGCTCGTTGCCTTGCATCGGCAATACCATTCACTACTTAGAGAGTTGAAGGACGCCGAGCTGGCCTTGGGGGAGGACCCCAGCGAGGCCAATTTGGCGTGGCTGCGTGACGTCAAGGCCCGGCTGGCCGAGGTCGACGGTACCGAGGCCCTGATCGAGGGTTTTGGCGAGCTGTCGGGCCGGTTCCAGAAGAGCGTGTGATGAAAGAATCATGCGGACGGCCGGGACCGGAACCGCTAAAAGACTCGCCAAATCCATGGTTTGGCGGCAAAAACAGGGTTAATCGAGGCTTAACGGTCTTGTAGCACTTTGGCCCAGAGGCGGCCGCAGGCAGAACAGACGCGTCAGGAATGAATCCGCGCGAGCACTGTTGGCACTACACCTGCATCCGCTGCGACAAAGAGGCTCACGAAGCGTTAGGCAAATCCGGCGAGAGAAAGTTGGGGGTGGCGAGAGATGTGCGCGCCGCCCTTTCCGTGTCGAGAGCTGACGAAGCGAGAGCGTCGAGCAACAGGTTCAAGTGATTTCAGGCAGGCGGGGCGAGCCGTCTGTGTGAAACGCGTTTAGGAGCAATGGATGGCCACCAAGGCAAAGACGCTGCAGGCGAAGGACAAGGAAAAAGACGACAAGGCAGCGGATGCTCCCGAGAAGGATTCCCAGGATGCGCCCTCGCCGTTGCTCGATCTGTCCGACGCGGCCGTGAAGAAGATGATCAAGCAGGCCAAGAAGCGCGGCTTCGTGACCTTCGATCAGCTCAACGAAGTCTTGCCGTCCGACCAGACCTCGCCCGAACAGATCGAGGACATCATGTCGATGCTCTCGGACATGGGCATCAACGTCACCGAAGCCGACGATAGCGAAGGCGAGGAAGACAAGGACGAGGGCGGCGAGGACGAGACCGACAACGAGCTCGTCGAGGTCACCCAGAAGGCCGTCACCGAGGTCAAGAAGAGCGAGCCGGGCGAGCGCACCGACGATCCCGTGCGCATGTATCTGCGCGAGATGGGCACCGTCGAGCTGCTGTCGCGCGAGGGCGAAATCGCGATCGCCAAGCGCATCGAGGCCGGCCGCGAGGCGATGATCGCAGGGCTCTGCGAAAGCCCGCTGACCTTCCAGGCCATCATCATCTGGCGCGACGAGCTCAACGAAGGCAAGATCTTCCTTCGCGACATCATCGATCTCGAAGCGACCTATGCCGGCCCCGAAGCCAAGGGCGGCATGAACACCGCGATGATCGGCGGGCCCACCGGAGAGAACGGCGAAGCCACGGCCGAGGGCGGCGAGGCCGCAGTCGTGACCGGCGGCGCCCCCGCGCATGTCGCCCCGCCTGCAGCACCGCCGGCGCCGACCCCGTTCCGTGCCACGCCTGCCCCGGGCAATGGCGCCGAGGCCGAGAAGGATCCGGGCGAGGCCGCCGCCGAAGCCGACATGGACGAGGACGACGAGTTCGAGAACCAGATGTCGCTCGCGGCGATCGAGGCCGAGCTCAAGCCGAAGGTCGTCGAGATCTTCGACAAGATCGCCGAGAGCTACAAGAAGCTGCGCAAGCTTCAGGAGCAGGACATCCAGAACCAGCTCGAGAGCACCTCGCATGGGCCCTCGCTGTCGCCGCACCAGGAGCGCAAGTATCGCAAGCTCAAGGACGAGATCATCGTCGAGGTGAAGTCGCTGCGCCTCAACCAGGCGCGTATCGACAGCCTCGTCGAGCAGCTCTACGACATCAACAAGCGCCTCGTCTCGCATGAGGGCCGCCTGATGCGCCTTGCCGACAGCCACGGCGTCGCGCGCGAGGATTTCCTGCGCAACTATCAGGGTTCTGAACTCGATCCGCGCTGGCTCAATCGCGTCTCCAAACTTTCAGCAAAAGGCTGGAAGAACTTCGTCCATCACGAGAAGGACCGCATCAAGGACCTTCGCCACGAGGTGCATCAGCTGGCTGCGCTGACCGGCCTCGAGATCGTCGAGTTCCGCAAGATCGTGCACTCCGTGCAGAAGGGCGAGCGCGAAGCGCGCCAGGCCAAGAAGGAGATGGTGGAAGCCAACCTCCGTCTCGTGATCTCGATCGCCAAGAAGTACACCAACCGCGGCCTGCAGTTTCTCGACCTGATCCAGGAAGGCAACATCGGCCTGATGAAGGCGGTGGACAAGTTCGAGTACCGCCGCGGCTACAAGTTCTCGACCTACGCCACGTGGTGGATCCGGCAGGCGATCACCCGCTCGATCGCCGACCAGGCCCGCACCATCCGCATCCCCGTGCACATGATCGAGACGATCAACAAGATCGTGCGCACCTCGCGCCAGATGCTCAACGAGATCGGCCGCGAGCCGACTCCTGAGGAATTGGCCGAAAAGCTCGGCATGCCGCTGGAGAAAGTGCGAAAAGTCCTCAAGATCGCCAAGGAGCCGCTGTCGCTCGAAACCCCGGTCGGTGACGAAGAGGATTCGCACCTCGGCGATTTCATCGAGGACAAGAACGCGATCCTGCCGATCGACGCCGCGATCCAGTCGAACCTGCGCGAGACCACCACGCGCGTGCTCGCCTCGCTCACCCCGCGCGAAGAGCGCGTGCTGCGCATGCGCTTCGGCATCGGCATGAACACCGACCACACGCTGGAAGAAGTCGGCCAGCAGTTCTCGGTGACCCGCGAACGTATTCGCCAGATCGAGGCGAAGGCGCTGCGGAAGCTGAAGCATCCGTCGCGGTCGAGGAAGCTGCGGAGCTTTTTGGATAACTGATCGAGGCATTCAACAAACGAAAACGGCGGGCCGAGGCCCGCCGTTTTTGTTTGTACTGTCGCTTCGCATCTCTCGCCTGCGGCGCCTACTTCTTCTTCGCCCCGACCCGCTCGATCCGCTTGATCTCTGGCGGCGGTCGCCCGCCCTTTTCCGCGATCTCGCGGTCCTGCTCCATGATGAAGTTGCGCGCGGGTTCGTCGCCGTCCAGGCCACCGAGCAGCTCGGAGGGCACGCGCCGGTTGGAGCGCTGGGTGTCGTCTTCATAGAAGACGTTGAAAAAGGCGAATTCGCCCTTGGGATTGGTTCCGGGTTTTTTGGCCATGGCGGCTTGTCGTCGATAACAGGGCCGCAGTCAAATGACATTGCGAGCGCCCCCGGCCTGCGTCGGACTTGACCGGAGGTTGATCCTGGGGGAACATAAAGCTTTCAATTGCTCCACCGCATTTGGGAGCGCGCGATATGCCCGATACGGCAATGGACTATTCCAAAATCTGTTTCGTCATCATGCCATTCGGCAAGAAGGACGTCGCCGGCGCACAGGTCGATTTCAACGCGATCTATAGCGGTATCTTCCTTCCTGCGCTCGCCGCTGTTGATCTGCCAGAAGGCGGGAAGCTCGAGCCGCGCCGCACCGATCAGGATTTCTTCACTGGCGACATCAAGCTCGACATGTTCCAGTATCTGGAATATTCGCGTTTCGCGCTGGCCGATATCAGTGGGCTGAATTTCAACGTCGCCTACGAGCTCGGCGTTCGGCATCGCGCACGCGAGGCGGGCACAGCGATCTTTCGCCAGGGCAATGCGGCCCCGCCGTTCGACATCTCGTCGATCAAGGCCTTTCCCTACGAATATGCGCCGGCCGATGAGGCGGACAAGTCACGGCAGTTGATCACCCGCGTGCTGACCGAATCGCTCCAGCGCAACAGACTGGACAGTCCGGTCCGGATTGCGCTTGACGGACAGCGGCAATCGAGCGAGATCGACGTCCTCCTGAAGAATGCGGAGAATGAAATCCGCAATTTCAACCTGCCCGGCGCGATGGACATCTATCGCCAGGTCGTGGCCGCCGATCCCTCCAATCCCCTGCCGCGGATGAAGCTCGGCCTGTTGTGCCGGGATAACGGCATTTGGGACGAGGCGCTTGAGCAGTTTTCCGCTGCTGCTGCGACCTCGCCCGACTACAGCGAAGCCTGGCGCGAGAAGGGGATTGCGGAGAACAAGCTCGCGCAGCAGGCAAGCCAGCCGCTCGATGGCAATCCGGCGCCTGGCGAAGCGTCGATCAGGAAGGCAATCGCACTCAATCCAAAGGGCTTCGACGCCTTTGCCGCGCTCGGCGGCGTGCTCAAACGTGCGAAGCGATTTCAGGATTCGCTCGCGGCCTACGAGCAATCAATGAAGGTCTCCGGCAATCATCCCTATCCGCTGCTCAACGCGCTGGCGTTACGCGCGCAGGTTACCGGCCATTTGGCGCTGTCGGGAGCTGACAAGCTCGCGCTCGGGCGCGCGTTGGTTGTGCGTGAAGGGCAGTCCAGGCAGGATCCGCCGTTCGACCGTCCATGGTGCTTTTTTGACGCCGGCATGATCAAGCTCTTCCAGGGCGACGCCGCAGCTTTTCGCAGCATTTCTCTGGAGGGCTTTCAACATCCCGACACGGTCGATTGGCAGCGCAAGACCTATGTCGAGAACCTGCGTCTCCTGCTGCCCGCGGCGGACGAATTGCCGGGACTGAAGGAAGGCATCGCGGAACTGGAAACCATGTTGCCGACTGGGTGAGCGGCTGATCACGCACTGGAGATCTTCGATGAAGATCCTATTTCGAGCACTCACTCTGCTCTTTTCTATGATTCCCGGCCTTGTTCAAGCCGGGCCGATGTCCATCGCGCACATGGAGCCCTCGTTTGTCGTCCTGATCCAGCGCGGCTATCGACCGCCGCCGGTCTTCCATCCCGTCGAGCCTTCGCGTCAGGTTGAACAACCGCACCCGACCGAGTCGCCGCATCCTTTCCAACCCGATCCATCGGCGGGGCATTTCAACTCGACGCTGATACGCCCTCATGATTTCGCCCCAACGCGGCCCGGTCCTGATCTCGTTGTCGATGGTGGTGCCGTCAAGACTCAGCAAGAGCTCGATCGGGAGAACAGGGAAAAAGCGCGCGAATGTAATGATTCCACCGGCAACAGTCTGGCCGGCCGATTAAATTGCCCGCTCGGGCTCGATGAGCTGGGGACTCTGAAGGTTAGATGAACGCCACGGGTTACATGATCCCCGCTGTCGCCGCGCTGGTGTTTGTCTGCACGTTCGCACTGTCGGGTGATGTCGTAATCTCGCTGCTGTTCGCCGCGGTCGGCTCGGCTTTCTCATGGGGATCAATCGTCGCCCGACGGGAGCGGCAACGTAAGGACGAGTTGGCGCAAGACATACTCACCAGGATCGGTGAAAACGAAGAGGCGCCGATCGGAGTCTTTTTCTTCTATCTCCGTTCGTTCGCGAGCGATACGGCGACGACGGAAAACTGGCAGTTGACGCAAGTGGATCGCGCGAGCCGCACGACGCAGTCCGGCTCACCCAAGGCGGTTCTCGAGATTTTTCTGGAGCCTGCGGGAAAGCTGATCGAGCTCGGAGGCAAACAGCATTCGGGCTTGGGACAGGTGACCGTCGCCGACGAGGACTGGTGGCATGCGGCGGAAGGAATGATCATTCACGCCACCGCGATTTTCATCAGTCCCGGGTCGACGGAAGCCGTGCGAAAAGAGGCCGAGTTCATTCTCGGTAATCCAAAACTGCGAAGGCGCACCTTTCTGATCATGGAGCCGACGCACGAGACAATGTTGTCGGCGGCTTATGGGGAAGACCGCATCGCCGCCGCCGACAGGAGCACGCGCTGGGCCAGGGTTCAGGACTTCTACCGCAATCGCGGGGTGCACTTGCCGGCCTATCGGAACAGCGGTGCCGTCGTTAGCTTGTTCGATCCCAAGCGTTCGCTTCCGTTCGTCGGAATGAGCCGGCACAAGCTGTTTGATCTGTTGCACGACTTGTATGTCGATCTCGGCAAGCTTGGCTCTTACGACATCGATCCCAGTGACAACTGTCCGTGCAAGTCCGGCAGGGAATTCAGGTCTTGTCACTCAAGGAAGAAGGGCGACCCGGTCCGGCAATAGCAAGGCGACGTTCGAGACTGTCTTCGTTCGCCGGGCAGCCCAAACCTCAATAAACGGCGGGCCGAAAAGCCCGCCGTTTATTTTGGGTCTTCAGTGTCGCCCGGGGCTGGCGAGGCGACAACCTAGAATAGAAGATTATAACTTGCGCCATGCCGTGGCAAGTTAAATCGCGCCGCTGTCGCGGCGGGCGCAGCAGATATGCGTTGATTGATCTCCGGTTCCGATACACGTCGAAGTAGTCAGATCGCCAAATCACTTTGTTCATCTTACCTGCTCTCGCAATGCGGCGAGAGTTGCGCGCTTGTAGGAAGATGCGTCGGGTTGCACGTCTTCCCGTTTGCGTGCGGACAATGTGATCTGCTCTGTGCGGACGCGTTCCATCTGCGCGTACGCGTCTCAACGCGAGCGCCTGCGCTGCGCCAGTTCCTGGACGGCGAGCCGCGATGGGTGTCCGCCGCCGCGCCCGCTATCCTCGTCCTTGCGCCCCTGTGCCATGATCGCACTTCCCATCGCGGCGGAACCGAAGGTGATGAGGAACGAGGCGAGCAGCAGGATAAGCGCAACGCCGCCTGCGCGGTCGGCGAGGATCAGCTCGCGCAGATGGGCGGGGTTGAGCCAGAGCAGGCCGCCGACGAGGAGCGCCGCCGCGCAGGCGCCGATCACGAGGTTGATGGCGAGCAAGCGGAAGAGCGGGATGCGGAGGAGAGTGGGGCGGGTTGATACCATGGCAGCAACTCTCTCTTCGGTCATTCCGGGGCGCGACCGTTCATCTCATGTCGCCTGCGGCACAATGTTGACGCGCATCAAGCTGCGGATCGCCGTCCTCACGGCGCCACCAGCTCCACCCGCCGGTTGAGTGCGCGGCCGGCATCCGTGGCGTTCGAGCCGACCGGGGCCAGCAGGCCGACACCGGCGGTGCGCAGCCGTGCCTGCGCGATGCGAAAACTCTTCACCAGCTCGGCGGCAACCGCTTCCGCGCGGCGCTTCGACAAATCGAGATTGTACTCATAGGCGCCCTGGCTGTCGGTGTGGCCGACGATGAAGACGTTGAGCTGCGGCTGGCTCGTCAAGAGCTTGGCGATCTGCTCCAGCGTCGGGCGGCTCTCGGGCTTCAGCACGGCCTTGTCGGTGTCGAAATAGATGCCGTAGAGCGCGATGTGGCCGGTCTCGCCCAGGCCCTTCGCCATCGCGGCGGCGTCGACCATCTTGTTCGCGATCGCTCCCAGCTCGGCGACGGTGACCTGCGCAGTGATGTCCTGGTTGTTCTGGCTGACGATGACGCTGGCATAGGTCTCGCGCCCGCCCTCGCTCTTGCGGCCGGCAAAATAGCGGTAGTTGAAACCGTCCACCCACATCTGCGGCACCGGCAGCGTGTCCACGCTTTCAGTGAAGGGAATGGCGCCGCAGGCATCGGTGTCGCAGGCAAGCAAGGTTTCGAAGCCGGCCTTGGCGAGCTGCGTCTCGAAATTGCGCGACACCTCCAGGATCGAGGGGCCGGGATTGGTGCGATAGGCGATACGGAAGATCCGCCCCTCCAGCCGCCGCGCATCGGTCGGCTGGCCGTCCTTGAAGGCGGCCGCCTGCATTCGCGTTGCGTCAAAATCCTTCATGACATAGCCGGTGATGACGCTGCCGGCGAAGCGGCCGATGCCGGGATAGTCGCGGCTGCCGGCGACATCGCGCGTCTGTGCGGCAGCGGTGGTGACGGCAAGAAGGGAGAGCAGGGCGGCAAGGACGAGCGATCCGGTCATGTTTCGCGGCGCGGGCATCGGCACTCTCTGTCGGTTGAGGGAGGGGGCGCAGAGGTTAGTCGCCTACACCGCGCCGCCGGTTCTCGCCGGCGGCCCATTCCGTTGCCGATTGTCCGCAAAGCCGCCGCTTGTTTCAAGCGGCGGGCGCAATCCTGCCGCCGGCCTCGCGCGCCTGCGCCGCCTGCTGGCGTTCCATCATGGTCTGCCACAGCGTTGCGATGCTGGCCTGGGTCTGCGGTGCGACCAGGCAGTGGCCTTCATTGTCGAAGCCGCAGAACCGCACCGACGGGTCCTTCCTCACCTCGGTCAGCGCCTGGTTGATCATCTCCAGGCAGGTCATGACCTGGCCGACGTCCTGCAGGCGGGTGTGATGCAGCAAGTCCATCAGGCGGAACGTCATCACCGCGGGCTGGCCGAAGCTGATGCCGGGACGGCCGAGCTCGAACAGCACGTTCACGGCGGGAAACACGCCGCGGATGTGCTCGAGCACACCGGCCATGTCTTCCACGCTGCAGGCGACGAGATGGGCGGCCTGCGGCGGCGCGGCCGCCGGCGTCCGTGGTGCAAGGCCGAGCGAGGCGATCACCTCCTGCTCGATCCATTGCCGCACCAAAGGGGGCGCATTGCGGATCTGCTCGGCGGTCAAGGTAATTCCGGTCATGGGCCATTCTCCTGGGCGGCTCTCCTGGTTCGCTCAATCTAGAAAGCAGGACGTGAGATACGTTGATGCGGATCAAGCGTGCCGCTTTGACGGTGGCAGCTTTCCCGGGCATGATCGCGCACTGCTTCGCGCTGGGAATTTTGGGGGATCGCTCGACATGCTGAGATACGCTCTGGCCGCCGTTTGCTTCGTTGGTCTGGCCGGCGGCCCGGCCGAGGCCGCACGCTGCGGCGGCGACTTCAACAGCTTTGTCGCCAGCATGACCTCGGAGGCGCAGGCGGCCGGTGTCTCGGCGAACGTGACGAATGCGGCGTTCAGCGGCGTGACCCAGGACGGCGCCGTGCTCGCCTTCGACCGGCGCCAGCGCTACACCTTCAACAAGAGCTTTGAGCAGTATGTCTCGACCCGCGTCGGCCCGGGCCGCATCAATGGCGGCAAGGCGCTGCTGCAGCGTCACGCCGCGCTGCTCTCGCGCATCGAGCAGCAGTTCGGCGTGCCCCGCTATATCCTGGTCGCGATCTGGGGATTGGAGAGCGATTTCGGCAAGGGCGACATCGGCAAGCTGCCGGTGATCCGCACGCTGGCGACGCTCGCCCATGATTGCCGCCGCACCGATCTGTTCCAGGGCGAGCTGCTCGCCGCCCTCAAGATCGTGCAGCGCGGCGACCTGCCGCTGCGCGACCTGATCGGCGCCTATGCCGGCGAGATCGGCCAGACCCAGTTCCTGCCGTCGTCCTACATCAAATACGGCGTCGATTTCGACGGCGACGGCCACGTCGACCTCCGCCACAGCGTCCCCGACGTGCTCGCCTCGACCGCGAACCTGCTCCACACCAGCGGCTTCAAGATGGGCCAGCCCTACGGCGAAGGCACCGCCAATTTCGAGGCGATGCGCGAGTGGAACAGGGCGGTGGTCTACCGCAAGACCATCGGCTATTTTGCCGATCGGCTGGCGGGGCAGTGAGGGCGCGATCTCTTCCCATCGTCGTCCTGGCGAAAGCCAGGACGACGATGGAGGGCGTCGCGTTACACTCAACTCGCCGTCCTCTTCGCCATCTTCTCCAGCTTGCGCTGCAACCGCGCCCAGTACGTCCCCGGGCGGAAGCGCTGCAGCAGGTCCATGAAGCGGGCGTCGCTGCCGATCAGGATGCGCGGCTCGTTCTTCTCGATGCCCCTGATGATGCGCAGCGCGGCGTCCTTCGGCGTGGTCTTGGCCGCAGTCTCGAACCGCTCGATCATTTGCGAGCGGCGGGCATTGTCGGTGACGCCGACGCCGGTGCGCGAATTGCGCGCGATCGCGGTGGCGATGCCGCCGGGATGCACGATCGACAGCTTGACCGGACTTCCCGCCACCGCAAGCTCATGGCGCACACTCTCGGAAAACCCGCGCACGGCGAATTTGGCCGCCGCATAGGCCGATTGTCCCGGCGGTGCGATGATGCCGAAGATCGACGAGACGTTGACGATATGCGCCGCTTCCATCGTCTTCAGGTGCGGCAGGAAGGCGCGCGTGCCGTGCACCACGCCCCAGAAATTGATGTCGAACAGCCACTCCATCTGTGCCTGGTCGATCTCCTCGAACGTGCCCAGCAGCGCCACGCCGGCATTGTTGACGAGGATGCCGAGCGAGGGATGCGCCGCTATCGCCTCGCCGGCGAATTGGGTGATGTCACCGGGCTCGCTGACATCGACGCGATGCACGCTGACCTTGCGGGCCTTGTCGATTCCTTGGCCGATCTCGGCGGCGAGGGCCTTCAGCCCGGCCTCGTCGCGATCGGCGAGCGCGAGATCGCAGCCGCGCCGGGCGAGTTCGATGGCGAGTGCGCGGCCAATGCCGCTGGCCGCTCCCGTGATGGCAGCGGCGCCGCGAATCGCAGTCATGGATCCCCCGTCAAGCCTCGATTGTGGAACTATGATTTACATTTTTTCAGAATGGAACTGAACCGTATTCGAGTTGGCTCCTTAACTTACGTCATCTGGACGGAGGCGAGCGGCAGCGGGAGCCATCGATGGGACAATCAAGATCATTGACTGCAACGGCACTCATCGTTGAAGACGACCCCATGCAGCGGGAAATGCTCAGTCTCCTGCTGGAAGAGAGCGGCTATCAGGTCATCCAGTGCGAGAGCGCGGAAGCGGCCGAGCGCGTGCTCGAGAAGAGCGCAGGCGCACTTTGCCTGATGCTGACCGACGTGCAGCTTGCCGGCCGCATGGACGGCGTCGAGCTCGCCCACGTCGCCAAGGGCCGCAATCCCAAGCTCGACGTCGTCGTCACCTCCGGCCGCCCGTTGAAGCAGCCCTTGCCCGACGGCGCAAAGTTCTGGGCCAAGCCCTGGGCGCCGCTCGACGTGTTGCGCGAGGCCGAGCTCGCGCAATTGTCCTGATCGCCGACGAGCCGGCCGGCGCACTTTCTCGCCGTGAGGCGGGGTGATAAGGTCTGCCCATGACCTGGTCCTTCCTGCTCACCTCGCTCATCGTCGTCGCCTCGCCCGGTACCGGCGTGCTCTACACGCTGGCCGCAGCTCTCACGCGCGGCTCGCGCGCCAGCGTCGCTGCCGCCTTCGGCTGCACGCTCGGTATCGTGCCGCACATGGTTGCGGCGATGCTGGGCCTCGCCGCCGTGCTCCACACCAGCGCGCTTGCCTTTGCCGCGCTGAAATGGGGCGGCGTGCTCTATCTGCTCTACATGTCCTGGCAGGCGCTGCGCGAGCGGGGTGCGCTGGCGGTGGAGGGCGAGATCAAGGAGCGGTCGAGCGGCAAGGTCATCGTCACCGGCTTCCTGATCAACATCCTCAATCCAAAATTGTCGATCTTCTTCCTCGCCTTTCTGCCGCAGTTCGTCGCGGTGGATGAGACGCATGTGCTGGCGCGGATGCTGGAATTGAGCGGCGCGTTCATGGCGATGACCTTTGCGGTGTTCGTCGTCTACGGCCTCTGCGCCGCATCCGTGCGTGAGCACGTCATCTCCCGCCCCACCGTGATGACCTGGCTGCGCCGCAGCTTTGCGGCGGGTTTCGCCGCACTCGGCGCCAAGCTGGCGTTCGCCGAGCGGTAGGTTCTTCACCGCTCGCCGCTTGCGGGGAGAGGTCGGCCCCTCACCCTAACTCTCCCCCCCCCCGCAAGAACGGGGAGTGGGAATGGAAGCAGCACAGCACAGGGCAATAAAAAAGCGGGCCTCGCGCCCGCCACCTTCAAACTCTCTCAACCTTACCCGGAGCCCGGGCGGAGCGAGGCTCCACCCGGGCAAAGAAAAAGAAGCTGCGTTACTTCTTCTTCGCTGCCTTCTTGGTCTTTTTCGCCTTCGCCTTCTTCGCCTTCTTCGCTTTCTTAGCCATAGTATCCTCTCAAGGGTTCATGGTTAAACGCGACACGAGGGATGCTCGGCGGAGGGCCAGCCTCGCAATATCCTCAAACATAAACTCAGCAGATTCGCGGGCGCCTGCCCCGTGCTGTCACATCCGTGTCATCGCGTTATCCACAGCTCAGATGCATTTTCGGGTGATTTTTGCTCGCGAATCCGCTTCGCAGCGTCGCCGACGACATGCCTAACGATCCGACAACGTGCGCGCCGTTCATGAATCCAAAACCAAAGGCACGCATTCGCGGATCGCAGTGAGACTCCGTTAAGCGCAACGGCCGCATTGTTCCCGCAAGAAAACGGGGATGGGTCATGGACGGACGGCTGCCGGAGATGGAGGGCGGGACGCTGCGCGTGCTGCAGCGGCCATGCTGAACGTACCGACACTGTGGACGGTCTTCGCCGTCAATTTCCTGGCGCTCGGCCTGATCTGGGCCTACGTGACGCACTCCTATCCGAAATTCGCGGCCGCACGGTTCTGGATGGCATCGGCCTTCGTCGCCGCGGCGGGCGCGATGGCAGCCCTGGTCCGCCTGTTCGTCGCTTCTCCCGTTCCGCTGCTGGTCGGAGCCACCGGCGTCGTCGCGGCGAGCTGTCTCGCCGCCATGGGCATCCAGCGCTTCTACGATCGGCCGGTGTCGTGGCGCGTCATGGTCGTGACGGGCGTCTTGAGCCTCGGCGGTGTCGTGTTCTTCATGGTCGGCTTCGATCACATGCAGCTGCGCATGCTCAGCTACACGATCGGCCAGGCCCTGCCGCTGGTGCTGTCGCTGCGTCTGTTGCTGTCGCCGCCCGAAGGCCGCGTCAGTCCGGGCGCGCGTCTGTCCGGCATTGTCATCCTCGCCACCATCGCGATCTTCTTCGTCCGTACGCTGGGCAATCTGCTCGGTCACGATTTCTCGGCGGCTGCCGGCGGTCAGACCCATGCGGTCATGGTTCTGGGGCTGCTGTTCCTGTCGATGACCCTCAATTTCGGCTTCCTGCTGATGGCGATGGACCGGCTGCGCGGCGAGGTCGCCGATCTCGCGCTGCTCGACGATCTCACCGGCGTCGCCAACCGGCGGCATCTGTTGCAGCGCCTGGCCGAGGAATGCGCCCGTTCGGAACGCAGCGGCGAGCCGTTCTCGCTGCTGGTGATCGATCTCGACGGCTTCAAGACCATCAACGACACCCATGGCCATGCCGCGGGCGATGCCTGCCTCCAGCACTTCACCCTGATGGCGCAGACGCGGTTGCGGCCGGGCGACATGCTGGCCCGCACCGGGGGTGACGAGTTCTGCGTCGTGCTGCCGTCCTCTTCCTTGCGCGAGGCCGCCACGATCGCCCGCCGCGTGCTCGATGTCTGCCGGCAGGATGCGGCCGCCTGCAACGACAAAGAGATTCCGATCACGATCTCGATCGGTGTCGCCGAATGGGATCGCGGCATCGGCCAATTCCCGGACCGCCTGATCGCGCATGCCGATCACGCGCTCTATGCCGCCAAGAAGAACGGCAAGAACGACTTTGCCGTCTACGATCCGGCGCCGCCGCTGTCTCCCGAGCCGAACGGCTTCGGCGAGGCCGCGCGCAAATTCGCGTAAAGCCTGCTAGGATTCGGGTCCGCATTGGACCCGCATGATGATGTCTCGCCTGTTCGCGGCCATTTTCGCCGCTCTCTTCCTGATCGCCCCAGCCGCCGCAACCGACGCCGAACTCGCCAAGCTTGCGCGCGCGTCCGGCACGCCCGACATTCCCGGCCTGAAGATCGTGTGGCTTGCGCCATGGGGCGATGTCCGCAGCGCAAGACCCTGGCGCAACATCATCGTGCACCAGACCGAAGGGCCGGCGGGCTCGGCCCGCGGCGGCGCGGCGGAGCAGTCGAAGAACCCGACGCGGCGCGGCGTCACGGTGTGGGTCGAGACCGACGGCACGGTCTATTGGGCGGTGGCGGAAAACCTGGTGCCGACCCATGGCGACGGCGCCAACCGCAACGACAACAAGTATATCGACAACCGACCCACCTATCGCCAGGTCGTGCGCGACAATTCGATCGGCGTCGAGTTCGCCGGCAACTATCCGGATGTTGCGGCCGGCCCGACCGAGGCGCAGGTCGCCGCGTGGAAGATCCTCGTGAAGGTGCTACGGGCGCGCTACGACATCCCGCTCGATCACGTCTATGCGCACAACTGGATCGACTACAAGGACGCGCGCTATTGCGAAGGCTGCTGGCTCGCGACGCTGGCGAGGACATGGGGGGAGTGAAGGTGCGCTCCGTCGCCCCGCAAGCGGGGCGAGGCGAAGAGCCTACACCGGCTGCGCCATCCAGCCGAAGAACCGCCGGATCAGACCCGGACGCCGCGGCAATTCCGGCGGCCCGTCCACGGCGAGCACGCGTTTGAAGAAGTAGTCCAGGAACACCATGTCGTTCGGCTCGGTGACCGCAAAAGTCTCGTCGCCGAAGAACACGCTGTAGCTGTAGAAGAACGGCCCCATCAGCGGGATCGTCGCAGTACCGGCATAATCCTTGGAGATCACGAACTCCGACGGCTCCAGGCCGTGCTCGCGCATCGCCTGCTCGACCAGCGGCAGCTTGCGCATGAACTGGGCTGAGAAGCCGCCGACGGTGGATTGCAGGATGATCGACACGGTGGTGTCCATTCTCTTGGTGCTGCGCCCGATACTTTGGGTCGGTTGACCGGCGACGCTGGTTCAAGATGCCCCGGTCAGCGTCCGTGCGAACATGCTGCACCTCACACAAACAAAAAAGCCGGCGTTGCCGCCGGCTTTTCGTCTCTTTCGATCCGCCAATCTTTGGCGCCAGCGAAGCTCCGCTTAATGCGCGGCTTCCAGCGCGGCTTGTTCCGCCCTTGCGATCGTGCCCTTGACCGCGGACTGCACCTTCTCGAAGGCACGGACCTCGATCTGGCGGACGCGCTCGCGCGACACGCCGAACTCGGCGGCAAGGTCTTCCAGCGTCATCGGCTCATCGGCGAGGCGGCGGGCCTCGAAGATGCGGCGTTCGCGCGGGTTGAGCACGCCCATGGCGCCGTTCAGCGCGTCACGGCGGTGATCATACTCCTCGTGCTCCGCCATCATGGCTTCCTGGTTGGGCGTATTGTCGACCAGCCAGTCCTGCCATTCGCCGGCTTCGCCGTCGTCGCGGATCGGTGCGTTGAGCGACGCGTCGCCACCGAGGCGGCGGTTCATGTCGATCACGTCCTGGGCGGTAACGCCCAGCCGCTTCGCAATGACCGCGACCTGGTCGGGGCGGAGATCGCCTTCGTCCAGCGCGTTGATCTTGCTCTTCGCCTTGCGCAGGTTGAAGAACAGCTTCTTCTGGTTCGCGGTGGTGCCCATCTTCACGAGCGACCAGGAACGCAGGATGTACTCTTGAATCGACGCCTTGATCCACCACATGGCGTAGGTGGCGAGACGGAACCCCTTCTCGGGTTCGAAACGCTTCACCGCCTGCATCAGGCCGACATTGCCCTCCGAGACGACCTCGGAGATCGGCAGGCCGTAGCCGCGATAGCCCATGGCGATCTTGGCCACGAGGCGGAGATGGCTGGTGACGAGTTGGTGTGCCGCGTCGCGATCGTCATGCTCGCGCCAACGCTTGGCGAGCATGTATTCCTGCTGGGGTTCCAGCATCGGGAACTTGCGGATCTCGGCGAGGTAACGAGAGAGGCCGGATTCTCCGTTGAGCACCGGCAAAGCAGCGGTACGGGCCATAGTTGAGCCCTCCAAAGGTTCAGGCCCCCGATAGCGGCGGGCCAGGCAGACGACCGCTTTGTTAAAGCCGGCCGTAGCTGCGATGTTCCGCGTTGGTCATTTCCAACGCAGGCGCAATATACCCCATGGGGGGGCAAAAAGGGAAGGATTGCTGACGTCACGTCCCCGTGTGGCAGCTATAACTTTTTGTAATGTAACGCTTTTCCAAGGCGGCCTGCGTCATAGCGCCGCTTTCAGGGCGCCCTCCAGGAGAAGCAAATCCTCCGGCAGAGGCGCCTCCCAGTGGAGTAGTTCTCCCGTCCTCGGGTGCTCCAATACCAGCAGATAGGCATGCAGGGCCTGGCGTCCCAGCGCCGCCAAAGCGGCTTGCGACTCGGGCGCCAGCTGGTTCGCCTTGGTCTTGAAATGCGGGCCATAGACGGCATCCCCCATGAGAGGGTGCCCGATATGGGCGAGGTGGACCCGGATCTGGTGGGTGCGCCCGGTCTCGAGCTCGCAGGCGAGCAGCGCTGCGATCGGCTTGCCGTCCCGTCCGGCAAAGCTCTCCAGGATCTCCCAATGCGTCACCGCCTCGCGGCCGCCCTGGCGCACCGCCATCTTCTCGCGTGCATGCGGATGGCGGTCGATCGGCGCATCGACGGTGCCGCGATGCCGGCCGGGCACGCCCCAGGCGAAGGCCATATAGCCGCGCCGCATCGGCCCGGTGCGGCCGTGGTCGGCGAACTGCGCCGACAGCGAGGCGTGGGCGAGGTCGTTCTTGGCGACCACCATCAGCCCGGTGGTGTCCTTGTCGAGCCGGTGCACGATGCCGGGCCGGCGGACCCCACCGATGCCCGACAGCGTCGCGCCGCAATGGGCGATCAGCGCGTTCACCAGCGTCCCGGTCTCGTGCCCGGCCGCGGGGTGCACGACCAGGCCCTTGGGCTTGTTGATGACGATGATGTCGTCGTCCTCGAACACGATATCGAGGGCGATGTCCTCACCCTTCGGCTCGGCGGGGGCCGCCTCAGGCACGTCGATTGTGATCGTATCGCCCGAAGTGACGTGATAAGCGGGGTCCCGGATCGCGGCGTCCTTGAGGCTCACCGCGCCCGCCAAAATCAAGGCTTTCAGCCTCGAACGCGACAGGTCCGGCAGGCGCGCCGCCAGCACGCGGTCGAGCCGGGCCGAGCCCTCGGAGCCTTCGACGACAACCTCCAACCTTTGCGCAGAGCCTGAGCTTTCCATGACGACGTCTGATACCGCTGTTCCCGAACCGACCCCCGAGCAGGCCGCGCTGTTCGCGCGGGTGCGACGGATGATGCTGATTGCGGGGTTGACCACGGCGCTGGCGATCTGCGCCGTTCTGATTGCGGTGGGCTACCGCCTTTTCAAGTCGGAGGGAAGGGCAGTGGAAGCCGTCGGCGACGTCACCGCCACCCTGCCGAAGGGCGCCAGGATCGTGTCGACCGGGGTCGCCGGCGACCGCCTCGTGGTCACGCTTGATGTGGGGGGCGTCACCGAGATCCGCACCTTCGACGCCCACACCCTGAAGCCGGCCGGAAAGCTGAAATTTGCCAATGAGCCGTAAAAGGGCGTTTCGGGTCCTTGCGGCGGACAAATTTCGAGGTTATTGGCTAGCCGTCACGCTCCCTTCGTCTAGCGGTTAGGACGCGGCCCTCTCAAGGCTGAAACAGGGGTTCGATTCCCCTAGGGAGCGCCAGCAAACTCAGGCACTTGGGTTGCCATCAGCCGCGTTCGTTGAATAATGGTTGAATAAGACGCTGGTGAACAGCGGCGAACGCTTGCGGACTTTGCTGGCGATATTCGCCAAATTGCCTCGGCACGATGCCTCATTGTGGCTGGCGCATTCGCGAAAAATTTCGTCATCGCCCTTGGTGTCCGGAAATATTCAAACCGCCGCTGACGTGCGCTGTCGTACGCGAGCGCCCTCGGCTGTTCGCATTGACGTTGCTCGTCGCACAAACAACTCTTGTCCTGTCGAGCCTTGTGCGAATGGGAGGGCCATGCGAGATGCTCTCGACGAGAGAACACTTGCGGACAACAGTCACCAGTCAGTCTATCCGCTCCGAATGCCGCAGAACCGAGCACGGTGCCATTCGCCCAGCGGCTCACCTGCACGATTGACGATGCATGCGAAGTTACCGGCTTGGGACGCACGAAGCTTTACGAGTTGATAGGAGCTGGGCGTATCGTCACGACAACGATCGGACGTCGGCGACTGGTAGTGGTGTGCTCACTTCTGGCGCTCCTTGACACCAACATGTCGAACTAATGGTCGTGTGACTCCATTTTGATGACACGACCGCGTTCACTTAGTCGGAGCTCGTCCGCCCGCCACCGTATTATCCGCACGCGCTGCTGCCAGAATTCGGCGGCATGGGTATAGGCGCCACGGATTTCATTCGCCGCCTGATGCGCAAGTTGGCGTTCGAGTGCTGGGTCGGGTCGGGTGCTTGCGAGCGACTTACGAGATAGTAGTGCTAGTCACGAGGCAAGACGTTGTTGGCGGGGAAATAGTCGGCGCCATTACGATGGTTCGTTGTTCCCGCTGCAGGGGTATCGCGAACATCGCAAAGAATGATGCGGCAACCATGGCATCCGGATCGCGTCGCCAGCTTCATTCCCCTTTTGCTCTTATACGACAAACCCGCTTTCATACGACCTTCGGTTGGCGGCCGCTCAACCGTTCTAAGAGTCGTTTTGCCAGCGCTCGCGAGCTGTCATCGGATCCGGTATCGTAGGTTTGGCTGGTGCGGGGAAAGGCAGGAGCGCTCTCCCGCTGCCAATCTTACGATTCTCTACGCCAAACTACGATTTTCTGCGATTTGGCAACTCTTGACGGTCGCGCTCGGTGTGTCCCACGGCGTGGCGTCGCGCCTGCTTGTAATAGTCGATATCCTTGTGCGCCGTCGTCAACATCACGGCTGATCTAGACCGAACTCAACAGAATGCTGGTCTCGCTGTTGAGGACGCCATCGATGGTGCGGACCTCGCGCAGCACGCGGTCGAAATCGGCGAGGCTGTCGGCGCGAATCTCGGCGATCAGGTCCCAGGTGCCATTGGTCGTGTGCAGGGAGTGCAACTCGGGCAGGCCGCCCAATTGCCGGATCACCGCGGCAGTGGATTTGCCGGTAACCTCGATCATCATGATCGCTCGGATAGCCCTGACGTCGTGGTCTTTCCGGAAGCGCACGGTGAAGCCGAGCACGGCCCCAGTCTCGATGAGCCGGTCGAGCCGGCTCTGAACGGTCGCGCGCGAGATGCCGAGAATCGTCGCAAGTTTCGAGATCGGGGCGCGGCCATCCTCGCGCAGCACCGAAACCAGTCTGTGGTCGAGTTCGTCGAGAACGTGCATGAGCAATCTGCTAGTTGGTGCTGTTCTATTTGTTCAGTTTGGTGCCAGAAAACGAACTTGTTAGTAGTTTATAGCACAAATTGTTCCGATCTAGATTTCCTGAACGATCGGATTCGTGCAGGAGGCTTTACAGATGGTTCGGTATGTCGGTGTCGGGAACATGGTCCGGCTGATCGCCGCGGTTGGACTTGAGCCGTACCTGATCGGTCTCGCCGGCTATATCGAGGAGGATTTCCGGCGCTGGAACGCCTTCGAGAAGGCCCCGCGCGTCGCCAGCCACTCCCGCGACGGCGTGATCGAGCTGATGCCGACGAGTGACGGCGAGTTCTACGGCTTCAAGTATGTCAACGGCCATCCAAAGAACACGCGCACCGGTCTGCAAACGGTGACCGCCTTCGGCGTGTTGTCGGATGTCGAGACCGGCTATCCATGTCTGCTGTCGGAGATGACGATCACAACTGCACTGCGAACCGCCGCGACGTCGGCCGTCGCGGCGAAATATCTCGCCCGTGAGGACGCCGAGGTGATGGCGATCATCGGGCTCGGTTCACAGTCGGAGTTTCAGGCGCTCGCCTTCAAGGCGGTCAATGGCATCCGGCGGCTGCGCGTCTTCGACATCGACCCAACCGCCACCGCGAAGTTCAAGGCCAACCTGGCACCGCACGGCTTCGAGATCGAGGCGGCGGCGACCGCCGAGGCGGCCGTTCTCGGGGCCGATATCGTCACGACCGTGACCGCTGACAAGCAGAGGGCGACGGTCCTCTCCGACAACATGGTCGGAGCTGGCGTCCATATCAACGCGGTCGGCGGTGACTGCCCCGGCAAGACCGAATTGCAGCGCGCGATCCTTCTGCGCGCCGATGTCTTCGTTGAGCTGACGGAGCAGACCAGGACCGAGGGTGAAATCCAGCAGATGGCGCCCGATTTCCCGGCAACTGAGCTGTGGCGGGTCATTGTCGGTGGAGCGACGGGGCGCCGTTCGCCGGACCAGATCACGATCTTCGATTCCGTCGGCTTCGCGATCGAGGATTTCTCGGCGCTGCGCTACCTGCGCGATCTCGTCGAGGGTACGGACTACTATGAGGAGATTGATCTCCTGACGGAGCCGAAAGACCCGCGCAATCTGTTTGGCCTGCTCAACCTTGCGGCTCCGCAGCCGCGCAAGGTGCCGCAAGCGTGCTGATTATGCAGAAGCTCTCGGTGCAGGCGCCGCGTGGCGTCGTGATGATCCGCCCGCATCATTTCAGCCCCAATACGGCCACGGCCGAGGACAACGTCTTCCAGGCTAGCGATGCGGGCCGCACCGCCGCCGCGATCGCCGCTGCCGCCCATGCCGAGGTGACGCGGGCCGCCGAGGCCTTGGAAGCAGCCGGTGTCGCGGTGCATCTCTTCGAGGATAAAGGCCACGGGACGCCCGATTCGGTCTTCCCCAACAACTGGTTCTCGACCCATTCGGGCGGCCACGTTGCGCTCTATCCGATGTTCTCGCCGAGCCGGCGCAGAGAGCGCCGGCAGGACGTGATCGAGATGCTGAAGCAGCGCTATCGCGTGCAGGACGTGATCGACTATTCCGGGCTGGAACAGGACGGCCTCTATCTCGAAGGCACCGGTGCGATGGTGCTCGACCATATCGAGCGGGTCGCTTATGCCGCGCGTTCAAACCGTACCAACGAAGTCGCGCTGGAACGCTTCTGTACGCATTTCAACTTCGAGCCGGTGGTCTTCGATGCGGTGGATGCCATGGGGCGGCCGATCTATCACACCAACGTGCTGATGTGTGTCGGCACTGACTTCTGCCTGATCGGACTCGACACGATCCGCGATTCGGCGCGGCGCGCCGAGATCGCCGGGCGGCTCGCCGGAACGGGGCGCGCCGTGATCGACCTCAGCCATGAGCAGATCGGCGAATTCGCCGGCAATGCCATCGAGCTGCAGGGCAGCGGCGGGCGCATCGTGGCCATGTCGGCGCGGGCCCTGAAGGCGCTGCGGCCGCAACAGGTCGCGACGCTGGAGGGATTGGCCACCATTCTGCCGATCGAGGTGCCGACCATCGAGCTTGCGGGTGGTTCGGTGCGGTGCATGCTGGCCGGAATCCACCTGGCTGCGCGCAATCTTGCGTTGAGCACTGCCTGAAGCGGATGGCGAGCGTCGTGCCACGTCAACTTGCTGCCGCGGTCTCGTCGTGGCGAGGCGCGCATACCATTCTGGACAGGGGCCATTGGGGCAGGCGACAATATCGACCCCAAGCCAGCCTGGATCGAGGCGATCGTGTTCCGGAATCTGCCACTAGCCACTTTGCGTACGTTCGATGCGGCCGCGCGCCATCAGAGTCTGGCAAAGGCGTCGCAGGAGCTCAATCTGACCGACAGCGCCGTCAGCCATCAACTCAGGCGGCTGGAGGAGGCGCTCGGCGTCGATCTGTTCGAGAAGGCCGGGCGCGGCGTGGCGCTGACGGATGCCGGGCGGGTCTTCGCCCGCTCCGTTGCGGCGGCGCTGCACGACATTGCCCGTACCGCTCACAGCTTGGCGGACGCGGCCCAGGTCGGTGGGAGGCTCACCATCGCCTGCCCGCCGATGTTCGCGAGCAAATGGCTGGCGAAGAACATTGCCGCCTTCTGCGACGACCATCCGGCCATCGAATGTCAGATCAAGCTCGCTGACAATGACCACGTCGTCGATATGCCTGACGCCGATCTTGGTATTCAGTTTGGCAGCGGGTCCTGGCCGGCCAAATGGTCGACGCTGCTGGAAACGGTGGCGATAGCCCCGGCCTGCAGCCCCTTGCTATTCCGCCGCGCTGGTCACGCCTTCACCAGACCGTCGGATCTACGCGACGTCATCCTGCTGCATCAGGACGACGGAGCCGAGTGGCGACGCTGGCTGGCGGCCGAGGGGGATCACGCCTTCGAAGCCTATCGGCGCCATCTCTATTGCAGTGATCTCAGCATCGCGATTGACCTCGCAGCCGAAGGGGCGGGCGTGGTCCTGGTCAGCGATACCCTGTCGGCCTCGCTTGTCGCTGACGGGCTGTTGCTGCGTCCCTTCGCCGGGACCATTCTGGCGACCGGCGGCTGGTATGTGCTCTGCGACGATTACAAGCTCGAGCGCTCGAACACCCGGCTCTTCCTGCACTGGCTGCTGGCACGCTTCGGCAAGGCGTTGACGCTCCCCTCCGCCGGTGAGCCGAGCCGGGACGGGCAGGCGTGATCTTTCAGCTGTTGGCCTGGGACAGGCCGTAGAGCAGGCTCAGGATCAGCGAGGCGCCGGTCGAGCCCGTGATGTTGCGCGGATCGAAGGGTGGCGAGATTTCCACGAGATCGGCGCCAATGAGCTTGCCGCTCGCACCGATCTTACGCATGGCGTATTGCACGTCACGCGCGTCGAGGCCGAACGGATTCGGCGCGGCGGTGCCGGGGGCCTGCGAATGGTCGAGCACGTCGATATCGACCGAGAGATAAATGGCGTCGGTGCCGTCGCCGGCGATGCGCAAGGCCTGGTCAACCACCGCGGCAATGCCGCGCTCGCGCACCTCTAAGCCCGAGATCACCGTCACCCCCATCTCCTTTGCATAGTCGTCGAGTTGAGGAGAGTTGGTGAACTCGGCCATGCCAATCTGCACGAGATTGCGGCCGCTCAGCAGCGTACCCGGCATCTCCAGCGTCTTGCGGAAGGGAACGCCGCTCGATTCCGCACCGAGATGCGCCTTGCGCAGATCGTGATGGGCGTCGAAATGGATGACGCCCAGTTTCTTGCAGGGTCCCATCGCCTCGATCACCCCGCGGAGATTCGGGAAGGCGATCGAATGGTCGCCGCCGAGCATCACCGGCACAATGCCCTTGGCGGCAAGTGTCCGCACTGTCTGGGTGATACGCGTGAAGGTGCCTTCCATGTCCGTCAGTACGACCTGCACGTCCCCAATATCAGCGGCGCGGAACGCAGTCATGGTACGTCGGTCGCGGCTCGAATAGGTGGTGAAATACATCAGCCCCTGGCGGATTGCGTCGGGCCCATGGCGCGAACCGCTGCGCACGACCGAGGCGCCGTCATAGGGCACGCCGACGATCGCGCAATCGAGGTCGAGCGTACCGTCCCAGGTCAGCCAGGCTCCGGCCCGATGCTCGGCGACATCGCCCTTCATCGTATTGACGATCAGGCCCGGGGGGAGAAGGTCGAGTGTGGTCAAGGCGCGCTCCTTCATGTCGGCTGCGGGCCGATTAAAGGCACGCTCCCGGTGTGAGGTGAAGTGAAGGATACTCACGCATTGCCTGAGCCGATTTCATGGATCGAGCGACTGCTCAGTCATTGGGCTCAATGATACTGTTTTATACATGAAATCAGATCATGCTTTTGCTGATGAATGATCAATTGCCCCCGGTCGCGACCTCTTGCTTGATGAGCCCCTGGAAAGCTGCCGGAGCCTCACTGAGATCGTGCGCTCCCGGGTCGCTTCAGACAGGGGATGCGAATGCTCCGTGGGCAGCGCGGATCGGCTCGGGACGAAGAAGCGCGGGACGCCCCGTTGCGCCTCCTGCGAAGCTCGTGCGTGTTCGCGCCAGCCGAGCTTGGCGCGCAGGATATCCTGATCGGTGGCGGTCGCATCCTGGCCGTCGGTGCCGATCTGTCGGCCGCGGCGGCGCTTGCCGGCATCGTCCGCGTGGAGACATTGCCTCCGGGGCGGCTGATCCCCGGCCTGATCGACCAGCATGTCCATTTCATCGGCGGCGGCGAGGGCGATGGGCCGGATGCGCGCATGCCTGAACTCGGCTTCGAGGCCTTTGCCTCCGCCGGCATCACCACGGCGGTCGGCTTGCTTGGCAGCGAGATCGAGGCCAAGACGCTTCCGCTACTGCTGCGCAAGGCGCATGAACTTGATCGCGCCGGCCTCACGACCTTCATCTACACCGGCGCGATGGCGCTGCCGGCGCCGTTCCTGACGCAGAGCGTGCGGTCCGACATCATGCTGCTCGACAAGGTGATCGGCGCCAAGAGCGCGATCGCCGAGCGTGCCTTTCCCAATCTCGACTTCGCAGCCTTCGCAACGCTTGCCGGCGGCCTCGTGCAGGCGAAGGCGATCAGCGGCAAGGCCGCCGTGCTGCACCTGCATGTCGGACGACTGGCGGTAGGGCTTGCGCCGTTGTTCGACCTCGTCGAGAAGATTGATTTCCCGCCGTCCCAGGCCGTGCCGACGCATGTCAACCGCGCGCCTGATGTCTCGCCTGTCTTCGAGCAGGGCGTCCGCTTCGCCAAAGCGGGCGGTTCGATCGACTTCACCTGCTGTCTTGGCCCGCGCGACGGACTGCCTGCTGGCCTTGATCCGGTCGAAGCGGTCCTGCGCGCGCTCGATGCCGGCGTTCCGGCCGAACGGATCACGCTGTCATCAGATGCAGGGGTGGCGGTTCCGGATGGAAGGGGCGGCTTTCGCGCCGTTTCGCCCGCGATCCTGTTTCGCGATCTGCACCGGCTTACGACAGAAGGCGGTCTCAACTGGCCGCAGGTTCTGGCTTTCGTCACCGGCAACGTCGCCCGCGTCCTCGGGCTCTCCGACCGCAAGGGAGCGATCGCGCCTGGCATGGACGCCGATCTCGCGCTGGTCGGAGAGGACGGGCGTGTCGTCTGGACGATGGCTGCCGGCCGCGTCGTGTTCGACGCCAGAACGATCACTCGCGAAACGACGGTACATTAAGAGCAGAGGGGATGAACATGATGATGCTATCCGAGCTATCCTGGCGCGGTCTCGCTGCCGTCGCTGCGACGCTCGCCGCGTGCAGCGGTGCGTACGCGCAGCAGAAGCAGGTCAAGGTGATGACCTTTGGCTCCACCTGGGAGCGTGTGCTCAAGCCGCTGGCGCCCGCCTTCAAGGAGGAAACCGGCATCGAGATCGTGCCGGTCATCGAAAACAGCTCGGCCGAAGGACTGGCGAAGTTGCAGGCCTCACGCCAGAATCCCGGCGTCGATGTCTGGTTCACCGGCGAGGCGATCGCCATGCGCGCGGCGACCGACAAGGGGCTGTTCCTGCCGCTGCCGGTCGACAAGTTGCCCAATCTCGCCAAGCTCATTCCTGGTTCGCACAACGAGATGTTCGTCGCCTATTGGTATTTCCCGACAGCGATCGTCTATCGGCCCGATCTGGTGCCGGGTGGCAAGGTCACCGCCTGGAGCGATATCTTCCAGCCTGCCTTCAAGAATGCCATCGCGCTGCCGGCGCCGACCGTCTATCCCGGTCGTACCATCCTGATCGCCTCGCTGCTGAACGGCGGCTCGATCGACAATGTGAAGCCGGGCATTGAATTCCTCGGCAAGATGCGCGACCACGTTGCCATGTTCAATTCCTCCGACACCAACGCGCGTCGGGCGCTGGCGCGCGGCGAGATCATGGCGATGATCGGATCGCCTTCCGCGGTCAAGGAGCTAGCGGACCAGAACATCTCTGTTGCCATGGTCAGCCCCAAGCCGACGCCGCTGATCTTCGAGGGCATGATGATGGTCAACAATGGCAACGCCGACGCCGCGGCCATTTTCATCAACCGTTCGCTGGCCGCGGACTGGCAGAAGCACATGACCGATATCTACAACCTCGGTCCGGTCAACAAGGACGTCACGCCGGCCGAGGCGTTGGTCAAGGTCTTGCCGACACCCGAGAATGCAGTCACCTTCGACGAGGCCAAGATCAATCAGCGCCTCGGTGAGTGGACCGAGGAGTTCAACAAGGCGGTGGCCAAGTAACGGTCCTGCAAGGCCATAAACAAAGAGCGTCTGGCGTGATAAACAGGGGATCATCCTGCTGGCTGGAAGTCGACCGCGTCGCCAAGGCGTACGGCGAGGTCAAAGCTGTCGAGGATATCTCGCTTTCGGTCGAGCCAGGCGAGGTTCTCGCCTTGCTCGGACCTTCGGGCTGCGGCAAGACGACTTTGTTGCAGTCGATTGCCGGCTTCGTGGCTCCCGACAGCGGCGACATCCGGCTCGATGGGGCCTCGATTCTCTCGACACCTCCAGAGAAGCGCCGCACGGCGATGCTGTTCCAGCAATACGCACTGTTTCCGCATATGAGCGTGCGCGACAATGTCGGCTTCGGCCTGCGCATGGCCCGCGTGCCGAAGGCCGAAGCCTCCAGGCGTATCGAGCAGGCGCTGGCGCTCGTGCGCATCGCGCAACTGGCGGAGCGGCGGCCGGGGCAGCTCTCCGGCGGCCAGCGCCAGCGCGTCGCACTGGCGCGCGCCGTCGTCACCGAGCCGCGCCTGCTGCTGCTCGACGAGCCGCTCGGCGCGCTCGACCAGAATTTGCGTGAGGAGATGCAGGTCGAGCTGCGCAAGCTGCAGCGCAATCTCGGCCTGACCACGGTCATGGTCACCCACGACCAGCGCGAGGCGATCGTGCTGTCGGATCGCATCGCGGTCATGAAGGAAGGACGTATCGAGCAGATCGGCACGCCGCTGGAGATCCACGACCATCCGCAAACACGCTATGTCGCGACCTTCACGGGCGTCGAGAATCTGCTGCCTGGACGTTTCCTCGGCGATGACACCGTCGAGCTGAGCGGCAGGAAGATTTCCGGCGTCAAGGCGGCGGCGACTGCGCCTGGTGCCGCCACGCTGGCGATCCGGTCGGAGGCCATCAGCGTTCTCTCGCCCGGGCAGGGCGACATCGACGGCGTGATCGGCTTCGTCCAGATGCTCGGTGCTTCGGTGCGCTATGAAGTGGCGATTGCGGGCGACACGACGGTGACCGTGACGGAGGTGCGGCGCGACACGCCTCCGTTCGAGCCCGGTGCCGCCGTCTCGCTCAGGTTTGCCGCCAGCCGCTGTACGGTGCTGGCATCATGAGCCGCGGCACATTCCTGCTCGCGCTGCCGGCCATGTCCGTGCTGGCGCTGTTCCTGATCGTGTTGCTGTCCTTCGCCAGTGTCAGCCTGATGGTGGTCGATCCCGGCGGCGCCGTCTTCCACGGGCCGGCGACGCTGGCGAATTACAGCAAGCTGCTGGTATCGGAAGGGGCCTGGCGCGCCGTCCTGACCACCCTGCGGCTCTCGTGCGAAGTCACCGCGTTGACGGTCCTGTTCGGATATCCGTTGGCGCGGGTGCTGGCGCGCTCACATTCGCGAACGCTGCGTCGCGTCATCCTGTTCTGTCTGGTCGCGACCTTCCTCTCCGGCGGCGTGACGCGCGCCTATGCCTGGCTGATCATCCTCGGCAATCAGGGGCTGATCAATCAGGGACTGCGGGCCGTCGGGTTGCCACGCGCGGCGCTGATCAACAACGAATTCGCGGTCGTCGTCTCGGTGCTGAATTTCGTGCTGCCTTTCTTCGTGCTGACGCTCTTCGGCGCGCTGCGCACGATTCCCGAAACGTTGGAACATGCCGCGCGTAATCTCGGGGCGTCGCGCTGGCGCAGCTTCGTCTCCGTCACGCTGCCATTGTCCTTGCCGGGCCTCGCGGCGGCGACCTCGCTGTGCTTCGCACTCTCGCTGGGGGCCTTCCTCTTCCCGCAGATGCTGGGGGGTGGGCGTGTGCAAGTCTTGGCAACGGCGATCTACGATCGTATCCAGGCCAGCTATGATGTTCCCTCTGCGGCTGCGCTGGCCGTGCTGTTTTTCCTGCTCGTGCTGCTGATGTTTGCGGTCGTCGGCGGCATACGGCGCCTCGTTGCGATCCGTTTTGCGGGAGAGCCGACGTGAGGCGCGCCGTCATCGATCATGCGCGGTCCGTGTCTCCGGTGGTGACAGGGCTCGGGCTTGTGACACTCGGCTTCGTGCTGCTGCCGCTGCCCTTCATCGTCCTCTATGCGCTGAGCAAGAACAGTTACACTCTGTTCTCGCCTCAGGGCTTCACCCTGCAATGGTTCCAGCGCTTCTTCGAGAACGACCGCTTCATGGCGGCGCTGCAGAATTCGCTGGCGGTGTCCGTCATCACCACGGCGGTGGCGCTGATCATCGCCGCGCCGACCGCGATCGTTGCGGTCCGGCACCGCTTCCGTGGCCGTGATCTGATGATGGCGCTGATCTCGGCGCCGTTGCTGGTGCCGGGCGTCATCACCGGCACCGCCGCGCTCAGCTTCGTTGCACAGACCGGGATCGGACCCGGCTTCTGGCCGATCACGGTGGCGATGGTCTGCTTCACGCTGCCGCTGGTGCTGCGGCCGCTGGTCGCCAATCTATCGGGGCTGGATCCGGACCTCGAAAAGGCGGCGCGCAATCTCGGTGCGAGCCCGCTTGCGGCGTTCTGGACCGTGACCATGCCGCAGCTTGCGCCGGGTCTCGTCGCGGGCGGCACCTTCGCCTTCGTCGAGGCGATGGACAATTTTTCGATCACCGTCTTCCTGACCAGCATCACCACGACGACGCTGCCGGTCGAAGCCTACAGCTATATCCGCGACATCGACGACCCGACCGTCGCCGCGATGGCGACCTTGCTGATTCTGATGAGTATCGGGGTGGTCTTCGCGATCGAATGGCTGCTGGGCCTCGACCGCTTTCTCGACATGTCGTGAGGCAGCGGAATGAATGTGGCAACGACAGCTAACGTGACGAGAAAGGGGACTGCCATGCCATCGACCCGGAGCGCGCTTCGTCTGGTTTTCGGCGCCGCCGTCGCGACCGTTCTGGCCTGCGCCACGACGCAGGCCCAGGATCTCGCCTCCCGCGTGCCGGCGAAGATCAAGGAGGCGGGCAAGCTTGTCGTCGGCACCAGCGCGACCTATCCGCCGCTCGAATTCAAGGATCCGGCGACGCTCGAGCTGAAGGGGCTCGACATCGACCTGACCGAGGAGATCGGCAGGCGTCTCGGCCTCAAGGTCGAATGGAGCGAGCAATCCTTCGACCAGCTCATCAACTCGCTTGATACCGGCCGTATCGATATGGGTGCGTCCGGCATGACCGACATTCCGAGCCGGCGGGGCAAGACCGATTTTGTCGACTATTTCTCGACCGGCACCCAGCTTTTCACCATGCCGGCCGTCGGCGGCGAGTTGAAGACGATCGAGGACGTCTGCGGCAAGCCGGTCTCGGTCAACCGCAACGGCATCTTCTATATCCGCTTGCAGGACTTCAACCAGAAGACCTGTATCGCCAAGGGGCTGCCCGACGTCAAATACGTCCTCGTCGACAAGACGGCTGACGCGCGCCTGCAGCTGCTCCAGGGGCGCGCCGTGGCGGCCGCGATCGGCGTCGATGCGATCCGCTTTCTCAATGAAAGCAAGGACTCGCCCGATCGTGGCAAATACGCGCTGATTGGTGAGGCTATCGCGGTTGACTTTGCCGGGTTCGGTTTCGCGAAGCCCAACACTGCGCTACGCGACCTCGTGGCCGATGCGGTCGATGCGATGATCAAGGACGGCTCCTACGGCAGGATCTTCGCGAAATGGGAGATGCCCTACGCCGTTGTCAGGCAGACGACGATCAACGCCGCGCCGCGCAACCAATAGGCCTGCCTGAGGATCGTCGTATGCGCCCCCAGACCGCACACCCAGCCGCCGCGACGCTGGCCGCCTTCTACGCGAGGCTGCGTGCCGAGGATCTGCCCGCCGAGACAGTCCACGCGGTGCGGCGTCATATGCTCGACACGCTCGGCGCTGCGCTGGCAGGCGTCCGGCAACCCGAGCCGGAGGCCGTTTTCACGACGACCCGCATCGCCTATGGAGACGGCGGTGCCGCGCTGCTCTGGGGCCGGGCGGAGACCGCGGCGCCCGCGGCGGCTGCCCTCGTCAACGGCACGGCGGCGCATGCGCTCGAACTCGACGATGCCAGCGGCTGTGACCATAGCGGCGCAGTCGTGGTGCCGGCCCTGCTGGCGGCGTTGCCGCTGGCCGCCGGTGCGGGCGAGGGCGATCTCATCGCGGGCGTCGTGACCGGCTATGATTTGGGCCGGCGTATGCTGGAAGCGTCCGGAGGTTACGACGCGCACAACAATGCCGGCTGGCATTCCACGGGCACCTGCGGTGTCTTCGGTGCCGCGACCGCGGTTGCCCGCCTGCTTGGCTGCGACGAGGCAACGACCCGCAACGCGTTGGGCATCGCCGGCTCGTTTGCCTCAGGTACATGGGCCTTCATGAGCGAGGGCGCCATGACAAAGCGTCTTCATCCAGGCCATGCTGCAGCATCCGGCGTGCTGGCCGTGCTGCTGGCGCGTGCAGGGATGACGGGGCCGGCCGAGATCCTGGACGCGCCCTGGGGTGGTTTCCTTTCGACCTATGCCGGCGACAAGGCCGATTGGCCCGCGCTGACGGTCGATCTCGGCAAGGATTGGCGCATCCACCGCTCCTCGATCAAACCCTACGCCTCCTGCCGCGGGACCCATGCCGCTATCGATGCGATGCTGAAGTTTCGCAGCGAGGGCGCGTCGCCGGAAAATCTGGCCGCGATCCGCGTCAACGTGCACCCGACCATCGTGCGCATGTGCGGTGCGACTGATGTCTCGACCTTGCTCGACGCCCAGATGAGCCTGCCTTATGCGCTGTCGGTCGCATTATTGCATGGCGGGGCTGACCTGCCAATGTTCAGCGAAGCGGTGCGGCGGGATCATGCCGTGCTCGAGCAGGCGCGTCGTGTCGAAGTCGTGGAAAGTATCGAGCCCATGACCAATGTCGCAGCCGAGCTGGTGCTTGATTTCAGGGATGGCGGGCAGCGTCGATTGCGCATCGACGTCCCGCTTGGCTCTGCCACCAACCCGCTGCCGGATGACGGCGTGATTGCCAAATATCGATCCCTGGCGACCCCGATCATCGGGCCTGAGGCGGCGAGCCGACTCGAAGACGCCGTGCTGGGTCTCAGCAATGGGATATCGCCGAACCAGATCCTGCAACCGCTGCGCCTGCCGGCGCGATGACAACCAAACGATTTGCATCGCCGGCGCTGGCCGGCGGACCGACCTGATGGAGCAAGACCCATGACCAAGGCCTCGGACTATCGCGGCTTCCGCACCGCAGGCGCTCGGCTGACCGAAGAGCCGCTTGCCCATCTCGACTTCCATCGATCGAGCCTGCTCGGTGAGTCCGTGCATGCCATCCATGCCTTCGACAAGGCGCATGCGCTGATGCTGAGCGAGGAGGGCATCCTGCCGCGCGAGACCGGCATCGCGATGTTGAAGGCCTTCCGTGAGATGGAGCAACGCGACGTCGAGGCGTCGCGCGCCGAGGCCGATGGTGGTATGCATTCCGGCGAGCACTATCTCACCAAGACGTTGGGCGAGGAGATCGGCGGGAGGCTTCATCTCGGCCGCAGCTCGGGCGATCTGATCGAGGTGGCGCGGCGTATCACCTTCCGCGGCCATGTCCAGCGCATGCTGGCGGGGCTGGTGGTGCTGCGCGGTACGCTGCTCGACCTCGCCGAACAGCATCGCGAGACGGTGATGCCGGGCTACACCCATGGTCAGCACGCCCAGCCCACGACCCTCGCGCACTGGCTCACGATGTTCGAGGAGGTCTTTGCCCGCGATACGCAGCGGCTGCTGTCCTTCCATCAGCGTGTCAACCGGTCGCCCGCCGGGGCCGCGATCATGACCGGCTCCGACTTTCCGCTGAACCGCCAGCGCGTCTCGGACCTGCTCGGCTTCGATTCTCCGCTTTCGCACACAATGGATGCCATTCTCAGCCACGATCTGGAAATGGAATATGCCGGCGTGCTGGCTGTTCTTGCGCAGAATGTCGGCCGGTTGGCCGACGATCTCTTTATTTGGTCGACCGTGGAATTCGCCATGGTCGAACTTCCCGACCGTTACTGTGGCACGAGCTCGATCATGCCGCAGAAGAAGAATCCCGATGGGCTCGAGGACATCAAGGGCGTCGCCGCGCAATCACTCGGCATCGTCGCCACGGTGATGATGGCCGAGAAGGGTCCCACCGGCTTCCCGATCATGGAGCGCCGCAACAGCCAGGCGATCCTTTGGGACCTGGGTCGTGCACTCGGCGTGCGCCTGGAGACGTTGTCGCCGCTGATGCGCGACCTCAAGGTCAAGGTCGGCCGGATGCGTGAGCTTGCCGGCGCCAACTGGGCGCAGGTCACCGACCTTGCCGCGGCACTCGTCCGCGAGAGAGGCATCGATTGGCGCAATTCCCACCAGATCGTCAGCGTGTTCGTACGCCGCAACATCGCCGCGGGTGTCCGGCCGGACAAGGCGACATCAGCCTCGCTGGACGAGGCGGCCGGCGAACTTGGCATCGCGGCGCCCCACCTCCCGGCGGACATCTTTTCCGATGCCATGAATCCCGCAGCGTTCATACGCCGCCGCAAACTCCTGGGCGGGCCGGCTCCTGAAGCGATCAGCCGGGAAGTGGAGACTGCGCACGGTAAGCTCGATGTGGATGCGAAACTGCTCGACGGCCTAGAGAAACAGGCCGTACGGGCGCATGAGGTGCTGGAAGCGGCAATTTCTGCCTTCGTCGCCGATTGATGTCAGCTCAGGTTCGCGCGCGAGCTGTGTGCGTCATGTCAATGCCATATCGACTAATCCGTTCGACGCTGCCCAGCGCCAAGTATGGACAATATGCCGGCTCGTGATCGCATAGTCGCGAGGCGAAGAAGGTCGAGATGCTTCTAGCCGTGCGAAATTTCCATCGCAGCCCCGGCGCGGCGCAGTGTCGGGTCGAAGGGATTGAGCCTGGCACCGATTTGTCGTGCCTCATTCATCAGCATCTCGGAGATCACGGTGGTACGCTCGGGCGTCATGCGGTCGGTCGTGCTGCCGACGCTGAGCGCCGCGGCGGCGCGCCCGTCGGGCATGAGGATCGGAACGCCGAGCCCGGCCATGCCGGGAATCAAACCTTTTGCGCCATCGCAAAAGCCCATCGCGCGCACGCGTGCGATCTCGGCCCGTATGAAGGCTTCGTCGATGCCTGCAAATTCGCGCATGCGCGGCAGATTGTAGCGAATGACCTCGTCCTGCTCGGCCTTTGCCAAATGCGCAAGAATGGCCATCGAGCCCTGGCCGATTCCGAGCATCACGCTGCCCCCGATATCGCCCGTGAATGAACGAATTGGTAGAATGCCTGCGGTGCGATCGATGCAGACGGCATCGAACCCGCTGCGAACCAGGAGAAAGATGGTTTCGCCAAGAGCGCCCGTGAGGCGCAACAGGGCCGGGCGGCAGAGTTCGCGCAGATTCATCGGATTGCCGGCGCGCGCGGCGAGCACAAACAGGCCAAGACCGAGCCGGTAGGTCTTGGCATTGGTGTCGCGCTCGACCAATTCCTCCGTCATCAGGTTCGCCAGCATGCGGTGCACGGTCGGTCGCGGAAGTCCCGCGGCGTCTGCGATGTCCTTCAAGCGCAAACCTCGTCCATCGGGGGTCGCGAGCAGTCGCAGCAGTGCGGCGGTGCGATGAATGCCTCCACCCAGATCGTTCGATGGTTCCAATTTCCGGGCCTTAGCTTTGGACATTGGAAACGATAGTTTCACTCATCGAAATTTCAAACAGAAAAACTGTCGCTCCGTGAAATTTTCGTTGCAATCAGCGAGATGTTCTCTGAACCTTGCACGGGCCGGGAAGTGATTGATCGAGACGAGGACATCAGGCATGTCGCGTTGGCGTGTGGGCGTGGATTCCGGCGGCACTTTTACAGACATCTGTTTGTTCGAAGAGGATGAGGGCCGGGTCGAGGTCTGGAAGGTCTCCTCGACTCCCGACGATCCCTCCCGTGGCATCGCCCAGGGCGTCGAAGAAGGAATGCGCCGCGTCGCGCCGGAAGCCGGCGATCAGCCGGCGGCGCCCGTTAGCTACTTCGGTCATGGTACGACGGTCGCAACCAACGCGTTGATCCAGCACAAGGGCGTATCGACGGGCCTCGTCACGACAGACGGGTTTCGCGATCTCCTGGAAATTGGCCGGCAAAAGCGACCCGATCTCTACGACATCTTTGCCGACAAGCCGCCGACCCTGGTGCAGCGCGACCTGCGCCTCGAGGTCGCCGAGCGCGTGCGTCACGACGGTGCGGTGGAGATCGCGCTCGACGAAGAAGCTGTCCGTACGGCGGCGCGTAAGCTGCGCGCGGCCGGCGTGAGCGCGGTGGCGATCTCGTTCCTCTACAGCTTCGTATGCCCTGAGCACGAGCAGCGTGCAAAGGAGATCGTGCGGGAGGAATATCCCGAGGCGTTCATCTGTACCAGCCATGAGATCGCACCCGAATTTCGCGAGTTCGAACGTCTCTCGACAGCGGTGGTCAACGCCTATCTCGGCCCGGTGATGAAGCGCTACATCGATCGGCTTGCGCCGCGCCTGTCCTCGCTCGGGATGTCGGTCATGCCGCATCTCACGCAATCCAACGGCGGCGTCATCGGTTTCGAGACGGCCGCTGAAATGCCGGTGCGCACAGTGCTGTCCGGACCGTCGACCGGGGTGGTCGGCGCGCAGGCGATCGGTCGGGCCGCAGGCCTGCCCGACCTCATCACGTTCGATATGGGGGGCACGTCGACCGACGTTGCGCTGCTCAAGGCCGGCGAGGCGCGTCTTACCTCCGAGGCAATCGTTCATGGTCATCCGATCAAGGCGCCGATGCTCGATATCCATACGGTCGGCGCCGGCGGCGGCTCGATCGCCTATGTCGATAGCGGCGGCCTCTTGAAAGTCGGGCCGCGCAGCGCCGGCGCGGATCCCGGTCCGGTCTGCTATGGCAAGGGCAATGCCGAGCCGACCGTCACTGACGCCAACATCGTGCTGCAAACGCTGAACCCACGCCATCTGCTGGGCGGCCGCATGGCGGTGCGCCAGGACCTGTCGAAGGATGCGATCGGAAAGCTCGCGCAACGGCTCGGCCTCGGGTTGATGGAGACGGCACAAGGCATCATCTCGGTTGTCACCGCCAACATGGCCAAGGCGATCCGCGTGATCTCGGTTCAGCGCGGCCACGATCCTCGCGACTACACGCTGATGGCGTTCGGCGGCGCCGGTCCGTTGCACGCGGCGCGCCTGGCCAAGGAGCTCGATATCAAGCGCATCCTCGTGCCGCGCAATCCCGGCATCCTGTGCGCCATGGGCCTCCTGCTGACCGATCTGCGTGCCGACTTTGCCACCACGCGGCTGATGCCGCTTCAAGCCGGCGCGGTTGCCGAGATCGAGCGTGCATTTTCAGCCCTCAATGAGCAGGCGGATGCCTGGTTCGCCCAGGAGGAGATCGCGGCGGAAGCCCGTCGCCTGCAGCGCACGGTCGACATGCGCTATACGGGACAGAACTATGAGCTTGCGATTCCGCTTCCTGACGGCCCGATCACGGCTAGAACGCTCGATCTGCTGGCACAGGGTTTTGCCGACGCGCACCAGCGCATGTACGGCTTCCTTGCCGACGACGAGCCGGTGCAACTCGTCACCTTCCGTCTCGAGGCAACCGGCCTCGTCAGCAAGGCGACGATGAAGGCTTACCCGCCGGCCGGTGAAGATGCACGCCACGCGATTCGCGACAGCCGCGAGGTATGGCTCGCCGAGAGCAGGGCCTTCGTCGCCTGCCCGGTCTATGCCCGTGAGGAACTGAAGTCCGGCAACCGGTTCACGGGTCCCGCGATCGTCGAACAAATGGATGCCACCACCGTCGTGCTGCCCGGCATGACGGCGCAGGTCGATCCCTACCTCAACCTGATCCTGGAGGTCGCATGAATGTCGCCCTCGCGCCTCGACAGTCTGTCGGGCTCGATCCGATCACTGTCGAGGTCATCGGCGCGGCTCTGTCCTCGATCGTGGAGGAAACCGGCGAGGCGCTGATCCGCGCCTCATACTCGACAAATATCAAGGAGCGGCGCGACTGCTCGACCGCGCTGTTCAATGTCGAAGGCCGTACCCTTTGCCAGGCCGAGCATATTCCCATCCACCTCGGCAGCTTCATCGGCATCGTGCCGCAGATCCTCAAGCAGCACGCGGTCGAGTCCATGCGTCCCGGCGATGTCTTCGTCGGCAATGACGCCTACGAAGGTGGCGGCACGCATCTTCCTGACATTGTGCTCGCCGAGCCGATCTTCGTCGATGGCCGCATCGTCTCCTGGACTGTCAATCTCGCACATCACTCGGACTTCGCCGACCGCGGTCATGCTCACATCTATCAGGAGGGCCTGCGCATCCCGACGATCCGGCTCTATAAGGCCGGAGAGCTGCAAAAGGACGTGCTCGACCTCATCCTGTTGAACTGCCAGGTGCCGCGCGAGCGCCTCTCCGATCTTCGCGCGCAGATGGCGGCGAACCGCGTCGGCGTGCAGCGCTTTCAGGCGTTGTGCGCCAAATATGGCACCGAAGTCGTTCTCGCGGCCGGAGAGGCGTTGCTGGACTATGCCGAGCGCAAGATGCGCGCTGGCATCGCGGCGATCCCGGACGGCACCTACCGCTTCGATGACGTGTTCGACAATCCGGAGATCGACGGCACGCTGCCGATCTCGGTCACGATCACCGTCGCGGGTGACGGGATGCGACTGCACTTCGACAGCCCCCCGCAAGTGCGTGCCGGCATCAACATGACCTACACGGCGTTGCTCGCCACCACGTATTATATGGTGAAGTCGGTCGTCGACCCGACAATCTTGCCGAATGCCGGTCTTGCGCGGCCGCTGACTGTCACCGCGCCTGAAGGCACGATCCTCAATTGCAGGCATCCCGCAGCGGTGAATGGGCGCGTACAGACCTGCCAACGGGTCGCAGACCTCATTCTCGGTGCATTGTCGCAGGCCGTTCCCGGGCGGGTGTCGGCCTGTACCAACAGTTCGTGCTGCGTCGCGACGTTCAGCGGCGAGATGCCGAAGGATGGCACCATCTGGGTCTACGTCGAGACCATGGGCGGCGGCGCGGGCGCGCGGCCCAGCAAGGACGGCCTCGATGGTGTGCATGTCCATGTCACCAATACGTCGAACCTGCCCGTCGAGGCGCTCGAACTCGAATATCCGCTAACGCTTCTGCGCTACGAAATGGTCGACGGCTCCGGGGGCGCCGGCCAATTCCGTGGCGGCATGGGTTTGCGACGCGTCTATCGGGCGGAGGCCGATTGCCGCGTGCGGGTCGACGTCTCGCGCCTGCGCTCGCAATCCTGGGGACTTTTTGGCGGAATGCCGGGCGCGCATGGCCGCATGGTGCCGGGGCCGGGCGTCAAGTTCAATCGCGACGCCGCCGAATTGAAGGCCGGTGACTGGTTCGAAGTGATCACGCCCGGTGCAGGCGGTTATGGACCACCGAGGGAGCGCGATCGGACCGCGGTCGCGCGTGATCTCGCCGAAGGCGTCATCGACGCTGCGGCCGCACGTGACATCTATGGCTTCAACTCGTGAGGACCGTGTCATGCCGCTGACCGTCTCCCGTCGCTCCGTCCTCGCAGGCGCAGCGGCGCTACCCTTCCTGCGCCTTCCAGGCGCGCGCGCCGCGACACCGGGATCGCTCACCTTCGGCCTGTCGAGCTATCCGCCCAGCATTCAGCCCTGGGCGAATACAGGCACGGCCGCGGCCACCGTAAAACTGATGATCCATCGCGGTCTCACCGGATTCGCGCCCGACGGCAGCCTGCGTGGCGAGCTCGCGGAAAGCTGGGCACCGGAGGGAGCGACCGCCTGGGTGTTCAAGCTGCGTGACGCGACGTTCCAGAATGGCGAGAAGGTAACGAGCGCCGACGTGAAATGGACGATCGAGCAGGTCGCCGCGGAGAAGTCCACTGCCTATATGCGCGGGCAGATGCAGAGCATCGACAAGATCGAGATGCCTGACGACAAGACCATACGCTTGGTGATGAAGGAGCCACTGGCGACCCTGCCGGTCATGTTCGCCAACTTCCATATGCCGATCATTTCGCGGGTCTCCGATCCAAAGGCACCGGTCGGCGCCGGTCCTTTCACGATCAAGGCGCAGGAGCGCGGTGTCTCGATCGAACTTGAAGCGTTCTCCAAATACTACAAGCCCGGCCTTCCGAAACTGAAAGCGATCCGCGCAGTGGCGTACGCGGACGAGAACTTGCGTGTCGCGGCGTTGCAGGCCGGCGACGTCGACCTTATCGAATATGTTCCCTGGCAGTCGATGGAGACCATCGGCAAGGATCCCAAGCTCGCTCTCGACGCGGTCGATGGCCCTTACATGTATCTCGTCTTCAATGCGACCAGGGCGCCATTCAACGACGCACGTGTACGCAGGGCGGTCGGTCACGCCATCAAGCGTGAGGAGATCGTCAAGGCGGCGTTTTTCGGCAGAGGGTCGAGTCTGGCGCATCTTCCGATCCCGAAGACGAGCGAATTCTTCAATCCCGAATACGAGAACGGCTGGGGATACGATCCGGCGCTCGCCAGGAAGCTGCTCGCCGAGGCAGGCCATCCGGACGGTTTCAGCTGCTCGCTGCTGTCGACCGCGCAATACGGCATGCACAAGGATACGGCCGAGGTCGTGCAGCAGAATGTCGCGGCGATTGGCATCAGGGCCGAGCTCAATCTGCCCGATTGGGCGACGCGCGTCACCGTCGGCAACAAGGGGCAGTACGACATGGCGGTGATGGGCGACGCCGCCGACAGCAACGATCCCGATGGCATCGCCAAAGCGATAGACGGGTCGCTCTCGTCGGCCTATTCGCGCTCGTTCGGCCTCAAGACCGACAGGATCACCACGCTCATCAAGGCGGGCAGCGCCGAGTTCGACAAGGCGAAGCGAAAGACGATCTACAAGGAGCTCGAAGCGCTCGCGATCGAGGAAGCGCCAATGATCGGGCTGGCCTGGCGCAGCCAGGGTTATGCCATGCAGAAGCGGGTCAGCGGCTTCAAGAATCTTCCGGGCGCGCTCACTTTCTACTCGGGAAGCACCTTCGAAGACGCCGCGGTCGGGTGAGAGGATGCTCCGCTACGCGTTGACGCGAATTGCTGTCGCGCTTGGGCTCATCTGGGCCGTGGCTACGCTTGTCTTCCTGGTCATTCATGTCGTTCCTGGCGATCCGGCCGAATTGCTGCTGGCCCAGGGCGGTGTCGCGCCTGACCCGGCGGCCGTCGCGGAGCTGCACGAGAAACTCGGCCTCGATCGACCTATCCAGGCCCAATATCTTTCCTATGTCGTGGGTTTGCTGAAGGGGGACCTCGGCAGTTCGCTGCTCGACGATCATTCCGTCGCCGAGGAAATCGCATTGCGGCTGCCGCGTACGCTCGAGCTGATTTTCGCGGCCGGGCTGATCGCAACCTTGTTCGGCCTCCCGCTTGGAACGTTCGCGGCCTTGCGCGTGGGCGGCATGGTCGATCGCGCGCTGGGGGGATCCGCCAGCCTCGGCCTTTCGGTGCCGGTGTTCGTGGTCGGAACGGTCGCGGTTCTGGTGTTCGCCCAGAAACTTCACCTTGTCCCCGCCGGTGGCTTCGTGCCGATCTCCCGCGATCCCGGGCAGCACCTGCTGCTACTGCTGATGCCTGCCGGCACGATTGCTGTTGGCCTTGGAGCCGTGGTGTTTCGCATGACGCGCTCGTCGGTGCTCGAGGTGCTCGAACGTGACTATGTGCGTGCGGCCCACGCCAAGGGACTGACCGCAGGCCGTATCGCGCAGCATCATGTCGTGCGCAATGCGCTGATACCTGTTGTGACCGTGCTCGCCCTGCATATGGGCTCGCTGCTTGGCGGAACCGTCCTGATCGAGTTCGTGTTCAATTGGCCGGGTCTGTCCGGGGCCCTCGTGCACGCGGTCGAGCAGCGCGACTACCCCGAGGTGGTCGGTATCGTGCTTGTGATCTCGGTCGCGCTCGTCATCATCAATCTTGTAGTCGATCTGCTCTATGTGGTGATTGACCCGCGGGTCCGGCACGGCTGATGGCTGCGCGGACCACCCATCGGCTTGCTCTCTCGATGGCGATTGTGGTGGGCATCATTGCAGTCGCGCTTGCTGCGCCTCTGTTGCCGCTGCCCGACCCGGTAAAGATGGACGTGCCGGCTCGGCTTGCGCCGCCGTCATGGACTCATTGGCTCGGGCAGGACGAATATGGCCGCGACGTGCTGTCGCGACTGGTGTGGGGCGCACGCGTCTCGCTCGCGGTGGCGTTTCTGTCCGCGATGTCCGCTGGTGTGATCGGCACGACGCTCGGCCTGCTCGGCGGATACGCCCGCGGCCTCGTCGAAATCCTCGCCGTACGCTCGACGGAGGCGATCGTCTGCTTCCCGCCGATCCTGCTGGCTCTTCTGGTCGTGACCCTGATGGGGCCTGGGGCCGCAACCCTGGTGTTCGCGCTCACGATCCTCTACGCGCCCGGCTATACCCGCGTCGCTTTCGCGGCCACGCTGGCGACACGCGGCCTCGACTATGTCACCGCGCAGGAAGCACTCGGCGCAAGACCAGCGCGCATTCTCGCGCGCACCATCCTGCCGAACGTCGCGCCGCCGCTTCTGGTGCAATTCTCTCTGACTGTTGCCGGGGCCATGGTACTGGAGAGCGGACTCTCGTTTCTCGGTCTCGGCGTTGTTCCACCGGCGCCGTCCTGGGGGTTGATGATCCGAGGCGCGCGCTCCACCATGGAGCAGGCGCCCTGGCTTTTGCTGTGGCCATGCCTGGCGCTCACGGGCACCATCCTTGCTTTCAATCTCTTGTGCGACCGCCTGCGCGATGTGCTCGACCCCCGCGCGGGCAGGTCTGGAACACGTTGGCTGGGGAGGGTGGCCGCGCACATCCTGCCGAATACCGGGTCCGCGCTGGCGCCGTCGTCACTTCTGGCAGTCGAGGCGCTTACGATCGAAGTCGATACGCCGGACGGACCTGTTCGCCCGGTTCGCGATGTCTCGCTCTCGCTCGCGGCGGGCGAAACGCTGGCGCTGGTCGGCGAGAGCGGATCGGGCAAGACGTTGAGCGGCCTCGCGCTGCTCGGCCTGCTGCCAGCCTCGATGCGGATCGTCAATGGCCGTGTGCTGTTCGTCGACCGGACCGGTCGGCAGCTCGATCTCGCGCAATTGCCGGAATCCGATATGCGTCGGCTGCGCGGGAACGAGATCGCGATGGTGTTTCAGGATCCGGGCAGCAGCCTCAATCCGGTGCACCGGATTGGCAACCAGGTTGCGGAGGTGATCCGTGCGCACCGCGAAGCCTCGCGTGCTGAGGCGGCGAGAAGCGCGGAGAATCTGTTGAAGGACGTTGGTCTGCCCGACCCGCGCCAGCGCGCGCGCGCCTATCCGCATGAGTTGTCCGGCGGCCAGCGCCAGCGCGCCATGATCGCAACCGCGGTCGCCAACGGGCCACGGTTACTGGTAGCCGACGAGCCGACCACCGCGCTCGACGTGACCATCCAGGCGCAGATTCTCGACCTGCTGGCGGCGCTGAAGTCCAGAACCGGCATGGGCATGATCTTCATCACCCACAATCTTGCGGTCGTTTCCGAGATCGCGGATCGTGTCTGCGTGATGTATGCGGGCGAAATCGTCGAGGAGGGGCCGGTCGTTGAGGTGTTTGCGCAGCCGCGCCACCCCTACACCGCAGCCTTGCTCGCGAGCACGCCGGAGAGCGAGAGCGCACAGCTCAGCACCATTCCCGGCACGGTCCCGCCGCCCCATGCATTGCCGGCCGGCTGCACCTTCGCACCGCGCTGCGGGCGAGCCATGGAGGGCTGTCAGACCGTCAAGCCCGCTTTCGTCGAGGTTGGTCCAGGCCGTGGTTCGCGCTGTCTCAGGTGGCGGGAGATCGCATGATCGCACCGCTCGTCCGGGCCGAGAATGTATCACGCAGCTTTCGTGGCCGCGCGGGTTGGTTGGCGCGGACAGAGGTCAAGGCGGTGCGCGAGGTTGACCTGACGATCCACCGCGGCGAGGCCGTGGGCGTCGTCGGCGAGTCCGGATGCGGTAAATCTACGCTCGGCCGTATGCTGCTGCACCTCCTGCCGCCGAGCAGCGGTCGCATCGTCTTCGACGGACGGCCGCTTCACGATCTGACGCCGACGATGCGCCGTCGCCTGCGCGCCCGCATGCAGATGATCTTCCAGGATCCCTACGGCAGCCTCGATCCCCGGCGCCCGGCCGGCGCCCAGATCGCCGACGGGCTTTTGATCCATGGCCTTGCGGATCGCGGACAAGCGCGGGTACGCGTAAAGGATCTGTTGCAGCGTGTCGGCCTTGACCCCAGTCATGCCGATCGCTTGCCACATGAATTCTCGGGCGGGCAGCGCCAGCGGATCGCGATTGCACGCGCGCTTGCGACCCAACCCGAGTTCATCGTCGCCGACGAGCCGGTCTCCGCGCTCGATGTTTCGGTGCAGGCGCAAATCCTGACGCTGATGGCGGACTTGCGTTCCAGCTTCGGACTCGCGCTGCTGTTCATCAGCCACGACCTGCATGTTGTGCGGCATCTGTGCGAGCGCGTGGTGGTGATGTATCTCGGCCGCATCGTCGAGGAGGGAAAGGCGGCAGACCTGTTCCATGCGCCGGCTCACCCCTATACGCGGGCGCTGATCGCCGCGACGCCGTCGATCCGTTTGCAGAGGCGGTCTCGCGAGATGGCGCTGTCGGGAGAGTTGCCGAGCCCCGCTTCACCGCCGTCAGGTTGCGTGTTCCGCACGCGCTGCCCGCATGCCGTTGCTGGCTGTGCCGAGAGTGTGCCTGTGTTGACGGAAATTGCGCCCGGCCGACGCGTTGCCTGTCTTCGCGGCGACGTGGTGGCCCAGGGTGCGTGAGATGCACGATGTTCTGTGCGGCGAACCGCAGTCGTGCGCGCCGACGCAGCGCTCGCGGATGGCGATAGGTGCGGACCCATTCGATCGCCGTGCTTGCACGGTCGAGCAGCGTGAAAGTAGCTCAGCATCGCGGCGTGTGCACCGAGAGATCGGAGATAATCTCGGTAAAGCCAGCAGGGCGCGAGGCCTCTACCGGTTCTTGCCGCGCTGTGGACGGGTTGGAGGGGACTTTCCGGCAGGCTTCATCCAGGGACGCCGAATTTCGTCCTGTTCGGCGAACCGCGCGATCGTCTCGGCTTCGCTCCGGGTCATGTCGATGTCGTCCCAGCCGTTGAGCAACTGCTTCTTCCAAATCGGGTCGATGGAGAAGGTCACGACGAGATTGCCGACGGTGATGGTTTGCGCGGCAAGATCTATTGTCAAAGGCCGGCGCTCGACCAATTCGTCAGCGCGCAGCAGCCGTTCCGAATCTTCCTCGCTGATCTGAGCCGGGAGAACGCCGTTCTTGACCGCGTTGGAGGCAAAGATATCGCCGAAGCTCGAAGCAATCACGACTCGGATGCCGTAATCGGCGAGTGCGTAAACCGCGGCCTCGCGCGACGATCCGCATCCGAAGTTACGTCCGGCGATGATCATCTCACATCCGGAAATTTTCGGGTCATTCAACGGAAACTGCGGCTTCGAGGCGCCTTCAGCGTCGAACCGGAGGTCGTGCAATAGAAAGTTGCCGTAGCCCTCGGAGCGGGGGCGTCGCATGAAGCGCGCGGGGATCAGCTGATCCGTATCGATGTTGTCGATCGCCAGCTTGCCGGCGAGGGCAGTGATGGTGGTAAACGGACGCATTCGAAATCTACTCCTGGGCCAGGAGGAGGCGGCTATCGATGAGGTGACCGGCGACAGCCGCGGCGGCAACCATGGCTGGTGACATCAGGTGCGTCCGGCTTCCCAGCCCCTGCCGTCCCCTGAAATTTCGATTGGTCGTGGAGGCGCAACGTTCGCCGGATGGGACCGTATCGCCATTCATCCCGACACACATCGAACAGCCCGAGGCGACCCATTCCAGCCCGGCATCCCGAAATATCTGATCGAGGCCCTCTTGTTCCGCTTGTTGCTTTACCGCCAGCGATCCGGGCGATACCAAGCCTGGCACGCGCGAGCGCCGGCCTGCGAGGATTGCAGCAGCAGCGCGCAGGTCTTCAATCCGGCTGTTGGTACAGGAGCCGATGAAAACCCGATCGATCCGGATCTCGCTCAGCGCCTGCCCTGGACGAAGATCCATGTAGCCGATCGCTTCGCGCGCGGCCTCTGCCTTGTGCTCATCGTCCATCTTTGCCGGATCCGGCACCGACCCGTCGATGGCAGCCGCCTGTTCCGGACTGGTCCCCCAGGTTACGACAGGCGCGATGTCTTGCCCATCGAGGACGAATTCCCGATCGAACTCCGCGTCGGCATCGCTTGCCAGCAAGTGCCAGTCGTCGATGGCGCGGTCGAGATCATCACCGCGCGGTGCAAACGGAAGGCCTCGCACATAGTCGAACGTTGTCTGGTCTGGCGCGATCAGACCGAGCCGTCCGCCCGCCTCGATGGAGAGGTTGCACAGCGTCATCCGCCCTTCAATCGACAGCGCTTTGATGGCGCTGCCGGCGTATTCGATGGCGTGGCCTTGGGCGCCGTCGGCGCCGATCCTGGCGATGATCGTCAGGGCGATATCCTTGGCACCGGTTCCTGCAGGCAGTTGACCGTCCACGACGATGCGCATCCGCTTGGGCCGCTTTTGCCACAGCGTTTGTGTCATCAGGACATGTGCGACTTCCGACGCGCCGATGCCGAACGCGTAAGCGCCGAACGCGCCATGGGTTGAGGTATGGCTGTCGCCACAGACGATCGACAGCCCGGGCAGTGTCAGGCCTTGCTCGGGTATCGCGACGTGAACGATGCCCTGGCGCTGGTCGGATTGACCAAACGATAGAATGCCGTGCTCACGGGCGTTGCGGGCCAGTTGTTCGATCATGCCCGCCGCCTCGGTGTTGGCTGTGCTGGAGGCCGGCCGGGTCGGCACATAATGGTCGGCGATTCCGAAGGTCAGGTCGGGCCGTGCAACCGTCGCGCCGCGAGTCCTGAGTTGATCGAAGGCGTGAAACGAGCCCTCATGCACGAGGTGCCGGTCGATGAACAGCAGGGTCTGGCCATCCTCACGTGTTGTGATGGCGTGGGCATTCCAGAGCTTGTCGATGATACTTGCCGGTTGCGTGTCCGTCATGGAGCGTCCGAGTTCGCCGCTAGCCCCCACCGATATTCTGTTTTCCGACCAGATCTGCCGCTTATTTCCGACTTTCCTGCTCGCTCTATGGGCTTGCGGCTCAAGTTGTATCATATACTGTACATTTAAATGTATTAAGCACAAGGTGCCGCATGGCCGGTGTCGAACCGTCAAAGACCAGGCAAGTCTATCTGGTGCTGCGCGACCGGATCGCCGGTGGCCGGCTCGACGCTCAGGGAACGTTGCCGCCCGAGCAGGCGCTGGCGGCCGAATATGGCGTGTCGCGCGTCACCGTCAGGCGCGCACTTGCCGAGCTGGAGCAGGAGGGATTGATCGCTCGCCGCCGCGGCGCGGGTACCTTCGTGCTCGGCGCCGGCGGGGCCAAGCCGATCGTGGCGGATTTTTCCGATGTGCTGGCCAACCTGGTGGCGATGGGCCGTGAAACCGCAGTTCGGTTGCTCGCCTTCGACTATCGCGAGCCGTCGGCGGCGATTGCGTCCAGGCTCAAGCTCAACGCCGGTGAGAAGACCCAGTTCTCGGTGCGGGTCCGCCTGATCGACGGCCAGCCCTTCTCGCATCTGACGACCCACGTTCCCCAGCGCATCGGCGTCACCTACACCGAGGCCGATCTTGCCGCGCGCCCGCTGCTGTCCCTGCTCGAGCGCTCCGGCGTGCAGATCGAGCGCGCGACGCAGGAAGTGACCGCGGTGCTGGCGACGCCCGACGTTGCCGCCGCGCTCGATGTCGAAGTCGGGTCCGCGTTGCTAGGCACAACGCGGACGGTCTTTGCCGCCGACGGCAGCGGTGTCGAGCATCTCAGCGCGCTGTATCGGCCGGATCGCTATGCGCTGCACATGGAAATGGTTCGCACCGAAGCCGCTGGAGTGCGGCGCTGGGCCACCGTACTGGCGCCCGCGGCTGGCGATCGGATCACCAAGAAAGCGTCATGACCTCGGCCCGCACATCGGCCGCAATTGGATGGAGAGAACAGAATGACAAAGACAGGTAGCACCGGTTTGTCGCGCCGCCGCGTTCTCAAGGGCGGTGCGGCTTTGGTCGCCGGAGCCGTGGCGATGCCGGCCTATCTGCGGGCGCAGGGCGCTGCGATCAAGATCGGCATTTTGCAGCCGGTCACCGGGGCGCTGGCCTTTGATGGTGCGCAAGGCCAGATCGGTGCCGTGGCTGCCATCAAGGCGATCAACGACAAGGGCGGCATCAAGTCGCTGGGTGGCGCCAAGCTGGAAATGGTGTTCGGCGACGCGCGCTCGACACCCGAAGGCGGCACCGCGGAAGTCGAGCGCATGGCGGCAGATGGCGTCGTGGCGATCGTCGGCGGCTTCGCCAGTCCGATCTGCCTTGCGGCAACGCAGGCGGCCTCGCGCTATGATCTCGGCTACATCGTCGATGTCGGCGTTTCGGACCAGATCGTCTCGCGCGGCCTGACCAACACGTTTCGCTTCGCGCCCGGCTTCGGCATCGTCACCAAGAGTGCGCTCGACAATTTGGTGACCATCAACGATGCCGCCGGCAAGCCGGCCAAGACCGTGGTGCTGGTGCATGAGGACGGCCTGTTCGGTTCGGGCCTTGCCAAGCTGATGCAGGCCGAATTGCCCAAGCGCGGCTTCGAGATCCTCGATACCATCGCGCATCCGACCCCGGCACGCGACATGTCGAACGTGGCGCTGCAGATCCGTTCCAAGAATCCGGATCTCATCATCCCGTCGAGCTACTATGGCGAGTTCGTGCTGCTGGCGCGCACCATGCAGCAGCAGAAGATCAAGCCGAAGGGGATATTCTGCGTGCTCAACGGTGCTGCCTCCAACTACCGCTTCGTCAAGGAATTTCCGGAAGCGGCACAGAACGTCATGGACTGCAATCATTGGTACGATCCGCGCAACGCGGTGGCGCAGGCGCTTAAGAAAGAGGTGGAGGCGTCAGGCAAATTCTTCACCTACAACGTCGCCCTGAATTATTCGGGCGTCCTGCTGCTTGCCGATGCGATCGAACGCGCCGCGTCCGCGGACCGCAAGGCGATCGTCGCGGCTCTGGCATCCTCGACCTTTGCCGGTCACATCATGCCCTATGGTCCGACGCAATTCGTCGGTGGGCAGAACACAGGTGCTGCGCCCGTCAACACCCAGGTTCAGGACAACGACATCAAGGTCATCTTCCCGTCGAGCTTCGCCGACGCCAAGCCGGTGTTCCCGGTCCCGGCCTGATCATTTCCATCGCGTCGATCGGCAAGCCCGGTCTGCCGGGTTTGGTCGCCAATTCCGTCGCTCGCGCAAACGGCCCGCCGGGCCCAAGGCTCAAGGTCTATGACGTCGCTCGATATACTGGCTGCCGCGGTGCTGAACGGCCTGATGTCCGGGGCGGTCTATGCGTTGATCGCGGTCGGGCTGACGCTGGTTTACGGTGTGTTGCACATCATCAACTTCGCGCATGGCGCCATCCTGAGCGCAGCGATGTTTGCGGCCTATCTGGCGTTCCAGGCCGGGGTCGATCCCTATGTCGCAATGGTTCCGTTGGCGCTGATCTTTTTCGGACTCGGTTATGGTTTGCAGCGCCTGGTGATCGGGCCTGCCAGCCACGGCGATGATCGAAACATCCTGCTCATCACGCTGGGATTGTCGATCGTGATCGAGAACCTGCTGCTCGCGGTCTTCAATTCCGATACCAGGACCGTCGATGTCGCCTATGGGTTTTCCACGCTCGATCTCGGCTTCACGTTCCTCGCCTTGCCGCGTGCGGCGGCCTTCGGCGTCTCCTGCCTCGTCGCCGTGCTGCTATGGATTCTCCTGGCACAGACCGATACCGGCAAGGCGATCCGCGCGGTCGCCAAGGAGAAACTCGGCGCGTCGCTAGCCGGCATCGATGTCGCCCATATTTACGCGGTGACCTTCGGGCTCGGCGCGGCATGTCTTGCCATCGCGGCGTGCCTGCTGCTGCCGACCTATTATGTGCATCCGCGCGTCGGCAATGCCTATGTGCTCGTGGCCTTCACCATCGTGGTGCTCGGCGGCATGGGTTCTATCCCCGGCGCGATCGCAGGCGGGTTGTTCGTCGGTGTTGTCGAGAGCCTTTCCGGCCTGATGTTTGGCGAAAGCCTCGGTCAGCTCGGAATTTTCGTCATCTTCATCCTGGTGCTGCTGATCCGCCCGACCGGACTGTTCGGAGCCAAGGCATGAGCACGGCCCGGGCTTACGGCGCGATCGCGATCACGGCCCTGCTGCTGGCGTTGCTGCCGGTGCTGGTCCAGTCCAATACGGTCATCAATGCGCTGGTCACCGCGATGATCATTGCGCTGGCGGCGCAGGGCTGGAATTTACTGGCGGGTTACGGCGGGCAATTTTCCTTCGGCCATGCCGCGTTCTTCGGCGCCGGCGCCTATGGCAATGCGATCCTGCAAACCCGTTACGGCATCAATGCCTATGCGGCGATGCTGGCGGCGACCGCAATTGGAGCGGCCGTTGGCGCCGTCATCGGCTATTTGAGTTTCCGGTCAGGGCTGCGCGGCTCTTATTTCGCCCTGATCACGCTGGCCTTCGCCGAGGTCTTCCGGATCATCGCCAATGCCGCGCCTTTCACGGGCGGGGCCGCGGGCACCCTGATCAAGTTGCAGGTCTCCGCCGCGAATTTTCAGTTTGCGAGCCGCGCGATCTATTTCTGGATCATCCTCGCAATAGTAACCGCCATCATGTTCCTGATGCGCGGCATCGAGCGGAGCCGCTTCGGCGCCTATCTCGTCGCCGTGCGCGAAAACGAAGATGCCGCCGCGGCGCTTGGCGTTGATACGCTCGATGTCAAACTCAGGGCGATTACGTTGTCCGCAGCGATGACCGCATTGGCGGGCGCATTTTACGTCCAGTATTTTCTGTTCGTGGATTCGTCGATCGCCTTCGGTACCTGGATTTCGGTCGAAGCGCTGTTGGGGCCGATCATCGGTGGATTGGGCACCGTGTTCGGCCCGTTGCTCGGTGCCCTTGCGCTGCACTTCCTCGGCGAATTAGCCAAGGCCGTGGCGGGCCGGGTTCCCGGCATCGATCTGGCGCTGTTCGGTATCCTGCTGGTGCTGATCATCGCCTTTGCGCGCGATGGATTGCAGGGTCTTCTGACCAGGCTGTCTCGGCTTTGGCGCGCGCGGAGGCCGGCATGACGGCTCCCCTTCTCAGCGTCAGCAATGCCAGCAAACGGTTCGGCGGTCTCCGGGCCGTCGACAACGCCAGCCTGACGGTGAAGGCTGGAGGGATTACCGGCCTGATCGGGCCGAATGGCGCCGGCAAGACGACGCTCTTCAGTCTGATTTCCGGATTTGAGCCGCCGACATCCGGCTCGATCGTTTTTGACGAGGCGGAGATATCCAGCCTGCCTCCGCATCGCAGGGCGTCGCTCGGTATCGCCAGGACGTTCCAGATCGTTCAGCCCTTCACCGGCCTTAGTGTCCGCGAGAACATCGCTGTCGGCGCCTATCTGCATTGCCGTCGTCGCGATGAGGCGCTGGACCGTGCCGCTGCGATTGCCGAACGCGTCGGCCTGGCAAGCCGGCTGGATGCGCCAGCGGCCGGGCTTACGGTTTCCGCGCGCAAGCGTCTGGAATTGGCCCGCGCGCTCGCGACCAGGCCGCGTCTCCTGCTGCTCGACGAGGTTCTGGCCGGACTGAACCCGTCTGAAGTGCGCGATATCATTCCGGTCATCAGGGCGCTCGTCGCCGACGGCATCACCATCCTCATGGTCGAGCATGTCATGCAGGCGGTGATGAGCCTGTGCGATCACGTCTATGTTCTGGCCGAAGGGCGAATGATTGCCGAAGGCACCCCGGCCGAAGTGACGCGCGAGCCGAAGGTCATCGAGGCCTATCTCGGGCCGGGCGCTGCGGCGCGGATCGCATCGGGGGCGGCCAGCCATGGCTGAAGCGCTGCTCGAAGTGAAAGACCTTGTGGCCGGCTATGACGGCACTTCCGTGCTGTGCGGCATCAGCCTCGAGGTCGAGGCCGGATCGATCGTCGCGGTGCTCGGCGCCAACGGCGTTGGCAAGACCACCTTGAACAAGGTCCTGTCCGGCATCGTCCGCCCGCAACGCGGTGAGGTGATCTTCGACGGGGAGCGCATCGACCGAAAAAGCCCGGCGGATATCGTCGCGGCAGGCCTCGTCCACGTGCCTGAGGGCCGCAAGCTGTTTCCCGATCTCAGCGTGCGCGAGAACCTGGAGCTTGGCTCCTACCGGCGCGGGAAAGCCGAGCGTGCCCGGACCATGGAGCAGGTGCTGACCGTGTTTCCTCGCCTGAAGCAACGGTTCGCGCAGCGCGCTGGCACGCTCTCCGGCGGCGAACAGCAGATGGTTGCGATCGGCCGGGGCATGATGGGGCAACCAAGGCTTCTCATTCTGGACGAGCCTTCGCTCGGGCTGGCGCCGCGTCTGGTCGAGGAGATGTTTACGCTGATCGGTCGCTTGAATGAAGTCGGACTGACGATCCTTCTCGTCGAGCAAAACGTCATGCAGTCTCTGGAAGTCGCCGATGCCGCCCACGTGATGGAGCACGGCTGCCTGGTGCTTTCCGGGACCGGAGCCGAACTGGCCGGAAACAGTGAATTGGCCAAGACCTATTTGGGAATGTGACGATGCTGCAAAATGCTTCCTTCCAAACCACGAGGCCGCAATGGCTGCACCGATGGGCCGACTTTGCTGTAACGGCGACGGCGGAGCAGCTTCCCCGGGATGTCGTGGCGCGCACCAAGCAAGTGCTGTTTGACTGCATCGGGGCGATCGTCGCGGGTGCGCAGGAACCGGAGATGCAACGCCTCACGGCACGTCTCTGCCGTACGTCCGCTGACGATGCTGCTCCGGTCATCGGCGCCGGCCGTCGTGCTACGGCCGGTCTCTCGGCATTCCTGAACGGCACCGCCGGCACCATGCTGGAGATCGACGAAGGCAATCAGTTCGCGCGCGGCCATCCCGGGATCCATGTCGTGCCGGCCGTCCTGGCAGCTGCCGAAGAGCTTGGCAGCCGCGGTTCGGATGTGTTGCTGGCCATTGCACTCGGCTACGAAATCGGTTCGCGCATCGGCATTGCATCAAAGCTGCGCGTGACGATGCACCCGCATGGCACCTGGGGCACGGTGGGTGCTGCGGTGGCCGTTGCCAAACTGCACAGCGCGACCCGCGAACAGATGGCGGAAGTCATCAATGTCTCATCGACACTCGGGCTGGCGACAAGCCGTCGGACCATGCTGGAAGGCGGCACCGTGCGCAACAGCTTCGCCGGCTTCTCGAACGAAATCGGCCTGCGCGCATGGGAGATGGTGGATGCCGGATTTATCGGCGAGGCGGATGGCATCGGCACGATCTACGGCACCGTCATCGCCGATCAGTTCCAGCCTGAGGAGATGATTGCCGATCTCGGCTCGCGGTGGGAGATCGCGCGCAACTATTTCAAGCGCCACGCCGCCTGCCGTTATAACCACGGCGCGCTCGACGCGCTGCAAAGTCTGATCGCGGAGGCCGGCGGCCACCTGAAGCCGGATGATATCGCCCAAATCGATGTCGATACCTACATCTGGGCAGCGCAGCTCGATGCTCAGCAGCCCCGCAACATGCTGGCGGCCAAGTTCTCGCTGCCGTTTTCGCTGGCGACGACGATTGTCAATGGCGCGGCCTCGATCGCTGCCTTTCGCGACGATGCGCGGCGCGATGCCGTGACGCTCGCTTTGGCGGGGCGTGTTGCGGTGCGTGAGGACAAGGCGCTCACCCAGATGCTGCCGGGTCTTCGACCGGCGCGCGTGCAAATTACGCTGGTCGATGGCCGCATTCTTCGTGCCGAAGCTTACACCAACAAGGGCGATACCGAAGACCCCTACAGCGCGGAGGAAGTCCAGGACAAGTTCCGCGAGGTCGCAGGATCGGTCTGGAGCAGCGCGCATTGTTCATCGATTCTTAAAGCGGTCGAGGATCTGGACCGTGCGCCTGACCTTGCCGCTCTATCGCGTCTGCTTGCCGCGTGATCGGGGAGGGCTTGATGTCTGATCAAATGTCTCTCAAGACCATGCTGCGCGGGCCGGACATCGTGCTGGCATCCGGTGTTTACGATGCCTTGACCGCTTCGCTGGCAACCGATGCGGGGTTTCGTGCGCTTTATCTGTCCGGCGCAAGCATCGCCTACACCCGGCTCGGGCGCCCCGATATCGGGCTCGTGACCATGTCGGAGGTGGTCGAGACGCTGAGCCTGATCCGCGATCGCGTCGCCACGCCTTTGATCGTCGACGCCGACACCGGCTATGGCAATGCACTCAACGTCCAGCGCACCATGCGCTTGTTCGAGCGCGCCGGGGCCTCCGCGATCCAGCTCGAGGACCAGACCTTTCCAAAGCGCTGCGGTCATCTGCAGGACAAGAGTCTCATTCCGACGACGGAGATGGTCGGCAAGATCAGGGCGGCGACCGACGCGCGCCTCAGCAACGAAACCCTGGTGATCGCGCGAACCGACGCAGTGGCGGTCGAAGGCTTTGAGCAGGCCGTCGAACGCGCCGGGCGGTATGCGGAAGCCGGCGCGGACGTGCTGTTCGTCGAAGCGCCGCGCAACGAAGCGCAGCTTCTGGCCATCTCACAGAGACTCGGCGACCGGCTGCCCTTGATGGCGAACATGGTCGAGGGCGGCCAGACACCCATCCTCGGCAAGGACAAGCTGCTGGCGCTGGGCTTTTCGCTGGTGATCTTTCCAGGCGGCATCGTTCGTGCGGTCGCCAAGGCGGCCAAAGCGTTTTACGAGACGCTGGCGCGCGATGGCACCACCGAAGCCTTTCGCAATGACATGTTCGATTTCGACGCACTGAACGCGATCATCGGCACGCCGCAGATGCTGGAGCTTGGGCAGAGCTACGAATTCCCGGCGAACGGACCCGGCGACAAAACCGGATGAGGGCGGCACAGATGACCAAAACGATCGACCCCGTAACCCTGGCTGTGCTCAAGGGTCGCCTCGAGCAGATTGCCGACGAGATGGACGCCACGCTCTATCGTTCGGCCTTCAATCCGATCATCGCCGAGGCCCGCGATGCCTGTCATGGTCTCTATCACGCCGAGACCGGCGCGACCTTGGTTCAAGGGACCACCGGCCTGCCGATCTTTGTCGGCGCGATGGCTTTTGCCGTCAAAGCCGTGATCGACAAGGTCGCGCGTGATGCCGCCTCCGGCCGTGATCATCTGCAGCCCGGCGATACATTCCTGTTCAACGACCCCTATGAGGGTGGAACGCATCTCAACGACTTCCGGCTGGTCAGGCCGATTTACCGCAACGATCGGGTGTTCTGCTGGATCGCCTCGGTTGGCCATTGGCTGGACATCGGAGGCAATGTGCCTGGCGGCTTCAATTCTCGCGCCACCGAAAGCTTTCAGGAGGGGGTGCGGTTTCCGCCGATAAAACTGTTTCGCGCCGGCGTGATCAACGAAGACATGATCGATATCCTTGCCGCCAACAGCCGCGTGCCGACATCGAATTTCGGCGATCTGAACGGGCAGCTCAATGCTCTGGCGCTCGGCGAACGCCGCCTTGCCAGCCTGCTTGACGACTATGGCGAGGACACGATTTCGGCGGCGCTTGATGTCTTCACCCGCAGGGCTTCGGCGTTGATGCGCGAGAATCTCCGCGCCCTGCCCGACGGTGTCTACAGTTTCGAGGACTTTCTCGACAATGACGGCGTCACCGACGAGCCGCTGAAGATCGCGCTTGATCTCACCCTCGCCGGCGAGACCATGGTGCTGGATTTCTCCCGGTCGTCGCCGCCCTGCGCCGGCCCGCTCAACATCGCCTATGCGACCGCTGCCGCCTGCTGTTACGTGGCGCTCAAGCACGTCTTTACCGACGTGCCCGCCAATGCCGGTTGTCTCGAGCCGATCACCTTCATCATTCCCGAGACGACCCTGCTCGGCGTCAAGGCGCCGCGCCCGGTCGGCGGCTACACCGAGACCATCCTGCGCGTCATCGGCGTCGTGTTCGGCGCCATAGCCATCGCCGCGCCGGACCGCGCCATGGCGGCGCCGTTCGGCACCATCAACGCCTTGTCGCTCGCTGGGTATCGCAATGACGGTTCGCGCTGGGTGATGTTCTCGTTTTTCGGCGGCGGGCTCGGCGGCAACCCCCTCAGCGATGGATTGAACCACGGCAACAATCCGATTTCGATGGCGACGATCCCGCCCGTCGAGATCCTGGAAGCTTCCTATCCAGTCATGTTCACGCAATGGGCGCTGCGTCCGGACAGTGCCGGTATCGGCCAGCATCGCGGCGGCCTCGGCGCCATCTACGAGATCGAAGCGCTCGGTGAGACCGGCGCCGACGTGTTCCTGCTGGGCGAGCGGGGAAAATTTGCGCCCTTTGGCGTCAATGGCGGCGGCGCAGCGGCCCTGAACCGCTTCGTCTTTGACACGCCGTTCGGCAAGTCGTCACCGCCGCTCGCGTCGAAGATTACCGACGTGAAGATCGCCAAGGGACAGCGGGTCCGGCTTGAAACGCCCGGCGGCGGCGGATTCGGTTCTGCTGTCAGTCGCGATCCGGCGAAGGTCGAGCGCGACCTTCGCCTTGGCTATGTCAGCACGGATGCCATGGCATCCGGAGTGAAGTCATGAGCGGCTCCTCGATCATCGGCGTCGATGTCGGCGGAACTTTTACCGATCTGTTCTTCTATGACGAGGACCGCGCCCAATTCCGCACCGCCAAGGTGCCCTCGCAGCGTGGCAACGAGGCTGAAGGGTTTCTGCTCGGTCTTAAAGTCCTCGGGCAGATCAGCGACTTCGGCGCGATCGTGCATGGCACGACGGTCGGTACCAACGCCTTGCTGGAGCGTAAGGGCGCACGCATCGGCCTGATCACGACCGCGGGATTCCGCGATGTGTTGGAAATGCGCCGTCGGGACCGGCCGCATACCTGGGGCCTGTGGGGCGATTTTGTGCCCGTGGTCGATCGCGACATGCGCCTTGAAGTCGACGAGCGGGTATTGGCTGACGGCAGCATTCGCACGGCCGTCGATCCCGCGCAAATTCAGGCGCAGGCCCACAAATTGCTGGCGGCGGGAGCCGAGGCGCTCGCGATCGTCTTCATCAATGCCTATGCCAATCCGGCCAATGAACGCGCTGCGCTCGTTGCCGCACGCGCGGTCTGGCCCAATGACGATGTGGTCGCATCCAGCGAAATCCTGCCCGAGATCCGGGAGTTCGAACGAACCTCCACGACGGCGCTCAATGCCTATCTGCAGCCGCTGGTCGGCCGGTATCTCGGCAGACTGCAGGATGCTCTGAGCGGTGAAGGCTTCAAAGGGCAGTTTCATATCGTGCAGTCGAATGGCGGCGTCATGTCGACGGCGATGGCACGAAAATTCCCGGTGCGCACCGCGCTGTCCGGCCCCGCCGCCGGCGTGATCGCTGCCGGGGCCATTGCCCGCGCCGCCGGTTTTGAGAATGTCATCACCGGCGATCTCGGCGGCACCTCTTTCGACGTGTCCCTGATCGCCGGCGGCCAGGCCTCGCTTGCGGCGCAGACCACGATCGATTTCGGATTGGTGATCCGCACGCCGATGATCGAGATCACGACGATCGGTGCCGGCGGTGGTTCGATCGCGCATGTCGATCGCGGTGGATTGCTGCAGGTCGGTCCGGAAAGCGCCGGCTCGGTGCCGGGGCCGGTCAGCTACGGGGCAGGCAATGATCGGCCGACACTGACCGATGCCAATGTGGTGCTCGGCCGCATCAACGCCGAGAGGCCGATCGGGGGCAAGCTCGCGCGACTGGATGTCGAGGCGGCGAAAGCGGCCATTCTTCGCCATGTCGGGGACCCGCTGGGGCTGGATGCGATGGCGGCCGCGGAAGCCATCGTGCGGATCGCCAATGCGCGCATGGCCGGCGCGATCCGGCTGGTGTCGATCGAACGCGGTCATGACCCCGGCAATTTCGCCATCATGCCGTTCGGTGGCGGCGGCGCACTTCATGCGGGCGCGCTGCTGCGCGAGGTGGGGCTGAAGCTGGCTTTGGTTCCGCGCTTTCCGGGAATCACTTCGGCGCTCGGCTGCGTCATCGCCGATCTCCGGCATGACCAGGTGCAGACCGTCAATTTGATGCTGGAAGGTCTCGACGCAAGGAGGCTGGACCAGCGGATGATCGCGGAAGGCAAGGCGGCGCATGCCGTGGTCGCATCGGCGGGCGTCCAAGTCGACCGCATCGATGTGATCTACGAACTCGATATGCACTATGTCGGGCAAACCCATACCATCGGGGTGACGCTGCCGGTCGCTTTCGGCGACACCACCACCGGTATCGATGCCGCGATGATCAGACAGGCCTTCGAGGCGTCCTATCAGGCGCAGTTCAGTCGCAAATTGCCTGGCATTCCGGTCAAGATCGTTACGCTACGTACCGCCGCCATCGGCCGGCGGCCGCATTTCGACCTCGCCGCACTGGCACCGTCTCCCGATGCATCGATCGACAAGGCGAAGCTCGAGGACCGCAATGTCTGGTTCGACGGCGCCTGGCATCGAACCTCGATCTGGTCGCGGCTCGAACTGCCGACCGGTACGGTCATTTCCGGTCCGGCGATCCTGGAGCAGGGCGACGCCACCACCGTGGTTGAACCGGGCCTTGTTGCGCGCGTGGATGCGCTCGGCAACATCATCATCGAAAGGCAATCGGCATGAAGGGTGATCCGGTTCCGATAACGCGCACGGCATTGCTGATCGTCGATCTGCAGAACGATTTCCTGCATCCCGACGGCGCCTATGGGCGAGGCGGGCAGGGCGCCGCATCGATCGCAGCCCTGCCTTTGAAGCTGAAGCCGCTCGCTGACGCTTTTCGCGCCGCGGGTGGTTGGATCATCTCGACGCATTTCACGCTGGTACCCGGCAAAGATGGCGAACCGCTGATCTCGCCGCATCTGAAAGCGCTGCGGCCATTCCTGTGCAAGGGCGATTTCGCGCCGGGCCGTTGGGGGCATGCGCTGGTTGATGAACTCGGGCCTTCGGACCTTCAGATCGAAAAGATCGCCTATTCGGCGTTCTACATGACGCGGCTTGAATGGCTGCTGCGCAAGTTTTCAGTCGACAGGCTGGTCGTCGGCGGCATCGTCACCAATGGTGGCGTGGCATCGACGGTGCGCGATGCGCATGTGCGGGATATCGAAGCCGTCGTGCTGTCCGACGGCTGCGCCGCCTTCGACGATGCCACGCACCAGACCGCCATCGCGGCATTGAAGCCGGTTGCCCGGGTGGCAACCATCGCCGACATGCTGGCGGAAACGAAGCGGTGACCATCAAGCCAGTTCCGTCCGAGGGTTTCGAGACAACCATTTCCGTCCTTGTCGTCGGGGGCGGGGCGGCGGGTCTTTGCGCCGCGCTCGCTGCCCACGAGGCCGGCGCGGAGGTCGCGATTTTCGAGCGTGATCCCGTTCCGCGCGGTTCGACCGCTTTATCGGCCGGGCTGATACCGGCTGCGGAAACGCGGTTTCAGAAATTGCACGGCATCGTCGATACGCCGGAGCTCTTTGCTGGTGATATCCGCAAGAAGGCACATGGAGAGGCCGATGATGCGATCGTCGATCTCGTCACAGCGCAGTCTGGTCCTACGGTCGAATGGCTTGCCGATCGCTATGGCCTGCCATTTTCCGTGGTGCATGATTTCGACTATCCGGGCCATGCGGCGCGCCGGATGCATGGTCTGCCGAGCCGATCCGGCGCCGAGTTGATCGATCGTCTGCGGCAAGCGGTCGAGGAGGCTGGCTTGCCGTTGATAGTGCAAGCGACCGTCACTGGCCTCTTTAGCGATGCCGAGCGTCGCATTCATGGGCTTGAGATAACGCGACCGGATGGAACACGGGACGCGATCGGGTGCGATACTTTGATCCTCGCCTGCAACGGATATGGCGGCAATCCGGTCCTGGTTGGGCAACACATCCCGGAGATGCAGGGCGCGCTCTATTTCGGTCATCCGGGCAATCGCGGCGATGCTGCGCTCTGGGGCGAGGCGCTGGGTGCAAAACTCCTCCATATGTCTGGCTATCAGGGCCACGGATCAGTGGCGCATCCCCATGGCATTCTGATTACCTGGGCCACGATCATGGAAGGGGGCTTTCAGGTCAACACAAACGGCCGACGCTTCTCGAACGAAAGCCTCGGCTATTCCGAGCAGGCGGCGGCGGTGATTGCCGAGCCGGAGGCGATTGCATTCAGTATTTTTGACGAGCGAATTGCAATCATCGCACGCCAGTTCGAGGATTTCAGGCGCGCCGAGGCGAGCGGGGCGGTGATCGAGGCTGATAGCATCGAGGCGTTGGCAGTGCGTCTTAAATTGCCAGCCGATGCCCTTGGGGAAACTTTCGCAACGGTCGCACGTCTCGAGCAAAGTGACGGCGCCGACGTATTCGGGCGGAATTTTGCCGGCGTCGCGCCGCTGTTGCCGCCCTTCAAGGCCGTTCGTGTGACGGGTGCGCTTTTTCACACCCAGGGAGGTCTTGCCGTCGATCGCCAGGCGCATGTGCTCGACCGGGATGCCCAGCCATTGCCCAACCTTTTCGCCGCGGGTGGCGCGGCGGCCGGGGTTTCCGGGTCGCGGGCCGGCGGATATCTTTCGGGCAATGGCCTGCTGACGGCGACAGTGCTGGGTCGCATTGCCGGCATCTCTGCTGCGAAAATCTGCCGCCGCCATCGTTAGACGTGAGGCCCGCAGCAGCGTTGACAACGCGGTGGTTGCGCTTCCGCGATTTGAACCTGCCGTTCGACAGGCCTTCCGGGTTTCACGCGAACGATCGAAGGAAATATCGCAGATTGGCGTCGTGTGGGGAGAAGCGATAGCGGTCTCGGTCGCCGTGTCGCGTGCAATTTCTTCTCGATGTGAGGCGCACCGCGCCATTCCGAGCGGACTTCATAGCCGTTATGCCCGAGCTTAAGTTTTCAGCACGCACGAGGCGCCAAAAACGACCCGAAGCGATCGGGACGGACCGCGTCTCCAGACACGACCGGAGTGCTGTTACCTGCCTCCACGACGACAGCGCATAGGAGGTCGGCACAGTATTTGCTTAGTTCATTCGGTCGATCCCGCAACTTGATCGTGGTTATGGAGCCGAGATGCCCACCAAACCATTTCACTTGGCATGGTTCCTTCAGGGATCGAGCGTGCAGGCCTGGGGCGAGTCCTGGACCGGACATATCGGCCAGACCTGGATGGAGCCTGAGCTGTTCCTGAACGCGGCGCGTGCGCTCGAGCGCGCCTGCTTCGACTACATCCTGCTTGAAGATTCGTCCTACGTCGGCGAGAGCTTCGGTGGCTCGACCGACATCTATCTCAAAAACGGCATCGCGGTGCCGCGTCAGGATCCGTCGGTGGTGGCGGCGCTGATGACGCAGGTGACATCGCGCATCGGCATCGTGCCTACTTTTGGAACATACGCCTATCATCCCTATTTGCTCTCCCGCCTGGTGGCGACGCTCGACCAGGTGTCGGGCGGGCGCATCGGCTGGAATGCCGTCACCGGCAGTTCGGACTTCGCGGCCATGAACTTCGGCATGCCAGGCATGCCGGAGCACGATCTGCGCTATGACATGGCTGACGAATACATGGAGGTCTGCAATGGCCTGTGGGATTCGTGGAAGCCGGGCGCCATCATCGCCGACCGCAAGAGCGGCGTGCTGGTCGATCCCACCAAGGTCCACGCCGTCAATTACAGTGGCAAGTATTACAAGACGCGCGGCCCGCTCAACTCGGGGCCGGCGCCGCAGGGGCGCCCCGTGATCGCCCAGGCGGGCGGTTCGCCGCGCGGACGCAAATTCGCCGCCGCCCATGCCGACACCATCGTGGTCCACGTCAAGGGCATCGAGGCGATGCGTTCCTACCGCGACGACGTCCACAAGCACATGATCGCATGCGGCCGCAAACCGTCCGATTGCAAGGTGCTCTATCTCATCAACCCGATCCTCGGCGACACCATGCAGGATGCCCAGGAGCGCAAGAAGAGGCGGGCCGCCATCGCGATGGAACGCATCGACGAGCGGCTCGCGCATTTCGGCAAGGTGACCAATATCGACTTCGGCAAGTTCGATCTCGAAAAGCCGCTGCCTGACGATGTGACCACCAACGGCCATCAGCAGAATCTCGAGCAGTACCGCCTGATGGCGAAAGGGCGCTCGATCCGGGAGACGATGGCGAGCTTCAATGCGGTCGACCTGTCGGTCGAGCTCTGCGGCACACCCGACGCCGTCGCCGCACAGATGGGCGAGGTGATGCAGGACGTCGGCGGCGACGGATTCCTGTTCTCGATGCCCAACGTCAACCGCCGCACACTCGCCGAGATCGAGGACGGGCTCGTGCCGGCGCTGCAGGATCGCGGCCTGATGCGCAAAGCCTACGAGCACAAGCATTTCCGCGACAATCTTCTGGCGTACTGATCACCCCAAGCAGGAAGGCAGAAAGCCGTCATGCGCGATCATCGTTCTCCGACCAAATTCAATCGCCGCACGGCAATCGGTCTGCTGGGCGCAGGCCTTGCGGCGCCGTTCATCCGCCCTGGTCACGCCGAGGCGGCGTGGCCGGAGCAGACCACGATCCCCGACATCCTGAAGGGCAGCGGCGAGGTTCGTATCGCCACCTTCGGTGGCACGATGCAGGAGACCCAGCAAAAGGCTTATTTCGAGCCGTTCGAGAGGTTGTCCGGCATCAAGGTGCATGCCTTTCCCGGTACCAACCCGACCAAGATCAAGGCCATGGTCGAGACCGGCAACGTCGAATGGGACATTGCCCAGCTCAGCCGCGGCTCGATCATGAATCTGCAGAAGCAAGGCGACTACTTCGAGAAGATCGACTATTCCCTGGTCGACGACGGTGTCGGCGCCGCCTATCGCTTCGAATACGGTCTCGAGATGCTGGTGTGGGCACAGGTGATGGGCTATCGGACCGACGCCTTCAAGGGCGACGCGCCTAAAGGCTGGGCAGACTTCTGGGACACCAAGAAATTTCCCGGCGACCGGGCCATGGGCGGCACCGGTGCCGGCGGTTGGCCCGAGATGGAATTCGCCCTGATGGCGGCCGGTGTGCCGGCCGACAAGCTCTATCCGCTCGATATCGACAAGGCTTTCGCAAGCTACGAGGGGATCAAGAAGGCGGTCGTCAAATGGTGGGACACCGGCGCCGTGCCGATCCAGCTTCTGACCGACCGCGAGGTCGCCATGACAACCGTCTGGAACGGTCGCATGGCTGCGCTGCAGGCGGCGAACGTTCCCGCTGCAATATGCTGGAATCAGGGGCTGATGAAGCGCGACGCCTGGGGCATCCCCAAGGGCGCCAAGAACGCCACGAATGCGATGAAGTTCGTAGCCTATTCGACCATGGCGATCCCCCAGGCACGCATCGCCTTCGGAATCCCCTATGGTCAGGTCAACGCCAAGTCGAACGAGTACATCCCGCCGGAACGGCTGGCCGTGCTGCCCAGCGCCCCCGCCATCAAATCGCAGCTCGTGAACTATGACTACGATTGGTGGATCGACAATCGCGACACGGTTGTTGGTCGCTTCAACAAATGGCTGCTGAGCTGACGACGATGACCGGGGCTGGCCGCGGCGCGTCGGTATCGCTCAGCAACCTGGAACGGCGCTATGATCGCGTGGCCGCGGTGGCCGGCGTTTCGCTGGACATTCTCTCCGGCGAGTTCCTGACGCTGCTGGGACCGAGCGGATCCGGCAAGTCGACGACCTTGATGATGATCGCCGGCTTCGAGACGCCGACCGGCGGCGACATCGCGATCGACGGGAAGTCGGTCGTCGCCATGCCGCCCTACCGCCGCAACATCGGCATGGTGTTCCAGAACTACGCTCTGTTTCCTCATCTCACCGCTGCCGACAATATCGGATTTCCGTTGAAGCAGCGCGGCGTCGGCAAGGCCGAGCGGGAAAAGCTGGTCCGCGAGGCGCTGGCGCTGATGCAATTGCCCGACCATGGTGAGCGCTACCCGCGCCAATTGTCCGGTGGCCAGCAACAGCGGGTCGCGCTCGCGCGCGCCATCGTGTTCAAGCCGCGCCTTCTTCTGATGGACGAACCCTTGGGCGCGCTCGACAAGCAACTCCGCGAGAATTTGCAGCTGGAGATGCGCCGCCTTCATGCCGATCTTGGCATCACCTTCATCTATGTCACCCACGACCAGGAGGAGGCTCTCACCATGTCGGACCGTATTGCCGTCATGAATGGAGGACTGGTGGCGCAGGTCGGACGGCCCGAGGATCTGTATGACCGGCCGGGCAGCCGTTTCGTCGCCTCCTTCCTCGGCGAGTCGAATTTCCTCCCGGCCATCGTGCGCGGCGTCGAGGACGATGTCGTGGTGGCCGAGTGCGAAGGGGCCATCGTCCGTGCTTTGTGTCCCGGCCGGCCCGCCACCGGCGAGAAGGTCATGCTGACGACGCGTCCAGAGCGTATCCGCTTCGCCGACGGCGCCTTTGCTTCGACCGCGCCGCAGAACCGTCTCAGCGTCACCGTGACCGAGGCGGTGTTTGCCGGCGAACGCTGCCGCTACATGTTGCAGGCACGCGACGGCACCGCGATGGTGCTGAAAGAACCGTCGAGTGCGGCGATCCGGCGCCGCGCGGTCGGCGAGCGGACGGAGATCGCCTGGTCGGTCGCGGATACGATCCTTGTCTGAGGGGGTCGAAATCCGTTTCGAAGGACTGGCCGCCACGCGGCAGAGTGGCGTGCGGCTGCCCTGGCGGCTGTCCTGGCGGCCGGTCATGCCGCTGCTGCTGGCGGCACCGCTTCTGCTGTTCATGCTCGCGTTCTACGCATTGCCGGTGCTGTCGATGTTGATGCGCAGCGTCAACGATCCCAGCTGGACGCTGTCGCATTATGCCTCCCTGACGGGCGACACGGTGTTCCTGAAAGTCTTCTCGAACACGCTTTACACGTCGTTGATCGTCACTGCGGGGGCGCTCCTGCTGGGCTATCCTGTCGCTCTCTCGCTGGTGCGCGCGCCGCGCTACGCGCCGGTGATCCTGTTCCTGGTCCTGCTGCCATTCTGGACCAGCGTGTTGGTCCGCAGCTACGCCTGGATGGTGCTTTTGGGCCGGCACGGCCTCATCAATGAGGCGCTGCTCGCGGCAGGCATGATCGACCGGCCGTTGCGCATCCTCAATACGCCGCTGGCGACCCAGATCGCGATGGTTCACATCCTGCTGCCCTACATGGTTCTGCCGATCGCCAATGCGCTCCGACAGATCGATCCGTCGCTGGCGCGCGCGGCGTCCGGGCTGGGCGCAACGCCGTGGGCGACCTTTCGGCAGATAACGCTGCCGCTCTCCATGCCGGGCGTCGCCGCCGGCGTGCTGCTGGTATTCGTGCTGGCGCTGGGCTTCTACATCACGCCGGCCATGGTCGGGGGCACGCGCGAGATCACGCTATCGATGCTGATCGCCCAACAGGTCGATCAGCTCAACTGGGCCTATGCAGCGACCCTTTCGGTCCTGCTGCTGGCAACGGCGCTCGCCATCATCGCGGCTTTCTATCGGCTGCCTGGTGTCGGCCATACGCTCCGAACGAGCGCACGATGACAGTCGCCCGTGTGCTGCCGGCGATGCTCGTAGGCCTCATCCTCATGTTCCTCGCCTTGCCCATCGTCGTCGTGATGGTGGTCTCGTTTTCTTCGGCGACCTACCTGACGTTTCCACCGCCGGCCTTCGGGTTGCGCTGGTACAGCGTCTATTTCGCCAGCGACGATTGGTTGCGCTCGACCTGGCTCAGCCTCTGGGTCGCAGCCTCCGTGGTCGTGCTGGCGACGCTACTCGGTACGCTGGCAGCGCTTGGCATCGCCCGCCTGCCCAAAGCACTCCGCGTTCTGGCCTCTGCGCTGATCCTGTCGCCGTTGATCGTGCCGGTGATCGTCGTGGCCATCGGCATCTACTACGCCTTCGCCCGCTACGGCTTGGTCGGCACGCCGGCCGGCCTGATCTTCGCCCATACCTGTCTTGCGGTGCCCTTCGTGGTCACCAGCGTGAACGCCAGCCTCGCGGGCATCGACCCCCGCCTGGAGCAGGCGGCGCTTAGCCTCGGTGCTACACCCACCGGCGCTTTTTTCCAGATCACGCTGCCACTGATCCGTCCCGGCGTTCTGGTTGGCGCCCTGTTCGCCTTCATCACATCGTTCGATGAACTGGTCGTTGCGCTGTTCATATCCGGCTCCGGCGCGGTCACGCTGCCGCGCCGCATGTGGGACGATTTGCTCTATCAGATCGAGCCAACCATCGCAGCGGTCTCAACCCTGACCATCGTGCTGACGGTCGTGTTGATGGGTTGCGCCCACCTCCTTGGAAAACGAGCGGCCGCTTGACCTTGGCCCAGCCGAGACGCCGCGTCCAATTTGACCGGGCGTGTAGGTTACGTCTGGCGACCAAGCAAAGCGAGCAAGCCGTACACGGGAATCTTTGCGGCGCTTTGCGGTGTGCGTTGCGGAGCACCTCAGGAACCGCCGGCGCCGACTGAGCCGGAAGAGCGCGAACGGCGCGCCTGAAGCACTTCGATGATCGCAAACATGACGATCACGACAATGAGGACGACGACAGACGCTGCGGCGATGACGGGGCTGACCTGGAGCAGGATTCCATCCCACATCTGCTTCGGCAAGGTCGTCTTGATCCCGCCGCCGACGAACAGCGCGATCGTCAGTTCCTCGAACGATTGCAGGAATCCGGTCACGAAGCCGACGGCGAGGCCACCTGCCACGAGCGGCAAGGTGATGCGCCAGAAGGTGCGCAGCCGTCCGGCGCCGAGCGTCGAGGCCGCCGCGTCAAGCTTCCAGTCGTAGCCCTTGAAGGTCGCCAGCATGATCATGAACACCACCGGCATGGCGATAATCGTGTGACCGATAGTGATGCCGACGTTGCTTGCCACCAGCCCCATCCTCGCGAACAGATAGAACAGCGCGATCGCGATGACGATGGATGGCACCATCATTGGCGAGAGGCAGAGCAGGAATGCGATGCCGCCAAGTCGGCTGCGCGTCCTGGCGACCCCATAGGCCGCCATCGATGCGATCAGCAGCGTGATGGCCGCAGCCGCGAACCCGATGCCGAATGAACGGGTCATGGCGCCGAGCCAGAGCGGGGAGGCAAAGAACTGCTCGAACCAGCGCGCACTCCAATTGGGAGGTGGAAACGACAGAAAGTTCGAGCCGGTGAAGGCCATCGGAACAAAGGCGATGATCGGTGCCAGCAGCAAGGCGATCATGACCCAGGCATAGACCGAGAGCAGGACGCGCCCGCGCAGGCCGCGGATATTGCGCTTCCAGAGCTCCTCGATCGCGCCGAAAATCAGCCCGGCGGCGTTGACGATGGCAAGCCCGGCACGGCGCACCGGGCCGTCCGCTTTTGTCGTTCGGCCGCTGCCCGTCGTCACCGCCGACAGGTCGAAGATCCGGTCATAGATGAAGCAGATCGTGATGGTCGAGACCAGGAGAATCGCGGCGAGCGCGCTGCCGAGCTGCCAATTCTGCAGCTCGTTGATCTGCAGGATGATGAGCTGCCCGATCATGGTGTCCCTGGCGCCGCCGACGAGCGCCGGCGTGATGAAGAAGCCTAACGAGGCAACGAGAACCAGGAGCCCAGCCGAAGCGACGCCGCGTACCGAGGGTTGGAAGAATACTTGCCAGAATGCGCGCGCGCCGTTGGCGCCGAGCGTCGATGCCGCCATCGTCAGGCGGCGATCGATCTGGTTCATGACCGGCAGCATCGTGACGACCGCCAGCGGCAGCAGCGTGTGCACCATGGCGAAGATGACGGTGGTGCGCCCGAACAGCAATTGATCTCCGCCCTTCAGGCCGATCGCGGCCATGGTCTTCGCCATGATCCCGTTGCGCCCGAGCAGCACCAGCCAGGAAAAATTCTTGATCAGCGCGCTGGTCCAGAACGGCAGCAGCACGAACAGCGCGGCGATACGCTGCTGCCGGGGAGGCTTTTGCGACAGCCAATAGGCGAGGGGATAACCCAGCATCAGGCAGAACATCGTGGTCCAGCACGCGACCTGGAATGTCGTCGAGAGCACGGTGAGATAGGGACCGCCGTTCCAGATGCGCAGGAACGGCGCGAAGGTCAGTGCGCCCGTGACCTTGTCCATCACGCTCACGGACAACATCTGCGCGGTCGGCCAGACCAGGAACAGGGCCAGGAAACCGAGGCCAGGCAGCGCCAGCCACAGCGGATCGAGCTTGAGCTTGCGCGCCTTGGTGCGCGGATGCTCGGCAACTCCGAGAGACGTCGTCTCGGCCATCTCTCAATGCTCTCGTTCGATCCGTCGCAGCGTGGTCATCTCGGTCTATGCGCGCTTGGCAAGCGGCGTCGTCGCCAGTGAGGTGTGGCGGTTCTCGGGGCGCGCGAGGCCAAGGTGCTCGCGGAGGGTCCGTCCTTCATAGTCGTGGCGGAACCGTTCGCGCCGCTGCAGCTCCGGCACCACCTTCTCGACGAAGTCGGTCATCGTGCTCGGCAGTGCGGCGAACGAGATCATGAAGCCGTCGCAGGCGCCTGCGTCGATCCAGGCTTCCATGTGATCGGCGACCTGGGTCGCGGTGCCGCAGAACGTCGCCTTGGCGCGATCGAATCGGCGCGCGATCTCGCGCAACGTCAGGCCTTGCCGGATCAGGCCGGCGATCTCGTCGAAATAGGCCTTGTGGAGGTTGGACGTCGCAGGAATCCGGCTGACCGGCACCGGCTCGTCGAGCGGCAGATCCGACAGGTCGGTTTCGAGGTCCTGCGCGAGGCGCAAAACGCCGACGTCGGGATGGACCAGGTCCTGCCAGCGATCGAGCTTGTCGCGCGCCTCCTGCTCGGTCTCGCCGATCACGACCGAAATGCCCGAGGCGATCTTCAGGTCATCAGGCCGACGGCCAAACTTGACCATCCGGGCCTTGAGATCGCTGTAGAAGGCCTTGGCGGCGTCGAGATTGCCGCTCGAACCGAACACCACTTCGGCATGTTCGGCCGCGAAATCCCGACCCGTGTCGGATGCGCCGGCCTGGATGATGACCGGGCGGCCCTGCGGCGAACGCTCGATGTTGAGCGCGCCATGCACGGTGAAGTATTTGCCCTTGTGGTCGACCAGATGCTGCTTCTCGGGCAGGAAGCTCTGGCAGGTCTCCTTGTCGTAGACGAAGGCGCCGTCTTCCCAGGTGTCCCAGAGCGCTTCGACGATCTCGAGGAACTCCTTCGCCTTGATGTAGCGGTCGGCGTGCGGGGGCAGCCGTTCGAGACCGAAATTGCGCGCCGCGTAGTCGTTGGCGGAGGTCACCACGTTCCAGGCGGCACGGCCATGCGAGATGTGATCCAGCGAGGAGAACAGTCGCGCAACATTATAGGGTTCGTAGAAGCTGGTCGATGCGGTGGCTCCGAGGCCGATACGGGTCGTCGCCCCCGCAATGGCCGAAAGCAGCGTGATCGGCTCCAGCACGTTCATGAACACCGGCGACCGGCTCCAGGCTCTCAGATTTTCGGTGCGCGCCGCCGGTGTGTCCGCGATGAAGAAGAAGTCGAACTTGCCGCGTTCGGCGAGCTGCGCCATCTCGCGGTAATAGTCGATGTCGGTCGAGGCGTGCGGACGCGCCTCGTCCATCAACCAGGATGCTGCGTGTGATCCGTTGGCGTGCACCAACGCGCCGATCACCATCTGCTTCTTCTTGCTCATGACCGTCCCTCGATGTTTTCCCCGCGTCGCAGGGGTTACTTCTTGCCGCCCATCAGGAGCCATTCCTGGAAGCGCTCCGAGACCTCTGCGTAGTTCTTGCCCCAATAGGCATAGTCGCGCACGGTGAGGCCGGCGAGATTTTCAGGCAGCGTCGGAAGCACCTTGGCACGTTCGGGCGTGATGAACTTGTAAGCCTTGAGGTTGCTCGGACCATTGGCGACGATGCTCGAATAGGCGGCCTGGCGCTCGGGCTGCATGGAGAATTTCACGAACTCGCGGGCCTGCTTCAGCTTCGTCGTGCCCCGCGGAATCGACCAGCCATCGATCGAGTAGAGGCCCTTCCAGACGATGTTGACCGGAGCGCCGGAATCAATCGCGGCATAGGCGCGTGCCGACCACGTGTCGGCCATGTCGACTTCGCCGTTCTGCAGGATCTGGGTGTTCTGGGCGCCGGCGGTCCACCACACCGCGACTTCGGAGCGGATCTTGTCCATCATCTTGAAGGCGCGATCGAGGTCGAGGGGGTAGAGATCCTTCGGCGCCACGCCATCGGCGAGCAGCGCCGATTCCAGCACGCCCTTGGGATTGCGATTCAGGCCGCGGCGTCCCGGAAACTTGGTCGTGTTCCAGAAGTCGGCCCAGCCGGTCGGGGCCTCCTTCTTGTAAACATCCGTGCGGTAGGCCATCACGATGCCATAGGCCGAGAAGCCGAACCAGTTCGGCATCAGCGCGCCAGAAATCAGCTCGTCGTCCGGACCCTTGGTGATCTCGAGCGGCTCGAGATAGTTCTTCTCCTGGGTCAGGCGCAGCACGTCGTCGGGGGTGACCATGCAGACGTCCCAGAGCTTGCTGTTCGTGTCGACAATGACCTTGAACTGCGTGACCGGGTCGGATTCGTGGGCAACACCTTCGACGCGGATGCCGGTGGCCTTCTCGAACGGATCATAGAAGGCGGTGCGCAGCGCGGCGCCGGGGGCGCCGCCGACGTCGGCGACGGTGATCTGCTCGGCTGCACCGGCCCGTCCGGGCCAGACAGCCGGCAGCGCGATGCCGGTGGCGGCCACGCCCGCCGTTTTCAGAAGCTTTCGTCGTGAGATGGGCGTGGTGGCGGACATTGCTGTTCTCTCCGTGATGCACTGGTCGGGAAGGACACGATGTGATGGCGCGGTGTTACGCGCCCGACATTGATGGACTGCTTTCGAGGACCCGGGCCTGGTTGCGGTCCCAACGGATAAAGACGCTTTCACCGATTTCGACCGGTGGCAGGCCGGCTGCACGACGCGCGGTGATCAGCGTGCCGCTGGCGAGCCGGACCAGAAGCCGCGTCTCCGAGCCCGCATAGATGCTTTCCTGAACACGGCCGCTCAGCAGCGCCTCGTCGCCGTTGCAAAGAACGAGCTTTTCCGGGCGCACCACCAGCGCAGCCGGTCGGCCGAGCTGCATATCGCAGCCGTCCGGGAGCGGAAGGACGCCGTCGCGCGTCTCAAGGCATCCGTTGGCGGCAATGCTGCCATGGATCAGATTGGATGCGCCGATGAAATCGGCGACGAAGACGTTGGCCGGCCGTTCGTAGATATCCTCAGGCGCGCCGAGTTGCTCGATCCGGCCTTCGTTCATCAGACAAATGCGGTCGGCCAGCGCGAGGGCCTCTTCCTGATCGTGCGTCACGAAGATGATGGTTGCGCCGGTTTCGCGGTGCAGCCGCTTGATCTCGATCCGCATGTCTTCCCTGAGCTTCTTGTCGAGCGCGGACAGGGATTCATCCATCAGGATCAGCGACGGCCGATAGACGAAGCAACGTGCGAGCGCGACGCGCTGCTGCTGGCCGCCGGACAGCTCGCGGGGAAAACGGTTGGCGAAGTCCGACAGCCCGACCATCGCGAGCGTCGCCTCGGCCCGGTTCTTGATTTCACCCGCCGGCATTCGCCGCATCTGCAGCGGGAACGCGACATTCTCGCGGACCGTGAGGTGAGGAAACAGCGCGTAGTTCTGAAACACCACGCCGATGTCACGCTTGTCCGCGGAATTGTCGGTCTCGTCACGGCCGTCGATGATCAGCTGGCCGCCCGATGGTTCGACCAGACCGCAGATGATCTGGAGGAGCGTCGTCTTGCCGGACCCCGATGGACCGAGTACCGCGAGGAGCTCGCCGGCAACCACCTTCAACTCGACCGGGCCGAGCACGGTTGCGTCGCCGTAAGCCTTCGAGATGCCACGAACGTGCAACTTGACCGTCGATACCGCCGGGCCGGTCGGCATCGATGCCGAGCTGTGATCCGGAACGGCGAGCCCGGCGGCCGTCTCCTGTGCGTCGCGCGACGATCGCCACAACATACGAAACACGTCGCTGCGGCGGCGGTTTCGAAGAGGTGGAGCGGCGCGGATCGCGTCCATTACAGATCCTGTCAGGTCAACTCGGACAAAGTAAGCCTTCCGGATCCGCAAGGTGTAAATTACGAAAACCGGGTCCTTTGCTTAGACGACGCCTAATCGATCTGGTTGCGGAATTATTGGGCGAACAGTGATCAACCATTGATCTTTTCGCCTTCGACGTTGGCGATCGACCGCTATAGCTTTCAGGTAATCAGCGGCGACGATTTTCTTATTTTACCTCAGCAATGGAATCCATAAGTCTCGCTTGTCTGACCTCGCCGCTCGGAGGAGCAATAGATGACGAATTTCGCCGCCTCGCCGGAAGAGCAGCAGCTTCGAGTCGATCTTGCGGCCGCCTTCCGCAGCATCGCCAGGCTTGGCATGCACGAGGCCGTCGCCAACCATTTCAGCGCTGCGATCTCCGCCGACGGGCGCCGGTTCCTGATGAATCCAAAGTGGCGGCACTTTTCGCGCGTCAAGGCCAGTGATCTCGTTCTATTCGACCTTGATGATGCGCAAGGCGTCAAGGGACGGCCGGACGTCGATCCGACGGCCTGGGCCATCCATGGCCAGATGCACAGGCAGCTGCCCCAGGCGCGGGTCGTGATGCATCTCCACCCGCCTTTCGCGACCACGATCGCATCGCTCGTTGATCCCCAGATCAAGCCGATCGATCAGAATACCGCGCGCTACTTCAATCGCCTTGCCATCGACGACCGCTATGGAGGCATGGCTGACAGCGAGCAGGAGGGCGCGCGCCTTGCCGCGCTGCTCGGTAACAAGTCGCGGCTGATGATGGGAAATCACGGCGTGCTCGTGATCGCCAACACGGTCGGCGAAGCCTTTGACGACATCTATACGCTGGAGCGCGCCTGCCAGATCCTGGTCCAGGCCTATGCGACGGGACAGCCGTTGAAGATTCTGCCCGACGCAGTCGCCGAAAGCACCGCGCAGGATTGGGAACAGATCACGGATTTCTCGATTGCGCATTTCGAGGAGATGAAGCGCCTCCTGGATGCCGAGGATCCGTCCTACGCGCATTGACTGCGGTTGCGGTGCGGTGCCCGGGATAGTGCGAACGAGATCGAGACGGGAGCGGACATGATACGAACGGGCGAAGAGTATAAAGCCTCCATTCGCGATAGCCGCGCAGTCTATATGAACGGCGAGAAGATCAAGGATGTCACCATCCATCCGGCGTTCAAGCCGCTGGTCGATCTCAGGGCCCGGATATACGACCTCCAGCATGCCCCGGAGACGCGGCATCTGATGACCTATCGCGAGGACGGGGAGGTTCACGCGATCAACAACAAATTGCCGCTCAGTCAGCAGGACTGGTGGGACAAGCGCCGCGCGACCGACACGGTCCTCGAGGATGTCGGCGGTGTCATCACGCGCGTCGGCGACGAGACGGTCGGCGAAATGTGGTCGCTGTTCGACGGGCAGGACGTGCTCAACGACGTCGATCCGCAATTCTCCAAGAACATTCGCAACCACATCTTCAAGGTTCTGCATTCGGATCCGTTCCATGTCTCGGCAAACACCGATCCGAAGGGTGACCGCTCGAAGGCTCCGCAGGACCAGGATCCCGACATGCTGCTGCATGTCGTCAAGGAGACCGATGCCGGCATCGTGGTGCGGGGCGCCAAATACGAGACGGCAGCGGCCTACGCCAACCAGGCCTTCACCAAGCCGACCATCGCCAATTGGGGCGATGCCGCTTATTCGGATTATGCGGTCGGGTTTATCTGCGATCTCAACTCGCCGGGCCTCAAATTCATCTGCCGCACCGGCTTTGCGGGCCGCGCGCCGGCCGAAGACTATCCGCTGTCGAACCGGTTCGACGAGGTCGATACGCTGGTGATCTTCGACGACGTCGTGATCCCGTGGGACAACGTCCTGTTCTATCGGCACACCAAGGCGGCGGCCTATATTCGAGCCACGCTGCATCGCTACTCGGCGTTTGCGTTCGTGCAGCGAAATCTGAAGCTCGCCGACATGCTGATCGGCGCGGCGCTGTTCAACGTTCGCCAGACCGGGCTCGAGAGGCAGCAAGCGGTGCAGGAGAAGCTCTCGAAGCTCGCGATCTATCGCGAAGGGATCAATGCGCATCTGACGGCGGCGATCGCGCTGCCCGAGCGCAGCCCCGGCGGCCTGATGATGCCAAACCAGTCGCTGCTCTACACCGGGCGTGTGCTGGCCTGCTCGCAGCTTCACGAGATGATGCACGTCGCGCGCGAATTGTGCGGAGGTCAGATCTGCGTGACGCCGGACAAGGCCGCGTTCGAGGATGCCGAGACCGGCCCGTGGCTGGAGAAGTTCTACACCGTCAACGAGAATTGGGTCGCCGATGACCGGCGCCGGCTGTTATCCTTTGCCCGTGACCTGCTCAATTCCGACTATGCGGGTCATCGGTTGACGTTCCAGCTGTTTGCGCAATCGGCGCCATTTGCGCACCTTGCCGCGGTCTACCGAAATTTCGATTGGGACGGCCCGCTCGATTTCGTCCGCAGATCGGCGGGACTGTCGGAGAAGGTCATGAACGAGAAGGGCGCCCGGACCGGTGATCGCGCCGTCAACCAATGGTTCGGACAGATCCGCGATGCAGCCGAATAGCGGGGAGGATATGACGTGTCAGCCATAAGCGTGCAACAGACGGAAATGGACATTCGGACGCAGTTCCTCGACGGCATGAGCCGGGCCGCATTTTGCGTCAACGTCGTGACGACGGATGGTCCGGCGGGACGCGCCGGCGTCACGGTCTCGGCGATGTCGTCGGTCTCTGCCGACGGCAGCACACCGACGGTTCTGGTCTGTATCCATCATCAAAGCAAGACGGCGACGGCCATCGTCGACAATGGCGTGTTCTGCATCAATATCCTGCGCGACGACCAGGCCGATATCGCCGATCATTTCGGTGGCCGCAGCAAGTTCGGCGGCGACGACAAGTTTGCGCATGGGAGCTGGCTTCCGACCGAGACCGGTGCGCCGCGCCTCGCCGAGTCCGTGGTGGCGTTCGACTGCCGCGTCGTGTCGTCCGAACGCGTCGGGACTCATCACATCTTCATCGGCGCGGTCGGCGCTGTGACGGTGGGCTCAGGCGCGGCCTTGATCTACGCCGATCGCGTCTACGGCCGTGCGCATCCGATCGCTGCTTCACAGGCGTAACCATTGCTTTCTTCATGACATCAGGACCAGTCGATGACCCACAAGCGTATTCGCAAGTTCAACACCAAGGAAACATACCCTGAGCAGAAACTGGACAATGATTTATGCCAGGTCGTGGTCGCCAAGGGCAGCATGGTGTTCGTGCGTGGGCAGGTCGGCCAGGATCTCGACACCGCCGTCAATGTCGCGATCGGCGATGCCGCCGGCCAGACCGAGCAGGCGATGAAGAACGTCAGGACGTTGCTGGCCGAGGCGGGTGCAGAGCTCGGCGACATCTGCAAGATCACGATCTACATCACCGACCCGCGCTATCGCGAAGCGGTTTATCGCACGATCGGAGAGCACCTCAAGGGGGTGTTCCCGGTCTCGACCGGAATCGTGGTGTCGGCGCTGGCGCGGCCGGAATGGCTGGTCGAGGTCGACGTGACGGCAGTCATCCCCGACGGTCGATGAGGGCTGCATGACCTTCTCCCTGACGGCGCGTTGCCCGGACACTGGAATGTTCGGAATGGTGATCTCGTCCTCGTCTCCGGCGGTCGCGGCGCGCTGTGTCCATCTGCGTGCCAAGGTCGGCGCGGTCGCGAGCCAGAACATCACGGACCCCGTGCTTGGGCAGATCGGTCTCGATCTGCTGGCGCGCGGTCTGAGCGCAACCGAGGTCTGCGACGCGCTGGTCGCATCGACGCCGTTCATCGCCTACCGGCAGCTCGTGGTCGTCGACGCACGGGGACGCACGACGTCGTATTCCGGAAGCAACACGCTCGGCATTCACGCCACGCATGAGGGCGAGGGCGCGATCGCGGCGGGCAACATGCTCGCCAATGCGCAGGTGCCGGTGGCCATGGTGTCGGCCTATCAGGGCAGCGCCGGCAAGCCGTTCGTCGAGCGGCTGTTGTCGGCGCTGGAGGGCGGAATGGCCCAGGGGGGAGAAGCCGGTCCGGTTCATTCGGCGGGCCTCTGCGTGGTGCGCGACGTATCCTGGCCGATCGTGGACCTCCGGGTCGATTGGAGCGATGGCCCGATCGAGGCACTTCAGAAGCTCTGGTCGGTCTACCAGCCTCAGGTCGACGCCTACATCGACCGGGCGAAAAATCCCTCGGTCGCGCCCGGTTTCGGTGTCGCCGGCGACGACAGGACCTGACCTGTCGCGTACCCATGCTATAGTCGGCTTCGTGTAATCGGATGCAGGGGCCGAGCAGAAGCTGATGAGATATACGCTACGCCAGATCGAGTATTTCATCGCTACAGCGGAGACCGGGAGCATCACGCTGGCGTCGGAGCGCGTGAACATCTCGCAGCCTTCGATCTCGACGGCGATCGCGCATCTGGAGGAGGAGCTCGGAACCCAGCTGTTCGTGCGCCGGCACGCGCAAGGACTGTCGCTGACATCGGCGGGACGCGTTCTTCTGGTGGAGGCGAAGCGGCTGATCGAGCAGGCCGAGCAGGTCTATTCGGTGGCTTCCGAGGTGGGAGAGCGCGTCCGTGGCCAATTGTCTCTGGGGAGCCTGGTCACGCTGGCGCCGATGGTGATGCCGGAGCTGTCGCACTCGTTCACGTCCACCTATCCGGAATCGCGCATCATCCAGACGGTCGCCGACCATGAGCAATTGCTGGAGCGCCTGCTGCGCGCGGAGCTCGATGTTGCCATCACCTATGACCTCCTGATCCCCGACGAGTTCGAGTTCCTTCCGCTGGCGAGCCTGCCGCCGCATGTGGTGGTCAGCGAAGCCGGTCCTTTGGCGCGCCACTCCGCCGTGAGCCTCCAGGAGCTTGCGCGTGAACCGCTGATCCTGCTGGATCTGCCGATCAGCCGAGAATACTTCCTCAGCATGTTCATCAAGGAAGGTCTCGAGCCGAACATCGTGTCGCGTTCCACGCATCAGGACGTGATCCGGACCATGGTCGCCAATGGCTACGGCTATACGCTGGCGAACGTCCGGCCGCGCTGCGAGATTGCGCTGGACGGACGGCGTGTGTCCCGGGTTCGGTTGTCCGGCGACCACAGGCCGATGGTCATCGGCGTGCTGACCCTGGCGCAGGGACGGAAATCCCGACTGGTCGACATGTTCGAGCAGCATTGCCGCCGTTTCGTCTCCGACGCCTACATCCCGGGTATGGTCGCGCCCGTCATGGAACGCCGCACCTTCCGCGGACTGGTGGAGGGCGAAGAGAGCCGGCCCGAAAAGGGCACGCCGGACTGAGGGGCTGACGTCGCCGCAGTCTTGAGGTCCGGCAGCCCATATCGAAATCCGTCGATCCCCATAGGTTTTTTCGATTTTCGTCCAGATCGCACTGCTGGCTACTGTTCGTGCGTCCGTGCGAGTCCCGACTGGTATGCGTCGTGCATCGACACCGGCCGAGGCGAGAGCGGACTGTATTGGGCAGAGGTGTGAACGCATCCATGACGAAACCGACGATCTATTTCCTCAATGGTCCGAACGCCAATCTCTACGGCCTGGATCGCAGCGGAACCTATGGCCGCGAGAGCTTCGTCTCGATCAAGAAGCGCTGCGAGGATCATGCCGCCACGCTTGGGCTGACCCTCGATTTCCGTCAGTCGAACCATGAAGGCGTCCTCGTCGACTGGATCCAGGAGGCGCGGGAGAAGGCTGCGGGCGTCGTCATCAACGCTGCCGGACTCACCTACACCTCGATTGCGATTCTCGATGCGCTGCTCGCATTCGAGGGGCCGATCATCGAGGCGCATATGAGCAATATCTGGAAGCGCGAGCCGTTCCGGCACCATTCCTATGTGTCGCGTGCGGCGACGGGTGTTATCGCCGGTCTTGGTGCGCTCGGCTACGAGCTGGCCTTGACCGCCGTCTCGCGGTTGATCGCGGAGCGAACAGCTCAATGACATCAGAGTTGATGGCGTTCTACAGCGTCCATGATGATTTCAACGCATGGCGCGCAGCGCTTGCGGCCGAGGACGTCGAATTGCGCCAGGCCGATGATATCGTGGAGGTCGGCCGGGTCCGGCACGCGCTGGTCTGGAAGCCGCCGCATGGCTTCTTCGCGCGCTTTCCCAATCTCGGTCTCGTCGTCAATCTCGGCGCCGGCGTCGATGCGCTGGTCGGGCGCTCCGATCTGCCGGATGTGCCGATCACCCGCCTGTCGGATCCGAAGATGGCGCGCATGATGGCAGGCTACGTGCTGTTCGCGGTGCTGCGTCATGCGCGCAGCATTCCGGCGTTCGAACGGGCGCAGCGCCAGCAGCGCTGGCACTACATCCATCCGCGCGATCCCGAGACGATCAATGTCGGCGTGCTCGGTCTGGGCGAGCTCGGCCTGGCCGCCGCGAGGGAATGTGCGCGGCAGGGCTTTCGGGTGCGCGGCTGGTCGAACTCGCCGAAAGCGGTCGACGGCATCGAGACATCGGCCGGCCCTGATGCGCTGGAAGCTGTGCTGGGGAGCAGCGATATCGTCGTCTGCATGCTGCCGCAGACCGCAGCGACCAGCGGGCTGCTGGATGCAGCCAGGCTGGCGCAGATGAGGTCGGGGGCTGCCTTCGTCAACGTGTCGCGCGGCAGTATTGTCGACGAAGCGGCGCTGATCGAGGCGCTGCGAACCGGCCATATCGCCGAGGCGACGCTGGACGTGTTCGCAACCGAACCGTTGCCGTCGGAAAGCCCGCTCTGGACCATGGACAATGTGCTGATCACACCGCATCTGGCATCGATCGCGCTGCCGGCGTCCGCCGCACGGCAGATCGGCGAGAATGTCCGTCGTTCCCGGACCGGCGAGCCGCTGCTAGGTCGCGTCGACCCCGGGCGGGGCTATTGATCCCGGCCCGAACAGGCCGCCGATCGCGAAGGCATCGCGCGTGTAGTCGGCGAAGCTCTGCACCGCCGGCCGCGGCGTGTGCCGCTTCAGCCGCAGCACCGTGACGTGGGTTGGCGGCAAAGGCTCGATGATCGGCACCACGGCGATGCGGCTGCCGTCGTAGCCAACGGTTGTGCGCGGCACCGCATTGTGGATCGAATAACCTTGTCCATGACCGATCAGCCCTCGGATCATTTCGAATGACCGACTCCGGAAGGCGACGCGCGGCTCGATTCCGGCGGCGGCAAACAGGCCGAAGAAGTAGTCGCGTGAATGCGGCAGGTCGAGCAGGATGAACGGCTCGTCGCGCAGTTCCCCAAGGCTAATTGCAGGGCGCCTCGCCTGCGGATGGTCGGCCGACAGCAGGATGTAGGGCGGCAGTTCGCATAGCTTGTCGCCCGTGATGTCGTCGGGCATGGCGAACGAATAGGAGAGGGCAAGCTCGGTCCGCCCCGACATCAGGGCGTCGATGATTTCCTGTTGGTTGCCTTCCTCCAGCTTGACCGAGATGCCGGGCTGCCGTTGGCGAAAGCCGGAGAGCAGGCCGGGCATGAAGCGCGTGGCCAGGGTCAGGAAGCTGCCAACCACGATCTCGCCATGGAGGGTGTTGCCGAGGGATTGGGCGCTTTGTGCGAAATCGCGGGCATGATTGAGCAACAATCGTGCATCGTTGACGAGACGCTGGCCGGCCGGGGACAGCGTGACGCCTTTCGCCAGATGGCGCACGAAGACCTGAATGCCGAGTTCGGCCTCGATTTGGCTTAGCGCAGCCGAGATCGAGGGCTGCGAGACGTTCAGGCGTTTGGCCGCCTCGGTCACACTCCCAGCGTCGGCCGTTTCGACCATGTACCGAAGGGCGCGGAGAGAGAACCTCATCGCGTTTTCCTATGCATCTCCAAAGATAATTATATTTTCCTTATGCTAGCTGCTCCGGCACCCTTTCGTCCAGTGCAACAGGAGCCGATCGATGATCCGCACGGGCGAAGAGTACAAGCAGGGCATTCGCGATGGCCGCGAAGTCTGGATCGATGGTGAGCGTGTCAAGGACGTCACCACGCACCCGGCGCTGAAGCCGATCATCGACATCAAGGCGCGCATGTACGACATGGCGCATGAGGAGCGCTACAGCGGCGATCTGACTTATGTCGAGGGCAACGAGCGGCATTCGATCTTCTACCGGCCTCCGCTGGTGCAGAAGGACTGGCACGACAAGATCAAGGCCCTCGATCACTTCATGAAAGACGTCTCCGGCGTCGTCACGCGGGTCGGCGACGAGACCATCGGTGAGATGTGGTCGCTGACCGATGGTCGCGACGTGCTGGCCGAGATCGATCCGCGCTTCGCGCCGAATATCGACCGTCACATCCGCGCAGTGATCGAGAAGGACGTCTTCCACGTCTCCGCCAACACCGATCCGAAAGGCGATCGTTCGCTGCCGCCGCAGCAGCAGGATCCCGACATGATGGTTCATGTCACGCGCGAGACCGACGCCGGCATCGTCATCCGCGGTGCCAAATACGAGACTGCGGCGGCCTATGCGGACCAGGCCTACCTGAAGCCCACGGTCGGCGCATGGTCGACCGAGAAGCTGTCGGACTATGCGGTGGGCTGCATCGTCAAGATGGGCGCGCCCGGTGTCAAGCACATCTGCCGCAGCGGATTCGCCAGCCGCAGCAACCCGCAGGACTATCCGCTCGCCAACCGTTTCGACGAGGTGGAAGCGCTGGTCGTGTTCGATGATGTCCTGATTCCCTGGGAGGACGTCTTCTTCTATCGCCATACGCGCGCCGCCCAGTTCGTGCGCTCGACGCTGCATCGCTATTCGGCGTTTCCATACGTACTGCGCCTGCTGTACGTCGCCGACATGATGATCGGGGCGGCGATGTGGAATGCCAAGCAGACCGGCCTCGAAAAACTGCAGTCGGTGCGCGAGAAGCTTGCCGATCTCGTCTGCTACCGCGAGGGTATCAACGCGCATCTCACCGCGTCGATCGCGATGGCCGAGAAGAGCTCCGGTGGGCTGTTGATGCCGCAGCAATCGATGCTTTACGCCGGACGCGTCTTTGCCTGCTCGCAGCTGCCGGCGATGATGCACATCGCGCGGGAATTATGCGGCGGCCAGATCTGCATCACGCCCAATGTGAGCGCGTTCGATGCCAAGGGCAGCGGAGAGTGGCTGAACAAGTTCTATTCCCTGAACGATCAGTGGCAGGCCGATGATCGCCGCAAGCTGCTTGCCTTCGCGCGCGACCTTCTCAATTCGGACTATGCCGGTCACCGTCTGACCTTCGTTCAATTCGCCCAGGCGCCGCACTTCAATCATCTGGCCGCTGTCTACAACAGCTTCGACTTCTCCGGTCCGCTCGATTTCGTCAAGAAGTCAGCCGGCCTGTCGGACCGCATCGATGGAAAGAGCGAATGAGCTGGCCTGCCGTGCGAGTGGATGCTGCCGCGGTCTATATCAGACTGCTTCTCGAACAGGCATCAACGGACGGAGCGTTCCTCTCGTTGTGACAAGCCTGGCTCCTGGAGGTCTCGCCCAGCTGACGGAGATCGACATGATCGCTGAAACTTCGACGATTTGATCGCGTCAGGGCTGATTGACCGTCAGCTTTTCACAACATGAGCGCTGATCTCTCGCGAGAGGGGTCGGTGCGTCCTCCTGTGTTTTTCATAAGTATTTTCAATGGGTTGCTGGTCGAAATGGCATGCCGTTTGCTTGACCGTTGACGTCAAACATTGTTGGGAGGGTTCGAGATGAAACGTGTCCTGAAGCGCTTCGCGATGGTGCTGTCGTCGGTGCTCATCATCGCTGGCGGGCCGTCCGCTGCCTCAGCTGAGGAGAAGCTCGTTGTCAGCACCTGGGGCGGCAGCTTTCGCGATCTGATCGACGAGTCGATCGCGAAGAAGTTCACGGCGGAGACCGGCGTCAAGGTCGAGTATGTCACGGGCGGCACGATGGACCGGCTCAACCAGGCCAAGCTGGCTGCCGGCAAGCCCGAGAGCGACATCACCTTCACGACCGCGCATGTCGGCTGGCTCTACGCCAATGACAATCTATTCGAGAAGCTCGATCTCTCGAAGATCCCCAATGCCGCGCATCTGGTGGAGCAGGCCAAGATCAGCCCATATCACATCGGCGCCTGGGCCTATGTCTATACGATCGGCTATCTGCCGGATCAGTTGCCGAAGGGTGTCAGCTTCGACAGCTGGGAGGGGCTTTGGAATCCGGCGCTGAAGGGCATGATCTCGTCACCCGATTTCGATCCCAGCCACGTGATCGCCGTCGCCGCAAGATTGTCCGGTGCGGATGCGGCACATTGGGAGGCCGGCAAGGACAAGCTGAAGGCGCTGAAACCGAACTACAAGGCCTTCTACACCAACGATGCCAACAGCCAGCAGATGTTCGCGACCGGAGAGACGCCGGTGCAGGTCGTGCTGTCGATGAACGCCTATTACATGCGTGATCAGGGCGTTCCGATCAAGCTCGTCATTCCCAAGGAGGGCGCGGTGCTCGGCGTCGACACGATGGGCATCACCAAGGGCACGGCCAAGGCTGATCTCGCCTACAAATTCATGAATATCGCACTCGATCCGGCGGTACAGGCACAGATCGCCAATCTCAAGAAGGGAAGTCCGGTGGTCGACAACGCCAAGCTCTTGCCGGAGATTGCCTCGCTCCCGGGCGTGTTCACGACGCCCGATCAATGGGCACATCAGACCCTCATCATCGATCACAAGCTGCGTGCCGAAAAGACCGCCGAGTGGCGGAAGTGGTTCGCCGAAAACATGATGGCTCCCTGAAAGCAGCGGCCCGGCCGCGGCCGGGCCGCAATTTCCAGCGCGGAGTTCGCCAAGGAGTCGTCATGACCAAGCGCCCGTTTCTGGGATGGTTCGTCTCGCCGGCCGGGCTTGTCGCGCTGGGGCTGACGGCCGCGATGGCGGCGGTGTTTCAGTTCAGCATCAGGACCTATATCCCGGGCTCGCTGGAGGTGGGCGGGTTCACGTTGCAGAATTTTGCGGCCATGCTCCGGCCGCTTTATGCGCTCGCGTTCTGGAATACGATCCTGCTCTGCTTCGAGACGGCGGCGTTCACGTTGATCCTGGCCTATCCACTGGCCTATGCGCTGGTCCGCACCAGAAGTTCGGCGGTGCGCTCTTTCATCCTGATCGCGGCGGTGACGCCGTTGTTCTTGGGGGAGGTGGTGCGGACTTATTCCTGGATGATCGTTCTCGGAAATAACGGCTTCCTGAACACGCTGCTGGTCAAGCTTGGCCTCGTCGAGCGTCCGGTGCAGATGATGTTCACGGCCGGCGGCGTGATCGCTGCGCTGATCCATGTGACGATGCCGATCATGGTCATCATGCTGGCCGCAGGTCTGTCGCATATCGACCGGAATTGCGAGAAGGCAGCGGAGAGCCTCGGCGCGGGACCGATCCGCGTCTTTCTGACGATCACGCTGCCACTGTCGATGCCGGGCATCGTCGCCGGCTTCTCGACGGCATTTGCCTGGACGTTCAGCGCCTTCGCGACGCCGCAATTGATCGGCGGCGGGAGGGTCAGCACGGTATCGACGCTGATCTATCAGCTCGGCTTCTCGTCCTTCAACTTCCCCTTTGCCGCCAGCCTGTCGATCATCGGCCTCGCGCTGTCGCTGGCCGTCATCGCATTGTTGAAGCAGGCGACCCGGCCGCTGGAACGAATGGCGAGCGCGACATGAAACGGTCCCCCGCCGTCATGGCGCTGAGATGGTCGGGGCGTGTACTGGTCGCCGCGATCCTGCTGTTCGTGCTGCTGCCTGGCATCGTCGTTGCCGTGACGGCGTTCAACGACCGTGCGATTCTGGCGTTTCCGCCGCAGGCATGGTCGCTGCGCTGGTTCTGGCGGGCATTCTCCTACAGTGATTTCGGCCGGGGCTTCTGGAATGGCCTCACGGTGACGTTATGGGCCTCGAGCATTGCGCTGGTCGTCGGCGCAGCCTCTGCCATCGCGATCCATCGCTATACGTTCGTGCTCAAGTCGGTGCTCGAAGGCATCTTGCTATCGCCGCTGATCATCCCGCACTACACCATCGGCCTCGGCGTGCTGATCCTGGCATCGCAGACCGGTACGGGGCGTGGCTTTCCGCTCGTCATCCTGACCCATGTGCTGCTGGTGCTGCCGTTCGTGATGCGCAGCACCTTCATCTCGCTGGAAAATCTTGACAGCCGGCTCGAGCTTGCGGCTTCCAGCCTCGGCGCGACACCGGGCCGCATCTTGCTGACCGTGACGATCCCGCTGCTGCTGCCGGGGCTGTTGAGCGGTTGGCTGTTTGCCGCGATCCTGTCGTTCAACGAGTTTACGGCCACGCTTTTCGTCAGCAGCCAGGCGACGCAGACGTTGCCGGTTGCGATGTACAATTATGTGCGCGAGTTTGCCGATCCGACGCTGGCTGCACTGTCGGTGATCTATATCGCCGTCACCGCATTGCTGCTGAGCCTCGCCAATGCCTTCCTTGGTCTCGAGAAGATCCTCAATGTTGATGCACACTGATCGGATGGGCGTAGTCGCGAGCGGAGAGGCGAGCCGGCAAGGCCGGCCGGCGGTACAGCTCGACGGCGTAACCAAGCGCTTCGGCGACTCCATTGCCCTTCATGAAGCCTGGCTCAAGATCCAGCCGGGCGAGTTCATGACCCTGCTCGGACCGTCCGGCTGCGGAAAGACCACGCTGCTCAATCTCGTCGCCGGCTTTCTCGAAACCGATAGTGGCGAGATTTTCATCGAGGGTGCCCTGGTCACCGAAACGCCGGCCCATCAACGTGAGATCGGCATCGTCTTCCAAAATTATGCGCTGTTTCCGCATATGAGTGTCGCCAACAATATTGCCTACGGGTTGAAGACCCGCGGGATCGACAGGAAGGAGATCGCGCGCCGGGTCGACGAGGCGCTGGCGCTGGTGAAGCTGGACGGATTCGGTGACCGCAAGCCGCGGCAGCTGTCGGGCGGCCAGCAGCAGCGCGTCGCAGTGGCGCGCGCGCTCGTGATCAAGCCGAAGGTGCTCCTGCTCGACGAGCCGTTCTCGGCGCTGGATAAGAATTTGCGCGGATCGATGCAAGTCGAACTGAAGCAGATCCAGCGCGAGCTCGGCGTGACCACGATCTTCGTGACCCACGACCAGGGCGAGGCGCTAGCGATGTCGGACCGTATTGCGGTGATGTCGGCGGGGCGGATACGTCAGATCGCCGCGCCTGGCGATGTCTACCGCCGCCCCGCGGATCGTTTCGTTGCATCCTTCGTCGGGAATGTGAATGTTCTCACCGGATGTCTCGTCGAACGGCGCGCGGAAGTGGCCACAGTATCCATCGGTGACATGCGTCTCGAGGTTCCGGCGGCGTCGCTCACGCAGGCGGCGATTGGTGATGTCGTGGACGTCTTCATCCGGCCGGAGCATCTGGCCGTGACGTCGGGAAGCACGCCGGGTTTGCTGCGTGGAACGGTGATCACGCAGGTCTTTCAGGGCGATCACATCGATCTCTACATCGATGTCGCCGGCGTTGCGCGCGAGCCCGTCCTGTTGCGCGCTCCGGGGATCGCGGCGCTGTCGTCCTGTCCGGTCGGCACCGAGATCGGATTGATGGTCCGATCCGACGACGTCGTGGCATTCTTGCCCGAAGCGAGCTCTTGATCGACGGGCGGGGAGCGCCTCGAGGGACCTAGGTGGAAGGTTCCAGCACGAGCTGGTCGCTGGCCTTCGTAATCTTGCTCCAGTCGTACAGCATAGGCACCATTTGGACAGACGCCCATAGCGCATGCTGATCGGCAAAATGCGGGCTCGCGGGGTGCCCCGACGCGCCGTGAAACACGACCCAGGCGCTGTTGTCCCAGTTGCCCACGTCGAAGACATAGCGTGCGACTGCGCCATAGGCCGCAGTGAGGCCTGACGAGGCCCAATAGCATCCATTGGCCATGACGGTATCGTTGTCTCCGCCAACCGGAAGCCCCGGCGGTTCGAGCTGCGATGACGCGTGCGGAAAGGCCGCCGACAACGGATGCGACATGCGGACGTGATGCAGCTCCGACCAAGTCTTGTCCTTCCAAGTCTTGTCCTTCCCTGTCTTGTCCTTGTCGGTCTCCGCCGCCCGCTCGAGCGCCGCCGTCAGCGCGCGATCCCAATCCCAGCCATCGAGGAACACGGTATCGTTGTTGCGCAGCAATGACGGCAGTGCCCACCAGATCTGATTGAGCGGCGCCACGCCGGGGACAACGCGGGCAACGGGATCCTGCGACACCGCGCTCAGACCCGACCGATCGAGAACGATCCGCGCAAGTTCGCGTCGCGTCCGCGCATAGGCTGCTGCCGCCTTTGAATTGGCAGCCATGCACGCGTCCCAACCGGTGATCAGGTCGCGTAACGCGGCGGCTGGTCCTTCGATCGTCGGCAACCGGTTCAGGCGGGCGATGAACTCGCGCGCCGTGAAGCTGTGCGTATCGGCATGGATGCTGCCCATGTCGCTGACAGTGGCAGCCGGAAGTTCGGCCAGCCGATCGGCGATCCGTCTGGCCCGGTACGGAGGATGACAGTCGGTGCACAAATAATCCGGATTGTCGTCCGTGACGACACGGTTGTTCGCGGTGACCAGAAAGCCGTCCGGCGGATCGAAGGCGCGCGGCATGTCCTCCCAGGGAATGACACCCTGCCATTCATACTCTCCCGTCCAGCCCGGCACCGGCAGCCAGCCATTCAGTCGCGGGCGCCGCGGCACGATGGCGCGCACGAGATTTCCGATCCGCCCGGTGGTATCGGCCGCGACCAGATTGTGATCGATCAGGCCCCAGCCGCGCGTCGCCTCGTAGAGCGCGTCGACGCTTTGGGCGCGCAGCATCGGCAGCAGGCAATCGAACGACCGATCAAATGGCGTATGTGTCGCCCATCCCGGCTCATCCTTGAGGGGCGATCATGCGGTCGTCTTGTTCGCGAGCCGGGCTT